>CAYLRY010000047.1:0-23595 GCA_964386535.1 uncultured Dehalococcoidales bacterium | reverse complement strand
AGGGGATGGGGGTCCTTGAGCCTATATCCGTTTTCAATTTTTTCTGGAAGATCCGCTTTAGGTAAGACTTCCAGGGTCTCCTGGAGTAAACGCAAATTTTGATATGCGGCTGGCACATTCCCATCTCGAAACTCTGAACGGGCCACCATATCCATTTCCGCCCAACGCACCGAGAGTGGCTGAAAAGACTGGCTGCCTTTATAACTAAACAGGGCGTCCTGTTTGTTAGTTTCCACGATGCTAGCATCCATTTCCAGGGTGGCTAGCGTCCGGGGCGATTTCCGCCTCCCAGGTGATGTTCTATAGAGCCTGGTAGTCCACACACAATGGCCAGTTCCAAATAGGCGGGCAAACCGGCCAGAGCGGTCATTCCGGATTCAGTCGGTTCACACTCATATCGAAAAGGAAGCACCCCTTGCTTATATATTTTTCACCTCTTTGGTGAACATTCTTTAGCTTCGTTTCTATTGTATCTTAGCTTCGAATTCATTACCAAATGAGGCCTTTTTAGATCTTTTGATGGCGGATCAAGGGAGACGGTTAGTAAAAGAGAAGCATGGCATTCTTCTGAATATGCTTGACGGAGTGTATATCGACCTCGTGTCCAAGAAAGTGGTCGGGATTCTTCCCAAGCCGCCGTTTTACAGGCTGTTTGAATCGCTGAAGAGAAACCCTGAGGCGAAAGCCCTCATCCTTAACCCTGATTCTTTGGTGAGTATGGAGTCTAAGGCATCAGATGAATATAAACAAGAACACGCACAAGAGGAAAAAACCTCAGGCGTGGATTTGGTTATGGTGGAGACGGGGGAGGGTTGAACTCCCCGTCCAAAAGAAGCTGCCCGGAATGTACTACAAGCTTAGTCAATCCTTTGATCTCGTCCGGCTGGCCTCTCATGACCAAGTCCAAACGGACCAGCCGATAAATCTTTCATAGCCTTTATCGGCAGTCCGGGCTATGGCACCTCGACTTTGCGTCACCCAATCCTGACCCGCCGAGGTGGGGTTAGGTTGGATGTGTTGCCTATTTAGTTAGGCAGCAAGAACTAATTCAGGTTCTTCGTTTATTTTTTGCCACCAGTTTAACGAGTTGATGACAGCTCAGCCTGCAATTCCGTAGCTCACCTCTCCTGTCGAAGCCACGCGTCCCCGCTTATATTCTTATTTTAGCATAATCTGGCGCACTGTAAAAAAAATAATCAAGCCTTCTTGAACCCACTTTCAGAAAGTTTTAAACTGGCGCATAGTTACTGCACTAAATTGCTGAAAATACTCACCATAGATTAGCTTAGTTTATATATGAACCACGGGTCTTAATATATACGGCTTTCTTCACCTGCGGCCAAGACTTTTAAAGAACTAAATAATGGTTATTACTCAGTAATGTAAAATATACATCAGAACCGTTGATGGCTGTAAGAGCGCTCCAGTTCTCTTTCAGTATCCCGTCTGGCTATGTCTTCCTTTTTATTATAGAGCTTCTTACCTTTTGCCAGTGATACTTCCAGTTTGGCATGGCTGTCTTTCAGATAAAGTTTGGTCGGAACCAGGGTGAAGCCCTTCTGGGCTATCTTCTGGGTCAAATTCCTGATTTCTTTTTTATGTAATAATAGTTTACGACGCCGCAAAGGATCGTGGCTCATATAGCTGCCGGGGGCATAGCGGGCAATATGCATGTTTTCCACCCATAACTCCCCCCTGCTGTCCGGTTTTATATAAGCATCGCTCATGTTGACTGCCCCGGCTCGCACTGACTTTATTTCCGTGCCTGTCAGGGCAATCCCGGCTTCCAGGCTTTCTCCAATGAAATAATCATGAAATGCCCGTTTGTTGGTGGTAATGGTCTTGATTTTCATCTTGATTCAATTATAACATAAGCCATTGATTTAGATACTGCATTAAAATTTTATTTGTATTGTCAGCTATATATACTTCCGAATTTCCTGTTTTTTATTGAGTAATTCCCATTTTGATTTGAGCGCTGATTTTTTCCAATTCTGCCGTAGGAGTGACCGTCCCTGCATGTCCAAAGCGGAGCCTGACCGGATCTGCCTCGTATCTTGGTACAAGGTGCATATGGTAATGAAAAATGACCTGGCCGGCAGCCGTGCCGTTGGATTGGATTACGTTTAATCCTAAGGGCTTCAGTTGTTGTTGTATGGCTCTGGCTATGATTATTGCCATATCCATTATGGATGAACCTATTTCATAAGGTAAATCATAAATATCCTTACAATGTGACCTGGGTAAAACCAGTATATGTCCCGGTGTAGCCGGCCTTATATCCATTATAGCCAGGGTCTTGCTGTTTTCAGCCACCACCACCGCAGGTAGTTTATGATCAGCAATGCGGCAAAAAATACAGTCTTCCTTTTTCAATAAATCCACCATCTTAACCCCTTTTTCAGGCACTATTTTTTTCTTACAGCCTTATTATTAGATAAATCAATTGAAGATTCAATGCCGCAGGAATGATTATCTCAAAGAAGGTGTATTTTTCAGCAGGGCCGCTTCCTTGTGTCCTTATCAGCTTACGCCGGGGGCAGGCATATAGTCAGCCACCATTTTCATGCTTAGCGGTTCTGAAGGCAAGCCGGATTGGACGGTTCTTTTCAGACCAGATTAATCTGATCTCCCCATTACAGCTTATCGTAATAACACCTGAAAGGTATCTGGCAAATGGTTTTTTGACAAAGTAAATATAATAAAATAGAATACTTTTGGGGTCATCGATACCGAAACTTAAAATATGGCATTATCACTCATCATATTCGTCCCAACTATCGCACTGGTGATGCTGCGTCCCCGGCCTCTCAACGAGGCCACTGCTGCCGCCTTAGGCGCAGCAGCTATGATTATAGCCGGTGTAATTTCTCCTTTACAGACCTGGGAAGTACTGAAATCCAGCGCCAATATACTTCTTTTCTTTTTGGGGCTGATGATTATCAGTATTGTGGCTGACCGGGCAGGTTTTTTCGAATGGTGCGCCTTCAAGTCAGTCAAACTGGCCCGGGGAAAAGGTCCTCTTCTGCTTCTGGTGGTTTTCAGCCTGGGAGCAGTCATTACTGCTTTCTTTTCCAATGATGCTACAGCTTTAATATTGACGCCTATTGTTTTTGCACTGGTTACACGCATGAAGCTAAAAGCGTTGCCGTATGTTTTTGCCTGTGTCTTTATTGCCAACACAGCTTCCATGCTGCTGCCGGTCTCCAATCCAGTTAACCTTCTGGCTGTGGGAGAGTTCAATTTGACCCTGGGAGAATATCTCAAGTTTTTGCTGATTCCCAGCCTGCTGATGATTGCAGTGAATATAGCACTATTTTTCCTGATTTTCCGTAAATCTATCTTTACCACATCCGGGGAAAACATGCCCCAGCAGCCGGTAAAAACGGACAAATTTTTCCTGTCTGTCAGCGCGGGATTGGGGCTGACCGCTCTGGGTTACATTCTGGTCTCCTTATACGGCTTTCCGTTAGCATATCCGGCCATGGGCGGCGCCATTATCCTGCTGACCTGCAGTTTTGGATTCAGACGATTGAATTTCAACAGCGTGACTCATGGTATTTCCTGGTACCTCTTTCTTTTTATTTTTGCTTTGACTCTTCTGATAAAAGGACTGGAAAATACAGGTTTTACACAGGTACTGGCAGATGCACTGGCCGGCCTGGCTTCGCATGGACCGCTTCAGGCCCTTTTTTCCGTAACTCTGGGGACTGCGATAGGCTCCAATCTTATTAATAACTGGTCCATGATGATGGTTTCAGTCTCCAGCCTGGGCAGTCTGGCTGCCCAGGCTTCAGGATTTGACAGGGTTCTGGTCTATGGTGCTATTATGGGGGCAGACATCGGGCCAAACATAGCTATTCTGGGTTCTTTATCCTCAATGCTATGGCTGGTATTGCTACGTCAGAGAGGTTTGAATATTCATCCCGTTCAATATCTAAAAATCGGGCTGATGGTTACTCCGCCCATGTTGATTACCGGCGTCATAAGTCTTTATCTTTGCGGAATGATTTGGGGGTAGAAAAGCCGGTATTGTCTTGAAAAAGAAAGGTTGGATATTATTCCATTGCGTACTATTGAAAAAATGGAGAAATTATAAATCATGGCACAAGACCGTTTAACCCGGCAATTAGATTTTCTGGTAGAAATTGACAAACTGAAAACGGTATATAGAAAAGCCTATCTGGCCGCGGACCCGGACCGCCGCGAGAACTCCGCTGAACATAGCTGGCATACTACTCTACTGGCCATGGTGCTGGCAGAATACAGCAGGGTACATATTGAAGTGCCCAGGGTAATTGAAATGCTCCTTGTGCATGATATTGTAGAAATTGATATGGGGAATGAAGGCATCTGTGAAAAGCAGGACGATTCAGAAAAGCCAGCCCGTGAACAAAAGGCAGCCGAACGAATATTTAGTTTACTGCCCCCGGACCAGCATCAGGACCTGATGGATCTGTGGAAAGAATTTGAAACCGGCACAACCGCAGAGGCCAGATTTGCCCAAACCCTGGACAGGATTATCCCCCTGATTCATAACTATCACACACAGGGAAAACGCTGGAAAGAAGACGGTATTACTTATAATCAGGTATATTCTCATAATAAAGTAATCAATGAGAGCTCGGCCAGATTATGGGAATATGTCCTTTCACTGATTAATAACAGTGTGGAGAAAGGATATCTTAAGAAATAAAAGTACATATACCCGTCCCCGTATAATGTTTATTATCAAAACACAGTAGCAGCTACTGAGCTTCAATACCAAGTGTCAGGACTGAGAGAGTCTTATTGATTTCTCTCCGTATATTCCTGTTCCAATATCGAATACAGCCAGGAATCACGCCACTGGTCTTTAACCAGTTTATGTTCCCGGATGTAACCTTCTTTCTTCATGCCGGCGCTGATAAGGACGCGCTCGGAATACATATTAGCCGGGGCGCAGGTGGCATACAGGCGGTGTAGATTGAGCACTTTGAACCCGAATCTTATCAAAGCCCGGGTGGTTTCCTGAGCATAACCATAATTCCAAAAGGCGCTATTCAAAAAGCACCTGAGATTTCCCTCACGGTTCTTTAACCCGGTGATGTGTATACCGCAGCCTCCGATAAGGCTGCCGGACGAAGCCAGGGTGATAGCCAGTTCATATTGAAGCCGGGGAACTTCCTGCCTCCGGCGAATAACCTGTTTGATAAATTCCTGAGTCTCGGTTTCGCTATTGGGACCCCATTGCTGAAACCGCGCCACTTCCGCGTTCCCGGCATATTCATGGACAGCCGGCCAGTCAGCTTCCTCAAAATCCCGTAATACCAGGCGTTCAGTCTGTATAATAATAGAATCCATCAAAGTCTCCGGAGCATAATTACACCTTAATTATATCTCAGATTGACCGTGTAATTTAAGGATTAGGATGTGGCTCATGCGTCAACGTTAGCATTTTCCGCTGGTTGTGCTTTATCATCTCACCCTGGGATAAGTGCCCAAAATCTTTACA
The DNA here is from genome assembly GCA_964386535.1 of uncultured Dehalococcoidales bacterium. Lineage (GTDB taxonomy): Bacteria > Chloroflexota > Dehalococcoidia > Dehalococcoidales > UBA3254 > CAYLRY01. The sequence continues at coordinate 18,101 of CAYLRY010000047.1, read as the reverse complement.
AAAACAGCTACATTATCAAGGTCCTGTAATGCTTCGCGTACAGGTTTATCCGCAGCCCTGCCGTCAAAGTCGACAAAAAAATTATATTCCCAGGGTTTCTGCCGTGTTGGCCTGGACTCTATTTTGGAGAGATTAACGTTTCTGGCTGCCAGTTTCTGCAATGCTTCATAAAGCGCCCCGGGTTTATGTTTGACGGTAAAAACAATAGAAGTTTTATCATTTTCAGAGGGCGTGGCCTCCTGTTTGGAGAGGATGAAAAAACGTGTATAATTATTCGGATTGTCTTCTATTTCCCTTACCAGGATCTTCATACCGTATACTTCTGCCGCCCTGGCGCTGGCGATGGCTGCTTTATCAATATACCGGTTCTCTTTGATCATCTTGACACTGCCTGCAGTATCATATGCTGCGGTCAATTTCCATTTCATTTTTCTCAGGAAGGTCTTGCACTGGCCCAGTGCCTGGGAGTGAGAATAGACTTCATTTATGGAACCGATTTGGGTTTCGGGCAAACCGATGAGGCAGTGTACCACTCGCAATTCAGTCTCGCCGGAAACCTTGAGGGGGGAATCCAGCAGTAAATCATAAGTACGCGGAATGCTGCCTTCCAGCGAATTTTCCACCGGCACCAGGCCGTACTGGATATCCCCCTGCTCTACTGCCTGAAATACATCTTCCAGGTTTTCACAGGGTTTCAACCTGGCAGTTGGTCCGAAATACTGATAGGCAGCTTCCTCACTGTAAGCGCCTATTTCACCCTGGAAAGCTACCGTGACACCCTGCGCTTCTTTACTGATGGAGATTATCCGCTGGTAAATGTTCTGTATTTCCACCGGATTAAGATTTTCCGCCAGAGCCAGATCCCTGACTTTATTCAAGACCACATTTTCACGTCCTTTATCCTCCACAGGGATGCCGGATTCTTTTTTTTCCAGGCCAATCCTGCCGGCCACCTTCATTCTTTCAGCTATTGATTTGATGATCAATATATCCAGATCATCAATCTGCTTTCTAAGCATATCCAGACTCATTTTAATACCCTCGTTAATATTCCTGCCCTGAGGGCCAGATCACACAGGGTTACAGCCATCACAGATTCCACTACAATAACAGCTCGCGGGACAATACAAACATCGTGTCTACCTAGAATATTTATTTCTGCCTCATGCATTTTCTGCAAGTCTACCGTTTTTTGTTTTTGCGAAATAGAAGGAGTAGGTTTTATTACCACCCGCACCACCAGAGGCATACCGCTGCTGATGCCGCCGAGAATGCCTCCGGAATTATTGGTAGCAGTTATCACTTTCCCATTTTCAATGATAAAAGGATCGTTATTCTGCGAACCCCGTTTTTCCGCCGTCATGAAACCAGCTCCGAATTCCACGCCTTTTACTGCCGGAACAGCGAACAATATTTTCGCCAGTTCACCTTCAAGGCTATCAAAAAGCGGTTCGCCCAGACCTGCCGGTACATTAACAGCCAGACCTTCTATGATACCTCCCAGACTGTCGCCTGACTCAGCAGTTAAACTGATCGCCCTGGCCATCTCTCCGGCTGCGAAAAGATCAGCACAGCGCAAAGGATTCTGGTAAACATTCCGCCGTACTTCTTCCAGGCTTTTTCTTTCTGCCTTAACCTGAGCTATCTGGGCGGTATAAGCCAGAACCTCTATGTTTAACCGGTTCAATAGCTTCCTGGCCACTGCTCCTGCCATCACCAGTCCGGCAGTGATCCTTCCGGAAAAGCGTCCGCCTCCCCGGTAGTCATTGTAACCGCCATATTTAACGAAAGCAGTAAAATCAGCATGGCCTGGCCTTGGTGTGGACCTGATATTATCATATACAGTAGAATCGATATTGGTATTTTTTACAATCATGGTAAGAGGAGCTCCGGTAGTATGACTGTTAAAAATACCTGAAAGGATTTCTGCCCTGTCCTGTTCCGAGCGGGGGGTTCCTCCGGCACCAGTCACGGGCTTCCTTTTATCAAGCTCTTTCTGGATATCATCTTCATTTAAACGGAGTCCTGCCGGACACCCATCAATGGTGATGCCTACACTCTGGCCGTGGCTTTCGCCAAAGCTGGTAATTCGGAAGAGTACGCCAATGCTATTGCTCATACATTTTTACTCCCAAACTGTTGAGAATTTGCCAGTATTCAGGGTAGGTTTTAGAGACACATTCAGCCCCCTCCAGCGTAATCCCACCGGAAGCTACTCCGAGCAGACTGAAGGCCATGGCAATACGATGGTCGTTTTTTGAATCGATCACCGCAGCCTGGGTTTTGCCTCCCATAATGCAAAGCCTGTTCTCTTCTTCACTGGTCCTGATGCCGGCCTTTTCCAAACCTTCCCTCACAGAAGTCACCCGGTTAGACTCCTTTAAGCGGGCCCGGCGTATCCCGGTAAACTCACTCCGGCCATCAGCCAGAGCAGCCAGTACAGCCATGGTAGGTAATAGATCGATACATTCACCCAAATCAGTTTTTATAGCTTTCAGACAGCCTTTCTTTACAATTATGTCCCGGCCGTCCGTTTTAACCTCCGCACCCATCATCCCTAAAAGATCAACAATGGCTTTATCTCCCTGGTAAGTTAACAGGTGAAGGTTTGAAATCCTCATGTTCCCGGCTACAGCGCCAAGAGCTAACAAATAAGAAGCTGAAGACCAATCTCCTTCAACCTCGTATTGAGCAGCAGAATAAGATTGCGGCCAAATTTCGAACTCATTCAGATCATCTGAAGCTATGACTCTGATGCCGAATGTTCTCAAACAATCCATAGTCATCAAAACATAAGATCTGGATTCCAAAGGGGTGCTAAGCCTGATCCGGCTTTTTTTTAAGCAAAGGGGGGCGACAAGCAAGAGGGCAGAAACATATTGTGAGCTGATATCACCGCGCAACTCGGTTAAACCACCGTCAAGTTTTCCACCAGCAATCTCAACCGGAGCATATTCACCCCGGCAATTCACCTTTACCCCCCATTTTTTCAAGGCCTCTACCAGGGTGCTTACCGGTCTCCTGGAAAGTGACGGTCCAGCAGTTAGCCGGCAGCCTCCTGGAACCAGAGAACCAATAGCTGTCATAAAACGTAAGGTTGCGGCTGAATCTCCACAAAATAGATCTTCATGCGGATTGCAAAAGGTTCCTCCATTGACCAGCCAGCTATCCGGATTCAACACAAGTTTGACACCTACCTGGGATAATACCCGTGAAGCTGCTTCAGTATCATCAGAACTTAACGGACGTCTTATGATGCTCTGGTTTCCGGCCATGGCTGCGCACATCAAGCCCCTGATAGTATAGCTCTTAGATGATGGAGCAGGGGCTGTGCCTTCTATTACACTTTTATCTATTCTGATCCGCATTATTCTCAATCTTTTCGATTATTTGATTTACTGTCTCCTGGATATTAAGTCTGGAGGTATTAACTTTAAGATCGGCTGCACGCTCATAAAAAGGTTTTCTGAATTGCATCAAGCTGCGGAGGTCGTTCAGGCTTTTCACCTGTTTAAGGACTGGCCTTTCTTCTCCATTCAGCGCTGTTCTGCGTATAATTATTGAAGGATTAGCTGTCAGCCAGACAATTACAGACTTGAGTTTGAGCCTATCAATATTAATACGGTTGAGTACCACACCTCCACCACAAGCGATTACCTGATTTTCCCTTCCAGCAATCTCCCTGATGACATCTATCTCCATCTCGCGGAAAGCAATCTCACCCTGCTCCTTGAATATCAAGGGTATTGTTTTGCCCGCCTTTAACTCAACCAGGACGTCTGTTTCAGTAAACTGTTTTCCCAGTCTTTCCGCCAGTACAGCCCCGCAGGCGCTTTTCCCCGTGCCCATAAATCCTATTAAAGCGATACTATCCTTCATTTATTCCCATGGCTTTTAGTCCGGCTTTCCGCATTATTTCCACCGGCGCAGGATGACCGGTCCAGAGTTCGAAAGCTGCCGCACCCTGCTGTACCAGCATTTCCAATCCACCGATTATTTTTGATCCCCTTTTTTGGGCGTCAATAAGTAATCTTGTTTTTATCGGGTTATATATTATGTCAACCACTACCAGCCCTGGTCTCAAAAGGTCGACCGGAACCGGTGATACTTCCTGATCAGGAGACATACCCACACTGGTAGTATTGATCAGGATTGTTGACCTGTATAAAACTGATTCTAAATTCTGCCGTGTCAACTCCAGTGCCTTTATGTTCTTCCGGAATATTCCGGACAGCCGGAAAGCCAGTTCCCGGGCTGTATCCGGATGGCGATTCAGAATAGTTAAATCAGCCCCTTTATCAGCCAGAATAAAAGAAATCGCTCTGGAAGCGCCGCCCGCCCCTATCACAATCACACTTTGTCCCTGGGACTCGATTTTTTCGGCCTCCAAAGCATGAATGAATCCAGAGGCATCCGTATTATAACCTTTTAAATATCCATCCCTGTTAACAATGGTATTTACTGCTCCCGTATAACGGGCGAGTTCATCCACCTCATCCAGGTAGGCCAAAACATTTACTTTATGAGGGATGGTCACATTCATACCGCGGATATTCAGCGCCTTGAGGCCTGCAACAGCCTCTGCCAGATCCGGTTTATGTACTTTGAAAGGGACATAAACATAGTCCAAACTCATTTCTTTGAAGGCTGCATTGTGCATGGCAGGTGAAATAGTATGTTCAACCGGATCACCAATAATACCGCAAATTTTAGTTGTTCCGGAGACCTGAAAATTCAGCATAATTGCAGTATCCTGTAAATTTCTCTGATTTCTTTAACAGTTACCTGCCCGGAAGCTGACTCCTTTCCGGGAGCCAGGCTGGAATAGATGAAATACCCTCCGGCAAGAGGGCTGAGAATACGGCTGATCCGGCCGGCTTCCCCCATGCAAAAGGCCACTAACTTTATCTCCCTGAAATGTTCAAAAAGCCTTAAAATCACCAGGTTATCAGCGAAACTCCGTGCCAGGGTGACTATCTTACAGATATCAGCCCCGGCCCTAATCTGCCCTTCCACAATATCCAGCAGGTCTTCATAAGAGGGCGTTCCCTCCGGATCATGAAAAGATAAAATACAGGTTGCCTTTTGTTTTATAAGAGGCACTATCTGGGATAGACCCCGGGTGTGATATTCAAGGTCAATAATATCAGCCCCTGCATCAATTGCCCGTAATAATTCTGCAATACGTAAAGACAGATCCGGATGCCCCCTTCCGCCTTCTACTGGACTCCGGTTGCAGGCCAGCCAGGGTTTTTTAATGTGCTTGACCAGCTCAAGCCAGCCAGGTCCTACCAGATCAAGCCGCACTTCAAAAAAATCCACTTCCGGTTCAACTTCACGAACTAATGCCAGATTATTTTCCACTATGCTGGCACAGATTTTCAGTTTATTCACCCTTGTCCTCTAAAGTCTGGCTAACCAGAGATGGATCAACATCTTCATCGATAAAGACCTCTCCGGCTTTTTTTATTAATACCATTCTCAGCCGTCCTGCGGCTCTTTTTTTATCATGTTTGATGGCCAACATCAGATCCTCAACCGGATAACCGGCCAGGTCAACAGGCAATCCAAACCTGGAAATCAATGATTTGATTCGAACATAATCAGACCGGGAAAACAACCCCATTTTCAATGAAATTTTACTGGCTGCTACTATTCCCATCGCCACCGCCTTACCATGGCTTACACTAAAACCTGAAACTGCCTCAATAGCATGACCCACTGTATGCCCAAAATTTAAAATATTCCTCAAACCGGTGTCTTTTTCATCCTGCTCCACTACTCCGGCTTTTATAGAAACGCAGCGATAAATAATTTCCTCCATAAGGGACTCATCCCGCTGCTTTATACTATCGCAGTTTTTCTCAAGCAAGCCAAAAAGTACCTCATCCTGTATAAGACCATATTTGACAATTTCAGCCAAACCGTTTACATATTCGCACTCAGGAAGGGTTTTTAAAGTCGTAATATCTGCTATTACTAATCTCGGCTGATAGAAGACTCCAATGATGTTTTTAAGCTTACCCTGGTTGACAGCGGTTTTTCCTCCCACACTGCTATCCACCTGCGCCAGTAAAGTAGTAGGTAACTGTACCAGGGGTATTCCTCTCATATAAGTGGCAGCTACGAAACCAGCCAGGTCACCGATCACGCCTCCGCCCAGGGCCAGCACCGGCGTGGTGCGGTCAACCTGTAAACGGCTTAACTCTTTATACAAATCTGAGGCTTGCTCCAGTGACTTATACTCCTCCCCTTCAGGTACCTCCAGTAAGCTGGGGAAGAGCGCTCCGGCTTGCAATCTATTCAGCACATGGTTTCCGTGCAATTGTTTTACACAGGGATGGGTTACCAGAATTACCCGGTCGCCATCAATTATTTTATTTAGCTCATCCGCAATGCTATTAATAAGCCCGGGGCCAATCAGAACCGAATAACTGCCCATGTCCAGTTTGATTTCAACTTTTTTCATTTAGAGTGCTCTCTATTACTATTTAACAGGTATAACCAGACTGCTGAAGAAATTGCCGGCTTCGGAAACTACAAATACACAATATTCGTTAAATATATTTTAACCATTTTAAGACTTCCTTCACTTATTTCCAATCTTAAGCTTTGTTAAACAAAAAGCCCTCCGCTTGGGAGGGCTTTTTTATTTGCCTTTTTGTTTTCAGTTTTTAAACCAAAGCTCCCAAGCACATCTTCATGCGTCTAAAGTAAAATTTAAAGCTAAATCCAGGAGCAATGGTAAATGAAACATTTTTCATATCTTGGTTATAAACCTACCACATATGTATGTCATTGTCAATAATAATGCTACAAATCAGATAGCGGCAGGTCATCCCGGTCAAGTCCTATCTCTTTGCGCGCTTTGGTTAATATCCTTTCTAAATAGCTGCGGAATTCACTTCTCTCTTTGTCATTCAAAGTGCCCAGTATCCTGTGAATGGGACCTCGTTTTGTGGACAATTCATAGGTTTTTTGTCCTTTCTCAGTCATAACCACTCTAACCAGGTTTTTCCTCTCAAGATCCTTCACTTTTTTTACCAGGCCTCTTTTGGTCATTCTGTCTACCAGAGCAGAAACAGTATGCGGCTGACGAAGTATATGACGTGATAAAGCTGCTGGCGTAGCTTTATGACCTAAGGCCTGAACTACAAAAAGGAGCCCTACCTGCTCCGGTGAGACTCCATATCTCTGCAATTCTTTTTCTCTGGCTCTAAAAACAGCATATCTGGTATGAGTAAGCAGCAACCACAAATCCTGATCTTCATCCTCCGCTGTATAGAATTTGGCTGATTCATTATACTCCATGCTGATAACCACTTTCTTCACCTAATTTCGTATTTTTGGACACGTCAACCAGAGTTTCCCGTACCCAAAATATTATATCATTAAACCCAAATAATATCTACTATGATATAGCCCTATTTGCTATACCGGTATATTTTATCCAAAAATAAAAAAGTGAAACAGAAATTTCAATATGAGATCTCTTGTTTATCTCTTATGAAAATAGCCATTTATGAAGAATAAAAAGGCTAAAAATCTGTTTTTTATTTTCATATCGGTTATAATTCATATGTACCGAATAATGAGGAGAAATAAGTGAAAGAAAACGAGTCCAGGGCTCCCGAGGAGCATTTTCAGACATCACAGCCTGCCAGCCTGGGAGATGAAATTTTAAATATCCTGGGTGAACGCTGTAAAAATCCGGGAGAGGCCTTTGTAATCTTGCAGCAATTATGTATTTACGTATGGGACCAATATAAAATCGATTGGAGTGTGGCAGAAGGGTATCAAGTGGCAGCCACGAGGAAACAACGCTACCTGGACTATGTAACTCAAATGATTGATACCTTGAAAGCTAATCATGCCCTGGTTCAGGAGACGGATTAATAATATAAGTTAAAAGAGAACTAATATCTTATATGTTAAATATATAATTTATATTATTAAATTATTGGATAACTTAATTTAATAATTTTTAATTATAATAAATAAATAATTATTGATTATTTAGGCAATTTTTCCTGTGTCAATACAAACATAAGTTTGACATATAAATGGCTGTATGCTATTTTTTTAGTAGAAACAGCGATATAAAAGTATTCGCTTTGCTGCCGGGAATAAGGCCAACCCAGATGTATAATTCCGTTGGCTCGTTCCCGGTAATTAATAATCTAAAATAGGATAAATAGAATGAGTAAAAATCAAGAGACCAATTCAGCATTGGCACCACTTCGTGTTCTTGACCTGACAGAAGGCGGGTGCATGATCGGAGGAAAGTTATTTTCCGATGCAGGAGCGGAAGTAATAAAAATAGAACCCCCCGGCGGCAGCCCTTCACGCATCGGGCCTTATTACAAAAATATAGCTAATCCAGAAAAGAGTTTATACTGGTTTGCTTTTAATACCAACAAAAAAGGCATTACCCTGGATCTGTACACGCCTGAAGGCCAGGAGATTTTTAAAAAATTAGCATCCAAAACCGATATTATCATTGAATCTCTAGGAGTGGGTGTTTTAAACCGTTTGAAATTGGGCTATGAAGAAATTAGTAGTATAAAACCGGATATTATTTATACTGCCATTACCCCCTTTGGTCAGAGCGGACCCAAGGCCAATTTTAAAGCCAGCGACCTGACTATTATGGCCAGTTCCGGTTACCTGAATGCCTGCGGAGACCCTGACCGGGCGCCGGTCTGGATAGGATTCCCGCAGGCTTCTATTTTTGCTGGTTGTGAAGGCGCCATTGGTTCCATGATTGCCTACTGGTATAAACTGTCCTCAGGCGAAGGCCAGTTCGTGGATGTTTCCATGCAAGAGTCCAATATTTCCGCTACCATGAACTCCTTACAGATGTGGGATATGAACAAGGTGGATTATACCAGAGCAGGATCAGTGTCATACGTGGCAGCCACGCGGGTCAAACAACCTATCTATTTCCGCTGTAAAGACGGCTATGTTATGATCCTGGCGCTGGGCGGCAATCCGCCTTATGTGCCTTCTTCGGAAAATCTGGTCAAATGGATGAAGGAAGAAGGAAAATGTCCTGAATGGTTAGAGAAGCTTAACTGGTGGACCGACTATAATGCCGCCGTCCTTCAGCAGCCGCTGGCAGATAAAGTGGGTAAGGCCATTGAAGAGTTCACACTTACCAAAACCAAGGATGACCTTTATGAAGAAGGCGCTTTTAAGCGTTTTATCCTGATCGCTCCCGTTTCCAGCACCAAAGATATCAGTAACGATATCCAGCTTAAAGCCCGTAACTACTGGGTAAAACTGCCTCATCCTGAACTAAATGATTCACTCCCCTATTGCGGCCAATTCGTGCCCATGACAGAAACCCCGGTTACTGTAAAACGTCGTGCCCCTTTAATCGGTGAGCATAATATGGAAGTATATAGTGAATTTGGTATGACCGTAGACCAGATTAAAAGTCTGAAAAGCAAAGGAATAATCTAAACGCGAGGACCGAAAAGATGAGTAAAAATGCACTGGCTGGAATTAAGATAGCCGAATTTGCCTGGGTGGTGGTAGGACCTTCCACTTCACGTTATTTTGCTGATCACGGGGCAACCGTGGTGAAAATAGAATCTCATAAACGTCTGGATACCAACCGCATCAACGGACCCTTTGTCAATGGCATCCCTACACCTGACGGTAGTATGTTTTATGGAAGGCATAATCCAAACAAATACTGCGTTAGCATCGATTTGCAGCATCCTAACGGTAAAAAATTGGCCTGGAAATTAATTGAATGGGCAGATATAGTCACTGAGTCCTTTTCACCCGGCACCATGGAAAAATGGGGCATGGGTTATGAACAAATAAAAAAGGTGCGACCGGATATCATTTTCTTCAGTTCCAGTATGCAGGGACGCGGAGGTCCCCACACCAGTTATGCCGGATACGGACAGAACGCGGTGAACTTCAGCGGCTTTAGTGAGGTCACCGGATGGCCTGATAGGCTGCCTTCTATGCCATATGGAGCTTATACCGACTATGTAAGCTGCCGTTTTGCCGCCTTCGCTTTGCTGGCTGCCTTGGCTTATCGGAAAAAGACCGGCAAAGGCCAGTATATAGATCAGTCACAGTTTGAGTCCTCTATCCAGTTTATGGCGCCTCCCATTATGGACTATCAGATCAATGGTACCGTTATGGGGAGAAACGGCAACCGTCTGCCGGGGGCAGCCCCGCATGGGGTTTACCAGTGCCAGGGTGAAGACCGCTGGGTAGCTATCAGCGTGATGAATGAAGAGCAATGGCCGAAATTCTGCCAGGCAATTGGCAACCCCGGACTGGCCTTACAAAGCAACTATGCTTCCTTAGCATTAAGAAAAAAGAATGAAGACGAATTGGACAAGCTGGTTACTGGCTGGACCCTCAAACATCCGGCCGAAGAGATCGAATCCATTATGCAAAATGCCGGTGTGCCTGCTAATGTGGTAGAAAAACCCTCTGATATATACCGGGACCCACAGCTTGCCAGCAGGAATTATTTTACGGAACTTGAACATCCGGTTATGGGCAAACCCAAGTATGATGCACAGGCCTGTTTTATACTTTCCAAGACCCCTCGAAAGCTGGTCAGGGCCTCACCCTGCGTCGGTGAACATAACGAATATGTGTTCAAGGATCTTTTAAAAATGACTGATGAGGAAATTGCCGAACACCTCATTGACGGCAGCATAACTACGGAGTTTGAAGGGAAAATCACCAGTTCATTCTGATACCTAATATATTTTTACCTGAAAGAAACCCCCTCATTTTGAGGGGGTTTTCCAATTTTATTTTAGTTTTGAAAGCACTGCTTTTAAAATGTTAGAATATGTGATCATTCCTGATTTTAGACATATGATAATAATATAGACCTTTGACAATATGGTCAGTAAGTATTGATGGGAGTAAAAATACATGTTAGCCGAAATCTTGAAAATACTGGAAAAAGATGCCAGGGCATCTATCAAACAGATAGCCACCATAACCGGCTTATCCGAAGAGGAGGTCTCCAAAATTATTAAAGATGCCGAACGAGATCAGGTAATCCTGAAATACAAGACCATCATAAACTGGGATAAATTGGAGAACGAACATGTTTTTGCTTTGATTGAGGTAAAAATAGCCCCTCAAAGGGAAGTCGGCTTTGACTCGATCGCCGAGCGCATCTACCGTTTTCCACAGGCTTACACCGTTTACCTTCTTTCAGGGACTTATGATCTGTTGGTGATTGTCACCGGTAAGACTATACAGGAGGTGGCCGCCTTTGTATCTCAAAAACTGGCCCCTATTGAGGGCGTCCAGGGAACAGTAACCCATTTTATATTGAAGAAATATAAAGAGGACGGTGAAATCCTGGGAGCAAAGGAAGAATTGAAGAGACAACCTTTTCTACCCTAAATCCATATTAACAGGATGATAAAAAGATTTCAGGCAATACTCCAGGAATTGAAATTAAAAATTAACAAATTATTACATGGAGACTCTTATGGCAGTAAACCGCATCATAAATAACTGTAACTCTTCTTTTACCTCTAAATGCGTTAGAGAGCTGGCGCCGTCCGGAATCCGTAAATTTTTTGATCTTGTGGCTGGTATGGAAGGTGTTATTTCACTGGGTGTGGGAGAACCGGACTATGTTACTCCGTGGCATATACGCGAAACCGCTATTTATTCTATAGAAAAAGGATATACCATGTATACCTCTAACTCAGGTACCCCTGAGCTTAGAGAAGAAATAGGCCGATACCTAGAACGCCAGTACCGGCTGACTTATGAACCCCTCAGTGAGGTATTGATTACGGTAGGCGTTAGTGAAGCCCTGGATCTGGTGATGAGGGCTATCCTGGATCCGGGCGATGAGGTAATCATGGCTGACCCGTGCTATGTTTCTTATCCAGCCTGCGTTTTTTTGGCTGGGGGCCGTGCAGTCAGGGTTCCAACCCGAGTTGAAAACTGTTTTGAATTAAGAGCCAACGAGATAGAGCCTTTTATCACTGAAAAGACCAAAGCTATTCTTCTAGGCTATCCAGCTAATCCTACCGGTGCAGTAATGAGCCGGGATAAGATGATGGAGATAGCAGAACTGGCCATCAGACATAACCTGGTAGTCATCTCGGACGAAATCTATGCCCGGCTGGTATATGGATTTGAACAGGCGTCTTTTGCCGGCCTACCGGGTATGCAATATCAAACAGTGCTGCTGGGAGGGTTTTCCAAGGCTTATGCTATGACAGGATGGCGCCTGGGTTATGCTGCCGGCAGTCAGGAGATCATTGCTGCCATGACCAAGATCCATCAATATACCATGTTATGCGCCCCTATTATGGGACAGAAGGCGGCCTTAGAAGCTTTAAAAAACGGTGAACCAGATATCCGGGAGATGGTAGAAGACTATAACAGGCGCCGTTTATTAATGGTAAAAGGTTTTAATAATCTCGGCCTGGCATGTTTTGAACCGAAAGGGGCTTTTTATACCTTTCCCAGTATTCGAGGTACAGGTATGACATCAGATGAATTTTCAGAAGCTTTGTTGAAAGACGAGAAAGTGGTAGTAGTGCCCGGCACAGCTTTCGGACAGCAGGGTGAGGGATTTATCCGCTGCTGTTATGCCACCTCGATGAATGAAATAGAAGAAGCCTTGAACCGAATCAGGCACTTTTTAAAAACAAGGGGCATCCTTTAATAAGGAAATGTCCAGAGGAGAAAGGACCATGAAGATCAAATATCTCGCTCATGCCTCGTTCCTGATTATTTCTCAAAACAACACCAGGATTATCACTGATCCTTACAGCGTAGGACAGGGTATCAATTATGACGTTATCCGAGAAGAAGCCGATATTGTGACGGTATCTCACGGACATGGTGATCATAACAACGTTAAATCCATCAGGGGGAAACCGGCAATAATTCAGACTGCTGGACAGCATACAGTCAAGAACATCAAGATAAACGGAATTCCCGTCTTTCATGATGAAGCAAAAGGAAGCAAACGCGGCAATAACCTGATTTTTTGTTTCACATTGGATGAAGTGAGGCTCTGCCATGCCGGAGATTTGGGTCACCTTCTTTCCTCCCAGCAAATCACAGAGATAGGACGGGTGGATGTCCTTCTGGTTCCTGTGGGAGGCTTCTTTACACTTCCCGTCCCGGAAGTAAGAGAGACAATCCAGGCTATTTCACCGAAAATGGTTATACCCATGCACTATAAAACTTCCGGAGTCGATTACCCGATATCACCGGTTGATGAATTCCTGCAAAACCAGAAGCAGGTCCGCAGGTTGAATTCAAGTGAGATTGAAATTGATCCCAGCAGCCTGCCGTTAAATACCGAGATAATAGTATTGACACCTGCGCTTCTGGGGGCTTCAAACGAGCGTCCTTAGCTGATCGATTGCTGGTTAAGATTGCTTTAAGAAAACCGTTACCGGGAGATGCCCGGAAGTGGGGTTATGTTAGTTTTTATCTAATGCGGCAGAGGTCAGTTGCATACCAAAAGTGTCTTGATAGGAATATAACCATTTAACAGGATAGTTGGGAAAAAACAGATTTTCATGCAAGTTTGCTATTTCGGAAAACGGGAAATTGTAGTAATATTATAAAGGTTTCCTTTGGCATAGCCCAAAGATACAAATAACTTATCAAACCTTGCTTGAGCACAACTCAAGGTCAGGATCAGGAGGAGTTAGACCAGGATGGGCAGTACACTCAAGTGGCGTAAAAAGAAAATGAGCAAAAAGCACCATAAAAGGGTGCTTAAGATGACACGCATCCAGAGAAGACGTAATAAGTAACACAGAGACGGCAAAACCTCCCCTTATTGAGTGAGATTTATGTTGTTGATATGGCTTATTTTCCACTACTCCGGAACATGTTAAAATAAGGCTGAATAAAAAGCTATCTCCTTGCCTGGCAACCCCAGGCAAAAGGAACCGGTAGATAACAGGAAGGCCGCTTGTTACTGGAGTTAAAGGTCAAAAACCTAGGTATTATTGAAGATATCGACTGGCATTTACAGGATGGGTTGAATATTATTACCGGCGAAACCGGCGCCGGAAAATCATTGATACTGGATGCTGTCGAAATATTATTGACTGGTTCCGCCGGAGAAGAGGTTATCCGGCACGGCGCCTCCGAAGCTTATATCGAAGGCGTTTTTTCGCTTTCCAATTTTCCTAACCCGGCTCCTCTTTTTGCCTTGCTGTCTGAGCGAGGTATATCTTACGAAGATCACCTACTGATAATCACATGTGAAATTAGACGCCAAAAACCGGGGCTGGTCAGACTTAATGGTCATAGTGTGACCAGAGCACTCCTGCGATCTGCAGGAAACCTATTAGTCGATATTCATGGACAGTCTGAACACCTCTCGCTGTTGGACAAGAAAAAACATCTTGATTTCCTGGACGCTTTTGCCGGAAATATGGGCCTCAGACAAAATTACACATCTATGGTAAAGCAGTTTAAAGAACTGGAATCAAAGTTAAGTGCACTTGATCAAAAGGAAACAGACTCCTTGCGCCGGGAAGAATTTTTAAAATACCAGATCGCCGAGATACAGAAGGCCAATCTCCATCCGGATGAGGATGAAGAGCTTGAGAAAGAAAGACAGCTTATAACCCATAGCCACAAGCTCAAGGAACACTGCAATAAAATATATGAGGTGTTATCAGGTGGTGATCCAGGTTCCCGCATAAGCCTGTCCACTCTGGCGGGGATAAATGAAGCCCGCCAGTCATTGAAAAAGCTGGTGGAGATGGATGCTGATCTTAGCCCTTACCTTGATTATCTCGAAAAATCGTTTTTTGGATTGGAAGAATTAGCACGTGACATCAGAAATTACGGAGATAAACTTGATCATAATCCCAAGCGGCTGGATGAGATAGAGTCACGCTTGGAACTAATTCGAAATTTAAAGCGGAAATACGGCAAAACCTTAACTGATATCCTGGGTTATATTTCGCAAGCTGAGCAAGAATTAAGAACTCTGAATCTTTTAGAAGAAGAACGGGAACTGCTTGAAGCCCGCAAGATTGACATGAAGACAAAGCTGGGAGAACAGGCTTTTCAGCTTTCTGAGAAACGGTCTATGTCTGCCCCGGCTTTATCTGCTGTCGTCAATAAGGAACTCCAGACACTGGAAATGGGACAAATGCAATTTGCTGTTTCTATAAGACAAAACCAGGCGGCAGAAGGCATCCAGGTACCAGGCGGTCAGACCTGGTCTTTTACAGAAGATGGAGCAGACGATGTTGAGTTCCTGGTTTCCA
This sequence comes from uncultured Dehalococcoidales bacterium, assembly GCA_964386535.1. Classification (GTDB taxonomy): domain Bacteria; phylum Chloroflexota; class Dehalococcoidia; order Dehalococcoidales; family UBA3254; genus CAYLRY01. The sequence continues at coordinate 2,832 of CAYLRY010000047.1, read as the reverse complement.
CTAACCCGGGTGAACCTTTGAAATCACTGGTGAAAGTGGCTTCAACGGGGGAAATTTCCCGTTTTACCTTAGCCCTTAAAGCTGCACTTTCAAATATTGATGATGTCCCGGTGTTGATCTTCGATGAAATCGATATAGGTGTAGGTGGCAGGAGTGGAGACATTCTTGGGAAAAAACTATTTGAACTGTCCCGCAGACATCAGGTTATTTGCGTAACTCATTTGCCCCAGATTGCCGCCTATGCTGATGCTCACTACCGTGTCTGTAAGAAGGCCGACAGCAGCCGTACTATCAGCATCATGGAAGAATTAACAGAAAATGACTGCATTTTAGAAATTGCTGCCATGCTGGCGGGACATGGTTTTTCTGATGCCGCTCATCTGAATGCACTGGATTTGCTGCAAAAAGCCAAAGAATATAAGAACTCCTTCCTTTCACGGGAAGAAAAAATCAGTTCATCTTAAGGGTGGCCTGTAAAAAAACCAAAAAGGTAGATCTGGAGTCAGGCCACCTGAGCTGTAATGTCAGCATTGTAACCCCTTCCTTTGAGGTGGTCATGAAATATGCAAATTTAACCGGCAAGACCGCATTTGGCATCAAGAAAAAGGTGCCCGATAAGGTGGCCTTCCAAGCCAGTTACTATTAAATTATTCATGTTACCAGAAAGATGAGGTGGAGAACTCTTATGCTTTTAACGTGGGAGTGGGTGGAGGAGTTCCCTGTTTAGTTTGTAAAGGTTTACAGATTATTTCGGTGATATGCAAATCAGCAAGATGGGTGGAAGAGGCAGCAATTGCCACCACCGCTGTATCGGCTCCCCGTCCGGTTCCTGCGACTACCACCACTTCCTCACCCACCATAACTTTGCCGCCGTCTGTTGCCATCAGGACTATCTCCACACAGACTTTCATGCCCTGGCAGAAAGTTCGCAATAGATTGGCTAGCGTTCGCGGAACATTAACACCATACAAATTTTCAGTATGAAACAGCATAGTACCGAAATGAACAGCATGCCCCTGTTTCTCCAGTTCAGTCACCAGTTGTGCGGGAAAGCGTTGAGTATCAACCATGAAACCGAATTGATGCGGAACAACCACAAGCTTAATGCCGCTGCCAGCCCACCGTTGAGCAGCCAGTCTGGCCGTATCCCCCCAGGTAGATGCCAGGATGATCTTTTTGATGCCTCTAGCTTTAGCCCTTTCCATCGCCAGATTAAGGGTTTCTTCGGTGTTATCTTTTCCAGGTTTTTCAAAATAAACAATCTTTTCTTCCATCTTTAACTCCTCCGCTTTTTATTTCAACGTGAATATATTTTTTAAGATAATATTAATGAAAACCTGTTTCCAGACCCCCCCATCCGTATTACGGGGCATGGAAAGTGACTTCGTTAGAAGTATTTCTTTTCATCTCCCTCCTGTCTGGCAACAATACGGTGGTAAACCAGAAAAGCCGGAATTGCTAAAGCGGAAAAAGCCGCCCAAAAAATAAAAGGCATCCCTGTAGAAATAACCGCCAGGCTGTTGCCCACCGGAGGAGCACAACACGCTCCGACCATACCAATAGTGCTGGTTAAACCAATGGCAGTTCCGCCATAGGCCGCTCCTACGCCCTTAATTTGTAAGGTAAGAGTATTCAAAAAAACCGGAAAAGCGCTGCGTAAAATACCGCTAATAATGAGGAGCGGCCACATATATTGCGGTGAATCACCGACCAGGGGGATCAAGAATAAGCTCAGAGTCATACATACCATAGAAAATAAAAACATACCTTTAGGAGAGTTCAACCGGTTTGCCAGCAGCACCATGGGTATCACACCAACCAGGCTGGTAGCCAGTACTATAGTCATAGCCGAATCAGCAGAGGCATCAGACCAGCCCATATTTCGTAAATATAAAGGCAAATAGCCGTTAAGGCTCATATTGGCGCCAAAGAAAAACAGCGCCATAAATCCAAGAAGCCAGATTTCTTTGACGCGAATGATATGCTTTAGTGTTTCCTTTAACGGCACACTTGGCATAACAGTCTGGCGCTCCTGCTGTACAGGTTCCCTGCCGGTGATCAACCACATAATACCTAATAAAAAGGCCGGTGCTCCCCAAAAAAAGAGAACGTTTTGCCATCCTCCCAGCCAGGGCGACAACAATGTAGCGCTGGTTAAAGTCGCTGCCATAGAACCCACTGACCAGGCCACCTGAAGTAAAGCATTAGTAAGTCCCAGGTAACGGCTGCTGAACCAGACGGCCGTCGCTTTAGGAGCTACGCTGGGCGGCATGGCGGAAAAGAAACCAAAAATAAAGGCTGTGGTTGCCAGAGAGCCGAAATTAAAGGAAAAACCGCGTAAAGCAGAGAGAATCCCTGCTAAAAGGCAAATTGCTGTCAGAGTACGTTTAATACCAAAACGATCAGCCAGCATTCCGGCAGGCAGTGCCACAATAATACCTGCCAGGGGATCCAGTCCCCAGATAGTTCCGATAGAGACCAGGCTTAAACCCAGTTCGCCGGAGATCTCTTCAAACAGGACAGGCAGACACATCCGCTCTGCGCCCACTATAATGGCATAGACCAACATAGTAAGAACCAAGATATACCATCTGTAATTGGAACCAAATAGTGATTTTATGGAGAGGCTCCTTTGATCTTGACCAACAGCTATTATTGTGGATGGATATTATACTAACCATAGTATAACACAATGCAGCCTGTTAACGAGCCTGCAGATACCCGTTGACTGGTTGCCCGGCCACAGTTATCTGATAGCAAATGGAATAACCAGAGCTACCCGAGTTTAACAGCACCAAGAAAGAAAAAAAGTCCTATGATAGATTCAAAATG
>CAYLRY010000046.1:0-23822 GCA_964386535.1 uncultured Dehalococcoidales bacterium | reverse complement strand
GCGTGAAATCATAAAAGTCCCCCGGGCGGGTCAGTTTGGCCAGATCCCTAGCCCCATAAAAGCTCTCCAGTCTATTCAGCGCCATTGTGCCTACTGCACCCACATCTATCCATGGCTTCAGTATAGCTATAACATGGGGATTCTTTAGCTCAGGTAGAGGTTCAATAATCTCAAAACTACCAATAATCATATGATTTCCTTACAAAAGTGGCGAGTATTGAGCCCACGATACATGGTTCTCCCGCATTCCGCTGTACATATTGAATACTTAATTCAAGAGTTGCAAATGGCATCATGAAATATCATTCCCGTTTTAATTTATTATAACAAAAACAGACATACCCCTTCACTCAAAGCGAAAGGGGATGTAATATAACTACCCCGTCTGGAAAAGCCTCACGGGTTCAGGGGGATAGGTCTTTAAAAAATCTCCTTCATCCAAATATACCACGGTATTGGTTTCCTTGTTATAGGTTCCGTAAGCTTTTAGAAAATCACCGGTCTGAATGGATCCATTATACAGGCTGAGGGATATCCTGGCCCTGGAGGCATACCCTGCAGGTGAGGGTGGATACGCCGTGTAGCTGACATTAACATATTCACCGTTAGATTTCTGGATCAGGTAAACAAAAGTCCTGGGGGTATCCAGCGGCCCGTCTTCAAGAGTAGTGTCTCCACCACTGATTACCGTGCCTTCCACAGTTATGGAGAGTTCGCTCTCCCTGAGCATATTCCAGTGTCCATCGCAAATTGCGGAAACCACTTTACTTTGTTCCGAAGCAAATAATACCACTGCTGTATGCTGTGTGATTACCTGGGCCAGCATCTGTCCGGACCTGTCCCCATGCCCGGGATGGGCGGTTTGGAAATCAAAGGTATAAACATTGGAATAAAAGGATAGCGTTAACCTTCTTATTAATTGTTTTTAACTTTCTAATTAAATATAACGCTAAAAAGGTCTCCAGGTTACCGGCCTGAGAGACGGTTTTCATCCTGGCCTGGCGGATAGGTAGGGAATAAAAATATTAAAGCAGGAGAGATGAAAAATTGACCGTAAATATTCACCATTTATGCTCGGGTGTCCCGGAAATTGGTATTATTACCAGAAAGATTTTTCGAGATTATGCCGGCTGAAAGCTGAACTGAATCACCCGTCCGATGCCGGCCAGGTCCTGTATCTCCCGTATGCAGGCTTCCGGGTATAAACCCCGTAAATGCTCAATCACTGCGCCTCCCTGCCCCATCCCTATTTCTATCAACAAACACCCCTCCGGTTTCAGTTTGCCCTGGATCTGATTGCCAAGTTGAAATATCTTTTCCAGGCCGCTCTCTCCACCATCCAGTGCTAAAGCCGGTTCGTAGCGGGCGAAAGGCATGCCTGCTAAATCGGTCTTCCTGACATAGGGCAGATTGGCGATGATAATATCCATGGGGACAGTTAGAGGCTCCAGCAGATTCCCCTCCAACAGGGTGATCCGGTGGCTAACTCCATGTTTTTCCATATTCAACCGGGCTACCTCCAGTGCATCGGAAGACAGATCAACAGCATAAATACTTGCTTGAGGTAAATATACTGCCAGGCTGATGGCAATAGCTCCGGAACCGGTGCCGATATCGGCAATATAGCTAACAGGGTATTTCCTGGCACAATCCATAGCCAATTCTACCAGTAGCTCACTTTCCGGCCGTGGAACCAGCACGCGTGCATCAACATAAAAGTCCAGTCCGTAGAACTCTTTTTGGCCGGTGATATAGGCTACAGGCTCCCCCTGTATCTGGCGTTTTACCAATATATCAAATTCATTTGCTTTGTCAGGGCTGAGTTCCTGATCCATGTCCGTGTAAAGTTGGACGCGATTTATACCCAGAATATGTCGCAGCAGTATTTCCGCTACCAGTGAGGGATTGTCAACTTCTTTTATGGCCGCCAGCCTGGCCGAAGCCCTGGCTAAAGCCTGTTTCAGGGTCACGCAGAGCCTTTCTCCAGTTGCTGCACCCGGTAGTGGGCAGAAAGGGCTTCAATGATTTCATCCATCTGGCCTTCCATTATACGGGGCAGATTGTGAAAATTAGCGCCGATACGGTGATCCGTAATCCTGTCCTGGGGGTAATTGTAGGTTCTGATCTTCTCAGAGCGCTCTCCTGTGCCAACCTGTGAGCGTCGCTCCTCCACGATCTCCTCTTCCTGTTTGCGCCTTTCGGCATCCAGCAGGCGGGCCCGTAAAACAGTCATGGCTTTTTGCCGGTTCCGCAGTTGTGAGCGTTCATCCTGGCACACCACCACTGTGCCAGTTGGGATATGCGTCAGGCGGACCGCAGTCGCCACTTTGTTGACGTTCTGGCCGCCCGCGCCGCTGCTGTGGAAAATATCTATCCTCAGATCATCCGGGTTAATATCTACATCCACCTCGTCTGCTTCGGGAAGCACGGCTACAGTAGCCGTGGAAGTGTGAATTCTGCCTGAGGCTTCAGTAACAGGCACTCGCTGAACGCGATGTACGCCTCTTTCAAATTTCAGGCGGCTGAAAGCGCCTTCGCCTTTGACTTCAAAAATAATTTCCTTGTAGCCGCCTCCTGCCCCCTCGCTGACATTAATGATATCAACCAACCAGCGTCTCTCCTGGGCATATCGGGAATACATACGGAAAAGATCAGAGGCAAAAATAGCCGCTTCGTCACCCCCGGTCCCCGCCCTTATTTCCATGATGACATCCTTGGAGTCATTCGGGTCTCTGGGAACTAGGGCTTCCTTTAGTTCTTCATCCAGTCGGTCTCTTTTCTCCTGGAGGTTTTTAATTTCCTCTTTGACCATGGATGTCATCTCATCGTCCAGACCGTCCCCCAGCATATTCTGAGTGTCCTCCAGGGATTTCAGAGTAGCTTTGTAATCCTGGTATTTTGTTACCACATCTTCAATACTGGCCCGTTCCTTGGCCAGCGCCTGAAGCTGTTTGGGATCAGCCAGGACTTCCTGGGAAGCCATTTTCTGAGTCAATTCTTCAAATTTTTGGGCTAATTTTTCCAATTGCTCTTTCATATCAATTCACCTTTACCATTATAGGTAAAAACAGGTGATATGGCAAAAACTAAGGGTGGTTTAATGTCATATAGATCAAATAAAAAATATTTCCGTCGTTTTAAAATAGCCGTAAAATTCAACCTCAAATAGCTAATTGAGGTTTAATAGTTTCTATTTTAATTATTATTTATTTTGAAAATATATTTACTGTGATAATATATCATTTCATTATTTATATTATATTTAATTGATTTAAAAGACTTTTGATTGATTTCAATGGAACCATAATCAAGCAAAACATGATAATTAGGGCAAACAACAATAATATTTGACTCGATATCAGGACCGATTTGCGGAGTTCCCAAAGGTTTGAGGTGATGCGCTTCGTATAATAATATCCTGCGTACTATTCTAACCTGGCGGTGCACAATTGGCACTGGTATAGATATAGCTTTTTTAGACTTGCAACTATTTTTGTATCACGATTAATATGATGTATAGTCGTTACCGCACAGCCCGGTGTTGAATATCCTGGTGAGATTTCCGAAGCTTGTGGTAGGAATTCATTACTTAATGAAGTATATCCCCCATGGCCGTCGAACCTAAATATCCATCATCTCGTAGTCCCTGTAAAATGATTTGGATACTGGTGATTATGTTACTATGGTATCGTCAGTGGTAAGCTGAGCGCCAGCGCTCAGCCTACCATCTTTAAATTTGTGAATAAAGCAAACAGAGAGATTTTTTACTGCCAGATATGGTTTAGTTACCTCCAGAGGTTGACGCTGCTCCTGTCAATAACTGCATTCCTCAGATCACCAGCAGCCGCTTTTGTTACTGTGCTGTAATACAACAGCGGGATCAACAAAACATCTCACAGGACATATTTTTCACTTTTACATCCTCCGGTATCATCCGGAAACTGTTTGTACCACTAAGCCATCCACAGGTTTTACTGGCTGTCTTAACTGGCTAAAATTTCATCACCGGCAAACCGGCATCTATACGGGCATCGTTGATATGGATTTTTACCGCTTCGTCCAGTGTCATGCAGCTAAATCCGAAATCCGCCTTTGCACGGGCCATGCTGAGTCTCCAGGGAATGCCGTATTTGCCCGGGTCCGCCGGCGGGGCTTTTGTCCCGAAACTGATTTTAGCCTCAGGGATGTATTTTTTAACTACTTCAGCTACCTCTCTCAGGCTGGTGGGAGGTCCTCCTACGTTATAGGCCGGATGAGGTGAGGACGGGGCTTTAACCAGCAGCCTGGTTAAAGCTGCAATATCATCAGCCGTCGCCAGAGAAGAAGTACTGGTGCCATCTGCTTCGAATGAAACCGGTTTGCCGATTGCCGGCAATGATACAATTTCGGAGTAATTTTTTACCACCACCGGCGTTAACCCTCCGTGCCCGTAGCCGATGGGCGGCCGCAGGGCGGAAAATTTTATCCCGTACAGATTACCGTATTGTTCGGCCAGAACCTCGCTAATCTGTTTGGCCAGAGCGTATCCGCTGCCTGGGTGCAGATGGTCGTCTTCGGTTACATCCCGGTCTCCGTACTCATTCTGAGGGCCGTAAACACCCTCCGAACTGGCATAGACCACGCGGTTGATGCCCATTAGCCTGGCGGCTTCAAACGAGTTGCACATGCCTAGCAAGTTCACTTTAACGCCGGGCCGGGGGTTAGCCTCGACTACGCCCGGTAGCAAGAAGGCCATGTTGATTATCCGGTCGATCTTGTAGGTTTTGATAGTATTAAGGATATCTTCCAGTTCACCGATATCACCGCGTACATAGGCGAATTTGGTTTTAAAGGGTTCGATTTGCTTCATGATCCAGTCTTTAGGTGCTGCCACATCGGAACAAACCACAAATTCCACTTCTGGGTCTCTTACCAGGTGTAATACGGTTTTTCGGCCGAAAAGACCGCTTCCGCCAAGAACTAATATGCGCATTTCGTTGTTCCTCCAAAATAATATTGGTGTATTTTTTTAATTCCTGCATAAAAGTAGCCAGGTCCTCATGTTAGAGCGCTGTAAAATATCTCCGGATGAATTGGGTTTTATGCATATCACTATTACACACTTCAGTTGATTGTTACTAAAAAGCCGGTGTCTGATTATTCGCAAATAAGATACCCCTTTGTTTCTCCCTTCGTAAATGGACCGTATGAGCCAAAAAATCCGCCGTTACTTATTCTTAAATAGTCATCAGGATTCTGCGTTAATAATTGAAAAAATTCAGGCTGATTTAGCTTTATTTAATGGGGAATTAAGGATCACGTTCTCCTCTTTACTGTACGGATCAAGCGCTGTATGGGCCTGGAGCTACTTTACGCCATACCAGCTTCCAAACGTGCATCCCGAATATGGATTTTTAAGGCCTCCTTCAGCGGTAAGAAAGCAAAACCGAAGTCTTTCTCAACCCTGCTGCTGCTCAACTTCCAGGGCATACCCTGCTGTCCGGGTCCGCTCACCGGCCGGCTGCCGAAGGAAATCTCAGCCTCTGGTATAAGTTGCCTGACCTGAACGGCAATATCTTTCAGGCTGTAAGGCGGTCCACCCAGGTTATAGACCGGGTGCAGGTTGTTTGAAGATTGCAGTAGAACTCGGGTGAACCGGCCCAAATCATCCGCTGAAACCAGTGAAAAAAGGGATTGACCATCCTCCTCAAGCACTGCCGGCTTACCCACTGCCGGCAGCGAGACCAGATCAGAATACAGCTTGCTCAAGCGGGCTTTAGCCCCATGACCGATGATTACCGCTCCGCGCACCCCGGTACACTGCAGCCCGTATTTTCGAGCATACTGTTCGGCCTGAATTTCGGCCAGGCGCTTGCTCAGAGCATAGGAGTGGGAAGGATACAGGCGGTCATCTTCAGTTACCTCCCGGTCGCCGTAATCATCCTGGGAGCCGTAAACCGTCTCCGAACTGGCATAGATAACCCTTTTAATCCCGCTTAACCTGGCTGCCTCAAAGATATTGGACATACCTAGGTTGTTTACCCTGGCGCTGAGACGGGGATTTTCATCCAGCTCGGCGCCCATTATAAAAGCCCAGTTGACCAGCTTATCCACGCCGTATAATTTAATAACATTTAAAATATCTTCCAGACTGGAAATATCTCCCCTGACATAATGGAATTTGCCCCTGAATTCACGGCAGTCTTGCAGAGACCATTCCGGCGGCGAATTCAGATCCATGGAGACCACGCATGACACCTGCGGGTCTGGTAGTAAAGAGGCTATAGTTTTACGTCCGAAGAGCCCGCTGCCGCCTGTGACCAGAACTCTCATTTTCACCTCCTGTATTTAGTACAGCATGAATTGCCCGGTAATTTGTGGACACCCAACCAGTAACCTCTATCTTGATTACTTCATAGATAAAATTTCATCTTTCCTGAAGTTACGTGAAATCAGCTTATCTTTATTCTTGGCTCTCTGAATAGAGCAGAGTCAAATTTACTTTGCCGGCGGCCAGATACGGCTTCCTGCGCCATACTTGCTGCGGCTGGTAACTGTAATATGGTCGCCGATTACAGCTTTTTCAATACAGGCTTCGGCCTCCAGTTGACAGTCATTAGCTACCAGCGTATTTTGCAGGATGGCTTTCGGGCCAATCCGCGTATTATGCCAGATCACCGAGCCCTCGATTACTGACTCCTCCAATATGGTGCTGCCTGAGCCTATGACCACCGGGCCCGTAATTTTAACCCCGCGGCTGATAGTGCAATTTTCACCTACAAGGACAGGTCCCTGGATCTGTGCTGTTGGATCGACCCGGCACCGGCTGCCAAGCCGTACAGTCTGCCCCAGGGAAACATAGCCCCTGCTCTTGCCGCTTAATAAATCCTGGTGAACCTGAAGGTATTTCTCCGGGGTACCTATGTCAATCCAGTAACATGATGAAGGATAGGCGTAAACCGCTTCTCCTCTCGCCAGCAGCGATGGGAAAAGTTGCCGTTCAAAGCTATAATTGGTCTGCGCAGGAATATCATCCAAGACCTCCGGCTCAAGGATATAGGTTCCGGCATTAATCATATTGGTAGTTACCTGATCCCAGGTGGGTTTTTCCAAAAAGCGGGTTACCCTGCCTTCCGGAGTAGTTTCGATCAGCCCGTAAGCAGTGGGATTTTCCACAGGTGTCAGCGCTATAGTGACTTTGGCTTTCCTTTCCAAATGAAAGCCCAGCATATCCGTCAAATCCAGGTCAGTAAAAATATCTCCGTTCATAACAAAAAAACGCCCGTTAAGATACTTTTCGGCATTTTTAACCGCACCGGCTGTATTCATGGGTTTAGTCTCTAGAACATAGGTCAGCTTGGTTCCCAAACTGCTGCCGTCTCGGAAATATTCCTCCATAGGTCTGGGCAAATGTCCCTGAGCCAGTATGATATCTTTTACCTGATGCAAACCAAGGTACCGGATGACATGTTCCAGAAAAGGTATATTCAGGACCGGCACCATGGATTTGGGCATATTGCATGTGAGAGGTCGCAACCGGGTGGCTTCTCCACCAACGAGTATTAATGCTTGCATCTTTATCCCCTTATCCCCTTTGGTGAGCTTTCTAAAACACTATTATAAAGCAATTCAGCAACAGGACGCCATGCCGATTTTCTTTACCGGGGCTGAATAAAAAGATTATAATAGGCTTGCACACCTTGATAAGGAGAACAACGTGACTGCTGTATACATTACATCCGTATCGGAGAAGGCCGGTAAAACCCTTTTTTGCGCCGGTCTGGGAAAAAACTGGCTGAACAAAGGGAAAAAAACAGGCTATTTGCGCCTTCAAAGTGCTGATGATAAAAAAAATGCAGAGACTGAAACCGATACCGTGTTTATGCAAAGACTATTAGGTCTAAAAGATTCTCAGGATGCCTTTCTTGCTACACCCTCCAACCTGAAACAGGCTTATACTCAGATGTCCAGAGAAAAAGACGCTGTTCTGATAGAGGGACTGCCGCCGGCAGACTCCGGCAGCCTGATTGAGACACTGAGCGCCAGGGTAGTGGTCATACATGATTATTCCAAAAATATTTCAAGTTTATTGCCGGAATACAAAAGACTGGGCAGGCGTCTTCTGGGAGTAGTTATTAATAAGGTACCGCTGAGCAAATTAAGCTTTGTAAAAGAGCAGGCAGCCATTCAAATGCCTCCGGCTTCAGGCATACAATTACTAGGCATTATTCCGGAAGACAGGTTATTATATTCCATGACGATAGCCGGACTGGCTGAGCTTTTTCAGGGTAAGATATTGAATAATACAGAGAAGTCCGGAGAGTTAATTGAGAACTATATGCTGGGAGCTCTGGTATTTGATTCAGGAGAAGAGTATTTTAAGCGAAAAAAGAATAAGGCCGTGATTTTAAAAAGCGAGCGCCCTGATATGCAACTGGCTGCTCTGCAAACTTCATTGCGCTGTATGGTGATCTCAGGGCCGGTTCCACCCATCCCAGCAGTAACCCAGCTAGCCAGGATCAAGAAGGTGCCGCTTATTTCAACCTCGGGTGAGGTTATGAATCTGATTTCTACTCTGGAAGCCGCAGCCGCCAGGCGGAAATTTAACCAGGAACAGAAATTACCGCTTTTAATGAACGCTTTTAAGGGAAATTTGGATCTCAACTTATTTGATGCCATTTTAGATCCAGCCGTAAAATAGTATGGGGGATCATTAATTTCGGGTATTTTACAAAACGGTTTACTAATAATATAATTAGGGCGGGTTTAGGTTCGAAGATCGCTCGCCGTAAGAACAGTGATATCTTACGGCAACCTTAAAGAACTTCAACCACTAAGTAATTTTTTCTCAAGGAAAAAAGGAGGACATTCAGTGGGTTTCACGGATAAGCAGCTCCAATGCGCGGATTGTGGAAATACTTTCACTTTCTCCGCTGCGGAACAGGAATTCTTCGCACAGAAAGGTTATACCAATGAACCAAAGCGTTGTCTTCCCTGCCGTCAGGCAAGGAAAGCGGACAGAGGTGCGAATAGCGGGGGATCGAGATCTAATATGCAGAAATACCCGGCCATATGTGCACAATGCGGAAAAGAAACGGAAGTGCCTTTTGAGCCCAGACAGGGCAGGCCGGTTTATTGCAGTAATTGTTATAGCCAGATCAGACAGAATCAACCTGGAAAGTAAATAGTTAATAATCAGGATGTGCAAAGGCCAGGAGTTATGTGCTCTTGGCCTTTGTAAGTTGCATAAATAATCAGCCTGTAAACAATCAGCGCTACTTTAGACACCCCTCAGTCCACACACCTGGTTAAAATTGACCAGAAGTATGGAAAGGGGTATTTGGTGTGTAAAAACTGGATTGATAAAACATGAATTACCGTAATGACTTAAGGAATATTGCTATCGTTGCTCATGTTGACCATGGAAAGACTACTCTGGTGGACGGCTTGTTAAAACAGAGCAAAGTCTTCCGTGAAAACCAGCAACTGGGTGAATGTATCCTGGACCTTAATACCCTGGAAAGGGAGCGCGGTATCACCATCCTGGCCAAGAATACGGCGGTTTCTTATAAGGATGTTAAAATCAATATCATTGATACACCAGGACATGCCGATTTTGGGGGAGAAGTAGAAAGGGTCATCAACATGGCGGACGGCTGTTTGCTACTGATTGATGCCGTGGATGGCCCTATGCCGCAAACCAAGGTAGTCTTGCGTAAAGCCCTGGAAAAAAAAATTAAGCCTTTAGTAATTATTAATAAGATTGATAGAGCTAATGCGCGTGTCCCTGAAGTAATCAATCTGGTCCAGGACCTTTTTCTGGAACTGGCTATCAGCGAAGACCAGCTTGATTTCCCGGTTATCTATGCCAGCGGACGGGAAGGCTGGGCAACTCTGGATCCTAACGCTAAAGGCACTGACCTGATTCCTCTTTTCGAAGCCATCTTAAAAGAAGTGCCGCCTCCGGTAATTGAAGAAGGGCCTTTTCAGATGCTGGTCTCTAACCTTGATTATGATCCTCATAAAGGCAAGATAGCCATTGGCCGCATCTGGCGGGGGCGAGTATCGCCTCATGATCAATTATGGGTATTACATGCTGATGGTTCCAACACCCCTTTTGAAGTGGGAGAGGTTTTTACACACCTGGGTCTCAAGCGAACATTAGTAGAAAAGGCAGAAGCAGGCGATATTATTGCTATTACTGGGATGAGCAGGGTTAGCATCGGTGATACTCTGGCCAGTCCTGACCAGCCTGAAGCTCTGCCTCGTATAGAGGTTACTGAACCCACGGTTAAGATGACTTTTGGAGTTAATACTTCCCCATTTTCCGGGCGAGAGGGAAAATACAGTACAACCCGCCAGTTGAGAGAAAGGTTATACCGTGAACTGGAAACCAACCTCAGTCTCAGGGTCGAGGATACGGACAGCCCTGATACCTTCCTGGTCTCCGGACGCGGAGAATTGCATCTCTCCATTTTAATTGAAACCATGCGCCGTGAAGGATTCGAGTTTGAGGTCTCCAAACCTGAGGCCATTATAAAGGAAATTAACGGTAAAATGATGGAGCCAGTAGAATCTTTGACCATAGATATACGGGAAGAGTTTATCGGTGTGGTTACAGAATTGCTCAGCAGCCGTCAAGCCCAGATGACCAACATGTTTAATGACGGGCACGGCAATGTACGCATGGAGTATCATATTCCCACTAAAGGCTTGATCGGATTCCGAAGTGCTTTCTTGACTGCTACTAAAGGTGAAGGCGTGATGAACAGCACGTTCGTGGGTTATGAACCGTGGGCCGGAGAAATAAGTTCTACCCGCAGCGGCAGCGTGATGGTGGCTTCAGAGACCGGTGAAGCGGTGACCTATGGTCTGAATAATGCCCAGCAAAGAGGTATTCCATTTATTGATCCGGGTGATCAGGTTTATGAGGGCATGATAGTAGGGCAGACCAACCGTCCGCGGGATTTTTCTGTAAATGTATGTAAAGCTAAGAAATTGACCAATATCCGCTCTTCCACTTCAGACGTGGCTATAAAATTAATCCCGCCGATTAAGATGAGCCTGGAACAGTCAATAGACTTCATCAATAAAGATGAACTAGTAGAGGTTACCCCCAAAACTATCCGCCTGCGTAAAAAAATCCTGAAGGAGACTATGAGACTACGGGCACGAGCTGCCGAAATTGAAAAAGAAGAGGAGGAGGATTAACTCCGGTTAAGGCACTATAGTCTCAACACTGGAGGTAAATTCACCGCCCTTCCAGATCAATGGGAAAGTCAGCTTTAGTTCATGTGATTTTCCTTCTTTCAGAAAAACGGGCATTTCACGCTGCGTACTCTGTCCCGCCTGCGAAACTCTGCCGATCACCAGAATAATACCCTCTGCTCCTTCGTTTTTTATCTTGATATCCAGAGTAGCATAATATGCCGTTTCTGTTCCACTGGTGGTGGCAATTACTTTTTCTACCACCGGTTGGGGCATCAAAGCTTCGTCGCTGCTTGTAATGGGGGTGGTTGAGGTACTATTGCTGAAACAACCGGAAAATAAGCTCATCAGTAACACCAGCATAACTACCAGAACACTCCCAGTAAGTATCCTGGATCTCATTTAACCCTCCCAGCCGGTTTTTTATTTTGTGGCTGTCCGGCTTACAATCGCCATAAGTATAACAATAGAGGGGAGGCTATGCAATAGAGTTAATTTAAGCATTTTTTGTTTTATTTAACTTTATATTGCTCCATAGAGAACCTGGCTGCCTCTGATTACTTTTTCAACTTTCCCGGTCCAGCGCATATGCTCAAGATGAGCAATAGTCTCATTGACTGCCATACGTTTATCCATGGACGGGAACTGATCCCAGGGTAAAGGATAATTCCAGGTTAATTGGGAGGCTATTTCGTAGGCGGCGCAGAATTCATTGATAATAACGTTTTGAATCTCTCTTTCTCTCTCCAGATGATGATCAATGATGGCCTGAACCCTTCCCCGAATATCCGTAAAAAAATCCTCGTGGCCTGGACATAGGCGGGAAACCGCCAGATTTTGTACTTTTCTTAAAGCGCTAAAATAGTCTCCCAAAGGATTATCCCCCGATAGAAGATTAAAGCCGATATTGGGTGTAATGGTCGGTAAAAGATGGTCTCCGCAAAACAACAAGCGGTTTTGCGGTTCAAACAGACAGATATGCCCTGGAGAATGGCCGGGCGTCCAGATGACTTCCAGTTCGTAAATTCCCGTGTTGAGGGATTCTCCTCCGTATAACACATGGTCTGGAAGGGCTGCTGTTACCATCGGCAGCGCAGGCATGAAAGCATTCATTAGTTCCAGTTCCGCAGGGGGTACGCCATGTTTCTGGAGCATAATGGAAATATCCTCCTGCGGATCAAAAGGCTTCATATAGCGGGACTCTATCAGATCCCTTTCCCATCTGTGCATCAGTATTTTTGTCCGGGGCGAACGCTGCTTTATTTTCCCTGCCATGCCGGAATGGTCAGGATGGCTGTGGGTGAGTACAATAGTTGCGATATCCGTAAGATTCAGCTTTAGAAAGTCAAGCCCATCCTCCATAGCCTGACACGCGGTGGGTGTATCCCAACCGGTGTCTATCATGGTCCATCCGGAGGTACCCTGGATCAGGTAAGAATTCAAATGGCTCAGTGTAAAACTCCGGTCATCTGAAAGTGGAATCCGCAGCAGATAAATTCCGGAGGCTATTTCAGTAACCGGTGCAAAATTATCTGGAGATAAATCCGGTTTATCGGTCAACATATTTCTCCCAGCTTTAAGTTTATTTATTCATGATTCTCGGAGCTGCTTCTGCCAGACGGTCTTCTGAAAGGTAAAGACGACCGTCTTCGGTCTCACGTACAATATCGCCCCTCATCAATAACTGGAGAGCCATGGGCTTATAGTCCCTTAACATGCCCATCTGCATGAATCCACGGCTTTTAAAACCTAATTCCTCAGGCATTAAAGCTCCTTTCGGATTAAGAGCTTCATGGTCCCTGAACATTTTTACTACCTTTTTAAGTGCTTTCTGGAGAAGAAACCTGGATAGAACCAGTGCTGTGGTTATGAGCAACAGAAGTATCAATACCATCAGTATTATAGCTCTGGTTGATTCGTCCATAGACCCGTCCCTCTGACTTTATTCCTTTCTAACGGCGCCGCCTCTGTTCCAGGTCTGTTTGCGCCAGTGATTCTTCGGAAAGAAAGAATCCCTTGGCATCCTTGCTGATCCGGATTATTCCGCTTCGTAAGAGAATGCGGAAAGCTGTGGATTTGTAATCAAGCAGGCTTTTTAACTGAAAAGAGCTTTGAGCTATCAGCCCTAAGGCTTCTTTAGAGCGAGCACTTTCATTGTTCAGAGCTTTCTGTTCGCGAAAAATATTTACCACATTGATTATGGCCCGCTGAAGAAAATACCTGGTAAGAGTCCACCATACTGTAGCGGCTAATGTTACGCTTAAAATAAATAATATTATTGTTTTAAGTGAGATATCCAAATTTATTCTCCAGATCCACATTCCAGAAGCGAGAATCCGCTTTTATGGTCCATAATGCGTACGGCCTTAATGCCGATTAATTCATAAAGAATAACTTCTCCCACCAGCCATGTTTCCACGCCGGGCCGCAAGCAACCGGTTAAGGTCTGCCCGGTGCGTCCTAAAGCTGCATGGATATGCAGGACCGCTTTTCCGTCCTCACCCGGAATCAGCAGGCCAGCCCCCAGTACCTCGTGAGCTCCATCCACAGGAATAAGCACCGGATCAGGCGGCATAATATCACTATAACGTGGGCCGGCCACCACCTGTCCGCTATTAATTCCTCCCAATAAAATTACCTGAGCGGCTGAAATGCCTTTTTCAGATGCGAAGCGCTCAATACTCTCTGGTATTCTATCCCCGTCTTCTAACCGGATCACGAATATCCGTCCTATTTTACCCTCTGTGGCTTTCATAAAATTACTCCTCTAAAGGAATCACAAATTCACCATTTTTATACATAAGAATTCCATCTACCATGACCTGGCCGTTTTGCTGCATATCGCAAATCATGTCCCAGTGAATAGAAGAATCATTTTTCCCACCCGTTTCAGGATAACTGGCGCCCAGCGCCATGTGGAAACTGCCTGAAATCTTTTCATCGAAGAGTATTTGCCGGGTAAAACGGGTAATGCCTTTATTTGTGCCGAAAGCAAATTCCCCCACGTTTCGAGACCCCTCATCAGTATCCAGTACATGGTTCAAGAAATCCTCATTTTTATCAGCAGTGGCTTTGACTACCCGGCCTTTTTCAAACCAGAGGCGTACACCGGTCACTTCGCGTCCGTTATAAATAGTTGGATAAGAAAAATACACATGCCCTTCTACGCTCTCTTCCACTGGACCGGTGAATACCTCTCCATCCGGAATATTCTCATGACCATCGCAATTGATAAAAACTCGTCCCTCCACACTCAGGTGCAAATCGGTTTCAGGCGCAGTAATATGAATCTGTTTTTTGCCTTTCAACCATTCAACTATTTTTTGCTGCCAGCTTGAAAAACGCTTCCAGTACCCTATTGGATCCTGAATTTCTCCCAGGCAGGCCCGGTACACAAAGTCCTCATATTCTGAAAGCCCCATCTCAGCATCCTGAGCGTAAGCCTGGGTCGGATACATAGCATAAGCCCAGCGTAATTCACCCCTGGCCGCCCGTTCCAGGTAGGTCTTCATGATCTCCCGCCTCCCTTGCTGGTATATTACCAACCTGGCAGGATCAACATTATTCAACTCTTTGGTGTTGGTGTCTGCTCCAATGACTATACGCGCATCATAGGTCTCCATTATCAATTTGGACGGAGGCGGGACATGTCTCAACTGGTCTTCGGAAGCGTAGCGGTAGAACAATTCATCCTGTCCATTTAATGCAGTCATAATGAAAGGGTTTCCGCCTGCCTGCAATACTTTAACGTATATTTGTTTTAACAGGGACTCAGCCGCAATGTCTCCCTGAATGACAACTTTATCACCCTTTTTAATAGCAACCGAATAGTTAACCAGCAGTTCAGCCAGTTTTTCTTCACGCAGATCTATCACGTTCTAATCTCCTGAATGCATGTTATGGTTATTGGCTAATTATACTCAATTTTACCATATATCAGCCCGATGCCTGTCTCTGCCCCATTTTTGCCTGAGGACATACACCGCCCGGGCGGAATAGCAGGCAGACTTTACAATTAACACAGGTTAGCACTTCTTTTTCTTGCCGGGCTTTATTAGCCCATTCTGGATCAACCATCAGCCCTCTGCCGATTGCAATAAAATCAGCCAGATTATTTTCTACCAGATACTTAGCCTCCTGGGGAGTTTTGATATTATTTACCACTATCACCGGCACATGGACCCTTTTTTTTATCTCCGTACCACCCCAGACTATCCAGTTATACCCGAAACCGGGCGGAGCATGAAAAGGAGCGTCAGTCTCTGAGGCTGAGTAGCCTGTCATTCCGGTTGAAATATGCAATATATCAACTCCGGCCTTTTCCAGAGCCTGGGCGATTTCCATCCCGGCCGCCAGGTCAGGCTCATTGCATCCCATTCTGCAATCTATTAAAAAGCCATTGCCTGTAGCTTCTCTGATGCCGTAAATTATTTCAGTAACGAACCGGGTCTTGTTGAGCAGGCTGCCGCCGTAGTTATCCAGGCGATGATTAATCATAGGCGAGAAAAACTGGCTGATCAGGTAACCGTGCGCGCCATGTAACTCCACTCCATCCAGTCCTGCCTTTTGAGCTCTGACAGCCGCCTTTATGAAATCTGCCTGTATAGAATTAATTTCCTCCGGGGTTAGCTCGCGAGCATTAATTGAGACGCCCATGCGGTTTTTTCCGGTGTACTCGGAAGGTGCCAGCGGTGCCGGGTTGACATTCCTGGGGGTTGCCAGCCCGGCATGGTGAATTTGCACCAGAACCCTGGTTCCGTACTGGTGGCACGCCCGTGCGATTTGGCTGAACCCTTCTATCTGAGAATCATCCCATAATCCTAATTGTACATTTGACAGCCTGCCGTTCCGGTTAACGCAGGTAGCTTCGATAATAATTAATCCTACACCTCCTCTGGCTCGTGCTTCATAATGCTGCAGGTTTTTTTCAGTCACTTTGCCGTCCTGGCTGGCATACCCGAAACAGACCATGGGGGGCATCACAATCCGGTTTTTGATCTTAATACCGCGGATAGTAATTTCAGAAAAAAGATTGCTCATATTCTCCTTCAATAGCGTACAATTGCATCAGTCATTCTGGCCACCCTGGCCATTTGTTTAACGTCATGTACGCGGATCACATCTGCTCCTCTGGCGATACCAATGGCCACAGCGGCTGCCGTCCCTTCCACCCGGTCATCAGCCGGCAGATCCAGCACCATTTTGATGAATGACTTGCGGGAAGGGCCCAGCAGAATAGGCCTGCCGAGTGTTTTCAGTTCATCCAGCCGGCGGATAATTTCCAGATCATGTTTCCAGCTCTTGCCTATACCCAGTCCAGGATCAACTATCAAATTTTCCTGTGGCACCCCTGCTTTTATGGCGGTCTCGATACTCCAATGCAAAGACTTAAGGACTTCTTTGATCGGATCGCTATACCAGGCTGTATCTCGCTGGATAGCGTTGTCAAATCCCGCGATATCCCTCTGGTTGCTCATCAGAATAATCGGCATACCGCTATCAGCAGCCAGGCTGACCATACGCGGGTCTTTCTTGAGCGCCCACTGGTCATTGAGCATGACTGCGCCTGCCGCCAGAGCCCTCCGTGCTACCTCTGATTTGTAGCTATCAATGCTGATCGGAACGCTGATACGGGGAGCCAGCCATTCTATCAGGGGAATTACTCTCTTCAGCTCTTCTTCAACGGTGACAGGTGCTGCTCCAGGACGGGTAGATTCTCCGCCGATATCAAGGATATCTGCCCCTTCTTCAATCATACGAAAAGCCTGTGCTGCGGCTGCTTCCAGATCTGTGACACCGTCGCCTGAAAAAGAGTTGGGAGAGGTATTGATAATACCCATGATATAGGTCCGTTCTCCCCATCTTAGTTCCAACTTGCCGCATCTGGTGGTTTTTTTATTACTTATTGCGACCTTCCTCCGGCGTTTGCTTTGCTAACATTCTAACATAAAGTTCAGGTACGGTTTAAACTTGCTTCGAGGGCGCCTTTCTAAAAACAACAACCTCAATTCGGTTTGTTTACGCTGTGGAACTGGAAAAACCGTGAATATCCATGTTAGAATTTCCTTGTTTAACAAATAATAAACGTCAGGCGTTCCTTTTATTAGACCTGACCGTTAAAGAGTGTTAGTTGTTTATGTCTGATGGAATTGAAAATCTGGTCCGCATAGATATGAGCCGTTTTGGGGCTTATTCTCCCTGTAAATCGCCTGAAATTATAGCTCGGAAACTGGGCATTTCTGAGGATGAGATTCTCAAAATGGACGCTAATGAGAATCCATATGGTTGTTCACCCAGGGTGCGTGAAGCGCTGGCAGCCTATCCCTATTTGAATATCTACCCTGATGCGGCGCAGACAGAACTGCGCCGGCAATTGTCTGAATACGTTGGACTAAGTTATGAATATTTAGTCGCCGGCAATGGCAGCGATGAATTGATCGATCTGCTTTTGCGCCTCTTCATCGAAAAAGGCGATGAGGTCATCACCACTGTTCCCACTTTTGATATGTACCGGTTCAGCACCGAAGTTTGCTGCGGCAAAGTGGTTGAAGTGATTCGCCGGAAAGATTTTAATGTGGATGTGCCTGCCATATTAGCAGCCATCACACCCAGGACGCGGGTGATTTTTATTACTAACCCTAATAATCCCACAGGCACCTTGATGCCTGAGAAAGATATCCTTACACTGATTGAAACAGGCGTTCCCCTGGTTATAGACGAAGCCTATTATGAGTTTGCCGGTGAAACGGTGATAAATCTGGTCCCCAGGTATAAAAACCTGATGGTACTGCGGACCTTCAGCAAATGGGCAGGGCTGGCGGGCTTGAGAGTGGGATACGGTGTTTTTCCGTTGTCCATTGCTGATATTTTGATTAAGGTTAAACCGCCTTATAATGTTAATATGGCGGCGCTGGTAGCAGCCAGGGAGTCTATCAATGACAAAGCTTATTTACTGGGCACAGTCCGAAAGATGATTGAGGAACGAGAACGGTTATGGAGAAAACTTGAGGAAGTTAACTTTTTAAAGCCGGTACCTTCTAAAGCAAATTTTATTCTTTGCGAAGTAGTAAAAGGAAAGGCAAACGTTATTCAGGATGAACTGGAAAAACAGGGTATCCTGGTGCGTTATTACAATACACCTTTGCTGCATAATTATATACGGATCAGCGTAGGTAAACCGGAGCATACCGATAGAATTATTGAAGCCCTAAAAAGACTAGGAGAAAATTATAATGGCTAGAAAAGCAACTATCAAACGCAGCACCCAGGAAACCTCTATCGGATTGGAGTTGGATCTGGATGGCAGCGGAAAATGGGAAATCGCTACCGGTATTCGTTTTTTTGATCATATGCTATCTCAACTGGCTCAACATGGAAAGTTCGATATAAAATGCGCCGCCAATGGAACGGATATGCATCATGTAGTTGAGGATGTGGCACTCTGTTTGGGTAAAGCTTTTATGGAAGCCCTGGGTGATAAGAGAGGAATAGCCCGTATGGGTGACGCCATTGTCCCGATGGATGACGTGCTGGCTTTGGTAGCAGTAGATTTGAGCGGGCGGCCTTATGCAAAACTGGATCTCTCTTTCACTGGTAATGATATACCTGGATTTCCCCAGGACATGATCCGTCACTTTCTTGAGTCATTTGCTTTTGAATCCCGAATTAATCTTCATGCTAAAATATTATATGGAACTAATGATCACCATAAATCGGAGGCCCTGTTTAAAGCCCTGGGGCGGGCTCTAGATAAAGCCAGCCGGATAGATCTGCGTCTGGGGGATGCCTTGCCTACAACCAAAGATCTATTATAAAGAATCCGGGGATACTCCCTTCAGGCTGGTTGCGGATTCCCCAAAGGATAGAAAAGGTCGCTGGCGGCCCAGTTAGTAAAAATCTGGTTATTTTTGGTTCAAAGCACCAGACTTCACTTTTCAAAGAAAAATAACCCTCCTTGATATCTAAAAGGAGGGTTATTTCATGCGCATAAGTATTTTAATTAAGTTTCATACCTGTTAAGCGCTCATATGCCTCACAATATATTTTACAGGTGCGCTGAATAACCTCCGCAGGCAGCATAGGAGCCGGAGGTTCCTTATTCCAACCTGAATTTGCCAGCCAGTCACGAACCGGCTGTTTGTCATAACTGGGTTGGGATTGACCTGGTTTATATAATGCCAAATCCCAGAACCGTGAAGAATCTGGAGTTAAAAGTTCATCGATCAATATCAATTTATTGCCACTTAAACCGAATTCCATTTTGGTATCCGCAATAATAATACCTTTGTTTTTGGCATAGTCCCTGGCAAAATTATAAATGCTTATACTGGCAGCTTTCATATCATCAGCCAGAGTTGCATCTATAATTTCTTTCACCTCAGCCATTGTAAGTGGAGTATCATGTCCTTTTTCTGCCTTAGTGGTGGGAGTAAATAGGGGTTCAGGTAACTCCTGGCTTTCCACCAGGCCTTTCGGTAATTGATATCCGCAGACCATACCTGTTCTTTTATATTCATCCCAGGCTGAACCGGCAAGATAGCCGCGAACAACGCATTCTATATTTATTCGGGCTACCTTTTTAACCAGCATGGATCTACCTACCAGGTATTTAGGATATTTAAAACGCTTTTTAACGGGGATGAAATCATCCAGCCGGCTGACATCCTCCAGAGGCTCAATAAGATGATTAGGAATTAATTTTTTTGTCTGTTCAAACCAGAAAGATGATATTCTATTCAGTACCTTTCCTTTCTCCGGAATACCGCAGGGGAGTACCACATCAAAGGCAGAAATCCGGTCGGTAGCCACGATTAAAAGCAGGTCACCGAGTTCGAATGTATCTCTGACTTTACCCCGCCCAAAAAGAGGGAGCGGAAGATCAGCTTTCATTAATATCTTTGAATCCATATCCCATTTCACCTCTTCAATTAGATTGAATTGACCTGGGAGCCAGATTTAGTTTTGCCGGATTGGAA
Organism: uncultured Dehalococcoidales bacterium; assembly: GCA_964386535.1. Lineage (GTDB taxonomy): Bacteria > Chloroflexota > Dehalococcoidia > Dehalococcoidales > UBA3254 > CAYLRY01. The sequence continues at coordinate 3,660 of CAYLRY010000046.1, read as the reverse complement.
GATTTATCACGCCATTGTGCTTCAGTTAATCCTAGCCGGTTAAAAATCTCATTAACATGTGCCAGATAATACTGATAATCGAAAATGGCTTCCAGTTCCTCAGCTTTGATTGAGGCCATAACTTCAGAATCGGCTTTAAGTAAAGAAAGGAAACTCCGGCTGCCTTTCCACGCCTTCATTGCGTTTCGTTGTACGAGTTCATATGCTTTTTGGCGGCTCAGTCCCTTCTCTATTAAAGCCAGCATTACCCGCTGCGAAAAAACCAGTCCTTTCGTGAGCTCTAAATTTTTCCTCATCCGTTTGGGAAACACCTGCAATCCGCTTAAAACCGAGGTAAACAAATTAAGGATATAGTCCAGCGCCAGGCAAGAATCAGGAAATATGAGCCGTTCATTGGAAGAGTGGCTGATATCACGTTCATGCCAGAGGGCAACGTTTTCCAGAGCAGTTACAGAATGTCCCCGTATAAGACGCGCCAGACCGCTTATTCGTTCGCACAGCTCCGGATTCCGTTTATGCGGCATGGCCGAAGAACCGGTCTGTCCTGCTGAGAAAGGTTCTTCTACCTCGTGGATCTCAGTCTTTTGTAATGCACGCAGTTCAGTGGCAAATTTATCCAGAGAACTGGCAATAATAGCCAGGGAGGTCACAAATTGAGCATGCCGGTCTCGCTGTAAGATCTGGTTAGAAATAGGTGCCGGCTGGAGTCCAAGCTTGGCACAGGCTTTTTCTTCAACCTCTGGGGGTACTGTAGCATAAGTGCCGACAGCTCCGGAAATTTTACCCACTGAGATTGCCCGGCGAGCTTCAGCCAAACGGCGCTGATTACGGCGCATTTCATCAAGCCAGATTGCCAGTTTGAGACCAAACGTAATAGGCTCAGCATGAACGCCATGGGTACGCCCGATCATAGTTGTGTATTTAAACTCAATTGCCCGTCTGGCTAACACTTCAGTCAAATCCTTGATGTCTTTGATCAGTATATCCGCCGCCTCCACCAGTTGCAGGCTGGTTGCAGTGTCCATGATATCAGAGGATGTCAATCCCAGATGTATGAAACGGGACTCTTCTCCCACGCTCTCAGCCACCGCTCCTAAAAAGGCTGTCATATCGTGATGCGTTTCTTTAAGGATTTCCTCCATGCGCTTTACGTTACAGCGAGCTAGTTTTATCTTGGGCATAGCCTTTCTGGGGACAACACCTATATCAGCCCAGGCATCACATACGGCAATTTCTACGTCCAGCCATTTACTGAATTTGTTTTCATCAGACCATACTCTTTTCATCTCGGGCCGAGAATAGCGTTCAATCACAGCTTAGCTCCTTGCAAGGTCACTTCTATATTTATCGTAGGCTTCTTGAATATTTTTGTATTTAAGGCCCAATATTTCAGCAGCCATATAGGCGGCATTCTTGACGCCCCAGCTACCTACCGCCATACAAGCTACCGGAATTCCGGCAGGCATCTGGACAACTGAATAGAGGGCATCCATACCCTTTAATTCACTGGTAGCCAGGGGAATACCTATGACAGGTAATGTGGTCCAGCTTGCCATAACACCAGGTAAATGAGCAGCGCCTCCAGCAGCGGCAATAATTATCTCTACACCTCGTTCTCTGGCCTGTTTGGCGTATTCACGAGCTTTATCCGGTGTACGATGTGCCGAAATTATCGCTACTTCATAATCAATGCTGAATCCTTTTAATATATCCAGCGCAGGTTGCATTAATTCCGTATCAGATTTTGAACCCATTATTATAGAGACTAATGGCATGATTTTCTCCCGGTTTTTAGTTCTCACATTGTTTAAATAGCTTAAAATAACATATATTTGGGTTTACCAAATCAGCCCAGATGTTGGCCTGGGTTGTAGATCTCCAGATAAGTGGTTTGCTATCCCGGTAATTACGATTGTTACTATTCTTAAATAATTATGTTTGAAAGGAATCGCTTTTTAAAATTGTATGCTAAAATCTGGCAATATCCTTTCTGTACTGTTTCCCCTCAAAGTTGATCCTGGCTAAATTGTCATAAATTTTTTTACGAGCTTCATCGGTAGTCTTTCCGGAAGCTACCACAGTTAATACTCTGCCGCCGTTAGTTAATACCTGGCCTGGTTTTTCGCCTGGTCTGGTCCCAGCATGAAAAACCAGAATATCTTTATCTACCGTATCCAGGCCGGTTATCGGAAATCCGGTCTTGTAACTAGCAGGATAGCCTCCTGAGGCTATTACCACTCCAACGCACGGATTTTCATCCCATACAGGATTAACCGAGCTTAAATTACCCTCAATTACACCCATAATAATGTCCAGTAAGTCGGATTTGAGGCGGGGTAAAATTACCTGGCATTCCGGATCGCCAAAACGGGCATTATACTCCAGCAACCTAGGCATATTATTGTCGATCATCAATCCAGCATACAGGACGCCCTTATAAGGCCTGTCTTCCTTCGACATGGCGTAAACCGTAGGTTCGATTATATCTTTTAAAACTCTTTGTCCCAGGTCAGCAGTATAAAAGAAAGGCGGGCTATAGCTGCCCATACCTCCGGTATTGGGTCCCTGGTCGCCATCATTAGCCCTCTTATAATCACACGCTGGTACTGTGGGTAGAATGGTCTTACCATCCGTAACAGCGAAATAGCTCATTTCTTTTCCAATTAATTTCTCTTCGATTATAACCTTGTTCCCAGCAGCACCGAAAGCTTTGGATTCCATGATTTGAGAAAGGGCTGCCACAGCTTCAGCCGTAGTTTCAGCCATAATAACACCTTTGCCGGCTGCCAGCCCATCAGCTTTGATTACCAGAGGCGCTCCTGTAATCCGAATATACTCTTTAGCCTCATTGATATCTGAGAAAGTCTGACTGCGGGCACAGGGAATATTGTATTTTTGGAAAAGGGATTTGGAAAAGGCTTTACTGGCTTCGATTTGTGCAGCAGCCCGGCTCGGCCCGAAAGCCGGGATATCCAATTTTTGAAAGTAGTCCACTATACCCTCGGCCAGAGGGTCTTCAGGGCCTACAACGATTAAATCGATATTTTGCTTTTTAACCGCTTGATATAATCCTGATAAATCTGTGGCTTTAATATTAAGGTTTGTTGCTAAACAGGCAGTTCCAGCGTTACCAGGTGCGGCAAAGAGAGCCTTTATTCTGTGGCTTTGTGCAAGCTTCCAGACCAGAGTATGTTCGCGGGCTCCGCTTCCAACTACCAGTACCCTCAAGGCTTACCTCCTGAAAATTTACCTTCATTAATTATGATTAAGATTCCCGGACTTCTCCCATAGATTATTTGCTTATTCCCATTCAATGGTTGAAGGCGGTTTGGAGGTTATATCATAAACTACACGGTTAACTCCGCGTACTTCATTTATTATACGGCTGGAAATACGGGCTAAGACATCATAGGGAAGACGGGCCCAATCAGCAGTCATTGCATCATCACTGGTTACGGCGCGGATAGCCATTAAGTAACTATAAGTACGGAAGTCGCCCATTACTCCCACTGATCTCACGTCAGTCAACACTGCAAAGCTTTCCCATAACTGGCGATACAGTCCGGCGGCCCTGATTTCATGCATAACAATAAAGTCAGCCTCCCTGAGTAAATCCAGTTTCTCCTTTGTAACCTCACCGATAATCCGGATAGCCAGGCC
>CAYLRY010000045.1:0-24046 GCA_964386535.1 uncultured Dehalococcoidales bacterium | reverse complement strand
TTTTGGGGTAAGAAATGCCTCCCATCTCGGTCCTCAAGTGTGATCTGGCCTGTTTTTTCATCAGTTATCCGCCCGATGATGGTTACCGGATAGCTGGAAGCCTTGATAACATGTTCCATAATGTCCGGTTTAGCTGTAAAAAGCAATTGATAATCTTCACCTCCAGACAAGGCCATTTCTGTAGATTTTGCTCCGAAGATCGAGATCACTTCCTCCCGGATAGGTAAGCTGGCTATTTTTATAATGGCTCCGGTGCGGCTGGCTTTACAAATATGTCCAAGGTCTGAAACCAGACCATCGCTGATGTCCATTCCGGTCTGAACTCCGCAGGTTACCAGCAGCCGGCCTTCAGCCAGACGGGGCTCAGGCCGGGCAAACGCTTGCTGAAGGCATGAGGCAATAGCGGGATCCGGATCAATTTTTCGGGTCAACATCTCAAGCCCGGCTGCTGCAGTACCTAACCATCCGGTAACAGCAATTAGATCTCCAGGCCTGGCTGTATTGCGGGAGAGATATTTTCCCTCCGTGTTCCCCGTTTTACCGATAACATTAACATCTATAAAAATTACTGGTGAACCACTGATATTGCCTCCGACCAGGGCTGTGCCGCTAAGCCTGGCCAGCTTCAACATGCCCCGGTATAAAGCCTTGACATCTTCTACTTCCGTAAAAGGAGGCAAACCCAGCGAGACCAGAGCATAGCTTGGGAGACCCCCTGTAGCAGCTATGTCGCTCAGATTTACCGCCAGCGCTTTCCAGCCCAGATCTTCCCAGGAAATAATATCCAGATTAAAATGAATACCTTGGACCTGGCAGTCCACTTTGGCGAGGTGATTGACGTTTTGACCGCGCCAAACAGCACAGTCATCGCCAGCTCCCACCAGAAGATTTTTCCATGATTCAGCACTGGCATCACGGGCTTCTTCTATCATTCTAACTAGGACATCAATTAAGCCGAATTGTCCCAACTCGGTAATTTTCATAAAAAATAATCACCTGTGTTCACTTAACCGGAGAATCAATAGACCTCAAAATACAAGTCTACTTTACTAAACTACCTTTTACCAGGGTAGTATGTCAATAGTGAGGGCGTTCCGCTTATAATGTCGTTCAGTATTAAGGAATATGCGCATTGAAGACGCTTTATTCTATTAATATAATATACACGAAGTGTATATAAAAAGGAGGGAAGTTATGGCGAATACCATTGATAATCTAAAAGCTGCCTTTGCAGGTGAAAGTCAGGCCAGCAGAAAGTACCTTTATTTTGCGGAGAGGGCAGATAAGGATGGCCAGCCTCAGATAGCCAGGATATTCAGGGCTGCTTCAGAGGCAGAAACGATTCACGCTCGCAATCATCTGAATGCCAGCAACGGCATCGGTTCTGTTGAGGAGAACTTAAAAGAGGCTTTGAGCGGAGAACTTTACGAGTTTACCGATATGTACCCGGTCTTTATTAAGCAAAGCCAGGCTGAAAAAAACAGCAAAGCTGAAATTAGCTTCAATTGGGCAAACAAAGTAGAGAAAATCCATCACAGCCTGTATGAGAGAGTCTTAAAAGAAGTACGAGATGGTAAAAAACTGGAACTGAAACCGGTTTATGTATGTGAGAGGTGCGGTAATACAGTAGAAGGTGAAGCGCCTGACAAATGCCCCATTTGCGGTGCTTCCAGAGCTCTTTTTAAGAAGATAGAGTAAATATAATACTAGCCTGAAAGTGATGCAGGCCATAATTCACCAGCCTGCATCGCTTTTTATAAACGGGCAGGTCTAACTGATGCCGCAATAATCCCTGACCAGTTTTGTTTCTTCTTCCAGGCTGCTTACTTTATCATCCAGACGGGCTTCATGCAGCATTCCCAGGATTTCTTTGATGCGAGGACCTGAGGGGATGCCCAAGTTGATCAAGTCTTCTCCGGTCAGCGAAGGTTGTATAAAACGCAAACGGTTCAAAAAGCTATCAATTTTTTGCCGTATAGACGGTGAATCACTGGCCAGCCAGTTGGTCAGGATGGCATTCTGAGAAAATGGGTGAAGCATGTGATAAATCCGGCTTGGGGGTATTTCTGCTGCCAGTAAAGGAAGATCCTCTCTCAGTTTTATAATGTCTTCAAGTTCCCATTTCTCTCTTTTCGAAAAATTTAAGCGTGTAATTACCTGTTTTAATTCTTCGAGGGTCAAATGGTAAAACAATAAACCCAGAAATATTTCCCGAGGAGGCGTATAAGGCTGCAACAGGCCTCGAGCCCTGGAAATTTTACCCGCATCAGCTTCATTCATTTTTAAGGCAGGGTGAATGCCAGATAGAATCCCCAGTTCACCGGCTCTCAGTAGGACTTTCTCCGGTTTTTCTTCTTCCAGGCAAAGCTCAAGCTCATGGCGCAGGCGATCTCCGCTAATGGTATCCAGGTAGGGTAAATCTCGCCTAAGCAGATTCAGGGTATGTAGATCGATATGAAAGTCTAACCTTTGCTCGTAGCGAATTGCCCGCCATATGCGTGTGGCATCATCTTCGAAACTTTTATCATGTAATACGCGTATCAGGCGGTGTTTCAGGTCTTCACAGCCATGGTGCAGGTCGATTAAAGTACCATAGTTAGAAGGTGCCAGGCTTATTGCCATGGCGTTAATGGTGAAATCACGTCGGATCAGGTCAGAAGCCAGATCCCAGGGCTGGACTATGGGTAATGCACCCGGTTTTTCATAGGTCTCTCCCCTGGCTGCTGCAATATCAACACTCCATCTATCCCACTGGATTTTAGCAGTTTGGAACCGGCTGTGGGCTATGACTTTGCCTTTCATTAACCTGGCCAGTTCTCCTGCTATTTTTATAGCATCACCTTCGACCACTAGATCCAGATCCAGGTTACTGCGCTTAAGCATCAGGTCTCGTACGATGCCTCCCACCATATATAAGTTAATATTCATCTGTACAGCGATCTGGCCTGCCAACTGAATGAAATTCACCAATTCCAGCGGTAATTGCTTTTTGATAATGCCGGTCAGGTTCTCATTTTGTTTCATTTGGCGCTTATTATACCATACTTTAAAAAGCTTTTTTCCTCTCCATTGTAGATCACCCAGCATTCTCATTTCCGCTCATACACCAGGTGCGGTATAATAAAACTCATGAAAGAATACCGTTTTTTTACTCTGGTGACAGCTTTATTCGTAGCTGTGCTAATGATATCAAACGTTGCTTCCAGTAAATGGGTTTCGTTGGGACCCTTTACCTTCGATGGCGGCACCATCCTTTTCCCCATCAGTTACATCTTCGGTGATATCCTTACTGAGGTATATGGTTACCATAAATCACGGCAGGTTATCTGGATAGGTTTTTTTTGTGCGCTATTAATGTCTGTGGTATTTGCCATTGTCGGCTTTTTACCTTCAGCATCCGGTTGGGAAAATCAAGATGCCTACAGCGCCATTCTGGGGACTACACCCCGGATTGTTGCAGGTAGCCTGGTGGCTTATTTTGCGGGTGAATTTTCTAACTCTTATGTCCTGGCCAGAATGAAAATATTAACCCGGGGTCGCTGGCTTTTCACTCGTACTATCGGTTCTACCATTGTGGGAGAGGGGATTGACACCGTGTTTTTCATACTTGTAGCTTTTGCAGGAACACTGCCTGCTTCAACTCTCTTTAGCGGACTGGTCTCCAATTATATTTTTAAAGTAGGCTTTGAGGTGGCTGCTACTCCGGTCACATATGCTCTGGTTAATTTTCTTAAACGGAATGAAAATATGGATACTTTTGATAATCATACCAATTTCAATCCGTTTTTAGCCTTTTGGGAGGCTCGCCCAAGATTGAAAGGTCATACCGGGGAATAGTGGAAATAAGGATCTGTTCCACATTGTATATTTTTAACGTTGTTATGTTATTAATATTGAATAACCTATGTTTAAGGAGTTCAGATATGTTCAAAAAGACTTTCATCATAATAGTTGGGTTGTTATTGATTATTTTAATGGTTGCCGGATGTCAAAATACTGCACAGCCTACTTCAACCTCAACCGCTTCATCAATCATCAAATCAGTTGAGCTGGCTGCCAGATGGCAGATGAACCAGATGAATCTGGTAATTAAGGCCAAAGATGAACTGCTGTTGCTTTTAAAATTAGCGCCTGAAGAAAAAGCAGATGGATATTTCTACCTGGAAAAGGGAAAAAATCTAAATTTTGACATCACCGGTAATACGCTGATCTATGCTTCTCAACCTCAAGATGCTTCAACGAAAATAACCTCCGACCGTTTTTCTTTTACTGCCAGCCAGGCCCAGGGCACAACTTATACGCTGGCCTTCCGTAATAATACGGACAGCCAGGTTACAGCTTTCCTTGAATTGATATTTCCGGTAACGGGATCGATCTACGTCCCTGTGCCTAAAGAATAGTCGCTGGTTTTTCTCAGTATTTTTAATCAGCTTTCCCAAATAAGAATGAACCAAAACGGCTGGGAAACGGTTAATACCAGAGGATGCTTGCCTGAGGATAGTTCATACTGATTGTACCAGGTTCCACCATTAGATCTGGCCAAACAACATTGCGTATTTTCATCAAACTGGTACATCAACCTCTTGTGTGCTTGATACTATCTGATGGCGAATTAAGGTAGTGCCAAAATCCACCCTCAAACAAGGCTAATCAAGCTTGTGTAAGTTTATTTGACTGAAAAGTCAATTCAGGCTCCAAATATTTAACATAATTTGTTGTTTGAGGCTAGGAAAAAATTTATATGGCGGATAATGGTAGTGTCAGGTATATTGACATATGAATATATTTATGATATCAAATAATGCACGGGCAGCCGTAAATTGAATAAATCTCTTTATAAATAATTTTACTCCAGTTTTTTAGTAGTTTTAAAGCTATAATAAGTATTAGCAGTATTATTAAAAAAAGGAGAGTGGTAAAATTGAAAGATTTCAGGGCATGGATTATGCGAGGCAATGTGGTAGATATGGCTGTCGGCATCATCATTGGTGCCGCATTCGGAGTCATCGTAACCTCACTGGTCAAGGATATCATTATGCCGCCCGTTGGTTTAGCTCTGGGTAATGTAGATTTTTCCAACCTTTTCGTGGTAATTAAACAAGGTGTTCCCGCGGGCCCATATGATACGCTCGCAGCAGCTCAGAGTGCCGGGGCTGTAACCATCAATTGGGGTAACTTTGTTAACACCATTATTATCTTCCTGATCATAGCTTTAATACTTTTCTTCTGCATTGTGCGTCCGATTGCCAGGGCACATGCAAGACAAGCTGCCGCAGCAGCACCTGCTCCTGTAACCACCAAGGAATGTCCTTTCTGTTTTTCCAATATTTCCATCAAAGCTACCAGATGCCCCAACTGTACTTCTGAATTGAAAAAATAAAAATCCCGATTAATTAAATTTAAAAAAGCCCCGAGGTAACTACTTTTTAATTACCGCGGGGCTATTTTGTTATCCTTTTTATCTGCTATTAACGTCAATATGTAACAACAATAGATTTGGCGGCTTCAATTTTCTTGTCACCTCACCCCAATTCTTGCTATACTAAAATGTTGTGCGACAAGGTGAAAAAATGGAATATGAAACTATAATCGGTCTGGAAGTTCACGCCCAGTTGTTGACCTCTAGTAAAATGTATTGCCGCTGTAGCTCAGACTATGCTAACGCACCTCCAAATACACATGTATGTCCGGTTTGTCTGGGTATGCCAGGGGTACTGCCAACTATGAACCGGAGGGCTATCGAATTCGTAATAATGACCGGCCTGGCATTAAATTGCAACATTTCTGAAAATTCTAAATTTGATCGTAAGAATTACCCTTACCCAGACCTGATGAAAGGGTACCAGATATCTCAATATGATGCTCCTATTGCTATTCATGGCTGGTTGAACATAGAAGTAGATGGAGTTAAAAAGAAGGCAGGTATTACACGTGTTCATTTGGAAGAAGATGTAGCTAAAATGATTCATGAGGCAGGTGCGCCTGAACCGCATAGTCTGGTGGATGTTAATCGTGCTGGAGTGCCGCTGATGGAAATAGTCGGTGAACCTGATTTGCGTTCACCTGAAGAAGCCCGGCAATACCTCATCAAGCTTCGCAGCATTTTACAGTATCTGGGTGTGTCTACCGGTAACATGGAGGAAGGCAGCTTTCGCTGCGATGCTAATATAAGCATCCGTCCTGTTAACACACGGGAATTGATGCCGAAAGTTGAAGTTAAAAACATGAATAGTTTCCGGGCAGTATACCGTGCGCTGGAATACGAAGCCAAACGGCAGAGAATACTGGCAGAGCAGGGGAAGCAACCTGTTCAGGAAACGCGGGGATGGGTAGAAGAACAAGGTAAAACTGTCTCCCAGCGCAGTAAAGAATATGCTCATGATTACCGCTATTTCCCGGAACCGGACTTGCCGCCCCTGTATATTGATGCTGCCTGGGTGGACCGGATCAAGAGCAAACTTCCAGAGCTACCTGAAAAACGGCGTGACCGTTTTATAAGTGAATATGGGTTGCCCATTTATGACGCCACGTTACTTACAGAATCCAAAGAGACCGCTGATTTTTTTGAGAGCTGTTTAAAATGGGGGGACTTATATCCGGCAAAGGCGAAAGCTGTGAGTAACTGGATTCTGGGAGAATACAGCCGGTTATTGAATGCAACCAATACCGGAATTAAAGATGCCAGGGTTACAGCCCAGGAGCTATGTCACTTGATAGAACTGGTACAAAAGGGTAATATAAGCGGTACCAGTGCCAAGACCGTTTTTGAGGAAATGTTCAATACCGGACAGACAGCGGATGAAATCATTAAGAAACATGGTCTGAGCCAGATCACAGATACTCATGAAATAGATATTGAGATCGAAAAAATTATCGCAGCCAACCCGCAGGCAGTGACGGATTTTAAGGCCGGTAAGACCCAGGCTGTCAAATTTCTGATCGGTCAGGTGATGAAAGCCACACGGGGCCGCGCTAACGCCAATCTGGCCCAGGAATTAATATTGAAGAAAATTGAGAGGAAATAAATGTCAACCTACTTTAACGTTGCCATCATTATTATTTCAATCGCCCTGATCCTGGCTATCCTGTTTCAAACTCGGGGAGGAGGACTGGGCGGCATCTTCGGTCAGGCGGATACGGTGTATCGCACCAAGCGCGGCGTGGAGAAAACTCTTTTTCAGATCACCATCGTCATGGTTGTGCTATTTGTGATCATTTCCGTGGTAGCCCTGAAAATAAGTTAATAATTTTTATTCATACTGTTCACCGCCGGCATTAACCCGGCGGAATCCCATTGGGCAATAAGTTTTTTTCTACTATTTAAGTATGAGTGCTGTTATTACCCTTACCACCGATTTCGGTTTGACGGATGCTTACGCAGCCGTTATGAAAGGAGTGATTCTTCGTATTAATCCTGAGGCCGTAATCACAGATATCAGCCACAACATTCCTCCCCAGGATATCCTTCAAGCAGCCTTTATAATCGACTCCTTTTATAAGTTTTTTCCCTATCAAACGGTACATCTGGTGGTGGTAGATCCTGGTGTAGGTACTAACCGCCGTCCGGTAATTCTTAAGACGCCAGAGGCTTTTTTTGTAGCTCCTGATAATGGCGTCTTAAGTTACGTTCTAGCAAAAAATCTCTGCCGGTTTATCCCGGATACACAACGTGTGGAGTTGGTGCCGGAACTTAAGGCTTATGCCATAACCAATTCCGAATACTGGCTAAAACCCCTCAGCAGCACTTTTCATGGGCGTGATATTTTTGCGCCAGTCGCTGCCAGGTTATCACTGGGAATGCCGGCTAATAGCCTGGGGGAGAAAATTAATGACCTGACAGCTTTTCCTATTTCTCATCCTTTTCAACAGGGAGAGTACCTCATCGGCCACGTTTTGCACATCGATTCCTTCGGTAACCTGATTTCCGATATCAAACCTGAAATGTTGCCTGTGAAGGTACAATCTATTAACATTAGAGTTGGTGGACACACCATACACGGTTTGGTCCAGAATTATCAGGAGGGGAAAGGACTCTTGGCAATAATTGGCAGTATGGGGTATCTGGAAATTTCTATGCAGAACAACAGCGCTTCTGCTTTTCTGAAAGCCAAGGTAGGGGATGAAATACAGGTTACAACAGGGTAACAGATCTGACATTACTGGAGGACTGATTAATTGGTAACTATCACAACAGTTCAGAAAACTAAAAAAGCAGCCAGCTTGAAAACCTGGATACTGGAATCCCGGCCACAATACCTGCTGCTCCCTGTAGTATTGATCCTGGTGGGGACTTCAGTGGCCTGGAATTCCGGTGTGGTTAATCCGGTATATGCTATTCTGGCTTTAATCGGCTTAATTCTATGTCATATGAGTGTTAATATTTTGAATGACTATTACGATTTTAAAAGTGGCGTTGATTTAAAAACTGTCAGGTCTCCTTTTAATGGAGGCAGCGGAATGCTGCCGACAGGCGTACTTAAATCAGGGCAGGTATGGCGTTACGGTCTGGCCTGTTTCATTCTGGCTATTCCATTCGGTATTTTTTTTACTATTGTTCAGGGGTGGCAACTGTTGCCCTTGCTGGTAGTTGGAGCCATCTGTATCCTGCTGTACACACCTATTATCCTTAAATTGGCTTTCCCCGAATGGTCTCCAGGAGTCGGCCTGGGATTGCTTCCTGTTTTAGGGGCTTACTTTGTACAGACCGGCGCCTATTCTGGGGGGGTTGTGGTAGCTGCTGTCCCATCCGGTATTCTGGTGTTAAACCTTCTGTTGCTAAATGAATTTCCAGACGTGGAAGCAGATAAAGTAGGAAACAAGAAAACTCTGCCCATAACAATCGGTAAAAGAAAAGCCGCCATAGTATATACATCTCTGACAGCCCTGGTTTATATCTGGATTATTGGAGCAGTGGCAGCCGGGCAAATGCCGCTTTTCACCTTAATAGCTTTATTGACTCTGCCTTTTGCATATAAAGCTGTACGTGGTTCTTTCAGCTATGATGACATGCATAAAATAGTTCCGGCAATGGCCAACAACGTAATTGTAGTTCTGCTGACTCAGGCGTTGATAGGGATCGGATATATTTTAGCCACAGTTTTTTAAAACCGGAAATCAAGGTCGCGTAATGGTGGTAAACCAAAATACAGCTTTAAATCCTAAACCTCTTCATAACATGTTCTCTGAAGTGCCTCCGCGGTATGACTTAATTAATACTATTATCACCTGGAACATGGACAAAGGCTGGAGGCGGATGGCTGCTCAGACCTGTCTGGCCGCCAGGCCAGCCAGGATTCTGGATCTTTGCTGCGGTACTGGAGATTTGTCTATAAATATTGCCAGGCTGGCTGATTATCAGGTGGAGATTAAGGGGCTTGATTATAGCCTGCCCATGCTGGAAAGAGCTAAGGGAAAGGCCGCCAGGCTGATAAATATAAAAAATCTACAATTCATCCGGGGAGAAGCTGATCAGATACCTTTTCCATCCGTTTATTTTGATTGTATCGGTATATCTTTTGCTTTCCGTAACCTGATTTATAAGAACCCCCTGGCAAATGTTCATTTGTCCGAAATGCTGAGGGTTCTCAAATCTGGCGGCCGCCTGGTTATTGTGGAGTCCAGCCAGCCTGAATCCCGGTTGATGCGTGTTTTGGACCATTTTTATTGTAACTGGTATGTGGCCAGGGTGGGGAACTGGATCTCAGGCAATAAAGGCGCATATCAATACCTGGCTTCCTCAGCCTCTGCTTTTTATAGCCCTGCAGAAATAAAAGAGCTGTTACTAAAAAGCGGATTCAAGCAGGTTTCTTATCGTCCGCTTTTCTTCGGAGCCGCAGGCATATACGTGGCAGTTAAGTAAGTTTTCAGGAACAAAAAGCCAAGCGCCTCAAAAAATCAAATCTCAAAAACCCAAATTGAAAAGCAAAGTTAAGCTCCTGATCCGGACAATTCACAGGCTTCAAGGTCTTTTCATTCAGAATAAAATCCAGGGACTGTTATTTTCCTTCAGAGACATGGATCTAGATACATCTTTCTCCAAACTTAAGTATGTCAAAATTTATTTCATAGCTGGCCTTATTTTCAAGGATCCCTGGTACAATTTCACAGGAAGTAAGTTTATTAATTCATGATTATCTTTAAGATGAACGATTTAAATAAAGGTCAATACCCGAAATGAAACTACGCCAATAAAAAAGGCCGAAAGATATTGGGTCATATATAACTATATTTGTATGTCAGCAGGCTGGTTTCTTCTCAAGTTACCTGTCCTTTTGACCAGTCTAAAACTAAACTACCGTCCATCTTGTATATCATATGGAAGGTGCTATAATGCAGTACATAAACCGATTTAAGGACTTTTTTCAGGAGCAAGACCATGTCCGAAGCGTTTCTGGTGGCTAAAGATTTGCACAAATCTTTTAGAGACTTGAAAGCCGTTGACGGGGTTTCGTTTTCCATCGAAAAGGGGGAAATATTTGGCCTGTTAGGACCCAACGGCGCCGGTAAAACTACTACCATCCGCATCCTGTCCACAATTATCCCGGCAGATCGGGGAGAAGTCATCATCGGAGGGTATTCTCTTAAGGAAAAAGCTGATGAAGTACGAGGATTGATAGGCATTTGTCCACAGGAACTGGCTTTATATGCGGATATGTCAGCTTTTGAGAACCTGTTATTTTTTGGCCGCATGGCAGGTCTCAGTACTCAGGAAGCGCGCCGGCAGGCCATGACAAACCTGGAATTAATGGGCCTGGCTGAAAGGGCTAAAAAAGGAAAAGTGGATAAATTCTCAGGAGGTATGAAACGGAGGGTAAATCTGGCTATAGCCTTAATGGGGCATCCGCAGCTTCTCTTCCTTGATGAACCTACCGTGGGTATTGATCCACAGTCCCGCAATAATATTTTTGAGACTATAGAAGCTTTAAGAGCCAAGGGCATGACTATTCTTTATACCACTCATTACATGGAAGAGGCTGACCGTCTTTGTAAGCGGATTGCTATTATGGACGGCGGACGGATAATCGCCATGGATACACCGAGCTCTCTGAAAAGCCAGATCGGAGATCCTGAACATACCACTCTGGAAGCGGTTTTCCTAAAACTGACAGGCCGGAGCCTGCGAGACTGAGATGAAAAAATCATTGTTCATTATGCAGAAAGAGGTAATGGACTTTATCCGGGATAAAGGGGATCTGGCTTTCAGCTTGATACTTCCGGTAGCAATATTCGCTTTGATGTATGGGGCTTTTGGAGGCAGCCTTCAATTTAATGGTACGGCGTACATTGTAAATGAAGATGCCGGTGGTCAGTACTCGAGCCTTTTACTAGAGCGGCTGGAGGCGTATGAGGGGCTGAAGATAAAGAACCTTACTGCAGAAGATGCTAATTTGAGGCTTTCACGGTCTAACATTCTATTAGCAGTATTCATTCCTGCTGACTTTTCAGAAAATCTGGCTTCCGCTAAACCGGTAAAATTGGTATTTAAACAAAGGGGCAATGGCGGTACCGAAGGACAAATAGTGATCAGTCTGGTGCAAGGGGTAGCTGAGTCCATTGGACAGGCTGTGCAAGTACAAAATCGCGTTAAAACAGACCTGGCTAACAGCGGTATTCCTAAAAGTCAAATCGAAATTACAGTAGAGCGCAAGATAGCTGAAGAGCAGGCGGAGCCTGGAGTGACTATTCAGGAAAGTACCATAGGTAGCAGTCCTGACCCAGTGAACCAGTTCCTGACCGGTATTATGACTATGTTCGTTTTATTTGCTATTAGTCTGACCGCCCAGGCACTGGTAGAAGAACGCCGTAGGGGCACGCTGGAAAGATTGGTAGCCACACGTCTGAAAATCGGAGAGCTTTTTATGGGCAAGTTCCTGGCTTATATGGCCCGCGGCTTCGTACAGACCACGGTGCTCTTATTATTGGCTTATGCGGTTTTTCGCCTATTTACTCCAGTCTCTTTTTTGGAGTCAATGGTTCTGGCACTGCTTTTTTGCTCTGCCTGTAGCACGTTGGGGCTTATAATCGGTTCAATATGCAAAACTCAAAATCAAGCTACCTGGATTTCAGTATTTTTTACCATGGCGATGGTGATGCTTTCCGGTACATTTATATCAGTAACGGAAGGTACTCTGCTGGGGACGCTGAGTAAACTATCCATTAATACTTATGCCAATGATGCTTTTCGGACTGTTATAAACCAGGGGGGTTCCTTGGCTGATGTCCTGCCTGAAATCCTGGTGATGGTGGGAGTCGCTGGGGTCGGCCTGTTTATCAGCCGCTTATTATTTCGGACAACTCAGGGAGTGAAATAAAGAAAGATGATACAGCTACGCCGTATCTGGTATATTGCACTCAACAATTTGAAGCTGTTCGTCACAGACCGTCTGGCAGTGGGCATGTTTATTCTTTTTCCTTTCCTTTTCATAATCATGTTTAATCTAATGTTGGGGAATATGGGGACCGAAGATACCCGGATAAAACTTCATCTTTCTACCAGGGAGTCAGAAGGCGTTAGTGTGCAATTGATCCAGGCTCTGGAAACCAAGGATGAATCGAAGCTTGAGCCTGGAACACCGCTAATAGTCTGGGAGAAAGACTATGATCAGGCCAGAGCTGATGTTGAGACAGGGAAACTGGATGGCTTTTTAGCCTTTCCATCTGATTTCACAGAAAAAGTGATGACAGGTAATAATACCAACCTTGAAATCGTCATTCAGGCTGAAGCTACTGGCACGCGTATGGCTTTAACCGGGCTGGCCCAGAATATTTCTTCAAGCATAGGCGCCGCCAGAGTGGAAATAAACTCGGTGGTGGATTTATTAGCGCAACAAGGCGTCAATTCCGCTGAAATACAAAAGGCTATGGATGTAATTAAACAAAGCCAGAGCGCTGGCTCTGCGCAGTTAGAACTGATAACCTATCAGGTGGATAAGGTAGGGGATGTTAAGCCGGTTAAAGCTTCTTCATATATTGTTCCAGGCTACCTGGTGATGTTTGTTTTCTTTGCGGCTGCAATAGCTTCAGTAGATATTATCAAAGAGCGACAGAACCATACGCTTGAACGTCTGCTGGCCAGTTCGGTCAGAAAAGAGACCTTACTGGGGGGTATATATCTGGGTGCTGTGTTGCGGGGCCTGGTACAGATTGCTATTTTTTGGGCCATAGGTATTCTGGTATTTCATGTAGACCTGGGCACAGCCGCCTGGGCGACCATTTTAATCTCACTGTTAACAGTAATAATGGCCGCAGCCTTTTCAGTTATGCTGGCCACCCTGGTCAGAACTGAACGCAGCGCCAGCAGTATTGCTGTGCTGGTTTCGCTAATACTAGCACCACTTGGAGGCTGCTGGTGGCCTTTGTTTATTACCCCATCATGGATGCAATTCCTGGCCAAGATTACGCCGCATGGCTGGGCCAATGATGGTTTTAATAAACTCATGCTTTTCTCAGCCGCTGCCGGGGATGTAGTATGGCCAATGGTAGCTTTAGCTGGGTTTACTGCGGCTTTTATTATTATAGCCGTTATTAATTTCCGCACCAGCGCTGAGGCCACATAAGCAGGGTGAGTAGTCTAAATGCTTAGTCTCACACCAACTTGACCCTATAGATTGAAGCAATGATCTAAATATGGCATGGCTTTTTTTCAGGCACGTGGGTTGAAAAAACCACTCCGGTAGTGTTCCACCCTGCTTTACCTTTCCGGTCATTTGAGAGTATCATTAATCACATGCTCAAAACTCTGATATTCTATTCTAAATCCTTCATCAACCGCTATTCGCAGGGCATCTGGGTAATAACCTTTGTCGGGTTTTTAAACTCTGTGTCAGTGTCTGTCAGTCTGCCTTTCCTGGCTTTGTATTTATATGAAAAACGTGACGTTTCCATGTCCATGGTAGGCGTAATAATGCTGATAAGCGGCGGCGTATCGGCAGCAGCCCAGCTTTTCGCAGGAGCTATTACCGATAGACTGGGCCGGCGTCCGCTCCTAATTACGACAATAGTGATAGGGATCCTGTTATATTTAGGGATGGCTTTGCTGATAGGAATCAATGCACCTGTAATGACTATAGTCTGCTTCTATGTCATTGTGCGCTCAGCACTGATGATGCAGCGGCCAGCTATACAGGCCATTGTTGTAGACCTGACGCCACCCGGCCGCCTGACCGAGTCTTTCAGCCTACAAAGAATAGGGGGAAACCTGGGCTGGGCAGCCGGCCCGGCTATTGGCGGATTTCTAGCTGGCAGCCTGACGTATGCGTGGCTTTTTGGTCTGGCCGGATTGATCGGAATCTTAAACATAATATTAATTCTATTCTTTTTCCATGAGTCTTTCGGCCGGGCAACCGAAAGAGTTAATATCAGTAGCATTTTTAAGGCCGCTAAGGATCACAATTTGTTGATTTTTACCATCCTTTGTCTCTTAGTATTTATAGTGTCAGGGCAGATGGCCTCAACTCTTTCGGTGTATACCGTTGAGCATGTCGGATTCAGCACCTCGCAATACGGTTTTCTGCTAACATTGAACGGTCTAATTATCGTTTTTTTCCAATATCCCGTTACTTATATCCTTAGCCGCCTGACTTTTTCCTTTTCTTTGGTACTGGGAGCTCTGTTGTACGGGGTGGGTTATCTGACACTGACCTGGGTCGGACCATATAGCCTGGCGGTAGGGTGTATGATCTTGATTACAGCAGGTGAAATAGTATTTGCACCTACCACGTCTGCAGTGGTGGGACAAATGGCATCAACCAACTGGCGAGGTCGTTATATGGGCTTTTTCGGTCTCAGCGAAACCATGGGAATGGCTCTTGGACCGCTGATCGGGGGTGTTTTATTGGATGTTTTTCCCATGCAGCCGCTTTTTGTCTGGGGAACAACTGCCATTATGGCTTTTGCCGCTGCAATAGGGTTCAGTCGGTTTAAAAAGACAAATATATAAATAATGAGCAGAGAGGCTGTCTAATTCCCTGCTCTCAGACTACATCGGAATAGTTCTGTGGATAGCTGGCTCTCCCTTTACAGGTGGTGAAGCTCTAACGGTAAGAACAGGTATTTTGCTCTCATGTAATACCTTATCAGTAATACTGCCCATAGCCCATCTACCCAATCCTGAACGTCCATGGGTTGACATGGCTATTAAATCAGCGTTAAGGTCAATAGAAGCTTTAATAATCTCGTCCGCCGCATGCCCCTCTACTACGCGAGTTTGGACTTTAATTCCCTTACTTCTCAGTCCTTCAGCTATTTTATCAAGGTATTTTTGTGCCATGCCCTGTATCTGTTTGAGATCAGTCTCATTATAGGGAAGTTGAGCTGCATCATCTTCGGTTAAGAAATCAAACGTCAGGTCTGAGATGACCTGGAGCAGTATTATTTCTACTCCGTTTCCAGGAGCTAATTTGAGTGCAAGTTGTTCAACGCTAGGTAAAGCAGCTTCTCCAACTTTTGAACCATCAAGTGGGACTAAAATTCTTTCGTACATCTATCCTTCCTTAATTAATTGGAATTTGTTACTAGTAGTGTTCTCAAAATACAGCCTTTTCAAATCCTTGATCCACATGATATAATACCTGCTGATAATTGTCAAGAAAATAATGGTATATAATTAGTTGATAACAATTAGGGGACTTCAAGCACAAAGAAAAAATAGTATTTAGAAAAATAGACAGCCGAACCATTCATATCAGGAGCGTATTTGGGCGGTTTTTACCTTCAGGTTAAAATGGACTGGGGTATTCACAAAAAGAGGAGTCTGGAATATGAATGAAATAAGGATATTGATTGCAGACGATCATACTATTGCCAGGAAAGGAACTCGCCAGATACTGGAACAGGAACCTTCATTTATGGTAGTTGGTGAAGCAATTAATGGCGAAGAGGCGATAAGTCTGGTCTCTTCACTTCTACCTGATGTGGCAATTGTAGATATATCGATGCCGCTTTTAAATGGAATTGATGTTACAAAGAGAATAAAGGAAATTAACCCTTCTACCGCGGTATTGATCCTTTCAAATTATGATAATGATGAATTCATATTCGCCCTGCTGGAAGCCGGTGCTGCGGGCTATTTACTTAAGGATGTTGATGCACAGGATATTATTAATGCAGTTAAAGCTTTACACCGGGGAGAATCCGTTTTACATCCTGTGATTACAAGAAAAGTGATGAACCGTTTTTTACCCATTTTGACTAAAAGGAAAGAAATTCCAAAACTATTGGGTGATAGAGAGATGGAAGTCCTTCAGTTGGCCAGTAAGGCCTTCAGTAACCGGGAGATTGCTGATAGCCTGGGTCTCAGTTTGCATACGGTTGAAGCACATATGCGAAATATCTTCAAAAAACTACAGGTCGGTTCCCGGACAGAAGCAATACTCTTTGCTTTGAAACAGGGTTGGATTAACGTTAAGGATACCTAATTCCTATTACCGTTCCTGAAATTCCTGTTTGAAAAGGTTGATGAGGATATTTACACAAGCGTAATAGTTGGGTAGGTTGGTTAATATTCAGACTATTTTCCCCCGGACCCAATTAATCTAATTTTGTAATCCGCCTTTGGTAATAAGCTGTGAAGAGACCAAAATATCCCGCTGATAATCGTATAATTATTAATGACTAATTGTTTTCAATTAAAAAAACTTGACAGGATAATTATTATACATTATCATAAGCGGAGGTTTGCTTGAGGTGGAACAAATAATGTCACTAATAGAAATAGATTATAATGTCCGTATCATTACCACCGGTTACATCTGACTTTCTAAAATATTCGGGCTTGATTCTGAGATTTTTAAAGAGTAATAAGATCGAACCGGCATGATATTGGAAATCGAATTGTTAAAATTGACTGGTTGAGACATATTAAATTAAAGGAAACGGGGTCAGGAGGTGAAACAATATTTTAATAAATATTAATAGAAAATATAATAAAAACATGATAAAGAATAATTAATCAGGAGGTTAAATGCTTATGGCTCATGGTCCTTCAACGGAATGGAAAACGGAGAAGTCAGCAAAATATAAAACCAGACTGGGATTAATAATGTTCGCTATTTATACGGTTATATATTTTATATTCATATTTATCTGTGTTCTAAGTCCAAAAAGCATGGGAATTGACGTGGGGAGCCTCAATCTGGCAATTGTCTATGGGTTCGGACTTATTGTTTTAGCTATCATATTAGCCCTGATATATAACAATATGATATCCAAAAGAGAAAAATCTGATGAGAACTCAGAAAAGTCTAAAGGAGGGAAAGCCTAATGAATTATCAGGCTGAACCCTCAGCTATTGCCATTTTTGTTTTTTTCGTTCTGGCAGTATTGGGCATATCCTATTTTTTTTCTCGTAGGGCCAAGTCTTCTTCTGGTTACTATGCTGCTGGAGGGAGAATTCACTGGGGAGTAAACGGCATAGCCTTTGCCGGAGATTATTTATCCGCTGCCTCATTCCTGGGTATTGCCGGTATGATAGCAGTTGCCGGGTTTGACGGATTTTTATATTCAATAGGCTATCTTGCCGGCTGGATGGTTGCCTTATTCGTTGTAGCTGAACCATTGAAAAGACTGGGTAAATACACTTTCGCAGATGCAATTGATGCCAAATTCAAGAGCCGCGGCATTGTATTGGCGGCGGCTATCAGCACTTTGATTGTCTCTTTGTTTTATTTGATACCGCAGATGGTTGGCGCCGGTTCGCTGGTTACTCCCCTACTGGGACTACCCTTTGAAGTAGGTGTGGTAATTGTAGGTGTGGTGGTAATACTGATAGTAGCTACCGCAGGAATGGCTTCTACCACATACGTACAATTTATCAAAGGTGGCCTGCTGGTAATATTCTCTATTGTGATCGTAATTATGTTGCTGGTAAATGGATTATCCACCAATCCTGAAGGCTCACATCAATATACAGTTTTAAAAGTAGCATCAGTTAGCGGCAATACCGTAACACTCGAAGATTCTTCATATAAAGTAATTAAAGATTATAAAGTGGGAAGCAACACGTATATTAAGCTTGCCAAGAACAATATAGAGACATACTGGCAACTTGACAAAACCAATAATGTATTAAGAGAAACACAAACTATCGCACATACCGCGGGCAGGGCGGATCTCTATAACGGTGCGCCCAAGGAAGAAGGTAAATTTTATCTGGTAGGAAACTTAAGTGAAATTGCGGAACAAACCAGCTATGAAACAGGCTCTGTTGATCCGTTCACTTTTATTGAGGAAATCAAAGAGGGTACAGTAATCCGTTGGGGAAAACAAATAATTACCGATGGCCCTGAAACTATTTCTGTATATTACCAAATGCCTACAAAAGGCAAGGATGTATTAATTCCAGGTTTAAAATTTAAAATAGACCCAGAGCGCGGCGCAACTCCCATGGATAGGGTCAATTTTATTTCGTTAATGATAGCATTATTCCTGGGCACCGCCGCTTTACCGCATATTCTGATACGTTACTATACAGTTCCTACTCCGGCTTATGCCAGGAAATCCACGATTGTAGCTGTAGCTGCAATCGGTGTGTTTTATTTACTCACACTGTATCTGGGTTTGGGCGCCATGACGGGAGGATGGCTGGATATAACTAATGAGAATATGTCAGCACCTTTACTGGCTAAATCCTTTGGTTTAGGGATTTTCGCAGTTATTACCGCCATTGCTTTCTCTACCATTCTGGGAACAGTCAGCGGTTTGATTGTGGCTGCTTCCGGAGCAGTGGCGAATGATATCATGCATAAATTCATGAAGATGCATATGAGCGATAATGCCATGGTCTTCGCGGGCAGAGCTACAGCCATAGGTGTAGGTATTATTGCTATGATATTAGGAGTTGTCTTTAAGAGCATGAATGTTTCATTCCTGGTTGGCTGGGCGTTTGCTATTGCGGCCTCAGCAAATCTACCGGCAATATTCGGAATAATTTTCTGGAAAAAAGCTACAGCCAAAGGAGTGATCAGTTCTATTCTAGCAGGCTTAATATCGTCCCTGATCTTGATTTTGCTCTCGCAAGATACATATACCAACGTTTATCATTTAACCAACGTTACAGCACCCAATCCTATAGGTCAGCCGGCCATCATTTCCGTCCCTGTTAGTTTTGTTACTTTAGTAGTGGTATCTTTAATGACACAAAAAAGTAACAAAAACGGAACGGAGATAGAACCCCAGACTGTATCAACCCGGTAGCTGAAATAAACGGCAAAAAAAGATGCCCCTTATTTAAGGGGCATCTTTTTGTGAGAAGAACAACTAAGAATGTTTAACCAGACTTTGTAGAGATTCCATGGTGAGTACGGGATTCCGTTCGGGTTTCTTTGAAGCATGTACGGCAAGCACCGGGATTTTACCTTCCAGCCGAATAACTTCATCCGTAACGCTACCTATAGCCCAGCGAACTATGCCGTTTCTGCCATGGGTTGACATGGCGATCAAGTGGGCATTGGTGTCATTGGCAGCTTTAACAATTTCTTCTGCCGCATGTCCCGTAGCTACCATGGTATTGACCTTAATGCCCTTGTTTCTTAACCCTGCAGCCACTTTTTCCAGATAAGCATAAGCTTTGTCTTCAAGCTCTTTTGCCTCTGATTCTTCACGAGGTAGCTGGGCAGCATCATCTTTATGAAGCATATTAAAATTCATATTGGAAATAACCTGAAGAAGAGTGACTTCTGCATCCATTCTAGGTGAAGTTCTCAGGACAAGGTCTTCCAGCTTGGGTAAAACTGCTTCCCCCACTTCAGAACCATCCAGAGGAACCAAAATTCTTTCTTCCATTTTCATCTCCTTTAGAGAATAAATTATTTAACCAGATCGACTACTAAAATTATTTTAATAAAGGACTATTTTATCCAGGCTTTACCAGCAGGTAAATTGATCTTTAAGGGAGTAAAAATTACATGCGCCATCAGATACCAGGCACACAGAGAACACACAATCAATTCCACACCAGCTATTTTGTTAAAATATGCCGCGCCAGGAACCAGATGTCCGATATCCAGCAGGATGAATCCCAGGAACAATGTCAAGAAAACCCAGGCTAGCGCGCTGTTTTGTTTCATTGATCCAATAAAATATATGCCGGTAAGAATGGTAAACACTACCAAGAACCAGCCAACATCAGTACCTGAAATAGCCACAAAACCCAACTGCGAATTAAGCCAGATTCCACCTAAAGCAATCCAGAAAGCTCCATACGTTACGAAAGCCGCCATACCAAAATTGTTTCCATTTCTATATTCAAGAAAACCAGCTATAAGTTGAGCTAATCCTCCAAAAAAGAAAGCCAGCCACATTACTGCACCGACACCAACAAAACCCAAATTATGGAACTGAAGCAACATAGTGGTTGCCGCAAATGCGCCCAGTCCTACCGCTGCGGGATTTCCTAAAGCCGGTTGAGCCCTGGTTTTGCTCAGTGCGCTCTGGATTTCCGAAAAGAGTTTAAGATCACCCTCTTGATCTTCAACCTCTTCGAATACTCCCCTTTTAACAACTCGAGATGCCATTATTTCCTCCGTTTCTTAATATTGGGACAGGCCATGACATATGCTCATCCCTTAACTCACTTTTCCCTTCTATATGGTATGATACCAGTAGGCGACTTGTCGGACATCCGTAGGGAGACCTATTTTACCTCATCACCACACCTGTTTTTACAATTAAATAATCAGGTATTAATACCTATCAGTCATCAATTTGAATCATGGATTTTAGATATTTCCAATTAATAATTGAAGACCTTTCACAACTGGTTTATACTTTGGGCAAGGAGCCGATATGGGAGTTATTAAAATAGTTATTGCTGATGATCATGCGATAGTAAGAGAGGGTACCCGTATTATTCTTGAACGTGAAGATGATATCGAGGTGGTGGGAGAGGCGGCTGATGGAGAAGAAGCTATAAAACAAATATTAGAACTAAAGCCGGATGTGGCAATTCTCGATATATCGATGCCAAAAGTGAGCGGTATTGAGGTAACCAGGCAGATAAAAAAACGTTTACCTTCTCTGGCAATTCTGATATTGACTGCCTATGATAATGATGAGTACATTTTCGCTTTACTGGAGGCCGGAGCTGCCGGATATCTTCTTAAAGACGTCCCCGGGCATGAAATCGTTGAAGCAGTCAGATCAGTATACTCCGGTGAGTCTGTACTACATCCATCTATAGCACGTAAAGTTATTCAGAGGGCTATTATGGGCACCGGTAAATCTACAGAATCCAGAAGCGCTATTGATCTTAGTGAAAGGGAAATAGAGGTATTGAAGCTGGCTGCTAAAGGAATGACCAATAAAGATATTGCGGAACAATTGTGTATAAGTATCCGCACTGTTCAGGGTCATATAAATAGTATTTTCCATAAATTAGGTGTTGGTTCTCGCACAGAAGCCATTTTCCAGAGTGTGAAGAAAGGAATACTTTCGTTTACAGATCTTGGAGACAAGTAAATTTTAAAGGCATGGGGTAAAAATAGAATAACATGGTATTAAAACTTCATTGTTAAAGATGATATGAGAAAGATATTTTCCTGGTCCTCATGGAGTATTACCACCAAGATTCTAATTCTATTTCTGGGTCTTCCTATTATATATATGGGGGTGACCGGTTATATAACCCTCTCAAACATCCAGGGAATGGGTGAATATGCCCTGGAATCCAGCATTTCTCTAGGGGAACGCGCCATCCGGGATAGTACCCTTCATCTAAAAAAACTGGGGGAAGACACTATCAACCAGATTGCCAGAAATGTGGCTAAAAACGTAGAGTTGTATCTGGCTAGTCATCCAAAAATGAGCCTCGATGAAATGAGAAATGATAAAGAATTACGTGAAATTGTAGTTCAGCCGGTGGGGACGACCGGATATACAACATTACTTGATTCGAATGACTTTATTATAGTAATTCACAAATACCCGGAACAAGAGAAATATTTAAGCTCATTAAAGGATACTTTACCATCTTTCTGGACAGTATTAACATCATCAGCCGGAGGGAACGCTAGCGCAGGTTATTATGATTGGATGGAAGTGGATGGGACGATACGGCAAAAATATGCCAGTATTATTCCTGTGAAAAATCAAAACGGTGAGGCATTGACTTTATGGGCTACTACCTACATTGATGAATTTTCGAGGCCGGCTGAAGATACCAAGGAAGAAATTAATCTAGCAATTGCTGAGAGTAGTGAGCATATAAAAGATAACGTATCTGATATGCAAGATACCTTTGTGATCATATTCACAGTACTGGTAAATCTGGTTATAGTAATAGGGTTGTTATTATCCAGGGTAATTACACATCCTATACTGGCTTTAAAGCAAGGAGCAGATGAAATAGGCCAGGGCAAGCTGGATTATAAATTAGCCATCAAGAATAAGGATGAACTGGGAGATCTGGCAAATTCATTCAACAAAATGGCGATGGCCTTAAAAAATAATATGGAAGAATTGAAAAGAACTGCCGTTGCCAATATCTCCAAAGAGAGAAAGATCCAGGAAAATTTACGGATATATGTACAGAAAGTAACTGAAGCCCAGGAAGCCGAGCGAAAACGTATAGCCCGTGAATTACATGATGAAACAGCTCAAGCGCTGGTTATCGTCTCACGTCATCTGGAAGATTTAGCTGCGGGGAAGACTAAATTATCAGCCGCGGATATACGGGAAGAAGTCAGGAAAATACTGGAAGGGGTAAGGCATTTCAGCCAGGAGCTTAGACCTTCGATACTGGATGACCTGGGGCTTATTCCCGCAATCAAATGGCTGGCTTCAGATTTGACCAAGAACTTTGGAATAACCGTTATTACCGAGATCAAAGGCGAACCGTTCCCCATGACTCCGGAAACCGAATTGACTCTCTTTCGCATTGTTCAAGAGGCGCTAACCAATATAAGAAAGCATTCGAATGCTACTGAGGCGTCAATCACAGTTACTTTTTCAGAGGATAAGGTGAAAGTAGAAATCCGGGATAATGGAAAAGGGTTTAGTATTCCTCTCAGGATGGGAGAATTGACCAGAAGCGGGAAACTGGGCTTGAACGGAATGCAAGAGCGAGCACAATTGCTGGGAGGGACTTTAAAGATTGACAGCCGGAAAGGTGAAGGCACATTATTGAGTGTAGAAATCCCTTTTCAAAGGACATTTGACAACTAGACCAAGAGCGCATATAATAGCAAATGTTGTCTGAGAGATCAGGAATGATAGTACTTAAAAAATTAATAATATCAAAACAGCGTCAGTAGCAGGCAGAAATTCCCTGAAATAACCTATTGACAAAATTGTTCTGGTCTGTTAAGATACTAAATGCAACTGAAAAATACCAAGAACCGGAAGGTGTTAGTCGAGTTGATAAGGAAGTCAGAAACATAACTAACTGAAGGTGATAGAACCAAGTAAAGGCTTGGTGATGGTCACCAAGCCTTCTTTGTGTTTAGAGTTGCAAGCACGTTAACAAGTGAATATGGGGCTAATATCAAATCTGAATCAGGTCAAGCGGTGAAGGCACACGGTGGATGCCTTGGCATCAAGAGCCGAAGAAGGACGTGGCAAGACTGCGAAAAGCCTCGGTGAGCTGTCCAGCAAGCTTAGCCGGGGATTTCCGAATGAGGCAACTCATCCCGATAAAATCGGGATATCCTTAACCGAACACATAGGTTAAGGAAGGCAAGCGGGGGAAGTGAAACATCTCAGTACCCCGAGGAGAAGAAAAAGATATCGATACCCCTAGTAGTGGCGAACGAACGGGGAAGAGCCCAAACCTTTCTGGCTTAGTGGTCTTGGAGCCTATGTCAGGAGGGGGTTATAAGGCAGGTCTGGCTCAGTCTAAGATGAGCCGAGGAGTTACAAACCAACCTCTAGTTGAAGGTCCCTGGAACGGGTAACCACAGAAGGTGATAGTCCTGTAAATAAAAGGGGAAGGCTCCTGATCTGTTCTTAAGTACCACAGGGCACGAAGAACCCGGTGGGAATTTGCCCTGACCATAGGGTAAGGCTAAATACTCTTGATGACCGATAGTGAACTAGTACCGTGAGGGAAAGGTGA
>CAYLRY010000044.1:0-24663 GCA_964386535.1 uncultured Dehalococcoidales bacterium | reverse complement strand
CGTTCATTTTTTACCGCGGATTTTAGTTTCTTTTCACCGGAGATCTTTTGCATTTCCAGTGCATCAAATATACAACGTTCGATGCATTTTTGACATCCAACACAGAGGGACTGGTCCACGGCAGCCCGGTAGCGGCTGGGATTAAGAATATCATATAATTTACCCCTGTACAGCAAAGGGTTAATAACCATGCAGCAGTCGTCGCAGCAATTACAATACAGGTCACCGTAAGAGGTATTGAGGGGTAAATGGACCAATCCGCGGTCTTCGCATTCATTCACCACAGCCAGGGCTTCCTCGACGCTTACATCCTTAGGAGGCTTTAAAAAATCATGGGCTTCACGCCTGCGGCGCTCACTGTCTCCGGGTAATTGCACCTGAATGCAGACATCAATGGGATGGCTGCATTTACGCCAGAGGCCGCGACAGCCGCACATCATCAGGCTGATGCGTTCAGATCTTCTGAGGACCTGTTCCATATCTTCATACCAGAGAATTTGCTCAGATTTGAGGCGGGGACTGGCTTTCAAGGCTTTGTGGGCCGGTACCACCCGGTGTGCTCCAGGAGCGCCGGTCTTTTTCCGTCTTTCAAATTCATCCACGATGATATCCCGCCATTCAGCAAAAAAGAACTCACCCCAGAGGGGGTATACCTTAGATTTAAGGTCCTCCCTTAACCAGCCGATGGAACCGTGGTGGAAGGCGACGATATTAGGCGGTGTAACGTAACCCAGTGGACTTTTTCGAATAATCTGCCGGTATTCCATGTCCTCGAGCTTTACCTTGAGGATCTGTGGATCGACTTTGAGCCTTTCTGCCAGTTGCTCAGCCGTGGCCGGTTTTTTCAGTTCAAGCAGCAAACGGGCTTCCTCTGCAGTCATCATCGCCTCCAGCACTGCGGGGAATCGTTCAGAGCCGGGAGCTCCGACCATAGCTGATAATTGATGGAATACAGGGTCTAAAATAGCCATATACAACCTCCATTTCTTTCATAGCACACTTTCATATGGATCTCGACTCAACAACCGGGTTGGCAACTGGGTCCAGATGACCAGGCTTTCATTTTGTAGCCCTGTTCCTTTTCGCCTGTGCTCATCGTTACTCCTTCCTTTTTTGATTACCGGTTTATCAGGATTTGATTATTTCGAATATAACAATTTTTCAGCCTGTTCCGGTGGAGAGGTTTATTGAATTACGTCATTACTACGTCAATGACAAATTGCCCTTTATCGAAAATGGAAAATATCCTGCAGGCCGTACATAGTGGATAAACTATATGGAAAATCACATAAACATCAGTACCATATCTTAAATCCGGGGGTAATGTCAACGTGTTAAAACCATTATTGATATAAAAACTCCCTTTCCCCTCCAGGGTAAGGGGAAAGGGAGAAAAAGGGATGAACCAGATATGTCCCGGTTTGAACCGGTTAATAAACATTGATACTGGCCGGTTTAGACCGATATACAGCTAATTCCTGGCCGATTCTTTCGAAAAAGTCCTGACGGGTTGAGATGCAGCAGGCATGGTCCGCCTTTCGTTGAACAATGGTTTGCGCATAAAGGACGGCACGTCCAGCTCATCTTCTACCTTCAGGCTCTTTAAAAGTTTATTGATTTCTTCATCATCCTTATGATCAAGCGAGCCCTGAGTGAATCCGGTAGCTACCAGGGTTATCTTTATTTCTTTTTCGAGTCGCTCATCGCGGCGAACGCCGAAGATAATATTGGCACCGGGGTCTACAGACTGTTTTATCAGCTCGGCTGCCTGATTGACCTCGTGTAAAGTCAGATTATCACTGCCTGTGACATTAAATAATACTCCTCTGGCGCCTTTGATGCTGACATCAAGTAGAGGACTGGATAAGGCGTCTTTAGCGGCATCGATAGCGCGGTTAGGTCCAGAGCCTCTACCAATGGACATCCAGGCTGGTCCAGCGTCTTTCATGATGGCTCTGACGTCCGCGAAATCCAGATTGATCATCCCAGGGACGGTAATTACCTCAGAAATAGCCTGAACTCCATGTCTCAGGCATTCATCTGCCATCCTGAAGGCGTTTTCGATGCTGGTCTGTTTATCAGCCAGGGCCAATAATCTATCATTTGGGATAATAATAAGGGTGTCGCAGCGGCTGGCGAGATGTGCAATTCCCTCTTCCGCTGTTCTCTGACGGTGCCGGCCTTCAAAAGTGAATGGTTTAGTAACGATGGCGATAGTCAAAGCCCCGCTTTTTTTGGCGATTTCGGAAACCACAGAGATTGAACCGGTGCCGGTACCCCCGCCCATGCCACAGGTGACAAAAACCATGTCAGAACCGGTTACCAGTTGCTGTAGTTCGTCACGGTTTTCCTCAGCCGCTCTCTGACCGATGTTATGGTCGCCGCCGGCTCCCAGGCCTTTGGTGAGTCTTTCACCAAGTTGAAAACGCACTGGAGCCTCAGTAATTGCCAGGGCTTGCGCATCCGTGTTCATTGCAATAAACTCAACTCCCCGGATTTCGTCCCTGACCATGCGGGTGATGGCATTACAGCCTCCACCACCCATACCAATGACTTTAATTTTTGCCGGACCCTGAATAAAACTTGATTTTGCCATTTTGCTCTCCTTCCTTTAAATTAAAATATTTTTAAAAATGGTGGATTTTATTTTTTAGCAAACAATGCTTTTAATCTGGAAACCAGGCTGAACACACGTATAAAACCCATCCTGCGGTTTTGCCACAATGGCTGTTTATGATCATTTTTAGCAGCCCAGAGAATCAATCCTACAGCCGTAGCATATGCTGGGTTGCGCAAGTTTTGCGGCACACCGGACAAATTGGCTGGTGCGCCTACTCTAACGGGCAGATTGATCATACTTCGGGTAAAAGCGTCAATACCAGAAAGGTTTGAACTGCCTCCAGTAAATACTAGGCCTGAAGGTACCAATTGTTCATATTCAGTTTGAGGAAGTTCCAGCATGACCAGCCGGACAATTTCTTCGATACGGGCGCGTACTATATCGCATAAATCCTGGAAGGATACTCCATGACCATCCTGGAGCATCTCTTCAGGGGTCTGACGTTTGCCTTCATAAACCGGCATAACACTTGCATATCTCTTTTTCATATCCTCAGCCACATCAAAGGGCAGCCCAAGTCCCATAGCCACATCTCTGGTAAGCTGATAACCTGCAACAGGCAATACCGCTGTGTGCCAGATACTACCATCCCGGAAAATAGCTACGTCGGTAGTTCCGCCGCCGATATCAGCCAGGATGACACCATTTTGCTTTTCTTCTTCCGTGAGAACTGCTTCGGAAGAGGCCAGGGGTTCGAGAACAAGATCATCGACATCAATGCCGATGCTGCGAACGCATTTCATTACGTTTTGCACAGAAGTCATAGCAGCAGTGATAATATGGGTTTCTACGTCTAACCTCTGGCCGTGCATGCCGACAGGATTTTTTACACCCGCCTGGCCATCAATGGCAAAAGTGCGAGGTATGATGTGCAACAATTGTCTTTCAGCAGGGACTTTTATATTTTGAGCGTTTTTCATAACCCGCTTAAGATCATCCGAACGGACCCGGCGGTCGCCATTGTTAATGGAAACGACACCGTGATTATTAACCGAGACTATATGCCTGCCGGTAACCCCTACATAGGCGGATTCCACTTTGTGGCCGCTCATCAACACTGCTTTCCTCACTGATGTCTGGATAGAGTGAGCCGCTTCCTTCGGATCTACTACCAGACCTTTATGCAGTCCAGCAGAAGGTGTGATGCCTACCCCGATAATGCGTATATTCCCTGAATCTTCAGCACTGGCTATGATGGTGCAGACTTTTGTAGTACCTACATCGATAGCCGTAAAAATGCCTCTCTTCTTCATGGCTACTCCTTAAAAATTCACTCAATATTAACAAAGACTGATTGTGACAGGTATTTTTTTTACCGGCGGCTATCTTTTACGCTGAAGAGAAAGAAAAGTTTTTCTCAGTTTTTCTATCAAGGCCGGTCTTCGCCATCCCTGAGTCACGATCCCTATAGAACAATTCAATTGCTCAACGGTTTTTTCATATTGTTCGGTGGGGGTAATCAGTCGCTCTGCGCCTCTTAGCCTGGCGCTACGACTGCGTGGATTCATTTCTACTTCGGCAAAGGTGGGAGTGATAATACGGCGGGTAATAATTTTAAGATTGGCTTTGTGTCCGCAGGTGCATTTCAATACTTCAGGCGGACAAAGACAATCTCGTGATTCTTTATGCAGGAAATGTTTCACAATTCTATCTTCAAGAGAGTGGTAGCTTATTACCACCAGCCTGCCGCCAAAACCAAGCAAGCTAACGGCTTGATTTAAAGCTGATTCCAGATTTTCCATCTCATGATTAACCACGATACGCAGGGCCTGAAAAGTGCGTGTGGCCGGGTGTATCTTTCCATGCCTTCCGCCTACAGCTTCTTCTACAATATTTGCCAGTTCCGCTGTAGTACGAATAGGGCGTTTTTGCAGTATCTTTTTGGCAATTTGGCGACTATTAATCTCTTCTCCATAGGTTTTCAAGATACGGGCGATTTCGGTCTCAGAATATGAGTTAACTATATCTGCTGCGGTTGTCTTTTGAGTGGGACTGAAACGCATATCCAGCGGGGCATCATACTGGAAACTGAAACCACGGCCATCTTCATCCAGTTGAGGCGAAGCGAGTCCCAGATCAAACAAGATCCCATGCACAGGAAAGAAATCATATTTGAGGCAAATATCTCTCAGATTAGCGAAATTATCATTGACAATAAGAACGGAACTGCCGAAAGGCAGCAGCCTTTCTCTGGCTATTCTGATACCGTCCGGGTCTGCATCTATCCCTAGTAACTGTCCGCCCGGAGAGCTATGTTCAAGAATAGCCTGGGCATGACCGCCCCCTCCCAGAGTGCAATCAATATAACGTCCACCGGGTTGAACCGCGAGATTTTCCAAAACCTCACGGGGTAATACCGGGATGTGGGTAGATGATAATACGGTCTCCATTAACGCCGCTCCAAACTTTCGATTATTTGAGATGCCTCTTGCTGACAGCGGATCTTTTCCATCTCCCACTCTTCTTTGCTCCACAATTCCAAATAGGTATTTGCCCCTGCGATAACTACTGCATCGTTAATGCCTGCATATTGGCGCAACTGGGTGGGAACCATTATTCTACCCTGACCATCAATATCTAGATTAAAAGCTCTGGCAAAAATAGCCCGGTTGAGCTTGCGTACTTTACTGGGAACAAGGGACCCTGAAGTAAGCGAATCAGCCAGTTTTTTCCATTCAGAGAGGGGATAAGCGGTGATGCATTTTTCCATTCCTGGGCTAAGTACCATCCCCTCTTTCTTCAATTCTTCAGTCCTGAACTTCGGAGGGATAGGCACCCGGCCTTTTTCGTCCATACGGTATTCAAACTCACCAATGAACATGGAATGCCTCACCACTATTTACCACTTTTTACCATTTTACAACACTTTTGACTTTTGTCAATACCTTAAATAAAGTATTTTTTACGTATTTTTTGTTGAAAATTCACAAATTAGATCATTTGTTTTCACGGAGTAGAGCCTTTCATGACTAATTGCAAAACTGGCGGAGGGTTTCACATGAGACATATGATATTTTCCTGGAATCTTATATGACTAAAGTACTACTCCCACTTTTCCCCACTAAAGTTAATACAGGCCAGGAAAGTAAAAAAAACACTGGTTGCCGCCAATAAAAATTCCTGGGCGGTTTTTCAGCTTCAATCTTTGCTGCAAGTGTCATTTATGGTAAAATTAAATGCGTTTTGGTATGAAGGCAGGCAGGAAATGATTAAGTTCGGCATATTAACCATCAGCGATAAGGGTTCAAGAGGTGAACGCTATGATGGTAGTGGAGCTGCAATACAGGATAGGGTTTCTATTTTAGGAGGAAGAGTCGTCAGATATGATGTAGTTCCTGATGAAGTGGATATCATCAGCCGCCGTTTGATTGAATGGGCGGATGCGGGTGATGTGGATGTAATATTAACCACCGGGGGCACCGGTCTGGGGCCCAGGGATGTAACTCCGGAAGCCACAACCCCCATTCTGGATAAACTAGTACCCGGTATTGCCGAAGCGATGCGTATGGAAACTTTCGGAAAAACACCTACTTCTATTTTGAGCCGGGCGGTAGCAGGCATAAGAAAAAAATGTTTGATCGTAAACCTGCCCGGAAGCCCTAACGGCGTACGTGAATGTTTGGAAATAGCCATTGTGGCCATAACGCATGCGGTTGAGATCATTACAGGGGCGGTAACTGAGCATCAGGCCCGGGATGTTAATAAAGGCTAAGTTAAAGTGCGCATAGATATTTTTACACTTTTCCCGCAGATGTTTATCGGTCCGTTTGATAGCAGTATTTTAAAACGTGCTGTCAATCAGGGATTAGTGAATTTTAATATACATAATATCAGGGACTATACACATGATAAACATCATACAACAGATGATTATGCGTATGGCGGTGGAGCCGGTATGGTAATGAAACCTGAGCCGGTTTTTGAGGCTGTAGAAACGGTGATGGGTTTGGCCTCTGCATCAAATATGGTCAATTTGAGGCGGTCTATCATTCTATTGACGCCGCAAGGAAGGCTTTTTTGTCAGCCGGTAGCGGTTGAACTGTCACGGTTTGAATGGCTGCTCTTAGTTTGCGGTCACTATGAAGGTATTGATGAACGCATCAGGGAACATCTGAATGCGGATGAAATAAGTATTGGAGATTATGTATTAACAGGCGGAGAACTGGCAGCCATGGTAGTATGCGATGCGGTTGTCAGGTTGATACCAGGGGTTTTAGGCTCAGGAGAGTCTTTATTACATGAATCTCATAACGGCGGGCTATTGGAATATCCCCAGTATACGCGTCCTGAAAAATTCCGTGATTGGTCAGTGCCTCAAATTCTACTTTCAGGAAATCATGGTGAAATTGCCAGATGGCGCCGCGAGCAGTCAGTGATAAGGACAGCGTTACGCCGTCCGGACCTTTTAAATAGCGCTGAGTTAACCCTTGAGGAAAAGAAAATTACTGAAGAGCTAAAGAGTAAGCATTAATAATTATACCTGGGATTAAATATTTGCCCAGCTTATAAAAAGATTTAATATTTTTATAAATATTAGGGGGTTTTATGAACATCGCGGACATTCTTGAAGTGAAAGTCAATCCTAACATACCGGCTCTGGCTCCGGGAGATACGGTCAGAGTCAGGCAAAAAGTGGTAGAAGGTGAAAAAAGTCGTATTCAGGTTTTTCAGGGTGTAGTAATCCGTATCCATAATGCAGGGGCAGGGACCAATTTTACTGTGAGACGGGTTACCTCTGGTGTAGGCGTTGAACGGACGTTTCCCATCTATTCACCTATGATAGACGGCGTTGAAGTTGTCAGGCACGGTAAGGTACGCCGGGCTAAACTTTATTATCTGCGCGGTTTGAGCTCTAGGGCTTCAAGGATTAAGGAAAAGAGAATCGAGAAACTGGGAGAGGAAATAGCTCCCGCAGAACCAGTTCCTGAGACTGCAGAAACAGCCGGCGCTGAAGCTGTACAACCCGGGAACCAACCTCAAGCTTCATCACCTGAAGTCGCTCCGGCAACTCAGACTGAGACGGCTGCAGCGCAAGCTCCCAAGCCTGAAGTTACCCCAGCGAAAGATACTGCCGCTGAAACACCTAAAGAAACAGAATAAAAAAACGTTAAACGAGCATTCGGAAAAACCGATAGAAAATAATCTAAGAGAGGACGGGTCCATTTTTACCGTCCCTCCTCTTAGATTTTCAGTTTTTCCCCTGTCGTTTCCTTTGCAATACAGGAAACCACTATGTCTTATGCGGAGGTTTGCGTAAATTCCCCTTTAGCCCGAAGAAGGACTTTCAGCTATAGTATACCTTCAAGGTTTTCGCTTGCGATCGGACAGGCTGTCTGGGTTCCTTTTGGCAATCAGATATTACAAGGGATAGTCTTAGAGCTAACCTCAGTTCCGGCGGTTGCAGAAACACGAGAAATCACCGGTATTATTGACTCAGTACCTTTATTAACTCAAATCCAGGTAAATCTGGCACGCTGGTTAAGCCATGCCTACTGTTCAGGTCTATTTGAAGCCGTATCTTTGATGCTACCACCGGGATTCTGGCGCAGGGTAATCACTTCCTTAAAACGAAACGACATTACTTCCGAAGTCCTGTCTTCACTTACACCGGAAAAGAAGATGGTACTTGAGGCTATACCCTATCCTGAAGGATCCATTACTCTTCAAGACCTGCAAAAGGTATTAAACCAGAAGCAACTTAAAAAAATCATTCCCCAAATGGTCAACCAGAACTTAATATCGAAATTTATCTGGTTGGAAGGTCCCAGAGTTAAACCGAAAACGGTTTCATATTTTCGTCTTAAGGTGGATATGGATATTGCTAGCCAGGCCCTGGTGAAAATGAGTAATAGAGCTGTGCAGCAAACCGCTCTATTAAAATTTTTCATGGAGCATTCTGGGCTTTATACTATTTCTGATCTGAAAAAGCTTACCGGGGTTACAAATCAGACAGTCAAAGCCCTGCTGGATAAGGGATTGATAGAGGAGCAGCAATTTCAGGTCAGGAGAGACCCTCTGGTTGCACTAAAAACAACCCCGGATGCTGCATTGACCCTGACTCCGGCACAGGTATCGGCCTGGCAGGCTATCACTGCGGGACTGCCCGGGGAAACCGTTCGTCTATCCCGACGGGAGGTCTTTTTGCTGCACGGTGTTACCGGTAGTGGGAAAACCGAAATCTATTTACAGGCCTTACAGGAAACTATAAAAAGGGGTAAAAAAGGTATTGTTTTAGTACCGGAAATTGCTATGACTCCCCAGATAATGGAACGCCTGGTTTCCCGTTTCCCCGGCAAAGTGGCTGTTTTACACAGTGAGCTTTCTCTGGGTGAGAGGTTTGACGCATGGTGGAGTATAAAGAGGGGAGAATTTGACGTGGTTGTTGGTCCACGCAGCGCCTTATTCGCTCCCCAACCGGATTTGGGATTAATAATAGTTGATGAAGAGCATGAGTGGTCTTATAAACAGGATACTTCCCCCAGATATCATGCACGGGAGGTGGCCCTTAAACTGGCTGAGTTAACCTCTGCAGCGGTAGTTTTGGGGAGCGCTACGCCTGATATGGAAAGCTACTATAGGGCTTTAAAAGGTGAGTATCACCTATTAAGCCTACGGGAGCGGGTGACGTCTGGAGGAAAAGCACTTTTACCACAGGTAGAAATTGTAGATTTAAGAAAAGAAT
Source organism: uncultured Dehalococcoidales bacterium (assembly GCA_964386535.1). GTDB lineage: Bacteria > Chloroflexota > Dehalococcoidia > Dehalococcoidales > UBA3254 > CAYLRY01. Next base: position 15,361 of record CAYLRY010000044.1, on the reverse strand, counting down.
TGAAAGCTGGTAATCTCAGTCTTTTCAGCCGTTCGTTATACAAATCTGTAGAAAAAGCCTTAAAAAACCAGGAACAGGTAATACTTTTTCTAAATCGCCGCGGTACTGCCAGTTTTATTGAGTGCCGTAACTGTGGATTGGTCATCCGCTGTAAGTACTGCGAACTGCCCTTGAGTTATCATTTTTCCGAGGGTATTTTACTTTGTCACCAGTGCAACTTTCACATTGAGGTACCGCAAATCTGCCCTCACTGCGGAAGTAGGAGGATTAAATATCTGGGCGCAGGTACTGAGAAGCTGGAAGAGGAAACCGCCAGGTTTTTCCCCAGCGCCAGAATCATGCGTTGGGACAGTGACGTGGTCCACAGGAACGGACAGGCACACCGGCAATTGTTTGAATCCTTCAGATCTGGAAAGGCGGATATCCTGATCGGTACACAGATAATAGCAAAAGGTTTGGATCTGCCCGCTGTGACTCTGGTCGGTGTAATCAGTGCCGATATTGCCTTAAACCTGCCTGATTTCCGGGCTGGGGAAAGGGCTTTCCAGATTCTTTCTCAGGTGGCAGGCAGGGCTGGGAGAGGCCTGTCCGGCGGTAAGGCGATTATACAAACCTATTCTCCCGAACATTATGCAATACAGGCAGCCGCCAAACATGATTATCAGGCTTTTTATGAAAAGGAAATATCTTTTCGACGGCAACTCCATAATCCTCCTTTCTCCCGGTTAGCCAGGCTGGTTTTCACTCATTCAAATGACAAACGTTGCCAGGAAGTTGCTGAAAAAATAAGACAGGTTCTACTACGCGAAAAAGACATCCAGGGCCTGGCGGACTTTTCCTTGATTGGACCTGCACCAGCTTTTTTACACAGGTTACGCGACCAGTTCCGCTGGCAGATTATTGTCCGCTGTCCAGATCCGGCTGCTTTCCTTTCTGAGATACCCCTGGCGAAAGGCTGGACTATTGATATAGATCCGGTAGGACTGTCCTGAAGCGGGGCTAACTTTTTAGCAATTTTTCCGTTAGTAATTTAGAGCCCGCTAAATTGATTAACTTTTTTTACAGATTTTTACTTTATCATTCAGAATTTGATTTTTTTCAGCATGGCCGGACAAAGAAAGGAGGAGAAATTATGAAAAAATTCCTGGTTGGACTTAGCCTAATAATGGTATTGCTGGCTGCCGCAGCCTGTAGTTCCAGTATTACGCCGATGACTGTCAAAGATTCATCACAGGGATTGGGTACCGTTTCAGCAAACAGGCCGGCGCCTACCACTTATGCCTATACTGCATCCAGTCCGATGGCTTCTGGTGAAAGGGGGAAAGTCCAATATTCCGGTGATCATTCCGGAGTCACTTACAGCAGTATAACAAATGCGAGCGCCAGTACCATGGAACGCATGGTAGTGCGTACCGGCGGAATGGAGATGGTGGTCCAGGATATTACTTCAGCTATCGATGAAATATCGCGGATTGCAGGCGATTCCGGGGGATATGTGGTAGATTCCCAAAAATGGAAAGAAGGTGAAAGAATATTCGGCAGTATTTCTATCCGTGTGCCTGCCGGGCGCTATAATGGTACGATTTTAGCCCTGCGTGCTCTGGCTATGGAAATAATAAATGAGAGTACCTCTTCCCAGGACGTAACAGAGGAATACACAGACCTGAATTCAAAAGTCAAGAATCTTGAGGCTACGGAAGCACAATTGTTAAAAATTATGGAGAAGGCTGAGAAGACCGAAGATATATTGAGCATACAGAGAGAACTCACCACGGTTAGAGGGGATATTGAGCAGGTAAAAGGCCGCATACAGTACCTGGAACGAACGGCAGCTATGTCATTGATTAATATTAAGCTCAGTGGCGCAATGATCAACCTTAAATTCAGCGCCAATAAAGTATTGGTAAATACTGGTGACGACATCTTTTTCACGCCTGAGGTTACAGGCGGATTTGCACCTTACAACTATCATTGGGATTTTGGTGACGGAAACAACAGCATTGAGAAAAATCCACGGTATAGCTATCAAACCCCGGGGGTTTACAGGGTGACTTTCAAAGTTACTGATGATAAAGGTTATACTAATGAAGTAACCAGAGATGGGTATATTAAAGTGGAGGGGAGCTGGAGCCCAGGCAGTGTTGCGCGCAGCGCCTGGAACGGCCTCACCATTTTTGGCCGTGCTCTGGTGAATATACTTATCTGGCTGGGAATTTTTAGTCCCTTATGGATTATTATCGGCGGCTTAATTTTCTGGATAATGTTTCGGAAGCGGAAGAAAAAATAAGAGAACCTGATAAGATCAGGTGAAAAATCAATACTTCATGAACAATTCCCTGGCTACAGAATTAAAGAATAATAAAGGATCCCGGCAAATCTTTACCGGGATCCATCACCGCTGGCAACTGGTCCTGTTTATTCTGGCTCATCTGTTCATCTTTATAGTACTATTTCAAACTATCTATAAAATGCAGTATTCAGCCACAGGCATCTATTTCGGTTTTGCATCCAGAGTGCTGGAAGGGAATATACCATACCAGGATTTCACTCTGGAATATCCACCTTTTTCACTTCTGTTTTTTATTTTGCCGCGCTTGGTCGCCTCCACGTGGTCTTCGTTCTCGATATACTATCAGGCTGAAGTAGTCATTATAGATATTATAGGTATATTAATAATTTATGCCGTAGCCCGTAAAACAGCGAACCCTCCCTGGATTTTCCTTATGATATATACACTGTGTATTCTGGCTATGGGACCTATCATTGGTCAACAATATGATCTTTTCCCGGCTGTAATGAGTTTGCTGTCAATTTACATCTTCTGGGCAGGTAAGCATAAAACCTCCTGGGTAGTGTTGGCTCTGGCTACCCTGACCAAAATATTTCCAGTGGTGATAGCTCCTGTGTTCCTGATTCATTATTTACGCAACAGTCAATGGAAACATCTATGGCAGGGTCTGATGATATTTAGCGCTGTCATTTTGATTGTATTACTACCATTTCTGATTTCGAGCCCGGCAAGCCTTAAGACGCTGTATGATTATCATGCTTTGAGAGGTATTCAGGTGGAAAGTATTTACAGTTCATTCTTGCTGGCGGCTGATAAACTGGGTTTGATATCTATTAATACAGGCTTTGGTTATGGATCATGGAATGTATTAGGTCCTTCTGCCGATGTCCTATCTAAAGTATCTACTGTTATACTGGGAATTTTGTTGGTTTTAGCTTATTGTTTAATTTACCTGCGAACAAAGAAAGGCAATCCCAGAATATTACAGCTCAGTGCTTTTTCCATGTTGGCAATTCTTATAGTTATATGCTCCAGTAAAATCTTATCTCCTCAGTATATGATCTGGCTTATCCCGTTAATCCCCCTGTTCTCCGAACGTACCTGGCTGTCTGTCCTGATTGCTTTTTTGATTGCAGGCGCACTTACTTATTATCTTTTCCCGTGGAACTATATTAACCTTACGCTTATGAATAATCCGGAGGTAGCTGTGCTATTTTTCCGCAATTGCCTCTTGATTGCTATGGGCATTCTTATCGTTGTTTCTCTGGTCCGCGGACAGGAAAGATCCCAGCGGACACCGCCAGCGGAATAGTGCTTGAACAATGTAGGTTATTACCAGGACTGTAAAAGCACAGGTGAAGGCGACATAAGCCCAGTCCGGCAAATCCTGGTGATTTAACCCTAGCTTTTCAAAGACAGGAATGATTTCTCTGTGATAAGGAAGAAGGTAAACTGACCAGGCTGATACATTGATCATCCACAGCCACCCTGCTGGGAATATTGCCAGCGCCAGGGTTAGAGCCCTCTCGCTTTTGCAGGTTGTTCTGGAGGCTATTAATAAGGCCAGGGCTATGACTACTACCAGGTACTGGTAATTAATACGGTAAAAAAAGGTCACAAAAAGAAGTATTCCGATTAAAGCTCCTCTCAAGATCTCTATTTTTTTAAAATAACACCGTACCAGCGCACCAATCATGGCTATGCCAAGAACAGGCACGCTGAAATACATAGGGCCAATGGTTTCCCACCCCAGCATATCATGCAGCAAGGTGAGTATGGCTGCCCCGGCATTAAAAGTGTACATAATAGGATACTGATAATCGGGTGCTTGAGCTGGAAAAACAACTAATCGCAGATATTCCCAGATGTTTCCGGTAATAATGAAGGGCAGAGAGATAACCACCGCCAAGCCAGCCATCAAACCAATATTGCTCAACAAACGCCTCCAGCTCATTAACCTTATACAGGCCACCAGCATGAAGGCTACTGGTATCAGGGTGTGTTGTTTGGTCATTCCAGCCAGGACAGCCAGTAAAAACGACCATCTATCACTACCTCTTTCTAATAAAACGATTGAACCAAGCAGGAAGGCTGTGGCAATAGCATCAAATTGTCCAAAAATAGAGGAGTTGTACCAGGGGGCAGGATTAAGAAGCCAGACAGCAGCAAAAAAAATTTTGCGATATCTTGATCCAGAAGCTGCGCGGTACAGTATCACCCCAATTGCCAGGTCCGCCAGTATAATGGGAGTTTTCATGGCCAGCCGCCAACCGTCATTTACCAGCGTATCGGTGGCCAGGCTGTCAGGTGCAGCCAGTAAAGCCAGTGCCAGTATCAGCAACCAGACAGGGGGATAAACATAACTCCAGTAGGGGAAAGGGAATAATTCCAACTCTGCCTCAGCATAACGGTAGAAATCCAGGCCGTAAAGTCTGAAAGCCTCGGCAAAAGCCCAGAACTGTGCCACATCAGGTCCAGTTAAAAGCTGAGCAACCCCAAATCGCATAATGGCGGCCAGTGCCAGTATCAAACCCAGCACTAAAAGGGGGAAATTATTTTTCAGGATTTTCATGCGCTCTTTTCGTCAATCAGCAAATTATATAAACATATTACCGTATAATTAAGGTTAATATCAAAGAGATGGATGAGGGTATAGCAGTATAATCGATACTTAGTCCAACCTCATAAGATTTATAAAATATAAAAATTTATATTAAAATAAATAATAACAAAATAATCTATATATCGTAAACGAGCCTGAATATTTTCATCATATAAGTGCAGAAACCTTATACTTAATTGAGACTATATGATGGTGGATTTTAAATCCGTATCAAGTTTTTCTTTATAAAAAGACGGCTATGGTAGTATTAAAGTGACTTTTTACATCTTTTTAATAGCAAAGCCATGATTACGCCAATTTTGATCACATCCGCGGCAACGATTCGGAATATCTTGTTCCAACTGGAATTACCAGGTAAAAAGATAGAAGGTTTGTACTCTACTATGAATATTTGTTAAAATTAGACGGATGAAGAAATATCAATATCTCAACCAGTGGGGAGAAAATTGAAAGATGGCAACCATTCCAATCAGGACTCTGCCGGATCCGGTTTTACGGCAAAAGGCAAAAAAAATAGCCCGTATCGATCCCTCTATCCGGAACCTGATTGAGGATATGATTGAGACTATGCACGAAGCTAATGGTGTAGGTCTGGCGGCGCCTCAGGTAGGCGTATCTTTACGCATAGTGGTCATTTGCCTGCCGGACGAGGATGCTGAAGATATTGTATTAATTAATCCTGAGATAATCAAGAAATCTGGCGAGCGGGAACTGGACGAAAGGTGTTTGAGCATTCCAGGTTACTCAGGTAAAGTGAAGCGGTCTGTTACTGTGACGGTAAAAGCTCGGGATGAGAACTACAAGGAGATTCGTATTAAGGGCGAAGAACTCTTAGCGCAGGCTCTGGAACATGAAATAGACCATTTGAATGGAGTCCTGTATATTGATAGACTGGAAAGTTCGGATAAACTTACCAAGATTGAACCTGTAGAATCTAAAACCTGATTCTTCAATTGATAGGATTTTATATTTCCCCTCCTTTATCCAGGCTGTAAAGGAGGGGATATTTATGTTTTAAGGGGTAATGAGAAGATAATAAGGAAAAATCGGCTGATAAGGATTTGCATAAAAATGGTTATAATATTTATACAGACGAAAGCCGGTGTTCCGTCACGAGATATCCAGTCCAGGATTTATGATCAGGTCAGGGTTTGTGTGGTTGATTAAGAAGCTTTTGTTGTTAAGTACTTCTTAACAATATCTGGAGGTTAGGGAATTAAATTTAAGGTTACCCTTAATAAAAGAACATGAACAGGTTCAAAATACCACTGGAACCAGAAGTTACATTGCTGCTGGAAAAAGTTAACCGGGAACTTATTCAGCGGGAATTAGTGGCGTATCTGGTTGGTGGGTTTATTCGCGATAAATTACTGGGCAGGTCAACCGCTGACCTGGATTTTGCTGTATCCGGTGATGCGAAAATTGTAGCTTATGAGATAGCCGGCAATCTGGGAGGCAAGTATGTTTTGCTGGATGAAATAAATAAGATCAGCAGGGTAGTCTTTCCTGGAGGGCCTGTGTCTGGGGCTGAAGGTGTATGGTATATTGACTTTTCATCCTTTGCCGGAGACATCCTGACAGACTTGAAGCGCCGGGATTTTACTATTAATGCCATGGCCATCGAATTAAATTCCCTCATACAGGATCCGGGGTCCTGCCGGATCCTGGATCCCTTTGACGGAATAAATGATCTGGAAAAGCGGGTTATTAAGGCCGTAAATAAGACCGTCTTTGTGGATGATCCAGCCCGTCTTCTACGGGCAGTACGCCTGGAAGCTGAGCTTGATTTCAAACTCACCCAGGAGACAGAAGAACTGGTTCGCAGTGCTAGCCGGCTGATAACGCAAGCAGCAGGTGAAAGGATAAGGGAAGAGTTGTTACGCCTTTTGGCGGTAGACAAAGCCGGTCGGTATATACGCAGAATGGATGAGCTAGGTTTGTTGACAGCTATTTTCCCTGAATTGGAGCTGGGTCGGGGATTTGAGCAACCAAAAGAGCATCACTGGCACGTTTTAGATCATGCCCTTGAGACTGTGAGGGCAGTAGATTTTTTGCTGCGGAGGGATTCATGGGAACATACTGTTCCAGGGGTTTTAACTAGAGTTCCCTGGTCTGATAAAATAGACCTTCATTTTCGCAGCCAGGTAGGAAACGGAAGTACCCGGGCATCGCTCTTAAGATTAGCCGCTCTGCTTCATGATATAGCCAAACCGGAGACCAAGATTATAGCAAACGATAAAATCAGGTTTTACGGCCATAGCGAACAGGGTGCTGAGTTGGTTGCCGGTATTATGGAGAGATTGCGTTTCAGTAATAAAGAGATACGGCTGGTAGAATTGATGGTGCGTTATCATTTACGCCCTACTCAGATGAGCCAAACCGGCTTACCTTCTAAAAAAGCTGTATACCGGTATTTCCGTGATACAGGGCTGGCTGGTTTGGATATTCTCTTCTTAAGCCTGGCAGATCATCTGGCTGCACGCGGCCCACGGCTGGAAGCGGAAGACTGGCAATGGCATACAAACCGAGTGAACTACGTTTTAGAAGAAAGCCTCAGGCAGGAAATAGCTGTTACTCCTGTCCGTTTAATTGACGGACACGACTTAATCAACCTTTTCGGTTTAAAACCCGGCCCTCGAATTCGTTTGATTTTGGAATCAGTTAAGGAAGCCCAGGCGGCAGGCGAACTTGCTACCCGCGAAGAGGCTTTATCTTATGTGCAAAATCGTTTATTATATTAAAGAACAAAAATAGTTGAGTAGGATGGCAATGAGAAGAAACAATATCATATTTTTTATCATCCTGGTGCTTTTTATCTTGGCAGCCCTGATTGTTTTTCCAATAAGCACAGATAACGGCGGCTTGCTGGCAAACCGCCCCATTAAACTGGGTGTTGATCTAAACGGAGGGACCAGCATTGTTTACACAGCAGATCTTTCAGGTATTCCTGCGGATCAGAGAAATGATGCCATGGATGCTGATGTGACTGCTATCCGCAGCCGGGTTGATGCTCTGGGTGTGACTGAGCCCATCATCGATAGACTGGGTGAAGATAGAATCCGGGTAGTTTTGCCTGGTATTAAAGATATAGACAAAGCCAAGGCAGCTATCGGCCAGACAGCTCTGTTAGAGTTTGGTGAAATAGCTACTGATGCGAATGATCCGGATATTAAATGGAGAGATGTGCTGGGCAGTAATTGGAAACCTGCTAAAGGGAATCTTAACGGACAACAGGTAGCTTTTACCAGTTCTTACTTTAAACAAAATACTTCCTTAACTACCAATAGTCTGGGAAAACTAATCCTTCAGTTTAAAAATAATGAAGAAGGTAGCATCATATTTAAAGATATCACTACACGGCTTTATAACAATAATAAAGCCAGATTGGGAATATTTTCCGGAGATGAACCTCTAAAGGGTGAAGACGGTCAACCGATTGCCCCTTCAGTAAATGGTATTATTAGCGATGAAGGTATTATTGAAGGCTTGAGCCTTGATGAAGCTAAATTTCTTTCCAATATGTTGAACGCCGGCCGTCTCCAGGTACCTTTAACTCCAGGAACAGAAACCACCGTCGGCACTTCTCTGGGTGATCAGTTTATAGAAAAGACCTTTACGGCTGCCATTATCGGATTGTTACTGGTAATGGTTTTCATGATCGTATATTACCGCCTGCCTGGAGTGCTGGCAGCCCTGGCCCTGCTGTTTTATGCTATGATCAACCTGGCAATTTATAAAATGGTGCCGGTCACTCTGAGCCTGGCGGGTATCGGCGGTTTTATTGTATCCATGGGTATGGCAGTGGATGCCAATATCCTAATTTTTGAGAGGATGAAAGAGGAACTCAGGGCAGGCCGGACCGTAGGGGCGGCTATTGAGGCCGGTTTTAACCGCGCCTGGTCCGCTATCCTGGTTTGCAACGTAACTACCTTTATTGCCTGCGCTGTAATGTACATTTTGGGCAGCACCACAGTAGTGAGCAGCAGCCTGGTGACCGGTTTTGCGCTTACCCTCTTTATCGGTGTGGCTGTGAGCATGTTCTCAGCTATCACTGTTACCCGTACTCTCCTGCGTCTCTTTATCGGTACCAGTATTGCTCAGAAATCAACATTATTTACAACTTTAGGTGGAAAATAAAGATGAATATAGTAAATAAAAAGTCATGGTTTTTTGCCATCGCAGCTATTATGTCCATTTTAAGTATCATCTTTTTGATTGTTTTTAAATTGACGCCCGGTCTGGACTTCAGCGCCGGCTCTTTGCTGACGTTGAAATTTGAACAGACTCTGGAGCAGAGCACTTTAAGACAGGAACTGGATGCCCTTGGCTACCAGAGCGCTACTATTCAGTCCACTATGGAGGGGGATTACCTGGTACACACCCAGGAACTGGATGATACACAAAAAAACCAACTGGTAAAAGATTTGTCCGAAAGACTGGGACCTGCGCAACTGGTGGCATATGATAGGGTAGAAAAAAGTGATGCAACCACAGCCATGAAGAATGCGGTTATCGCCATTATTGTGGCAGTAGCAGCCATGCTTTTATATATTGCCTTTGCCTTCCGTAAGATGCCCAATCCTTTTAAGTACGGGGTTTGCGCGGTAGCCGGACTGGCTTTTGATGTGCTAATCGCGCTGGGCGTTTACTCCTTACTGGGAAAACTGCTTGGCTGGGAAGTAAACCTGATGTTTATCGCCGGCATTCTGGCTGTGCTGGGTTTCAGCATCAATAACACTATTATTGTTTTTGACCGGATTAAAGAAAATACTACCCGGGGTATCAGCCCGGATATCGCAGTAGTGGCTAATCACAGCATAGTACAAACCCTGGGCAGATCCTTCAATTCCATCATAACAGTGCTGTTTACACTTATCGTCCTGTTGCTTTTTGTAGGGTCATCCATTCAGAATTTCGTGTTAGTACTGCTTATCGGCGTGGTTTGCGGCTTTTTCACTTCTACCTGCCTCTCTCCTGAGATGATTGTGACATGGCAAAGAAGAAAGGTTACCCCTGCCTCTGCCAGAACTAACCTGGCGCCAGCTAAAGCTAAAAGCTAAATGATACAAAACAAATCATCAGATAGGATGCTATCTATCTGAATTAAGCAGGCGGTGGACAGAACAAACTGTCCACCGCCTTACTATGTAAACAGTCCTGTGTTTTCCATGACGGATCCCGAGGAAGAAATAAACTGAGCAGTGATACCGATATCTCTTTTAATTGCCGGTCGTTCAGGCTGTTCATCTTAGCTATTTATGATAAGCATATAAAAACACATCATCCTCTCTAATCAAAACTATTAGGGAGGATGATGTAAGGATCTAGTTTTCGTCAGCTTTATGATATGCTACGCCTGGCACCCCGCCTACCGGAGGAACCATCTCCGGTTCAGGATAGGCCTCCATTCCGTGTTCCGTCATATCCAGCCCCTGCAATTCTTCTTTGCGGCTGGCGCGCAGACCAATGGTCTTTTTAATGATGTAGAAAGTCAAAAACATTGTAGGTGTAACCCAGGCAACTAATGCCAGGATATCAATGATTTGAAGAACAAACTGACCTGCATTGCCTGTGATCAGTCCCTGTATTCCACCATAAGTACCATCAGCAAAGATGCCCACGGCGAGCAAGCCCCAAATACCGCCGCCAAAATGAACAGGCACTGCACCCACTGCATCATCCACTTTGAAGACACGCTCAACCAGATAGCTGGTACCCATCATAACCGGGGCTGCGATAGCACCGATGATCACTGAAGCCCAGGGAGAGACGTAGGCGCAGGGTGCTGTGATGGCTACCAGGCCGGCCAGAGTACCGTTGCATCCCATCATAATATCCATTTTACCTGTGCGTATGAAAGTCCAGTAGATGGCAACTATAGCTCCTGAAACACCAGCCAGGAAGGTATTTACGGCAATAACAGAGATGCGTAAATCAGTTGCTGCCAGAGTACTGCCAGGATTAAAGCCGAACCAGCCGAAGAACAGTATGAAAGTACCGATCACAATATACGGCACATTGTGACCTTTGATGACATTCGGAGTGCCATCCGGATTAAATTTCCCAATCCGGGGACCTACCATGGCGGCTCCAATGAAAGCTGCCAGGCCACCTACGGCATGCACTACGCCTGAACCTGCAAAATCTCTGACTCCCACTGCGCCCATTATTTCCAGGGTACTCAGCCAGCCTCCACCCCAGACCCATTTGCCGTATATGGGATACACCATTGCTCCTATAACAAACGCATAAGCCAGATAGCCGGTAATTTTCATTCTTTCAGCCACTGCACCTGCAACAATAGTGGCTGCCGTAGCGCAAAAGACCATCTGGAAAAACCATAACATGATAGTGGATACATCATAGCTTGATCCACTGAGAAAGAATCCTGAGAAACCGATAAAAAAATTACCCTGGTCAAGACCTGAAAACAATTGAGAGCCGCCGAACATGAAAGCAAAACCAAAAGCCCAAAACCCAATGGAAGATATACAGAAGTCCATAAAGCTTTTAGTCCAGTAATTGACGTTGTTTTTAGAACGTATCAATCCGGCCCCCAGGAAGGCAAAACCTAATTGCATGAACCAGACCAGAAAGCCGGCGATCAATGTCCAGGCCATATTTACTGGCATATTAGGATTGGCTTCAAGGGTCTCTGAACCTGCCGGATCAGCGGCCAGTAGTGTATGCGGAACGATCCAGAAAGTAGCATACAATAATACCAGCATTACCAGGATCACCAGTCCCCTCCGCATCAGGATAGCCCTGCGGGAAGGAGTGGAATTAATCCAGTTAGCGATAGGATTGATTATAGGTGTAAAAATAGACATGCGAATCCTCCTGAACAATAAATTAACAATTGCCGGGCAGAGAAAGCATTCCCTGACCCGGCTACTGATTAAAGGTAATAAGCCAAATGCGGCATATTTTGTAAAGTTAGAATATAAAACGGGTTTGAGGTTCTAATTTTTAATGGATTTCAGTCCTCTTCAACATTGACTTTGCCGGAATGGTGCTTGCGGAGTTTGCTGGGTAGAACCACCCATGCCAAAAAAAGAACCACAAAACTGGCGATGGCTGCAATAATCTGTACTGACATATTCCTCCTCCTTCATTAATACGGCTGATAATGTATATTTGAATTACCATCCTTTATACATTCAAGTTTAAGGCAGGCAGGAGATAAGGTCTACGTGCATTTTGCCAGAAACAGGAACGAGGTTTTTGTGCAGAATATACAAAATTTCAGAGAAAAAACCGTTAGGAGAGGAAATACCTTTTTACTGCATGCGAATTATTTCACCAGCCAGTATTGCCAGGTGTAAGGCTAGCCGGGTTTCGCCATCTTCAAGATCAAGGCCGGTGATTTCTCTGATACGCGTCAATCTATAAATCAGGGTGTTGCGATGGACATGAATAGCCCGGGCTGTTTCCGCCAGATTATGGTAACTTAAATAAGCTTTTAAGGTTTTTTCCAATTCTCCATGTGGCTGTCGTTCATACTCTGTCAATTTTCCAAGGTACTCATCATAAAATGACTTAAGTTCTCCGGAGGATTTCTGTGAAAATAACAACCTGTGTACCCCCAGGTCGCCGAAAAAGGTAATTGATCCTTCGCCGAACAGTTTAATCCCCATATGCAGGGCCTGGTTGGCTTCCAGGAAAGAGCGGCGCATGCCGTCAAGACCTGAATATGTCCTGCCTATTCCCAAAGTAAGCGGATTTTTATAGCTTTGTGATAATCGTTCTATTAGTTTTTCCCCCATTTTCCTCAAATCAGTTTTAGAGTAGTCAGCTTTTACCGGATTCAAGATGACCAAATTTTCGTCCCGAATACAGGCCAGAGATTTCGGAAGAAAAAGAACTACCTGTTGCAAAACATCCTGTGATTCTAAGATGGTCACAGGTAGATTTATAACCATGGCTGAATAAGAGATGGAAAGATCAACCTCCAGCTTCTTTAATTTAATCTCCAGGGCTGGAGACGCCGTATCGCCGGTGATGATGGTTTCAACTATGTTCCCTTCGAACCGGTCCTGGGTCTCTTCTACCGCCTGCCTAAGTGAAAATTCTATAGCCAGGGCCATGATGCCTGTACGGACCGCCATGCGGTCAAGTTCACTGATTTCAGCCTCCGGCACCAGCATGATCAAATAACCTTTGATTTCTTTTCCCACTTTAACAGCGCCTAAGAAACAGGATTGATCCAGGTTGAGATTGATACCGATTACAGGCACGGTGTTACAGGCGGCGAGAACCCGCAGCCGGTGCAATGCGGGTAGTAGCATTACTTTGTATGCATCATCCAAGCTATTGTTAGAAAGAAAGCATATTTTGTAATTGAGATCGATAAATCCAATAATCCTTCCTGTTAGATCGCATAGCTTGTTCAAAAGCAAGTTCATATCATAACCGGCGACTGCCAGTTCGGTCAGAACTTGACTGAACTCCCGTTCCTTTTGATACAAATCCTGCCGTTCATCGTTTATCAGTCGAATAATATTGTTTTCTAGCGTATGAAGATTTACTTGAGATGGAATACGGATAAGCGGCAGACCTTTTAACCCGGCTTGCCGGCGAGCTTCGTCCGTAGCGTCTCCCTGGAAACAAACAGCGCTGACATTCCATTCCGCCAGCCTGGAGACCAGGAATGACAGGTTTACGCCTAACGCTGAAGCCACACCATCACCGATAATGACAATTTCACATCCTTTCAGTGCGTCAAAACCCGGTGGAGAAGGTTTTAAGGCTGAAACCCAGCTTACTTCGTTGAATAATCCGGCTTCACCCGCTTCAATTCTGGTGCCTGCAGGTAGGACTTCACGTATCAGTTGTTTAACAATGGGCACGGTTTATACTCCCAAATAACGCTCCAGTTCCCACGGAGTAACCTGAAGATTAAATTCCTGCCATTCCCGGGTTTTTGTTTCCAATAACCTGTTAAACAATAATTCCCCCAGGGCTTCACGGATTACGATATCGTTTTTATATTCTTTTAAGGCGCCACCCAGAGTCTCCGGCAATGAAGCTATTTGCCTTCGCTGAAGTTCTACTGGATCAAAAGCCAGCAGGTTTTCTTCTATAGGCGGAGGCAGTGGGATTTTCTCCCTGATGCCGTGCAGACCGCAGTGAAGCATGACTGTGTAAGCCAGGTATGGGTTGCAGGAGGGGTCAGGATTTCTGATTTCTATACGGGTGGTATCCAACTTTTTCTGATTTACCCGGGGTATTCGCACAAGAGCTGAACGGTTTATCCTGGCCCAGGTTATATAAATTGGCGCCTCAAATCCTTTCACCAGCCGTTTGTAAGAATTTACCAGCGGGTTCAGTATGACACTCATGCCCCCGGCATGATAGAGGAGGCCGGCCAGAAAGTAACGGGCAATAGAGGAGAGACCGTATTCATCCGTAATATCAGAAAAAGCATTGATGCCGGAAACAATGTCGAACAGACTTTGATGAACATGCATTCCGCTGCCTTCCATCTTTTCTATGGGTTTTGGCATAAAGGTCACTCCCAGTCCGTGTTTTTGAGCTATTGCTTTTATGGTATAACGAGCAGTAATCAGCTTATCTGCGCTCCGCAGGGCTTCATCGCGGCTGAAGTCTATCTCATGTTGCCCGACAGCCAGTTCATGGTGAGCCGCCTCTACCTGAATCGACATTTCTTGCAGTGCTGCAACCATCTCTTTGCGGATGGCAGTTGAGAGACCTGCTGATTGATCAAAGTAACCTTCCTGGTCATGTGATAGAAGCTGCATTTTACCCTTTTCTCCTGGTGAAAAGAGAAAAAATTCTAATTCCGGTGATACCATGTATCTAAATCCCAATTCAGCAGCTATTTGAGTGGCTTTGATAAGGGCGGTACGCGGATCGCCGTTGAATAAATTACCATCAGGTGTTACAATTGAACACAGCACTCTGGCTGCGGGCTGCCCGTCTTCCTCCCAAGGTAATGGCGTGATGGTATTCAAGTCCGGCTTAAGATACATGTCGTTTTCCAGTGTTCTGGCGTGTCCTTCGACGGATGAACCATCAAACCATTTTCCTTTTTCGATAGAATCAGCGAATTCTTCAACCGGAATAGTCACGCTTTTTACAGCGCCCAGTAAATCCGTAAACTGGAGATAGATAAAGCGGATACCGGCGTTTTTGATATTATCCAATCCGCTGGTCTGTTCCTTATTTTGCCCTGGCATATCTTTCTCCTTCAGATTTTTCCACCATGCTGCTCTCAGGGGATACCAGAAATCTACCTGACAAATAACGGGTATATTTCAATGGTTACTAAATACAATAATTGTACAGGATGATTATTACAAATGGGTTAAATTATACAATATTTTTTATATCACACTCTGATCGATTCATTAGTTGCATAATTCTATTGCATCAGCTTTTTTTTGAGGTTATACTTGACAACATAGCAGGGTAAATGGGAAATTTTT
>CAYLRY010000043.1:0-25293 GCA_964386535.1 uncultured Dehalococcoidales bacterium | reverse complement strand
CCAGTACTCAGATGAGGAGGCTCACCGTTTGACCGAAGAGTTTATTTATACCTATTCTACAGCTAATAAAAAGAATAAAAAGGCGGCTCCTGCTAAGAAAGAATAATTTTTTATGACAAAATACCTCGATTAAGTCATAGAAAAACGCTGATATCAGCTAATACAGTTTCCAGAAAGGAGGCTGGCAAGAGCTATGAAAATTGCACTGGTTTCACCTTATGATTTTTCATACCCCGGCGGAGTTGTACAACATATCTCAAACCTGGAACAAAACTTTACCCGTATGGGTCATAATGTAAAAATCATTGCACCGGCCTCAAGTCCTGTTTTTGGTTACGGTGACCGCTTCATTGCCATAGGTAAACCCAGGCCGATTCCCACCAGTGGTTCTATTGCCCGTATTACGATTTCTATTAATTTAAGAAATAAAGTTAAAGAAGTACTGGAAAGAGAAAAGTTTGATATTATCCATTTACATGAGCCACTGGCGCCCACACTGTGTGTTACCGTTCTTTCGCTCTCCAAAACAACTAACATCGGCACTTTCCATGCAACTGAAAGTAAGCCCAGTTACCGCTGGACAAAACTCATTTTTATGAGTGGCTTTTATAAAAAATGGTTCAATAAACTAAACGGCAGGATCGCGGTTTCCCAGCCGGCTTGTGATTTCGTAAACAAGCATTTTCCCAGTACCTACGAAATTATTCCTAATGGGATTGATCTGGGGCACTTCAATCCGAACGTTTCTCCCATTACAGAATTACAGGATGGTAAAATCAACATCCTGTTTGTAGGCAGATTGGAAAAACGTAAGGGAGTAGAATATCTTATCCGCGCATTTGAAATTATCAAACCGGAATTCCCTGATTGCAGGCTGATAATAGTAGGACCTGGCACCCGGCTCAGAGCAAAGTATGAAAAAATGGTGACCAGAGCCAGATTAAAGGATGTTATTTTCACCGGTGGGGTTAATTTTCAAGAATTGCCCCGCTACTATAAAACAGCCCATATCTTCTGTGCCCCAGCCACAGGGCATGAAAGCTTTGGTATCGTTCTACTGGAGGCCATGGCCACGGGAAAACCTGTAGTGGCATCCAATATTTCAGGTTATGCCAGTGTTATCCATGACAGCTCGGAAGGACTGCTGGTTCCTCCAAAACAGAAAGTACCCCTGGCCCAGGCTTTAACCAGACTTATAAAAGATGAATCCCTGCGGAAAGCTATGGGAGAAAAAGGATTACTGAAAGCCTCAAGCTATGGCTGGGATCAGGTTTCACGCAGAGTGATGGACTATTATACCAGGACCTTAGCTAATAAGAATATTCACTGATCAAACAGGAGGGCGTCATCTCTAATAACATAAATAAAACGCAGGAATCCAGATCAAAGTTACAGGGACTGCGTAAAGGCTTACAGGTTTATATAACACAACCCATTGTGGCTCTTTTAGCCAGAACACATGTTAAGCCCAATATGGTTACCTGGTTCGGTTTTTTTATCATATTGGCAGCAGCAGCTTTAGCCGGTACCGGGCATCTCTTTGCTTCCGGTTGGGTAATGCTCCTCTCTGGTTTTTTTGATATTATTGACGGCGCCCTGGCCCGCCACACCAATCAGGTTACCCGTTTTGGCGGTGTTCTGGATTCCACTCTTGACCGCCTTTCAGAAGCAGCCATGTTGCTGGGCATTACGGCCTATTACCTCTTCAACCCTGAAGTGTTCAACGAGTGGATAATCCTGATGATCGGACTTACCTTAACTGCCTCTTTTCTGGTAAGTTATATCCGCTCCAGGGCTGAGGCAGCACACATAGATTGTCAGGTTGGGATATTTACAAGAACTGAGAGAGTGGTTATACTGGCACTGGGCCTTTTAATTAATCAATTAACCATTATCCTGATAATCATAACAGTCTTAAGCGTGGTTACGGTGATCCAAAGGCTGCTGCACGTTTATCAGGGTGCAAAGAAAGGATAAAATCATGGCTGTAATTGCGGTAATCGGAGCCCAATGGGGTGATGAAGGGAAAGGTAAGATTGTAGACATGCTCTCACGGCAGGTCCGCCTGGTAGTGCGTTATTCCGGCGGTGATAATGCCGGTCATACGGTTATTAATGAACATGGTGAGTTTAAGCTGCATATCACCCCTTCAGGTATTTTTTATCCTCATACTACCTGCATTATAGCCAACGGGGTAGCCTTGAACCCAGCCGTCCTGCTTAAAGAAATGGATGAAATCCAGCAGCGAGGAGTGGATATCAGCCGTCTTTATATCAGCGACCGCGCTAATTTAATCATGCCCTATCATATCCTGCTGGATGGCCTGGATGAAGAGTCTCTCGGCGGCCAGGCTATTGGCACTACCCGTAAAGGTGTCGGCCCTTGTTTTACGGATAAAACAGCCCGTCTGGGCATACGCGCTGGTGACCTTTTAGACCATAATGAGTTTTACCAGAAACTGAAGCTGGTGCTTCAGCGTAAAAATATGATTTTAACCAGGATTTACGGACAAACTGCTCTTTCACTGGAAGAAATTTATACTCAATATTGTAAATATGGAGAAAAACTGGCTCCCCATATCCGTGAAACTACGTCCATACTGGAAGAAGCCATAAACAATCACATTCCAGTGATGCTGGAAGGAGCACAGGGTGTACTGTTGGATCCTGACTTTGGGACGTATCCTTACTGCACCTCCTCTTCTCCCATGGCCGGAGGCGCCTCTCTGGGTGCGGGTATAGGTCCATCCAGGATAGACCGCATCCTGGGTGTATTTAAAGCCTATTGCACCCGTGTGGGTGAAGGACCTATGCCCACCGAGCTGAGGGATGAGACCGGAAAGAGAATCCAGGAGATCGCTCACGAGTTTGGCGCCACCACCGGCCGCCCGCGCCGCTGCGGCTGGTTTGATGGCGTGGCGGCCCGGTTCAGTGCCAGGTTAAACGGCTATACTGGCGCTGCCATAACCCGGCTGGATGTACTGGATACCTTTCCCAGGCTGAAAGTCTGTGTAGCCTATCAGATAGACGGACAGAGGCTGAATGAATTTCCCAGCAATATTGCTACACTGGAAAAATGCCGGCCGGTATACGAAGAAATAGACGGCTGGATGACTCCTACCAGTGGTATACGGGACTATGACCGTTTGCCTCAGGCAGCACAGCGCTATCTACAGCGGCTGGAAGAGCTTTGCCATTGTCCGGTGTCGTTGGTCTCTGTCGGACCAAAACGTGAAGAGACCATCATACGTATTCCTGTAATTTGAATGAACCTGGTCAGGGGGTAGTCCTTAAGGATTACCCTTGTTTAATGTGCTACATTTTTTAAAGCTTTTCTATTCTCTCTTACAGTATTTCTGGTCATAATTAGCTATACTATATATGTGAAATTCTTTTAATCAGGAGGCAAATGTATGGACGGAATATTCGATCTAACCGGCATTAAGCACTTGATAAAAGAAACACATCCCTCCGCAGCCATAATCGTGGATACCGGTATCATTATGCAGGAATCTGACTTTTCCAAATGGAAAACTTCGTTTGAAAATCCGTTATTTGTTTTACCCTGTATTATGGGACTGGAGCTGGAACACCTTAAAAATAAACCGGATTCCCGCCATGAAGCCAGCACTGCCTCCAGAAAAATATTTGAAATCTGTCGTGGAGGTCATATTGCGGAAGGCATCTACCAGGAAGGCATCGGCTGGTTCGTCAGCACCCCTTTACCTGCCAGGGAGTCCCTGCTTACCGGTTTGGAGCAGCTTAATACCATGGTTAAAGTCATCGGGCAGATTGACACCGAGCTGATTATTTTGTGTAAAGAGTTGATGCAGAGCATTACGGATATCCCCATTATCTTCGCCACTTCTGACATCAACCTTTACAATGCTGTACAATTTATCGGTATAAATTCTTTCTTGTTTAAAGGTTTCCCTATAAATGATATGCTTAACCAGATATCACCCAGACCGGAAAAGAAGGTGAATTGGGATAACATCCTGGAAGATATTCAGATTGAAGCTGTCAGGAGAAGAGTCCAGGTTGATTTAACCCTCCGCTCTAAAGGTTGTGCTCCCAAATGGATCACAGCAGGAAATGAAACCTTTCCACGGATTATCGTCGCTGAAGGTACAGGCGTCATCCATGCAGTGGTGGATATCCGTTTTTCATGGTCTTTACCCTTTATTCCCTGGGATTTTCCGGAAAAAAATCCGGCGCTTGCCGAAAAACCGGTGGAAAATAATCACAACCTCCAATCCTCTCAAAACATCAGTAAATTAAGACTGGAGACCACCCATCTGGATTTCGGGGGACTGGAACCTGCTGTCTCTCCCAACCTGCTTAATGCCCTGGTACAAAAGCTGAATAATTGCGCCAGCCCCCTGGCATATATTGAAGATATGCCCACTGTTCAGGACCCGGCTTCAGTGACCAAGCAGTTTTTCCTCTTCGAATTTATATTTCAAGAAAGAGGATTCCAGAACAGGATACCGCCGGAGTCACTTGAGGCATTTGAAAATAACCTGAAAACCCCTGCCAACCTGCTCAAATGGGCGTATTACTGGTTTTATGACCGTGAGACCACCCGGGAAGAGCAAAAGACCTCCTTCAGTGAATATCTGCATGCCATGGAAAGCTGCTGGTCCATAGGAGACACCGTCCGTATCGATTTGCTGACCGATCCATCCGGCATCTCCAATGTTAAACAAAAGGCAGAAGAATAATCTTGGTTTACATGCAAGCGGCACCATTCATCAACTCAGGTTGATTAACAGGCGCCGGGAGGACATAATACCCTATTTAGATTTTCCAGGATACAAAGCCGGACCACTAAAATTTTTATCTGATCAAGAAATTCCACCTGCTTTTGCCTCTCAGCCTCAATCAGGCAATAATTATGGCCTTTTTCGGGCTGACTGCGGTATATATAAATATGAATGTAAAAAATCATTAAACATGTTAGCGGTTTTCTCCCTTTACCAGGGGAGATCAAGAGGAATTTTCCCCATTGAAATGCTGCGAAAGAATCTGCTATGACTGAAAAAATAGAATCATCAAAACTACACGAGCTGGGGTGGGACCTTTTCTTCGAGCAGGAGTTCAAAAAATTGGGAAGAAAAGATTTTATCCCGGTCCGTATTACAGGGCAGGAAAAGTATTCATTTAAGGTGGCTGGAGAGCTGGGTGAAATGGAAGCCAGGCTTTCCGGAAAAATGCTGCATAACGGAGAGTCTCCTGAGCTGTATGTTGCGGTAGGGGATTGGGTGGCGGCATCCGCCCCTTCTACCGGCAATATCGTCATCATCGAGGCTGTGTTGCCCCGCAAAAGCCGGTTTTCCCGGCAGGCCTCCGGCGGCAGAGACCGTTCTTCCGGCGGTGTTTTGGCCGAGCAGGTCCTGGCCGCCAACCTGGATACCGTCTTTATTGTCAGTGCCCTTGACAGCGGCAGAGGGCTTAATTTGAGGCGGATCGAACGCGCCTTGACCCTTGCCTGGGAAAGCGGCGCTGCACCAATCATCCTTTTAAACAAGACCGATCTTTGCGCAGATTTGTTTCAGGTAATTATGGACGTGGAAAAAGTGGCCGTGGGTGTGCCGGTACTGCCCATTAGCGCCGCCAAAGGGACGGGTATTGAGCATCTCAAAGCACACATTCCCTTTGGAAAAACCGCTGTCTTTTTAGGCCCTTCCGGCGTCGGCAAGTCTTCCCTTATTAATGCCCTTTTTGGATCCGAGCGGTTGAAAACCGGTGAAGTCCGGCTGGAAGACTCGGCTGGAAGGCATACCACTACTCACCGTGAGCTTATCCTTCTGCCGGAAGGAGGAATCGTTATTGATACACCCGGCATCAGGGAGATACAGCTCTGGACCGGCCGGGATACTCTGGATGATACCTTTCCGGAGATCCTGGAACTGAGCCGTCATTGCCGTTTTAAGGACTGTACCCATAACTCCGAACCGGATTGTGCAGTGCAAAAAGCCGTGGTAGAAGGGGAGCTTGATATCGGCCGTCTCCGTAGCTATGAGAAACTCCAAAAGGAGCTGCATTACCTCTCCGCCCGGCAGCAGGACCGGGTCCGTATCGAAGAAAAGGAGCGGTGGCGAAAAATCTCCCAGTTACAAAAACAGTGGCGCAAACGACACGCATAAAAAGCAAACCGGCCCGGCACCCCTTGTTGGTACCTCCCGGTATGTTATAATTACAGAAATGACTTGGTGGATGATAGTTGTCCAGATTGTCGGGCTGGAGACATATTGCGCCCGCAGCAGCTGGTGGAATAACCTTCGCGGGCTTTCTCTTGAACACCGGCTGTCTCCGGTCTCCCCACTGGTATAACGGTATCTCCAACAGGATGGACCAGGCTGCCCGGACCTGTGTTCTCTAAATTAAAA
The DNA here is from genome assembly GCA_964386535.1 of uncultured Dehalococcoidales bacterium. GTDB lineage: Bacteria > Chloroflexota > Dehalococcoidia > Dehalococcoidales > UBA3254 > CAYLRY01. Next base: position 18,902 of record CAYLRY010000043.1, on the reverse strand, counting down.
TAGCGTGGAAGGGTAATTCATGAAGATTACTGAACTCAGAAACATCATCGAAAAATACCCGGCAGATCAAATGAAATATCTGATCGTGGAAATGTACAGAGCACTGCCTAAAAGCCTGAAAGACGACGATGGTTTCGATAAAATAATCCGGAATCCTGACCTGTCCGGTAACAATCAGCGCCAAGTTAAACGGGTAAAAGCTCCAGATATTGATCTGCTGGAATATGATGTGGATGAATTCGCCGAAAATGCCTACAACCAGTACTACTTTATCCCCAACAGGATCGTCCCCAAACAGCAACGTTCAAAATGGCGTTTTTTGGTAAAACGTTTTTATAAGGATTTGATAGCAGCAGCTGGTATGCAGGAAAACAGGCCTTTGGCGGCAGAGCTTTTGGAAAAAATCTATAATGTCCTGTGTTACTCCTGTGCTTACGTTATATTTTCCTCTGACGATGCGTTTGAATCTGTTGGAATTAGACAGCCTGACTTTTTCCGGCAAATTCTAACCTTGAAATATGAGTTTGAAGACAAAAAGACATTTATAAAAAATGCTCTGATGTTAATGATAAATACCAGATTGAACAGGTATACCCTCCACTCGGATTTAATGATGGTTATCCTGGAATTTTTAAAAACTCCTGAGCTGAGAGAAATGGCCGTCTCCGAATGCACTGATCTCATGAAGGCCGTTAAAATGGGACCCCGTTCTAAAAAGGAGAGCAGTGATTTCGGCGATGACGTGGAAGAAAAAATCAACAACCTGGCTGAAATGGGATTTTTATGTTATATCTACTTATTTGAATTTGAAAATGCCATTAACTATTTTAAACAACATTTTCATAACCACCGTCCGGAAGTAAAATTATATATATTATTGAAATGGTTGTTTAAATTAAATCACAAAGACTGGTTTATTAAAGAATTTGAAAATGCCCTGAACAGCGGTATTAATCCCAGAGATGAAATAAAACGGACCTACCGGTTTGTGAAAGATAACGGGAAATTCCCGGAGTATATTCGTTAATATAAACACGAAACATCGTGAGGCGTGTTTAACGGTTTCTTTCCCTTGGGAAATAGATTTATTTTATGTAATATTTAATTTCTTTATCATTCTTTGACCTGATTATCATTTCGTCAAAGTTGATCAAAGGTTCTTCCTCACCCTTGCCATTTTTCGTAAGTGAATTCATCACCAAAGTCCGGCTCGAAAGAAAAGTGGTCGACTTTGAAAACCTTGGAGACTGAAAATGGACTTCTGGACCAGATTGGATAGCTTGCTTGAATCTCATGAAATTATCATTGACAGACCCCGGGGCAGCCGTCATCCCCGCTATCCTGCCATCCAGTATCCCTTTGACTACGGCTACCTGAAAGGCACTTCCGCTGCCGATGGTCATGAGATAGATATTTGCCGCGGCGCCCTGGGCCGGAACCTCCTGGTGGGCATAATCTGTACCGTGGATTCCCTGAAAAATGACGCTGAAATAAAGCTGCTGATCGATTGCAGTAAGGCTGAAATCAACCTGATTAATACTTTTTTTAACACCGGTGAATATATGTCCGGGATTGTTATCAGGCGATATATGTAAGAACCCAGGACTTCTATCTATTTCTCTAAGACACAATTTTCTCCAGCTCTCCGGTTTCCAGTGCCGCCTTAATCTCCCTGGCTATCCTGCGCCCTGTCGAGACCGGCTCGCCGTACGTCCAGATAGAATACTCGGATCCCTGTCCAAATGGATTGGTACCCGCCACAATCCTGGCCGAGATCTCAAAGACGGTAAATCCGGTAAACGGATGGTAAAAAGTTTCCAGCGAAAACGGTCCCACCATACCTGGCGGCATCAGTTCCTGGGACGCTTCCACTGTTCCTTTGCCCATAGAAAGGATATGTGGCAAGAGGCTCTCACGTAAGGTTACAGTTTGATTGCCGGTAATTGAATAGTCCATGAATTCGGGGGGCACGTCCGGCAAGGCCCGGTAGGCTTCATCCACCGGTTCAATTCTTTTATCAAACCCCATATGGACCAGGGCTCCGCTCTTGATCCGGTAGCCGGTGCTGTTTTTCAATGGCGAAAAAAAATAATGCGGATAGTAGCGTACGCCCGGCAAGAACTCCTGGATGGTAGCATGCTCGGCATCTTCTTCTGTAATAAGCCCCAAGCGGATTCTATCTTTTAAATTCCGGAAATATTCGCTTTTGGTGGAGGCAGTGAAAAAGCCTTTGCCGCCTTTAGCCCCCTGGAATTTAATAAAGACCTTTCTATCTATGTCATCCGGTGAAGAAAACTGTCGAGGGACTCTCACGCCGGCTTTTTGCAGCCATTGTCTCTGTTTCTCTCTGTCACTCTCCCACTCCAGCGTGCAACGGTTCCCCAGGATGGGCACATGAAAATTATTGGTAATATTGGATGAACCCACATATTCTACGAAAGAACCATGCGGTACGATAATAACATTTCTGGCAATAAGTTCCTGCTGGACCCTTTGATCCAGGATTTCACTCCAATCTTTGACTTCAATATAATAGTCCGGTCTGGCTGCCGGGTAGGCGTCATACACCGGCCTTCTATCCGGTTTAACTATGCCAATAGTTGTAAAGCCTTCCGCTCTGCCTCCGTAAAGGATTTGAAGCGCTGAATGAGAGCATATAGTTCCTATGGTAATTTGTTTCCGGTTGTAAGAGTCCAGGGCCGCTTTGACCTTTTCGCTTATCATTCTCCGACCTCCTGTTTTCATGCAAGGGGACCCCTTGCATGAAAATCACGTTACTACCTCATGCAGTCTCCCCAACCTGGTCGCTTCCAAGATTTCCAGCACTGCCAGGTCCAGCGGATCATTGATCTGGCTTCCGCCATATGTAGAATCCAGTAAAGTACGGAATTTAAGCGAAAGGTTCCTCATTTCCGGAGAGCTGGGACCTATGGCCGGATCTCCTGGTATCCGGGGCGAAATATCAAATACCACGAATTCAAGTTTGGCGGGATTATCCGGGGCATATGCCACAGCCCCCTGGAGGCCAAAAGGACCTATCATGCCGGGCGGTTCTTCTCTCTTAACAGTCTCTATAAAGCGTCTGGCGGCCTCCCAGAACAGAGGGTGAAGGGATTCCCTCATGGTAATTCCGTAATGCCCCACCTCTTCGTTGGTCACCGGTATGTCCAGTTGTATTTGCTGCTGGGCCGGCAGTTGTAAGAATCCCTGAAGGTTCACCTGCCGCCTGTCGCTGAATCCCACCAGGTCCAGATCACCAAACTTGTCAGTCAGGGCATACGCCTGCCAGTTGGCATTTACTCTTGAGCCCAGCACATACTCCTCAATCCTGGCTTTTTTCAGGGTCTCATCATCTATCAGCCCCTGGGTTTTATACCTGCCGGCTTGATCCTGGTACTGTTCCGGGCTGTGCACATAAAAGAAGGCCCTTTCCAGTGGCTTATCAGCCCGCTGGACTTTGACCAGGGACAATCTATCAATCTGCTCAGGCCGTGTAAACTGGCGAGGATACCTGATCCCGGCTTTCTCCAGGAAGTAATACTGGCTTTTTAGGGCGTTCCGGTCTTCGGTCCGCAGCATCCTCCGGCTGCCGTATAAAGGGACATCAAACTCATTTTCAATGCCGTCAGCGCCCACATATACCGAAAAGGACCGGTGAGGTACCCAGACTGTGTTGAATTCCAGAAGTTCGGATCTTACTTCACGTTTTAAAATGTCTTTGAATTTATCCAGCAGAATGACATGGTCGTAGAGATGGGCATGCTCACGGACATACAGGGCTTCTCTGCCTTTTTCAGCTACCAGCAGTGTTCTAGCTCCCAGGGTTCTGGCAGCCATGCCCAGGGCCAGTGCGGAATGTGAACCCAGCATACCAATATGCAGCTTATCGGGTTGATAGATACTGGCAACTCTCCTGATTTCCTCAACAGTTATCATACCGCTGTTCCCTGCCCTGAACTTCTTACTTTATATTTTTAAAAATTCTGACTTTGCTGCAAAAAGCTTTTATGATGTCATACTGGAGATGCCTTAAGCCCGCGGCAACGATCAGGATAGCGGGTACCTCCCAAGCGCTGAAGCATCTGGTGGCTGGGAGGTTCTACATATTTACAACTTTTTGCACTTTGGTCAATTCTGATTTGCCTTAAAACCATCATTAGAAATATTATAAATTTCTTAATTTGGTATTTATTTCGAGTTTCGGTTTTGGAAATTCGAGTTTCTATCTGCCCCTGGGTAGGAGCAGTTTTTGCCCTTCTTCCTTTAGCTCATTTATGGAAGTCTCCCGATAAAAATATCTTATCTTACTCGTATTTTTAAATGTTGTCAAATAAAAACCGAGCTGGAAAAGGCTCTAACCCAAATTCACCATCTGGTGAGGCTAAACGCACCTGAATAATTTCACTAAAATGGAGCCGATAACTCAAGTTCATTTGAAGCTATTTAATGACGGATTTTAGTCGCTAATGAAAATTGAGATGACAGGCTAAGTAGAATTGCGGATCGAGATAAAAACTGAGTTAGAAAAATGTCTTTTCAGGGAATTTGCCGTTGCTTTGTAATTTGAGCCTCTGGTGGACCAAAGGGAACAGTCACCGAACTTTTATTTAAGAAGAGGAATATGCTTCAACGGATTCTGCAATTACTTGTTTCTGAGAATGTTTAAATATTGTCGTTTTAGCGTTATAGCGTTATAATGTCTATGTAAGGTTATTTCCGGAGGTGCCAAAAATGTCTGTTCAAAGTAAACGAACTACAATCTATCTTGATTCCGATCTGCACATGGCCCTACGCTTAAAAGCCGCTATGATCTCTCGGTCGGTATCAGATCTAGTAAATGAGGCTGTGAGAGAAGCCTTAGCGGAAGATGCCGAGGATATAGCTGCATTCGAAGAGAGGGTAAAAGAGCCGGTTATTAGCTATGACGAAATGGTCAAAAGGCTAAAGAAAGATGGCCGGATATAGAATCTATTTTAAAGTATCCGTGGAAAAAGATTTAAGGCTGATTCCTAAGAAAGAAATAAGGAAAATACTGCAGCGAATCAGTGCACTGACTTCAAACCCTCGACCGTCGGGTTGCGAGAAGCTAACTGGACAGGAACGATTTCGCGTCCGCCAGGGCCAATATCGTATTTTATGTTCCATTCAAGATAACGAGTTTACAATTTGGGTAGTAAAAATTAGCCATCGTAAAGATGCTTACCGTTAAACCTTATTAGTTGATGTGCCTTGTCCCTCCACCTCATAGGAAATCTTGACTCCATTGTTGTTAGTGTATGGGATCAGGTACGCATGTTTTTTGCAAGTAGGAATTCCCCGAAAATGCAAAATATTTTCCCCAGCGCCGGTGGGGAATTTTAAAGGTTAATTTCTGTTTTACACCTCCTTGAACAGTACTACAAAAATAGCACTGATATTAATTTGTGGATGCAGCACCGTTTGGCCGCATGTGACCCATATTTACTAGCCGCAATTTAGACCGTATATAATTGTGCCGTTTCCCGCCTCGACCTGGAACGAAATGGTACCCCTCGCTTTGGCGCAGTCAAGGGCAAGGGCTTTCCCCAAATCCACCATCAAATAGCTTCGAATAGGCACAAGGTTTCTGTACCAGCTTGGTGAAAATATCCACACTCGTTTAGCTTTGTTTGATGGTGAATCAAGGCCAATCCTTGATCCGCCATCAAAAGATCTGAAAAGGCCTCATTTGGTAATGAATTCGAAGCTAAGATACAATAGAAACGAAGCTAAAGAATGTTCACCAAAGAGGTGAAAAATATATAAGCAAGGGGTGCTTCCTTTTCGATATGAGTGTGAACCGACTGAATCCGGAATGACCGCTCTGGCCGGTTTGCCCGCCTATTTGGAACTGGCCATTGTGTGTGGACTACCAGGCTCTATAGAACATCACCTGGGAGGCGGAAATCGCCCCGGACGCTAGCCACCCTGGAAATGGATGCTAGCATCGTGGAAACTAACAAACAGGACGCCCTGTTTAGTTATAAAGGCAGCCAGTCTTTTCAGCCACTCTCGGTGCGTTGGGCGGAAATGGATATGGTGGCCCGTTCAGAGTTTCGAGATGGGAATGTGCCAGCCGCATATCAAAATTTGCGTTTACTCCAGGAGACCCTGGAAGTCTTACCTAAAGGGATCAAGAAGGTCTACTTCAGGAGTGATACTGCGGCCTATCAAATAGACCTGCTGCGCTACTGTGCGGAGGGGCAGAATAAGCCGTTTGGGGTAATTGAGTTTGCGGTTGGGGCGGATGTAACCCAAGAGTTTAAGGATGCCGTAGCGGAAGTTGAGGAGAAAGAATGGCATTCTCTGGAGAGAGAAGTGGACGGGGAGAAAAAAGACACTGGACAGGAATGGGCTGAAGTTTGCTTTGTGCCCACCTGGGCTGGCTTGAGCAAAAAGGGACCCAACTATCGTTTTCTGGCCATTCGAGAGTTGCTACAGCAGCAGGAATTGCCGGGAATAGAATCTCAACTGCCTTTCCCCACCATGAACTGGGGAGAGAAAAGGTACAAGCTGTTTGCTCTGGTAACAAATCGGGACTTACCCGGGGATAAACTCATCTGGTGGTCTCGGGAGCGCTGTGGCAAGGGAGAAGAGATGCACGCCATCATGAAGCATGACCTGGCGGGTGGGCATCTGCCCTCAAATCATTTTGGGGCCAATGCCGCCTGGTGGGAGATCATGGTCTTAGCCTTTAATCTGAACTCGCTGATGAAGAGATTAGCCTTGCCGGAGGGATGGGAACCCCAGAGGCTCAAAGCCATCCGTTTCAGTCTCATTAATGTAGCTGGACGAATGATGGAGCATTCCCGGCAACTGATCGTACGTCTGAGTGAAAGTCATCCAGCTTGCCGTATATTGCTGCAGGCGCGCTGTAGGTTACTGTCTTTATGGACGGCATCCGAAGAAGGTCTAATGGTTTCTGAACCGCCCTGAAATTAGAATGCACTAAATTAACCGATAAATTGCTAATCCGCAAGCGGTAAATATCATCCGCTATAGATAGTGATGCCTCTTTTTAAGGTAGATATGGCTCTTTTACCCGTTGAGATAGGCTGGTAACGGTAAAAACCAGGTCAAATTGATGTTAAAAATATATTTTAAGACCATTTGTTCGATTCTTGGGAAGGTACTAGCCATCAAACTGAAAGTTGGCTAACTTTGATGGCGGATTTTGGGGCTTTTCCACTGTTGACCGTTCCGATGCCTACCCAGAGAGGAGCTTCAGGGTTTTCCCTGTCGGGATGCATATTGAGCCAGGTTGCAAGCAAAGGAGAAAAAGCGATTATCCTTACCCGCCTCATCCCGGTTTTACCGTCCACTATAAGTTGAGTGCCGAATTTGTCAATATGGATATGTTTGAGCCTGAGGGTGCATAGCTCGCCGACCCGGCACCCGGATTCCCAGAGGGCTGCGATTAGTGCTTTGTCCCTGGGGTGCGCTGCGGCATCTATAAGCTGCCTGATTTCCTCTTCTGTAAAAAGCTCTTCCGGCAGTTTTCGGCTGGCGTTTCTGAAAGATGCTTTTATCCATTTGACCCCTTCAGGCGCTTCTTCGGTCTTCCTCAGCCATTTGTAGAGTTTTTTTATCGTTACTTTAAAATCATACTTGGTCCAGGGGGAGTAATCAGACCTTTCTATCTTTTGCACGAGAGCTTGAATGTCTTTCCTGTCTGCCTTTTTGAAATCATTCCCGAGCATAATGGACAGGCCTGATAAGCTGCCAGGTATATTTGGTCACCCTGGGCTCGCTGAGTCCTTCAGAGAAGCAGGAGTTCTGGAATTCGATTATGTCCATCTTGTTGGTGTCCGAGATTTGCTCGGAGCTTCGCAGCTTTTTCGTTACCCAATCTAGCTGCTTTTTCCGGGAATAGATGTCGATTCTTTGTTCCATGCATATTTGTTATAATCAGGGTTTAAAAAGGTGTAGGCTTTTCAGTGCAGGTGTAATGCCCCCACCAGGTGTAGGTGGTGAAATCGCATGCCTGCGACCCTGTTTCTTGCCGATTATGCTCATATTTATTAATGGTTGAGGTATTAATAAAGCTTATTTCTATGAAACGATGGTGATGAAAGAATAAAAAACCATTCTTTAGCCCCGTAGAGACCTCGATGCCGAGAAAAAGACTGACTAAGTGGATTGCAGAGCATCTGACCTGTATTTCGCTTTCAAGGCCTCTTCCTTAAGGAATTCATTATATATCTCTCTCAATTTCGGATACCAGGCCGGCATCCCCTTCAGAATTTCCTCTTCGCTCAGCCTGCGATTCTGCGCCAACAGCATCCCATTCATATTGTGGATTTGAAGACCCTCACCTTGCCCCTCGCCCTGGCTCTCTCGATTTTTATAAGGCCGACGTCCTTCAGCTTGTTCACGTAATTTGTGTAAGTCCTCAACGCTATCGGCTTCCAGTTCCTTCTTTGCGCGAGCTTCAAATATTCCTTCCAAAGCCCGCCGGAATTGATTTCGCCATGGGATTCGATTATGTGGAATAGCATCCTGTGGTCTTCAGTGAGCGCACGGAGCAGGTAAGTCTTTTTTATATTTTTCGCTTCATTCCATCCTTTCTCGATATGCGGGCCGGCGACTTTCCTAACAAACTCCTTTTCTGCATACTGGGCAGCTCCCTTCAGGGTCTGAATTGCAATTCTTGCATCGCCTTCCGAAAGCATGGCGATTTGTTCGAGAATCGAGTTGTCCCAGCTATCGGGAATCATCGCTGACTGCGCTCTGTGTTCGAGAATAAAAATAATGTCTTGCACTGAGTATGGGTCAAAAGCTATCTGTTTCGGGTTGAGCCTCGACTTTATCCTCTCATCGAGATTCATATAAAACTCGCGCCTGTTGCAGATACATATCAGCCCCGTATTATGTATGCTCGCAAGCCCGTAAATTATAAGGCTTCTTTCTTTGGGTGATGGCTGGTCTATTTCATCGAGAATCACAACAAAAGGAATCCCGGCGAGATATCTTTGTAAAACATCGAGCTTGTATTCGGTCTCCCTTCTCTCGGTATGAAGAACCCTGAGCTTGTTAAGAATTTCACTCACAACTAGAAAGAGTGTATTCGCCTCCCAGCAGTTAACATATGCGCCTTTGACCCTTGCCTGGTCCAGCAGTTGCCTCAGCACATATCTGGCTGTCGCTGTCTTTCCAGCGCCGGGCTTTCCGAACAGCCAGACGTTCATCGGCTGCGCCTGCCTGACCGCCGGCTCAAGGCAGAATTTCAGCTCTTGAATATGAGCCTCCCTGCCCGGGATGCGCTCCGGTATGTAGTTTTCCGTGAGTATATCGGGGTCGAAAACGATTCTATCCTCTGGATGGTTATTGTTGAAAAAAGCCATATTTAAAGATTGCCTCTCAGTTTATAAATGTCCCACTTGTGGGATGCCGAAGATGCGGATAAGGTTCAATTCGTTTGCGATTGCTATTATTATGGATGTAAAATTTCTGGGTTGAGTGTATAGTTCGAGTGTGGCTGTTGCGCTCATAGGGAGTTGTGTGAGCAAAGGAGCTTGATTATCATGGCAGAACATGTGGCAATAAAATGCACTTACAACAACGGAGACGAAGGGTTATACGTTGGGTTCAACGGGACATGCTCAGATGGCAACATAAAGCGAAATATAGAAGGTGGTCGTGTCTGGTGCAGCCAAGGGAGTTGTGAATGCAGAAAGTATTATGACGGTGGATTCGAGGGTGTCATACCTACTGACCCCTGTTACGAAAGTGTTCTTTTTCGGGATTGTAAATATGGGGCTGGTTGGTATCATAATGGGGAAAAAGCTGGGACACCAAAGCATCTTCGAAACGTTATAAAAGGCAAAATAGCGATTCTCATTACCCGCTTTCCTGATGACGAAGAGATAGATAGAAAAATTATCGGTTTTTTCAAGATTGCCCAGGTCACTAACAATCCCGGTGAAGAAACAATTTTGATAGCCGATAAATCGCTTTGTGTAAGATTATCAATGGAGGAGGCAAAAGAGCTTTATTTCTGGGACTATTATACGACATATGGGGGAGCAGTTTGGGGCACGTTGTTGATTCGCTACCTTAATGACAGTCAATTTGTGAATATTTTAACCGACCTGAAACACACTCTCCGTGATGAGAAAGCGAAAGCGATTGTCACCAAAATTCTTTCTGAGGATTTTCAAAATGTCGCTCCTGCTCCACCATCTGGACCTCGTATTGAGATAAGTGGTAATAGAGCTACGAGGGTTTCAACTGTAAGAAAATATGGGCCCGGAGGGGAAGGTGAAGAGCATAAAAAGCTGAAAGAATGGATTGCTAAAAATCCAACTGTTATCGGGCTGGATAATGTGCAAGGAGTTGGAATCGAATATACCTTTATATCCGGAGATGCCGCCGATATTGTTTTCAAACTCGCCGATAATCGTTATGCAGTCGTAGAGATAGAGACAACAGACCCATTGCCCGGATGCCACCAGGTGCTAAAATATAAGGTATTGAAATGCGCCGAGATATCCGAAGATATAAAGGCCTCAAATGTCGAGGCAATCCTAGTGGCATGGTCTGTGCCTCCTGAGTCGAGGGATTTCTGTGGTAAGTACAGCATACGCTGGGTTGAGAAAAAGCTTGCATAAGGGGACAAAGACAATGTCGCCACTGACCGCTTCTAAACAGGAAAGAAGAGACAAGCAGGGGACAGCCTACAGGCGCTTCCTAGCGACAGCCAGGCTAGATAGCTTTTTTAAATTACAAGACCAACAGTTTTAGTGTATAATATGGTGCAATGGCGACAAGACAACAGGCCATATTCAAACACAGAATACCCTGTTCAAGGTGGCTAATATGAAAAACCAGACTACTCAGCTAGAGCGATTGATGGAAGGATTGAGGCAAAACCTGCCGGAGCTTGAGCAGCGCTATAAAGTAAAAACGCTGGGGGTCTTCGGCTCATATACCCATGGAAAACAGCATAAGAGAAGCGACCTGGACCTGCTGGTGGAGTTTTATGACCCGCCCAGCCTTCTGAAATTTATAGAGATGGAACACTACCTGAGCGACCTCCTGGGGGTTAAAGTAGACCTGGTTATGAAAGACGCCCTGAAGCCAGCCATAGGCAAGCGAGTTTTGAGCGAGGTTATCGCAGTATGAAGCGAGGGCGCGAGTATGTGGATTACCTGAGAGATATTCTGGACGCTATAGAAAAAGCCGAGCAGTTTACCCAGGGCATGGATTTCGAGCGCTTTTCTTCTGACTACAAGACCAGGTTCGCAGTTATCCGGGCCCTGGAAATAATCGGAGAAGCATCCAAAAAGATACCCGAGGCTGTTAAACGCCAGAATCCTGATTTGCCCTGGAGAGACATGGCAGGCATCCGGGATAAGCTGATTCACGAGTACTTCGGCCTGAATCTCCAGGTGGTCTGGAAAACCTTAAATGAAGACCTTCCCAAGCTGAAGCCAGCAATATCTGATATGCTTGAAAAAGCCACTAACAAGGGCGACACCAGTTAAAGCTCAAGTTGAGATATCACTTTTATTTTTTTGTTCCTACCCAGACCTGACTCTTCAAGCTGCTTTTCAATTTCCACTTTCACCTCGGCATTGAGCACTACCGATATAATCTGCCTGAAGCCCGCCTCCAAATCCTTCCTTATATTGTAAATTGCATCCGACTTCCCGGTCTCTATCTCAATCGCAATTTCCTCATTATTTTTCCTGGCGACCAGGTCAACGGCCTTGCCTGCGCCAATCGGTTTTTCCTCTTCTACTTTATAGCCCCTGGCTCTATAATGCTCAACTATTTTTTTCTTCCAGAGCTCATGCTCGAAGCCTCTGATATGCCCAGGCCCTATTTTATATCCCAGGCTTTCGAGCGCTTCCTTCCCTTTTTCTGTTATTTCCAGAACTGTCAGCCTTCCGGTTTTTATCGGAATCTGTTTTATTTCTATCAGGCCTTTATGGCTCATCGAATCCCTTAGTTTATTCCCTTGATACACGTTCAAGCCCAGCCTTCTATACCTCTCTACAAGACCTGATACCTTGTTTTTTGTTATATCTGCTAGCAGCGTCTGCTCTTGCTGGTTAGGTTTTTCGTTTTCCTTTTCTTTGCCAGCAGCCTGTAAATCCCGAATTGCTTCCTGTAAACTCTGCTCAAGCTGGATTATCCCCAGCCTGTCCGAATAACCCAGCATTTCGCTTTTTAGCGCCTCATCTGTCACTGTTCCCTTTTTCAGGGGCAGCAATGGAAATTTCACAAGGAATGGAGTGAACCACCTGCCCTGGAGTTTCACTATTCCGTAGCCTGTTTCCAGCTTACCGAGGTAATCCTTTTCTTTATGGTCCAGCAGCATCGCCTCGGCTGCTGCCTGTACGTCCGAGCCGTGTTTCAGGTTCATCGCAATCGTGCAGTAGGTGTTTCCCAAACAGTACTAGAGCTGTAATTAAAAGTCGGCTCTATTTTTTTACCTTCATCAGAAATATGTACCGTATTGGGGTTTATTCTCTGGTCGTCAACCTGGTCTTGGTGAATGCGAAACTAAAATATTGTTCGTCACCGGTAGTTTAGCTTTGTGCTCTGATGCCATTAAGTCGTGCAAGAGTTTACCTATACCTCGATCCGCCATCTAAATTTTTTCCTAGCCTAGACCAATAAATTATGTTAACTATTTTGAGCCTGAATTGACTTTTAAGTCAAGTGAACTTACATAAGCTTGATTAGCCTTGTTTGATGGCGGATTTGGGTATACCTTGATTCACCATCAAACAAAGCTAAACGAGCTTGGATTTTTTCATCAAATTAGTGCAGAAACCTTGCGCCTGTTTGAAGCTATTAGATAGCGGATTTTGGTATATAGCCTTTATACTCGGGCTGGTCATATAAGGAAGGCAGTTCAAAAATTTTATATATGGCTTTTATAAGTTGGAAAATCTGGTATCAACCATAACCTCGATGTTGCTTTACTTTACGGTTTATGAGATAGCAATTAAAAAACAGGGCGATAAAAGTAGCCGAGCCACTTCTATCGCATAAACATGATATGGTAATTGCCCGGGAGAGTCTTGCTGATAAGGGAACAGGCTATGACATGTAAAACGGGGGAGTTGAAATCAGGCAAATGGATATTTAGTCCATGGATGAGATGCTTGAATCAACTCACTAAGCAAATTAATTTACGGCATACAGCTCTTGTTCCTGCGGGACCGTAATTTTTTTCGATTGTTAGTACGTTGTAACAATCTCCTCCTTTCTTCGTTAATCATATTGGTAACGGTAAAATAAAAAGGGGAAAGAGGTGTTATTATGAAGAGATTGTTCACGATTTTAGGGGCATCCATGGTAGTCGTAGTCGTCCTGGCAGTAGCTATTGCGGGGACTGTTAGCGCAGCTGGTAACAATCCCGGTATTGGCACCCAGACTCAAAACCAGGGACAGAAGTGTCTTTGCGGGCAATGTCCTTGTGGCGATGGCGTCTGCGATGACTGCACACCGATCAATAACTCATATAATTACTATTACTCGGATCCTGGCCCGCACGGCCAACAGAACGGTAAATAGAGATTGAAAACCTAAATATAGACCCATTCAGGTACATTTGAAATAGCCGTTACCGCGAAACAACGTTACCTGAATATCAGACCAGAAAAATAACAAGGGAAATTTACGTAAATTTCCCTTGTTATTTTTCTGGTCTGTGTAAACACAACATCAATTGCTTTGGAACGACATTTGATACTCCCCATTTTCGTCTGGATTTTTTAGTTGCTCTCAAATTACCCCAACTCTGATTCAGCGTATGCTATACCGCCTATTAGTACACATTCTGCTTACTTCCATATTTTTTACGCGATTACCTCAATTTTATCTTCTCGATCAGTATGGATCCTTAATTAGACTTTGCTAATATATCATATCTTATACTGTAATTAGACTTTGTACATTTGGGGCCGGTGTTGAAGACATTAATCCAGCTTTCGAGATTGGGAGTCACGAGTTTTTACCGCCTTCCTCTACTATAGCTGGTCAATAAGCTTTATGATACAAGGATTAATCAACAGTTGGGTATTGTACAACTAGTTGTAAAGTAATAGCAGAGCGCTGACACGATTATCCTGCCCAGCGAAAGGAGAAAAAAATGGGACTATATCTGGTAATACCGACACTGCTGGTTATAATCGCATCCGTACTTATTGTGCGGGCAGGCGCGATTGCTTTAAGAATGACCGGACTGGATGAAAAAACGGCCTCCTTTCAAGCTCTATCCGCATTCACCAGAGCCGGATTTACTACAAAGGAATCTGAAATGGTTGTTAGTCATCCTCAGAGGCGTAAGATTATTACCTGGCTTATTGTATTAGGAAACGCCGGAATTCTGGCAGCAATCGTAACGGCCACTTCATCATTGACAACCAGCACAGATTATGAATTGGCCATCGTGCTTGGTGTTCTTATCGCGGGTATTATCCTGATCTATGTAATCGCCCGATATAGCGGTTTAAATCGCAATTGGGAGAATTTGGTTCAAAAACGTCTTCTTAGAGGGCGCTTTTTCTCCGCCAGTCCTAAAGCAGAACATCTTCTACATCTGGCGGACGGATTTGGAATTAGTCGCATACCAATAATCGAGCTATCTTCTAAAACTGTTGGAATTCAACTGAGTGACATGAAACTGGGAGATTTTATTGTTTTAGGGATCGAAAGGGGAGATCACTGGATATCCAGTCCCGGTTCAGATGAATTAATCAATAGAAGGGATTATATCATACTGTATGGAGATTTAAGTAAGCTTGAAGGTCTATTAAAAAGATAAAGCCACGGATGGATACCGGGATGGCCTGGGTAAAAGGCCATATTGCAGCATGATACCGGAGACGAAGACTACTTGAGCATCTTTGATGGCCGTCACTTTTTGAGATAAAACGTACAGGGAAAGATAATATGAAGAACAACTTTGTTGCCCCTTTGAAAGCTAAACTGGCTATTAAAGCTGTCATCAGGAAAAAAGGCAAATGTGGCCGTATAACCGCTCGTGAATTCGTGATAGGTTATATTATTCGTCTTCACATGGGTATTACCATTCCGGCAGATGTAAAATTAAGATAGGTGGCTAACAATCTGGTCTATGTATTTATAGCATAAAATGATCATGTTGAGGGAGGTTGATATGAAACGGATAGGACTGTTGACCAGCGGTGGCGACGCTCCGGGCATGAATGCCTGTATAAGGGCTGCTGTGCGTACAGCCATCGGCTACGGGATTGAAATCGTAGGAATAAGACGGGGATATACGGGACTTATAACAAACGAAATGCAGGCCCTGACCAGAAATGATATATCCAATATTATTCACACCGGCGGCAGCATCCTGGAAAGCAGCCGTTGCCCTGAATTTGAAACGTTTGCCGGAAGAAAACAGGCTATAGAAAACCTGGTAAAAAATAGAATCGAAGGGTTGATACTGATTGGTGGTGATGGAACTTTCCGCGGCGGTACTCGGCTGGTAGAGGAATGCACAATCAGCATCATTGGTATTCCGGGCACCATTGACAACGATGTATATGGGACTGATTTCACCATAGGCTTTGACACTGCAGTTAATTGTGCAATAGAGGCCATTGATAGAATCCGGGATACCGCACGTACTTTTGAAAGAGCCTTCTTTGTTGAGGTTATGGGACACCATACTGGTTTTATTGCACTTCAAGCAGGTATAGCCGGCGGAGCTGATAGCCTGGTTATCCCTGAGAATCAACTCAACATCGAAGAAATCTGTCAGAAACTTCAAGAAGGTCGAAGATTGGGGAAAAAGAGTGCTATTGTGGTAGTTGCAGAGACAGAAAAACCGGGGTTTAGCTTTCAATTGGCCCAGACAGTTACTGAAAAAACCGGTTTTGAGACCAGAGTATGTGTTTTAGGTCATGTGCAGAGAGGAGGTAATCCGACTGTTAACGACCGCATCCTAGGTACCGAACTCGGTGCTACAGCGGTTCAAGCTTTAGCCGGTGGTATCAAGGGACATATGGTGGGCATAGTCGGAGGCACTGTAACCTATACCCCCTTGAGAGACACCTATGAGAAGAAAAAAGAGCTTAACCCTCTACTCGTGCAGCTTTTTCACCAAATTTGGTAAATGATGGTTTTTATAAACGCCGATTACGATGCAAGATCTAGACACTTCTCAACATAAACTATGGACGAAGTCCAATGACGGAATCTGAACACTGTTTTCAACGTCCGCTGCCGCAAGGCCTGGAGGGTCTTGTGGACCTGGCGCTGGATTTACGTTGGTCGTGGAACCATGCTACTGATAAGCTTTGGGAACGTATTGACCCTGAAACCTGGGATATTACCCGTAATCCGTGGGTGATTCTGCAGACCGTATCCACCACACGGCTTGAGGAGCTGGCTGTCGATCCGGATTTTCGTAGTTTTATGAAAGACATGTTGACAGCACATGAGAAGGCAATACAAGGAGATGCATGGTTCCACCAGGCTTATCCACAATCGCGTCTGAGCGTAGCTTACTTCAGTATGGAATTTGGGTTGAGCGAGGCATTGCCTCTATACTCGGGAGGTCTCGGCGTTCTTGCAGGTGATTATCTAAAAACGGCGAGTGACCTGGGTGTTCCGGTCATTGGAGTTGGCCTGCTGTACCAGCAAGGTTATTTCCGGCAGGCTTTGGATGCTCAGGGGGCACAGATTGAATTCTATCCTTTTAATGATCCCAGCCAGTTGCCTGTCCAGCCGGTCAGAGACCCACATGGAGAGTGGCTCCGTGTTAAGCTGGATTTCCCTGGCAGAAACCTGTGGTTGCGCATTTGGGAAGCCAGGGTGGGGCGAGTAAAGCTTTATCTACTGGATAGCAATGATCCAATAAATAGTCCGGCAGATCGAGGGATAACCAGCGAATTATATGGGGGGAGTTCGGAGCTGCGCCTGCAGCAGGAGATAGTGCTCGGTATAGGCGGCTGGAGAATGCTGCACAGCATGGGCGGTGAAATGAAAATCTGCCATTTGAATGAAGGACATGCAGCACTGGCGGTAATGGAAAGAGCGCGCTTATACATGGAGTTTAGCGGCCAGCCCTTCAATGTGGCACTATCAGCAACCCGGGCAGGCAACATCTTTACCACTCATACTCCCGTCGAGGCCGGCTTTGATGTTTTTAATCCGGGACTGGTAGACCACTATTTCCGGAAATATGCGGATATTCTGGGTATCGGTACGCCAGGTCTACTGGCTCTCGGTCGCAAAGATCCTGATAATTTACAGGAACCGTTCAGCATGGCTTACCTGGCCCTCAGGGGTTCAGGCAATGCAAATGGCGTTAGTCGATTGCACGGAGAGGTTAGCCGCCGCATCTTTCAACCTCTTTTCCCTCGCTGGCCGCAAGCGGAAGTACCCGTTACCTGCGTTACTAACGGTGTTCACATGCCCTCCTGGGACTCGGAGGCTGCTGATAAACTCTGGAGTGATGCTTGTGGGAAAGACCGCTGGCTGGGCACACTGGATAATATACTCTATGATTTGAAAAAAGTCTCTGATGAAGTTGTTTGGGAATTCCGTATGAGTCAGTCCAGGCAATTGGTACAATACGTGAGAGAGCGGCAGGTACGGCAATTCGCACCACCAGGCCATACTTCTCATTCAATAAACGAATACGAGCAGGTATTAGATCCCAATGCGCTTACAATAGGTTTCGCACGCCGTTTTGCCAGCTACAAGCGCCCCAATATGCTGCTCCATGACCCTGAACGTCTGGCTCGGATACTTAATCACCGCCAGCGGCCGGTCCAGCTCATTATTGCTGGCAAAGCTCATCCTCATGACAGTGATGGTAAAACGATGATACAGGCATGGCTGCAGTTTTTAAGCCGCCAGGATATCAGATCTCACGCTATATTCATTGCTGACTATGATATGGCGGTGGCTGAACAGCTCGTCCAGGGAGTGGATCTCTGGATAAATACACCTCGCCGGCCCTGGGAAGCCTGCGGCACCAGTGGTATGAAAGTACTGGTAAACGGGGGTTTGAATCTTTCCGAACGAGACGGCTGGTGGGCTGAAGCATATCGTCCTGAAGTTGGATGGGCCCTTGGTGACGGGCAGGAACATGATGATGCTGATTGGGACAGGCAGGAGGCAGAACAGCTCTACCATCTCCTGGAAGAAGAGATAATACCTTGCTTTTATGAACGTGACAATCGCGGCATACCCGTTGCGTGGATAGCCCGCATGCGCACCAGTATGGCTGAACTCACCCCCCAGTTCAGCGCCAATCGGATGTTGAGAGAATATATTGATCGCCTTTATATTAACGCAATGCAAACTTATGATGAACGTATATCGGAAGGATCCGGGAAGGCGGCTATCCTTTGCCAGTGGCATGATTTATTAGATAGGCACTGGAATAAGTTGTATTTCGGCAAGCTGGATATGCAGAAGGGCAAGGATTCATATATTTTCACAGTTCCTGTTTACCTCGACGAACTTGATCCGAAGATGGTTCAGGTTCAGCTATATGCCGATCCAACGGGCAGCACCGGACCTGAAATTTATAACATGGAGATGACAAAAGCCTTATCAAGTTCACAGAACGGTTATCTTTACAACATCAGTATACCTGTGCGCAGACCGGCGGAGCACTATACACCGCGCATAATCCCGTATTATAAAGGCGCCATAGTACCTTTGGAAGCAAACCATATTTTGTGGTATGAACCATAACCCTGGATCGTCCGGCCTACCGTTTTGCAGAGGCAAGATTTGGCTTATATCACAAAAGCTGTTTTATTGGCTGTTTTTCTCCGTATACCAGCTCCGGTTTATAACTGACGTTAATTCAAATTAGTAACTATCTCATAATAGTATAGACTATTTTTGATCAATATGTTAAAATTAAAGTATGAGAG
>CAYLRY010000042.1:0-26205 GCA_964386535.1 uncultured Dehalococcoidales bacterium | reverse complement strand
TAAGCGTAATGGCCAAAATTTAACTTAATATTCCAATTATTTTCGCGTAACCAACTTTCCACCAGTGTTCGAACCGAAACAGGTATCCCTGAACAGACATTTACAACTCCAACATCTGAGTGCCGAAGTGCTAAAGCTACTAAAACAGCGGCAACTTTATTTACCGGCATATAATCCCGCAGCTGTTCACCGCCAGATAAATTGAATATTTCATTGCCACATAATACAGCTTCTTTTAATTTCGAATAAAGTGAGTTTTTGGATTGTCCCTCGCCATACATGTAAAAAAGCCGGGCCCATGTCAGAGCAAAGGGATTACTGCTTTGTAAAAATTCAAGTTGCCGTCTCAGAGCATCCTTGGCATAGCCATAAGGATTATTCGGTAATGGTATCAATTGTTCCGTTAGTGCTCCTGATTGCATACCATACTCGAAACAAGTCCCAGTTACTAATAACGCTGGCAAACCAGCTTCAATTAGTCCTTTTAAAAAGATATATTGTCTTGGTAACTCCTCTTCAAAATGATGTAAAGACTTGTAGTTCGGCAAACCTTCCCAGGCCAGATGAATGAGCACATCAGGCTTATGAAGCCTTTTGTAGTAAGCTGCGTGCGGTTTTGCAAGATCAATTTCAACTATCTGAACAGCCTTATTAATATTGGACAGCTTCGTTTTATCTCGTGTTGCTGCGATAACCTCTACTGGGTGTTTAGCAAGTTCCGCAAGTACATGTTGACCAATGAATCCACTCGCACCGGTGAGCGCCACTTTCAGTCCCATCATAACACCTTTAAAGACGGTACAGACACCACGAATCGTCCTCCCCACTCTCGAATATACGCCAGTTGTGCTGTAATCTCCTCACGCAAATTCCAAGGTAATATAACAACATAATCCGGGCGATTGTCGGAAATGGATACTTCAGCAAAGATTGGAATACGGCTTCCCGGAAGGTATTTTCCCTGCTTGGATGGGCTTCGGTCTACTACATAAGGCAATAAATCAGGCTTAACTCCGGCGTAGTTAAGCAAAGTATTACCTTTGGCGGCAGCACCATAGGCAGCTACTAGCTTAAGCCCATTTTTAGCTTGAATAAGAAACTCAAGCAGATCATTTTTGACTTTGTCAGCCTTGGATTGAAAATCATTATAATATTTGGCGGTCTGCATGCCAGCGGAAGCTTCCCGTTTTAACAATTCGGCAACGCGGGGAGTCGTTATTTGAGTGCCAGTATCCTTTCTTTGTGCGAAAACACGCAAGCTCCCACCATGTGTAGGGATCTCTTCTACATCAAACACGGTAAGACCGTTGTGCTCAAAAATTCGACTGACAACATTAAAAGAAAAATAAGAGAAATGCTCGTGATAAATGGTATCAAACTGGTTTTCAGCTACCATGCGTAGGAGGTGTGGAAACTCAAACGTGGCGATACCCCCTGGCTTGAGCAGTATAGCGAAGCCTTTAACAAAATCATTGATGTCTGGGACATGGGCAAGTACGTTATTGGCAATAATAAGGTCAGCGTATTTATCTTGCTTCGCTAGTTCACCAGCCAGGCGTACACAGAAGAAATCTTCTATGATGGGTACCCCTTTCTTTCGCGCAGCTGCAGCAGTGCTGGCGCTGGGCTCTATTCCCAGACATGGGATTCCACGTTTCACAACATATTGCAGCAAGTAACCATCATTAGCTGCTACTTCAACCACATGGCTTGTTTCATTGAGACGGAATCGGGCCTCCATGTTTGCCACATAACGTTCTGCATGAGCTAGCCATGTGGTGGAAAAGGAGCTAAAATAGGCATAGTCGGCATCAAAGATTTCAGCAGCATTGGCAAAGTCTTCTGTCTGTACCAGCCAGCAATTAGTACAAACAAGTACCCGCAATGGAAACCATTTCTCAGGCATTTGTAAAGTTTTTTCTGTTAAGTAAGCATTTGATGGTGGTGCACTACCTAGATCGATAAATGGCATTGTTAGCTCGGCTTTACAATGGCGACACTTCATAGTCTAATTCCTTCAAATTGGTCATCAATATAAGAGCTGGTTAAATCTCGGCTTGACATTTCGGTAATATTTAATGGCCATTTTATTGCTAAACGTGGATCATGAGCATTCAGGCGGCCCTCCGCGCCAGGCGCATAACTTGCTGTGTGCAGATACATGAGCTCACAATCTTCGGTCAAGGTTTGAAATCCATGTGCACATCCTTCAGGAATAAGTAAACTCTTCCTGTTATCAGCAGAAAGAATCTCAGCATGCCAGCAAAGGAATGTTGGAGAGGCGTGGCGAATATCCAAGGCTACATCGAAAATTTCACCTTTTAAACAATTGATAATTTTAGCTTCGGTATGAGGCGGATATTGGAAATGTAGTCCACGTACAGCCCCCTTTTTTTTCGTGAATGTGTGGTTAATCTGAACAATTGGTTTATACAAACCTACCTTAAGGAACTCTTCGGCACAAAAAAACCGACTGAGAAATCCACGATTATCTTCAATAGACTTACGCTGAATGACAATAAGTCCAGAAATTGATGTGGCGACAAATTCGAAATGATTTGTATTCATAATATCGGCTTTGTTTCATCATATTCATTAATCTGAGCAAGAGTTATTTCACGCATGTCTTTACCCTGCCGCCAAGCTGAATGCCATTCTATAGTTTTATCAATTGCAGTCTCTAGGCGCCATCGTGGCAACCAGCCTAAATATGCACGTGCTTTGCTGCTATCGAGTTTGAGATAATGCGCTTCATAGGGCTGTGAGGACTGATCATATTCCCAATTTGCCTCTGGATAGGTTAATTTCATATGTTCAATTATCCATCGTACAGAACGAGCGTCATAATCGAGAGGGCCAAAGTTCCATGCCTCTGCATAATTACAGCCATTAGTAAATAAATTTTGTGCCAGCCGCAAATAACCAGAAAGCGGCTCTAAAACATGTTGCCATGGGCGAACAGATTCAGGTGAGCGAACCTTTAAAGTATATCTATTATCTAACGAACGAAAAAAGTCCGGAATAAGGCGGTCTTTTGCCCAATCACCTCCTCCTATGACATTCCCTGCTCTGGCAGTTGCTATAGATACCCGGCTGTTTTCGAAAAAAGAGTGACGCCATGCGTTCACAAGGATCTCAGTGCATGCTTTGCTGCTGGAGTACGGATCATAACCCCCCAATGGTTCATTCTCGCGGTAAGCCCATATCCACTCACGATTTTCATAGCATTTATCTGTGGTGATGATGACAACAACACGTACACTGGGTGTAACACGTATTGCTTCTAGCAGGTTGATCGTACCCATGACGTTAGTGGCGTAAGTCTCTACTGGTTCAGCATAAGAATAGCGAACAAGTGGTTGTGCTGCCAGATGGAAGATAATTTCTGCTTGAGAGGTCTTTAACGCATCGGTTATTTCTGCTGTGTTACGAATATCATTGATAATATTGGCGGTCATAACCTCATTCACTCTGGCAACAGTGAAAAGGTTCGGTTCTGTTGGAGGAACGAGGGAATAACCATAAATATATGCACCCATCTTGTGCAACCATAGCGCTAGCCAGCCACCTTTAAAGCCCGTATGGCCAGTTAGAAATACTCGCTTTCCTTGCCAGAATTCTGAATTCATTACCAGATTTTCCATGGCGCTTTACCAGTTTGCCATAATTCTTCAAGATAGTTTTTATCGCGCAGCGTGTCCATGGGTTGCCAAAAACCTTTATGCTCAAAAGCCATCATTTGTCCCATAGATGCAATTTTTTTCAGAGGCTCTCCCTCCCAGCTTGACTGGTCTCCATTTATAAAATCCAGGCACTTTGGAGAAAGAACAAAAAATCCACCATTAATCAAACCTCCATCGCCAGGCGGCTTTTCTGTGAAACCAGTAACGTTCATCTCATCTAACTGTAAGGCTCCATAACGACCCGGTGGCTGAACTGCGGCGACCGTTGCCCATTTACCATGTTTGCTATGGAAAGTGATTTCCGCTGAAATATCTATATCAGCTACGCCATCACCATAGGTAAAACAGAAAACCTGTTCATTTTGTATATACTCGGCAACTCGCTTGAGGCGGCCACCTGTCAAAGTGTCGTCACCTGTATCTACTAAAGTAACTTTCCATGGTTCTACATGTTTCTGATGCACTTGCATATGATTGTTAGCCATATCAAAGGTTACATCCGACATATGTAGGAAATAATTGGCGAAATACTCCTTTATGACATAACCCTTATATCCGCAGCATATAATGAAGTCATATATGCCATGCACAGAATAGAGCTTCATGATGTGCCATAGAATCGGCTTGCCACCAATTTCTACCATAGGTTTGGGTTTAACGTTAGTTTCCTCCGAGATGCGGGTTCCAAGTCCACCTGCGAGAATAACAGTTTTCATCTGCCGTCTCCTAGTGTTTTTATTATAAACCGAGCCTCTTTCCAGCGTTTATGGTCTACACAATTCCGGGTGTCAACCAGGTTTTTGTTTCTTATTTTAGTGACTAATTTCAGCGGATCGATTTGTTTGAAAGCCGAATGATCGGTAATTAGCACCAGACAGTCGCTGTCTTTGCATGCTTCCTCTAAAGAAGAGCAAAGCGGGTATTCGAAACTTTTCACCCATGGATCGTAGATTTTAATCTTATACCCGGCATTTTCAGCCAGCTTAATAAACTGTAAAGCCGGAGTTTCCCGGGTGTCATCCACATTAGCTTTATAGGCTGCGCCCAAAACCGTGATTGTGGCATGGTGCATATTCCCTAATAGCTCTTCAACATAGCTTAGAACATGACGGGGCATGGAGTCATTAATCTCTCTGGCCATTTCGATTATCCGGCTGCTGGTGGTGTTCTCTGCCAGAAATAAGGGGTCCTTGGTCAAACAGTGTCCACCGACGCCTGGCCCGGGATTTAGAATTTTAACGCGAGGGTGTTTATTAGCCAGCTCAATGGTCTCCCAAATGTTGACTCCCATTTTATCTGCAATTCCGGCGAATTCATTGGCCAGAGCTATATTGATATCCCGGTAAGTATTTTCTATAAGTTTAGCCATGGCTGCTGTGCGCAGATCAGTGGGATAAATATGGCCTTTTACAAAGCTGGAATAAAGTTCCTGTGTACATTCTAAAGATTTCTTATCCAGACCGCCGATGACACGGTCATTGTATACCATCTCATGCAGGGTATCTCCGGGTATGGCCCTTTCCGGACAATAAGCTAAGGAAAAATCCTTTCCGCCTTTGAGACCGGATTGTTCCAAAATTGGAAGCACCATTTTTTCACAGGTGAAGGGTGGAACGGTGGACTCAATAACTACCAAATTACCCTGCTTGAGGTAATGGGAAATGCTTCGGGCTGCCTGCCCCACAGCTTTTAGATCAGCTACTCTGGTTTTATTATCCAGAGGGGTAGGAACTGCAACTAGAAAGACATCCGCAGTTTCAGGTTCAAGGCTGGCCCGGAGAGTTCCGTTATCTATGGCCTCTTTCAGGAGTTTTTCCAGCCCGGGTTCTTCAAAGGATGGTATGCCAAGGTTTACCTTCTCAATAATATCTTTTTTGATGTCTATACCCAGTACCTGGCAGCCATGTGTGGCGAAAAGACAGGCTGTGGGTAATCCTATATATCCCAATCCGAAAATGCATATTTTTGTCATTCGTATTTTAATCCCTTGGTTCAAGCGCCAGAGGTCTTGAGCCTGTATTTCTAGCAAATTTTAGAAGCTAACTATTAGAATAAAATATTTAATTACTATTTTATGTAATATAATCATCCATTGAAATATAAATATATATTTATCACAATTTATTAGCGGCTTTAACAAGATTTGACTTCCGGCTTACGGCATTGTCATTTATCTTCCTTAAATTTTCTGTTATCTGTTCGCTAGCGCTTGAAATCTGGATTTCATTATAGTTACCTGGCCTTTCGGTGTCAATACCACTAAGGTTAGCTGTTTTATGCTATTATAAGCAAATTATATCTGTACCTGATTTTTTCATTATTCAATGGTACCTTGGTAACCTCCAGTCCCTGCCCGGCCTCCCCTTTTCCTAAGCTCTAAACCCTAAACTCTAAACCGGAAAAACCGGACCTGACCCGGGATCCCGCCTTAATAAGGTCCATCCCGGACCAGATCCAGGATCCATTCGCCTTTTCTAACGCATCTCCCTCCCTTTTCCCAAACTCGAAACTGGAAGCTCCAAACTGGATACTTCCTTTGGCCTTTCTTTTACCAGATGCAAGCTACATCATGGGAGTTGCGTATCTGCTCATCCCTGGTGATTAGAGATGCTTCAAATGATTTGGCCGTTGCCACGATGACCCGGTCATGAATTTCGTAGTTTTTCAGAGGAACCATCAGCAGGATAACCATGAGGTCAAGAGAGATAATACCAAAATTGTTGGCTTCTTTTAGTTTATTGATCGTTTCAAGGATGTTAATCAGTGTCTTTTTACTATCTGTCAGGTGAACCATCTCAGCCAGTATAATGGTCGGTACGATCCCCAGGGCTTTGCCTTTTTCAATTTCGGCAAATGCCAGCCTGGCCGAGGAAGATAGTTTGGGGCTGTCTTCAAAGTACCATACTAAAGCATGAGTATCGTTGACGTAAAACGGAGTCTTCATTTTTGTGTATTGCTATCCCCCAACTATTTTATGGTGTGTATAGTTAACAGGACCGGCTGATACCGGGGGAACGATGGGCATGCGGATCCCGTTATTTTAACTGGCTTTCCTGCCAAAACGCACCAGGGTTGGCTTGCCGGAGTATCCGGTGCTCCTGTTTAGTTTGGAGCTTGGAGTTTAGAGTTTCTGTTTAGTCCGGCTTAATCCACAAAGATTTGACTTTTTCTATCTCTTCGTCAGAAAAATCGGCCCCTTTCCAAATCCCCCGGAGTTGGCCCGGTTTCTTTCTGTTTTTATTCAAAACGGTTTTTTTAAGAGACTCCAGTTCTTCTTGCAGCATTTCTATTCTTTTAACCAAATAAGTATCTGTAACCATCTCCCCCTCCCTGGCAGCACTATTCTAACTTTACCATAAAACTTTTTCAAGATATTTTTTCCTGGCGCTGCGCCACCCGTGAACGATGATAATAACCTTCAACCGGAACTGGACGCCCAACGAGTCCATGCCGGACCTGATCCGCTCTTCAGCTTTCAAATCAGTCCATGCCGGACCTGATCCGGCATCCAGTCGCTTTTCCTCCCGTGTCCCTCTCCGCCTTTTTTAAACTCTAAAACCCTAAACTCCAAACCTTGTCTCTGGACCTTTTCTCGACCAGGGGTCGAAGCTGAAAACCGGAAGATCTGGATGAACTATCGGGTTGCCGGATGTGCTCTGGAGGAATTGAAATCGGATGCTTTTACTTTATCAATTTGAGGCGTTTTAAATCAGCCTCATCCCAGCCTATATCTTGAAACAGGTCTTTTATCATATCATGACCGTAGTTTTTATGCGCCAATTTCCATCCATCTTTTTCCAGGGCCTTGATGGTTTCATCCGCAGTGATATTCTTGATCTGGTCCCAAATCTCGGGTTTCATCGAAGCGTGATTTTAATCTCCTCGACAAAATAACCCTCGCTTTGACCTGCTTTAAAATTTTGGCTGGCTTCATTAGACAAGAATATACTCAGCGGGATCGGCCTGCCATCTTCAATCAAAGCTTCCAGGTAATCTCCGGCTGCTTTTTTGGCGTTAACCAGCGCTTCTTTTTGGGTGTCTCCATCCATGTGTAAGCCTTATTTGTACTCAAGGTATATATAGAAAATGGGCGGTAATGGACTCGAACCAATGACCTCCTGCGTGTAAACCACAAGTCAGGCTCAGACCCTTTATCATCTTATACCGATAGCAGGGCGTCATTTAACCTCAATTCAGGGTATTATCGTATGGTGATTATCACTCTTGACTTAAACCTCTTGTCGCCAATTTGTCGCCATAAAAGAAAATAGCTTGTGTAGTATTTTACATAAACTATCAATTTAGCTTTAATTTTATGGTGGGCGCTGCTATACAATACGATATCAAAACTTTTGAGTTTAGCTTAATATTGGCGAATGAATAGCCAAAACATTCAAATTATATTACTTAAATAACCATCGGCAAACGTTTTAAAAAATCGGAGATGACCTTTGATAAAAAGGTCAATCATTTTGTAAACGGTTGACAGAAGAGGTACATACTTAGTTTGATACCGGGGTCAAAGTATAAATCCTGGCGAGTTTTGTCGCTGATTTAATATCGCCTTGCCTAAGTGATTTTCTGATATCGTCCAGTTTATTTGCGTCATCCAGCGAAAGATAAGGCGACCACCCCTCATCAGCGTAGATCATTTCCACTTCCACTTCAGCCACATATTTGCCTTCATGAATCAGCTTCGTATAATGTAGTTTGCTCATCTTCTTCTCCTTTTAAAGCCATCTTCCCAGCGTTTCGGGTCAGGTCGGTATGCAGTAACCAGGACCGCTGGAAACGTCTTCCCTTTCGGGATTCCCCACACGACATGTAAAGGTTGACCTTCTCGATCTCTTTGTAGAACGAGAATACAGGGCCCTTTAGGATAATCCGGATATTCCTCGATTATTTTGGCTTCTTTTATTGATAATATAATATCGCGCACGAAGAGTCCATCCTTGGCTAGCTCATCGTATCCATGATCTGAGATGTTTACTTGATCTTTTCTAACTAACTGCACGATATCGGCAAGTAAATCACTCATATCTATCTCCAATTATTACCCTTGGCTCTCCTTCCGGCTGGTGCTCAACAGAGAGAATCTTGAACGAACTGTATCCCGGTAATCCGTCGCGATTTAATGTACCTTCAACTGCACGTTGTTCGTGCGGAATGCAGTGAGCATACTTTTATTTTGCTGGAGCATATTATTGCAATTTTTATCAATGGTGGGCGGTAATGGACTCGAACCAATGACCTCCTGCGTGTAAAGCAGATGCTCTAACCGACTGAGCTAACCGCCCGCGGAAAAGTGCGCTTGGAGAGAGTCGAACTCTCGACCTCAGCCTTCGCAGGGCTGCGCTCTATCCAATTGAGCTACAAGCGCAAAAAAAGATGGTGCCGAAGGAGAGATTTGAACTCTCATGTCTTGTGGACACTACGCCCTGAACGTAGCGCGTCTGCCATTCCGCCACTTCGGCACTGGAGGAGGGGATTTTTTAATACCCCCGTCCCTACAGATGTTATTCTATCAGTAAACCGTTTCTCATGCAATAGACACATCACGGGGACAAATATTAATCAGTTAATATTTTTAATTGGTCCTAGCCTTCTTCATTCAAATCGCACCTGAGACAGCGGTGGGCTTCTTCTACAGCTTCTCTTTCTTTATAGGTCAGGATGACTTCATCAAAAGATGTTTTGCGGTCGCTGATAGGTATTTCAGAGAAAAAGACCCGGGGTTTAGGTCTGGATTCTTCTTCAGTGGTGGGTATGGAAGTTGCGGTAATAGGTTTATAACCGCTGCGTTCTACCAGCGTGGTTAAGGCATGGCCGTGCAGGTATCTGCGGATGGATGAAGCAGCTCTCTGGCCGTGAGCAATAGCCTCGATCACTGTGGCAGGCCCTGTAATGGCATCGCCCCCGGCAAAAACGCCCTTATGTCCTACTACCTCCAGAGTCCTTTTATCCGCAATGATCCTTTCCTGGCGATCAAGCTTCATGCCTTCCAGTTTCAGACCGGCAGTATCCGGATGCTGCCCCACGGCTTTAAGAATCATGTCCGTTTCCAGAAAATACTCAGAGCCTTTAACCATCTCAGGAGTGCGGCGGCCGCTGTCATCAAAGGCCTTTAGTTCATTGAGTACGCATTCCAGGCCGGCAACCCTGCCGTTTTTTTCAATTACCCTGACAGGCACGGTGAGAAAATGGAACTTTACCCCTTCTTCCTCAGCTCCAATCACTTCCTCTTCTTCGGCAGGCATATCGGCCCTTTCCCTGCGGTAAAGCACATGGACTTCATGGGCGCCCTTGCGGATGGCAGTCCTGGCAGCATCAATGGCTGAGTTGCCGCCGCCTACCACTACCACTTTTTGCCCTATATCTATCCTTTCGCCCATATTGATCGGCCGCAAAAAATCCACCGCATCCATAACGCCGGGCATGTTTTCACCCTGGACCCCCATGGGCGTCCCTTTGTGTGCGCCTACTGCAATGAAGACCGCGCTATAGCCCATTGAGATCAGGCGGTCAACATCATCCACCCGGGTATTGAGCTTAATCATCACTCCCAGTCTTTTGATATTATCTATCTCACGGTTGAGGACTTTTTTGGGTAAACGGTATTCCGGAATGCCTACAGACATCATGCCGCCGGCCACCGGCAGGGCTTCAAAAACGGTCACCTGATAACCTGCAATGGCCAGATCCCAGGCCGCTGACAGGCCGGCCGGTCCGGCCCCGATGATAGCTACCTGCTCTTCACGGGTCTCTTTTACTTCAGGGAGGTATTCATAGCCGTGTTCATATGCATAATCAGCCGCAAACCGTTTTAAATTCCTGATAGCTATGGCTTCATCAATCTGGCTGCGCCGGCATTTTTTCTGGCACGGCGCGGGGCAGACACGGCCTACGGACATGGGAAACGGCAGACGCTGCATGATTACCTGATAAGCCTTTTCATATTGTTTGTCCTTAATTAAGGATACATAAGCCGGTACATCCAGTTCCACCGGACAGGTATGCTGGCATGGTGATTTGAACATGTCCCGGCAGACTACAGAGGGGCATTTCTTATCCAGTATATGGGCTTCATATTCGTCTCTGAAATGACGTAAGGTGGTCAATACCGGATTAGGGGAAGTCTGTCCCAGCCCGCATATTGAACCAGCTGTAATAGTACGCGCCAGCTCTTCCAATAAGTCCAGATCCTGTATGGTTCCTTTTCCCCTGGTAATTTTATCCAGGATATCATACATCTTGCTGGTGCCTTCACGGCAGGAAATACACTTGCCGCAGGATTCATCTTTGGTAAAGGAGAGGAAGTATTTGGCCACATCCACCATACAGCTATCCTCGTCCATTACCACAATGCCGCCGGAACCCATGATGGCTCCTGCCTGTTTCAGGGACTCATAATCCACCTTGTAATTAAGAAAGCTGAGCGGCAGACAGCCACCGGATGGGCCTCCTGTCTGGACTGCTTTGAATTTTTTCTTATTGGGGATGCCTCCCCCGATTCCATAGATTATCTGCCACAGGGGTGTGCCCATGGGTACTTCAATCAGTCCGGCGTTGGCGATTTTGCCCGTTAGAGCAAAGACGGCAGTGCCCTTGCTGGTGCTGGTGCCGATCTGGTTATACCAGTCAGCCCCGTTGGCGATTATAACAGGAACACTGGCATAAGACTTAACATTATTAATATTGGTAGGTTTGCCCCACAATCCGGACTGGGCTGGAAAAGGTGGACGGGGGCTGGGCATGCCCCGTTTTCCCTCGATGGAGGCTATCAATGCGGTTTCCTCACCGCAAACAAAAGCCCCGGCCCCTTCCCTTAGTTCTATCTTAAAATCAAAGCCGCTGTTAAAGATGTTCTTGCCCAGAAACCCGTTCTCCTGGGCTTGTTTTAAGGCAATTCTGAAACGTTTGATGGCCAGGGGCTTTTCTGCCCTGGAATATATATAGCCCTGGCTGGCGCCGATGGCAAAGGCTGCAATCAACATGCCTTCCAGAACGGAATGAGGGTCACCTTCAGCCAGAGAACGGTCCATAAAAGCGCCGGGATCGCCTTCGTCTGCGTTGCAAATGATATACTTTGTGGCGCCGGGCGATTTACGGCATAATTCCCATTTGGTACCTGTGGAAAACCCAGCGCCGCCGCGACCTCTTAAACCGGATTTTTTGATCTCGTCAATTACCTGTTCAGGGGTCATTTCAGTCAATGCTTTACGGGCTGATTTATACCCGCCGATGGCAATATAATCTTCTATCTTTTCAGGGTTGATTTTACCGCAATTTTTCAGAATAATGCGCTGCTGGATCTTGTAAAAAGGTATATCCTTATAATAAGGTATGGGCTCTCCGCTATTGGGGTCTTTAAAGAAAAGCCGCTTTACCGGTTTGCCGTCCCGGATATGGGATTTTACGATTTCCGGCACGTCATTAACGCTGACATGTGTGTAAAAAATGCCCTCAGGTTCCACAACTGCAATGGGGCCCTGCTGGCAAAAGCCGTGACAGCCGGTAAAATCCACTTTGACGCCGGTTAGTCCTAACGCTGCCAGGGCCTTTTCTGTGGCCTGGCGGATTTCTATGGCTTTACCGGAAACGCAACCTGTACCATGACAAAATAAAATGGTGTGCTGTCCGTTTTGTTTATTCTGGTCTCTTCCAATCACCGAATAATTCCTCTATTTTTTTACTATTTACCAGGCCGTAAGTCTCTTTATCTATTGAAATATTGGGAGCCAGGGCGCAGGCGCCGATACAGGCTACTGTTTCGAGCGAATATTCCATATCTTTGGTAGTTTCACCCGGCTTAATACCCAGGCGCTTTTCTATCTGCCGCAGAATGGGGTCACCGCCCCGTACGTGGCAGGCGGTACCGCGGCAGACCCTGACCATCTTTTTGCCGCTGGGTTTGAGTCTGAATAAAGCATAAAAGGTGGCCACTCCGTAAACCTGGCTAACAGGTATATTTAAAAACTGAGCTATTCTGGCCATGGCTTCTTTGGGCAGATAACGGAACTCTTCCTGTGTTTCTTGCAAGATGGTAATCAGTTCGTCTCTTCTACCTTCATGGCGGGTCAGGATTTCATTTAATAATAGATCGAAATTATTCTCCATGTTCGATTTTCTTTAACTCCATAGATTTCATTAAGTCATCCAGATGAGTCATAGACTCAGAGCTTTCGATGAGTTCCTCATCACCGTTTCGCGGGGTATATCTGGTGTGCAGCAACTGGTGTGAGACATGGCCTAACGGCTCACCCAGGAAATCTTTATACACTTTATCAATAGCCGGGTTTTGATGAGACTTCCTATAAACACGGCCCTTATCATCGTTGTACAGGCTGCATCCGCGTGCTCCGCGTACAGCTATATCAAAGCCTATGGGTTGTCCGCCGCCGCCTACGCAACCTCCAGGACACGCCATAATTTCGATAAAATGGTACGGTGATTTTCCCGCTTTTACCTCATCCAGCAATTTTCTGGCATTGCCCATTCCGTGAGCTACCGCTACGTTGATCTTCAGACCATCAGCATCCACAGTGGCTTTTCGTATGCCTTCCAGCCCTCTAACCGGCTCTATATCTATTTTTTCTAGTTCTTTTCCGGTAATTAATTTGTAGGCGGTGCGCAAAGCAGCTTCCATGACGCCTCCGGTAGCACCGAATATGGTACCGGCTCCTGAATAGACTCCCATCAGCTTATCTGCCGATACATCGGGCAGATTGGCAAAGTCAATGCCGGCTTCTCTGATCATGCGTGCCAGTTCCCGGGTGGTCAATACATAGTCCACATCCCGGAATCCGCTGCTATTCATTTCCGGTCTTTGTGCCTCAAATTTTTTAGCTGTACATGGCATGATGGATACTGAAACGATTTTAGCTGGATCCACGCCGGCATTTCTGGCGTAGTAGGTCTTGGAAAGTGCGCCGAACATCTGCTGGGGTGACTTGCAGCTTGAAATATGAGGGATAAGTTCAGGATAAAAATGCTCTGCAAATTTTATCCAACCAGGACAGCATGATGTGAACATGGGCAGGACGCCGCCCTCTTTAATACGTTTTACCAGTTCATTACCTTCTTCCATAATAGTCAGATCAGCGGTAAAATTGGTATCAAATACCACGTCAAAGCCCAGTTTTTTCAAGGCGGCATGCATTTTACCGGTGACCAGAGTACCAACCGGCAGGCCCAGTTCTTCACCCAGGGCTACTCTGACCGAGGGGGCTTCCTGTACCACTACCACTTTATCAGGATCAGCAATCGCCTGCCAGACCTCTTTAATAGAAGTTTGCTCTTTAATAGCTGCCACCGGACATACGTGGATGCATTGACCGCAATTAATGCATTCGCTATTGCCCAGACCTTCATTCAGGAAAGTAGATACTCTCAATTTACCTCCCCGGTTAGCCAGTTCTATAGCGTTAACAGTCTGTACATCGCTGCAAACGCGAATACATCTGCCGCAAAGTACGCAATAGCTTTCGTCCCGTATTATGGAAGGGCTGGTATCATCAATCATTGGTGACCGATTATTGCGGTCAAACCTGATCTCTTTAACACCCAGCTCGGATGCCAGGTCCAGAAGTCCGCAGTTCTGGTTCCTTTCACAATAAAAGCAGTTTGAAGGATGATTTGACATTACTAATTCTATCAGCGACTTACGCGTAGCCCTTAAATTGGGCGTATTGGTATGGACTTTCATCCCTTCCTGGACCTGCCGGATGCATGATCTGGAGAGATTGCGCTCCCCCTCTATTTCCACCACGCATATTCCGCAGGAGCCGTCAGGACGCAGCCCTCTGAAATAACACAGGTGAGGAATATCAATATTGATCTGCCTGGCAGCCTCGATGATAGTAGTGCCAGCTTCGACTGCAACCGGTTCATCATCTATTGTTAGTTTAATCATTGTCTCTCATTATTCTCAATATTCTAAATAAATAAAAACCTATAAAAAAATAGCGCTTTCAATAAAAAGCGCTATTCAGTCGAAAAACCTAACTTGAATTCCGTCTTTATTACGATGCGAATTTTATCTTGGAGGTTACAAATTGGACTAAATTCTCTATTTTTTATTATTCTTAGAGGACTATTGTTTTTTAATCGCATAGTGAATTCCTTTTGGAATATCTCTATTTTCTCATGTATCAGACTGACTGTCAAATTCTTGTACGAATAATATTTTATCAACATACGGATTGACTATCTTATGTATATGCCCAATACTCTTGATGACAGGTAATTTGAACAAAAAATTCAGGAAAGCATCCTGAACGATAATCTGCCGGTATTCTTTTTGGCTGGACAGCATATGATATACTTGAAGCAGATAGATTATTGATTTATTCATGAATGTATATTTGAGAACAAATTAATAATGTTGACGTGGAGTTGCGGGCCCGCAAGTAAATGACATTTCCGGAACCCTTGGAGAAAAAGACCACCCAGTTTGAATAGAGTATAACGGGGAAAAATATGGCTAAGGTACTTAAATTTGACCTTCATACACATCTTATCGAAGCTTTGAAAGAAAAAATGGATATCAGAGGAATTCTGGATATTAATAAAGAGGCAGCGGCCATAATTGTCAAGGCAATTAAGTCTTCGGGTTTAAATGGCGTAGCCGTTACTGAAAAAAATAACTTTAATTTTGGCTGGGTGGTTGCTTTACAGATCATGGACTTTTTTAAAGACGAAAATTTGATTATTTTGCCAGGATCAGAAATAACCTATGCCGGCCAGCATTTTTTATCTATTTATATCCCACCATATGTTCGCCGGAGCGTTCCTTTCTTCCAGGATAAAGATTGGTATTTGATACTGGCGCACCCCGGTTTTTACCAGCCCCTGGATCCGGCACAATTAGGTGCTTTAAGATTTGACGCTGTGGAATCCGTGAGCCTGCTGGGTGATTTTGCTCTCTCTGCAAGCATATCAAAGGATAAACAAATCCCTCTTATTCGCGCTTCCGATGCACATAGTCTGGATGGTCTGGGTTTTCATTATACAGAAATGGAATCCAGCCTGGAAAGTAAAAAACACCGGTACCATTAAATAATATCCCCTGAAGCCAGAGCTCAGCCAGATGTCTCACAACATGATCAAGGGCTATTCTACTGGAATATTATTGGCCGTATACCAGCAAATTAGATTATCCTGTTAAGGCGCTTCTTAGATCTTTACCGTATTCATTAAGCCATTTTCGTTTCTCTTGCCATTGGGGGCAAAACCGGCTTACCAGTAACCAGAATGATCCGGAATGGTTCATCTCTTTCAAGTGACAAAGCTCATGTATGACTACGTAGTCTATCACGGGCTCCGGCGCCATTATCAATCTCCAATTAAAACTTAAATTCTTAAGATGGGAGCAGCTTCCCCAGCGAGATTTTTGATCGCGAATTGAAATCCGGTTAAAAACTACTTTCAGGCATTTACTAAACACTTCTACTTTTTGCATAATCAGTTGCACGGCTTTTCCTTTCATCCAGTTTTCCAGCAGTATATAGGCCGGCATTTTTCCTGATTTACTAGTATTAATGATCAATTTACCGTTATCTATCTTTATCGATGTGGTGTCCTGTTGATTATTTAGGGCGGCAATTTTCAGGGGTTGACCCAGAAACAAAATGGTTTCATTATTATGCACGTGTGAACCTGATGGTTCTTGGCTTTTATTTTCAAGTTCAGCCAGGCGCCTCAATATCCAAACAGAGTGTGTTTTTAAGAACACCGGAACTTGCTTCAGGCGGTAGTTGACGGGTACGGTTACCGTGAGCCCGGTTGGGGCTTTAACTCTTAACCATACCAGCTTTGCCTTGTAGCTGCGTTTCAGAATGTAATGTATCACTCTGTCTGCCAGGGTGATTTCATATTCACCTATCAGAACTGGTTTTGAAGCGGCGCCCTTTTTCATTTGTATATGGCGCCATTATAGCCGAACAGCCCGGTAGCTGTAAATATATTCAAAATGCGTCATATTATAGTTCCAAATAGGCGTGTGATTTCTACAAAATTATGGCCAAAGTATTCAGGTTCGTTAAGTTTCACTGGGTGCTTAATCATGGTATGAACTGTAATATTGAGAAATAAAATCTACTAAGCTATGATTTAAATATAATATAGGGGGAGTGAATAGATGAAACTGACCGACAATTTATATGCCTATGTCTGGAAGGGAAACGATAATAATTGTAATACCTTTATTTTTGGAGATGTACTGAGCAACCATAAGCACATTCTCATAGATCCAGGTCATATTGTTACTCCATTTCTAAGGGAACCCGCTTATGAGATGCTGAACCGCGAAATTATAAAAGACGGTCTGGATATTAAGGATATAGGATTGATTGTTTTAACGCATGCTCATCCTGATCATATTGAGGGCGCATGGAAGTTCAGAGATGTAAGTCAGGCTAAAATAGCTATACATAAAGATGATGCCGCGGCTGTCAGGATGTTCGGTGCAAAACCTGTTGATTTTAACCTGGAAGAAGGGGATCTCAAAGCAGGTAATTTGGTTCAAACCGATCTTAAAGTATATCATGTTCCGGGTCACTCACCAGGACATATTGCCCTTTACTGGCCGGAAAAGAAAGCCCTGGCAGTGGGAGACGTGGTTTTCTTTCGTAATACGGGCAGAGTAGATCTGCCGGGCGGTAATCCGGCTTTACTTAAGAAAAGCATTGATCAATTGTCCAACCTGGATGCAGAATACTTGCTGTGCGGCCATCCTTACGGCCATCCAGGCGTGCTCAAAGGCAAGCAAGCTATACAGGATAATTTTGATTTCCTTAAGGAAAATATATATTTTTAAAATAATAAAATGATTTTATTTCTCTAACTCCTCTCGGAAAATGTGCCTGGAGGTGTGAGTTTGATGGAAGAACTGGAAAAACGTATTAATACTTTGGCCAACTGGATGTTAGATGCCCGGGGACTAGTGGTATTTACCGGCGCCGGTATCAGTACAGAATCCGGGTTGCCTGATTTTCGTGGTCCAGATGGTCTCTGGACCAGAAGAGATAAAGGACTACCGGTTCAGCGTATGGATTTTTCTCAGGCTGAACCTAATTCCGGACATTTAGCCCTTGTGGAATTGCAAAACTTAAACAAGCTTACCTTTTTGATATCTCAAAATATAGACAATCTTCATCTTAAATCCGGCATCCGTCCTGAATTGCTGGCAGAACTGCATGGTAATATTACCAAATTAAGATGCATTCGCTGTGAATTCACCATGGATAATTTTAATGAAAAAATGAGCTGTCCGGTCTGTGGCGGTACTTTTAAACCCAGCGTAGTCGATTTTGGCCAGTCTCTTCCTCACAAAGACTTGGAACTGGCTTACCGCTATTCACGGGAATGTGACCTCTTTGTAGTTGTGGGTTCAAGCCTGGTAGTTTATCCTGCTGCAGACATGCCCCATGTAGCCCTGGAATCCGGTGCCAAACTGGTTATCATCAACCGGGGCGAAACTCCTTTTGACCACCGTGCACATTTACGTTTTGAGGAACCAATCGGGCAGGTATTGCCTCCCGCAGTTGTCAAACTAAAGAGTCTTCTTCGCCACAGCGAAAATGATTGATTTTGCTATGATCAGCCTCTTCTATTATAATAAATACACTGGGAAGTCACTGAAAACACCGCATTTTTAATAGATCTAGGGGATCTAAAAATTGGCAAATTTACCTGAACTGAAAATTAATAAAACCGCCTGGTCAAATGAACCGGAAATCATGGTACCATTTGAACAAGCAAAACTCTTTCCTTACCAGGAAGAGCTTATCATCGTAGCCGAAGGCAAACAAATCAATTCTTATGATGACCTTTTAAAGTTAGCTCTTCAAGAACAATATAGAAATAAGAAATATATCGAAGTTGTTTTTCTGCCCATGATTGTAGGAGGGTAAATTTTTAAACGTCCTGTTCGAAGATGACGTGTTCTGTGAAATTTGATGATATTCCAGATTAAAACCTGGATCTGGAGATTAAAAAAGAGAGGGAAAGTTTATTTGATTAATCTAACTGCAAAAAAAATCCAATGTCCAAAATGTAAGAAGTTGCGCAGAGTCAAATTACAAACTTCCGGAGATAAAACACAATATATATGTATTGTATGTAATCAAATTGTGTGCCAAAAAGAAGGCCTGAAATGGAGATTTATTAAAGCTGAATGAACAATGAACTTCTTAACTGGCTCAGGGATGGGCCTGTCTGGCTTAAATATGCCGTTGAACTGCAATTGTTAGATTCTACCCCGGATATTGAACCAGTCTTGCGTGACAACGCTATAAAAGAAATAATCCGCCGTTTGAAAGACGAGAGAAGAGGTATCCCGGCTATTAGTACTGGGTTTATGAATTCGGATGAATATGAAAATCCGTATTGGGATCTTTTTTTCCTGGCTGATCTCGGTTTTAAGGCTTCGGATTTAAATTTGAGTAAAGAGATAGAAGCTTTTCTGGATACCCAGTCTTATAATGGTACCTATTTCACCGAAAACGGCATGCAGCCGTCATATTACTGCAAATCGGCTATTTTGCTATCCTCAATAGCTCGTATGGGATATCAGAATGACCCACATATGCAAAAATATATCAACCTGTTCTTAACTTCGCAGCGGCTGGACGGTGGCTGGTACTGCAATCCCAATCACAATATTGGGGCATCTCTGCAACATGAGCCCTCCTGCCCTCAAAACAATCAAAATATCTTACTTTTATTGGGGCAGTATCCTCAATACCGGAATGATCCCAAATTTAACGGAGCTATTGATCTACTATTGAACCATTGGGACATGAGAAATATGGGTGTTCAGCTAGTTTACTTCGGTGTTGGGCGGAGATACCAGAGCCTGCGTTATCCAGCTCCCAGATATGGGATACTTAGAGTCCTGGATTCGCTTTCGCTGTTTCCTTATTCGGTAAAACGGGCCAGTTTTCATAATATGTTGGATTTTGTACACCGGAAAGCTGTAGATGGAAAGTATTCGGTGGAAATGCCGAGTTCTTATACTGATCTTGAACCACCTGGACAACCCAGCCGCCTGCTGACCTTCTTGATCAACAGGATAGATAAACGGGTAAGCGGTTATTCACAATAACAACCTTTGACTATCTACATCAGTCATCAATCAACCATGCAGGCTTATGCCAGCGTTCCGAAATATGAAGATTAATAACCTGTAAGAGTAACCAGCGATACGTTACGGACCTGATACGCCATCCGGGGAGGGTTGTTGCTTAATATAGAATAAACAGGATCCACCCCCTTCTTTTTATTCTGCATTTGCCTCTGACCTGGTTTAACGGTAGTATTCAAAATGGGCGATTGTAAAAAGAAAGATTATGATGTTACTATCGCCGGGGCTGGTCCGGCAGGCTCGGTCCTGGCCTATATTCTGGCCAGGCAGGGAATTAAAGTATTGCTTCTAGAAAAGCATAAGTTGCCCCGGGATAAGGTTTGTGCCGGAGGCGTGACCGTCAGGGCTGCCTCCATCCTACCTTTTAATTTTCAAGATATTGTTCTTAATACTATCCATGGAGTACGTCTCAGTTATAAAATGATCCCCAAAAAAGTCAGGGTTTTTGATAAACCTCTGGCTTATATGGTGATGCGGGATCGTTTTGATTACCTTCTGGCTAACCAGGCCTGTCAATCTGGAGCAACTCTGGAAGACGGAGTTGCATTAAAAAATCTTGAGATTGGTTCCGGTAACGTTAAAGTTGAAACCAGCCGGGATGTCTTTTCCACTCCCATACTGATCGGTGCTGACGGAGCTAACAGCGCGGTTGTACATTCTCTGGGTATCAGAAATGGCTTTGATTTTGGTCTGGGAGTAAACGGACATATCTCCGTATCTCATAAGATATATTCCGGATGGGAAGGCCTGATGGGGTTAGACTACGGTATTCCTGGCGGTTATGCCTGGGTGTTCCCCAAACAAAATTCGCTAGCGGTAGGCGCTGGGGGTTCTTTTAAAGAATCTAAGAAACTAAGAAGTTATACCCTGCGTTTAGTACAATCATACAATCTGGGTACGGGTGAAAAGGATACTATCCGCGGCTGTTTGATGCCGATAAAAAAAGAGGGCACCTCCCTGGTTTATAAAAGAATATTGCTGGTTGGCGATGCAGCCGGAATGATAGATCCGCTTAGTGGTGAAGGCTTGTATTACGGGATAAAAAGTAGTTATCTGGCTGCCGGTACGATAAAAAGATTCCTGGAAGGGAAAATACCGGATTTATCAGAGTATAATGACGCAGTAAACCGCGAGTTAATGCCGGAGTTAAAAATAGCCCGAACAATACAGAAATTAAATAGTCTGATGCCGCGTTTATTTTTTCATTATTTAGAAGAAAATGACCGTGTCTGGAAGGCATTTTGCGGAATGCTGCGAGGTGAAAGGACTTATATCAGTCTGAAAAATCGCCTGAGTCCTCCGCTTAAATTACTGTTTAATGTATTTTAAAGGGCGAACTGGCTAATAGAAAACCCATTTTCTGCATAAAACAGTATCTACCGAAAAAGACGGAAAAGAAAGCCTCAAATGGTAATATTTAATATTTAAGGCTTTCCGAGACCAATAATATTATTAAGATTAATCTACTTTTCCTGAATGTAACCTTCCCTTATCAGTTGCTCCGCAGTCAATACCGACCCTCTTGCAGCCATCATTCTGGTATTATGTGATACAGGTACGTATTTTATACCGTTTTCAAGGGCATTGTCCTCCCTAATCCGGCCTACAGTAGTCGCCATACCGTTTCCGCTATTGCGGTCCAGACGTGGTTGAGGATGGCAGGGATCTGAATGAACCAGAATCATATGTTCAGGAGCAGAAGTTAATTCCTGCCCCTTTAAAGGATTAAAATTTTGTATCACTCTGGCTATGTCCTCAGGCTGGAAGGGTATTTCAGTGGAAACGAAAACAGCCTCAGTATGGCCTTCCAGAACATTGACACGGGTGCAGGTACAACTTACCATGAATGAGGCTGGATGAATGCTGTTTCCAGAAAAGGAGCCCAGGATCTTTGAGTCTCTCTCTGAGCCTTTTCTTCTTCACCCGAAATAAAGGGAATTACATTATCGGTAATATCCAGGGCAATTACTCCGGGGTTACGTCTGGCTCCTGATAC
This sequence comes from uncultured Dehalococcoidales bacterium, assembly GCA_964386535.1. GTDB lineage: Bacteria > Chloroflexota > Dehalococcoidia > Dehalococcoidales > UBA3254 > CAYLRY01. The sequence goes on along the minus strand of CAYLRY010000042.1, from coordinate 4,382 downwards.
TGCCTGTAAGAGGTCATTATTACCATCAAACAATAAAATCAATTTGCCAAATATACTATACCCTAGGGAAAATCCACTAACAACGTAGATTATTTTATAAACCGGAAATCTTAGTTTGGCGATTTGACTTTTGTTGATAAGTATTTGACAATAAGTCTTATTTTAAGGATGATATCCCTTTCACCGTGAATATACCTCTTTGGAACAGGTATTCTTAAATATATTTTAAGGTGATGGATGATGATAAATATTGTTTTGGCAGATGATCATCAGGTAGTTAGAAAAGGATTGAGAGCATTGCTGAGTGCTGAACAGGATTTTATGGTGGTTGGTGAAGCCGGCGATGGTTTGGAAACGGTAAAACTAGTTGAAGAACAAAAACCTGATATTCTAGTTCTGGATTTGATGATGAGTGGTATTAACGGCCTGGAGGTTACCCGCCAGTTAATGAAAAAGCTACCGGAACTAAAGATCGTTATTCTCTCTATGCATAGCAATGAAGCCTATGTTCTTGAAGCCTTAAGATCAGGGGCTAGAGCTTATATTTTGAAAGAGTCTTCTCCGGAAGAACTAATACGAGCCATCCGTGAGGTTTCAGCCGGACGACGATACCTGAGCTCTCCACTATCCGAAAGAGCTATTGAGGCGTACACCCAAAAAATCGAAAAAAAACCGGTTGATCCGTTTGATCAACTTACTTCACGCGAGCGGGAAATACTGATTTTAGCGGCCAGCGGGTGTACTAACTCTGAAATAGCTGCAAAGTTATACATTAGCCCGCGAACGGTTGAAACCCACCGTATGAATTTAATGCGGAAATTGGACCTGCGCGGACATGCGCACCTTATCCAATTCGCCATACAACACGGGATAATACCTGGAAAAGTATAGATAAAGAGAAAAATCATTTTATGGTTGGTAATAAAATTAATTAGTTCTAACAAATACCTTTTCCTGGCTGTCTTTTAAATCTGACCTTAGAAGATCATTTCTTATGCCTTCCTCAAATTTTCCATCTTAACTCCCATCGTCTACGTAATTATTTCTTTTATTTTACGTATTTTTACTTGGCTTACTACGTAAGCCTACGGATACCGCTTTAGCTAAATTCACTGTAACCTGATAGTAAAAGGGCCGGAACTAATGTTATGAAAGGAGGGCAAAAATGACTACCAAGATCAAAATAACTACACGAAATCGTTACAAAGGGAGAAAAAATAATAATAGTGAGCCGGTCCTTGATTCTCATTCCAATTGTACCTATGTTGAGAATGAAGAAAAATGGATAGAGAATGAAGCGCAGCATTCTACTCACCAGGTCAGTGACACAGACAACCTGGTTTATCTTTATTTATCTGAAATGGGGCAAACTCCAAAGCTTACAGCATCTGAGGAAAAAAGACTGGGAAGTCTGATCGAGCAGGAAAAGTACTTAACCGAAATCGAACAGGAATTATCTAATAAAACATCCAATACTCAATTTATATCTATTGATATGTTATTGATTCTTCTGGAGCGCTTTTTAAATAACGGATCTTTATTCGATGCTGTTTGCCGGTATTGCCAGCTTGATTTAAATACATCTATTTGCCACCGGGCTTTGCACCCGGCATTGCATAAAGCCATTGACGGATATATTGATCCTGTTATGTTAAAAGAACTGGGTAATTACCCGGAGATGAATATTCAAAATCTGGAAAGTGCCCTGGTCAGCTTGTCGCTCAATAATTTACTGATTTACTGGCCGTTAATAGGCGAGGCCAGTCACACTTCTTCAGTATATGAGTTAAAAGCGATGGTAAAATCACCGGAGTTTCGTAACGCATTAGTTGTAAGAGAATCCGAAATTACTGCCCATTTCCGGCAAATCAGAAAAAAGGCTAAAGATGCCGGGGATCATTTAATTGTAGCCAACCTGCGCCTTGTAGTAAGTATTGCAAAGAAATTTACCGGCAGGGGTCTTTCCCTTTCTGATCTAATTCAGGAAGGGAATATCGGTCTGATCCGCACAATGAAAAAGTTTGATCACCGGAAGAATTTCAAATTCAGTACCTATGCTACATGGTGGATAAGGCAGTCCATAAGCCGCGCCATTGCTGACGGATCGCGCACAATACGCTTACCGGTACATATGGTAAACACCAGTAAACGTTTATCAGCAACCCGGCAAAAGCTCTTCCAGGAAAATGGTCGTAAACCCAGTAATCAGGAGATATCCAGGTATATGGGGATATCCGAAGGGGATGTTATAGAACTACTGGACGCCATGTCTCTGGAACCTGTATCTTTGGAAATGCCAATCGGAGAAGATGACGACCAGCTTAGCGATTGCATAGAAGATCAAACCATTCCCAGGCCGGAAGATCAGGCCATGGATGCTCTTCTCGGTCAGCAAATCCGGGAGGTAATGGGTACTCTTCCACTACGTGAACGTAGAGTAATAGAGCTAAGATTTGGTCTGGATAATGGGACTTCCAGGACGCTTGAGGAAGTGAGCGAAGAAATGGGAATCACTCGAGAACGCGTCAGGCAAATTGAACTAAAAGCTCTTAAGATTTTACGTGATCCTGGTAACAAGGAAAAATTGAGAGATTACTTATATTCCTGAATATATAGGTTTCAATTTCCTTCTATCACCGAAAATACATACAGGATTTTTAGGAGTGGGACATTGAAAACTGGTGCTCCAGGGTTCCCGCTCCTTTTTATATATTTTACCCCTCATTCTCATATTATTTCAATCGAATTATAATTTTGAATTGGGTTATTAACAGAATCTCATATAATAGTAATAAAATGGATGGTAGGGAGAGGTTTTAAGGATGTGAGTGATTATGATTATCGATCAAATTAATACGGATAATACGGTTTTCATCTTGTTGTCTTTCGAAGGTCCGGATATTTATTCTCAGGCTGGAGGACTGGGAGTCAGGGTGACAAATTTGGCTCAAAGCCTGGCCAAAGAGGGGTTTCTTACTCATCTTTTTTTCATAGGCGATCCCCGTATGAAAGGAGAAGAGACCGTTATTGGAGGTAAACTCGTACTTCACCGCTGGTGTCAGTGGATAAGCGCCTACTATTCTGCTGGGGTATATCAGGGCGAATACGAAAAGCTCTCAGATTATCAAAATTCTATTCCTCCTTTTCTGTTACAGCAGATTGTACAGCCGTCATTAAAACAAAATAAGCTGGTGGTAATTTTAGCTGAAGAATGGCAAACAGCAGAAACTGTTATCAGGATGCATAATCTTTTACTGGATAAGGGTTTAAGGGACAGGGTCATCATATTCTGGAACGCAAATAATACATTTGGCTTTGAACGGATTGATTTTAAGAACCTGGAAAAAGCCAGCACTATCACTACGGTAAGCCGGTATATGAAGCACATCATGTGGCAACTCGGTTTGAATCCGGTTGTAATTCCTAACGGCATCCCCAGACATCTATTGAACCGGGTTGATACCTCATTGTCACGCAGTTTAAGACAGGGATTGAAATGCGACCTCCTGGTAGCTAAAATAGCACGCTGGGACCCGGATAAAAGGTGGAATATGGCGCTGGAGGCTGCGGCGCATTTGAAATTTGGCGGCCAGAAAGTGATTTTAATTGCCCGTGGAGGGATGGAAGGGTATGGAGAAGAAGTGCTCTCTAATGCCCGCACCCTGGGTTTAAAGGTGAAAGATGTATACGCGAAAGGGAATACTCTGGATGACTATCTAAAAGCCATTTGTTTACATGCAGAAGATGCCGATTTTCTAAATTTAAAATTTCATTGTTCTCAGGATTTGCTACGGCTTATCTATCATGCATCGGATGCCGTTCTGGCTAACAGCGGGAGAGAACCTTTTGGGTTGGTAGGATTGGAAACGATGGCCGCAGGAGGAATTGCCTTTACAGGCAGTACTGGTGAGGACTATGCTATTTCATTTCAGAATTCCATTGTTCTAGAAACCGCTGATCCACAAGAAATAGAAACGTACATAACGTATTTACAGAGTCACCCTGGAATGGGTGAACATATTCGAAAATCAGCACGCTACACTGCGGCTCGTTTTACCTGGGACCAAATTACTGAGAATCTAATACAAAGGCTTGAATTTCAGGCTAAAATACAGGGTATGCTCTCTTTACCTGGAGAGCAAATTAACGAATTTGCTAGTAATTCAGCCTGCCCGAATAATATCCAGGAAAAGCATTTACTTTCCAAATATTGAGCCTGATATATACGCTGGTTACCTCCAAATCCAACTTGTATTTCGTTCCGCTTTATCGTACAATTTTTAAGTAGTTGATGTCTCCCAGTAGCTCAGACGGATAGAGCATCTGCCTTCTAAGCAGGTGGTCGAGAGTTCGAATCTCTCCTGGGAGACCATTACGTTTAG
>CAYLRY010000041.1:24381-27154 GCA_964386535.1 uncultured Dehalococcoidales bacterium | reverse complement strand
TGGCAGCCATCAGGAAAGAGGGCGGCTTGGCCATGGCCATTCAGTGCGATGTCACCGATGAGAAGCAGGTTCATGCAGCGGTCGATCTGGTGGTGAAAAAGTACGGTAAGGTAGATATCCTGGTCAATAATGCCGGCGGCGCTCATATCACCGCCCGCATTGAAGACCTCACTGAAGAGCAGTGGGATAAGGTAATGGACCTGAATCTCAAGAGCCACTTTCTGTTCTGCAAATACGTGGTGCCTCTGATGAAGGCCCGCAAATACGGCAAGATCATCGGCACCTCCTCTATCGGAGCTGTGCAGCCTCCCGGCCATGTCATCGCCTATAATACCGCCAAGTCAGCTATCCTGGGCTTTACCGCGGACCTGGCCACCGCTTTGGCGCCGCTGGGTATTAATGTCAATGCCATTGTCCCCGGCCCTGTACAGACGCATTTCTATGATGCCACTACCGGTAAGATGACCGAAGAGCAGAAGCAGGGCTTTTTTGCCGGGCTGGGCAAGAAAGTCCCTCTCCAAAGGGCCGGTACCCCTCAGGACATCGCCAACGCGGCTGTTTTTCTGGCTTCAGAGATGTCTTCCTATATCACCGGCCAGGCCCTGTATGTATCAGGCGGACTGCCGCTTTTGCCTCCTTCAGGCCCGCCCGCTATGAAGATGCAGGGATAGACATATGGAATGTGCAGGTCTGTAATCTGGTTATATCCGGATCAATATTGAATAAGACTGAGGGCAGAAATCTTGGCGCCAGGGTATGCCGGATGATGCGGGTACCTTATGCTGATTCGAATACGTAAAACCCGTAGCGGCACCGCATGCCGCGCCCTTGTGTTTGGTATGCCTTGAGCCAGTGATTGATAAGCCATACTTTTATTCATAAGGAGCAAGCTATGTCCACCGCCACACAGGAACTGATTCATAATATGCTGGATGTTAAATTTGAGGACTTTGACGCCGTCACCCTCCGCCATGCCAAAAATCAGATCATTGACCTGGCCTCCGTTATGGTCAGCGGTTCCGGCGGGCCAGGTAATTCAGCTTTGCTGGACCTGGTCAGGCAGTGGGGAGGTAAAAGTGAGGCCACCATCCTGGGCAGCGGTGATAAAGTGCCCCTGCCTCACGCGGCCATGATCAACAGCCTCCAGGGACGCTCCTTTGACCATGAAGCTGTAGGGCCTTACCCCCATGGACAAAACGAGGGCATGTTTTGCGGTCATGTGGAAAGCTCCACCGTACCGGCGGCCTTCTCTGTATCTGAATATGTAGGGGCTAGCGGCAAAGACCTCATCAGCGCCGTGGTACTGGGTGGCGACCTGGCGGCCCGCATCGCCTTTGTCGAGGGTCTGGGCTTCAACCATCCCTTCGACCCTGTAGGTACAGCCAACTCCTTCGGCGTGGCCGGCATCGCCGGCCGCCTGCTGGGATTGAACGAGTCTCAGATGATGAATGCCTTCGGCATCCTGACCACCCAGGCCGCCGGGGGCTTCCGCTCCCTGTGGGATGGTGTCCTCACCTTCAAACTATATGGCGCCATGGCTGCCCGCAACGGCATTATCTGCTCCCTCATGGCGCAAAAAGGCTACACCGGCCTTAAAGATCCCCTTTTCGGCCCCCAGGGCTATTTTGACTGCTATTGTCCCAAACCTTATCATCCGGAGTACCTGAACCGCGATCTGGGCAAAGAGTTCTACACCCAGGGCATGCATAAAAAATACCCCTCCTGCTACGGCAACCATAACATCATCGATTGCGGCCTGGATATCCTGGCGGAGCATGAAATTAAGGTAGAAGACATTCAGGAAATAATCATAGGTGTGCCCCCCATGCAGCTCAACAGCTACGGCGCCACACCGTTCAAGCCGGGGGATGCGCAGCCGGCAGCCCTCTTTTACCAGGCCTACAGCGCGGCCAATGTGTTTTTGAGGAAAGGCGCCAGGCTGGAGCATTATACCGAAGAAGCCGTACAGGACCCTGCCATACTGGCTCTTTGCAGCAAAGTCAGGCATGCTGCCACCCGCCAGCCCAATGGGGCTATAGAGCTGATCGTCAGGATGCAGGACGGTAAGCGATATGAAGCCGTCTACCCCTATAAAGTGATGCGCGGCTATCCCGGCCGGCCGCTGACTCAGGCAGAGCTGATCGAAAAATACTGGAACAATATCAATTTCTCCGGCCAGATCCCCCATGAAAAAGCTCAAAAAGCCCTGGATATGATTGAAAACCTGGAGAAGGTGGAACACGTGGCGGATCTGATTAAGCTCCTGGTGAAGTAGAAGGGAATTCCGTATATCAGAGGCCTCCTTGTATTTAAAATCCCCTTTCTCAATATTGCGAGCACCCGGGCATCGTAAACGGCTGCCCTATAAAAACAGTAAACCTTAGAGAAACCTAGAAGAAGCTCATCGTTCTCTTTATCCCGGACCTGATCCGGAATCAAGACTACTTCAACTACTTTCATCCCGGCGAAAGCCTGGACCCATTCCCCTGCCTTTCCTTGAAAATGCCTGTTGTACCACAGCCAATACAGGTGTAAAATATGCATAATAAAAAAGGAAGCGGAATTAAAATTATATTTAAATACATTGTCAGGAGGTTAGATGGCCACTACCGGTGAACGCCAGGAAACTATCCTGCATCTCCTTAAGAATCTCAAAAGCCTGGAGCCCTTGAAGCAGCTTTTCTGGTCCGAACTGAATTATGACCGTATTAACACCCCTCTTTCACGCACAGGCTGGAGCGCCACGGCTTCCGGAGCGCTCTCTGAGGACCCG
>CAYLRY010000041.1:3960-24281 GCA_964386535.1 uncultured Dehalococcoidales bacterium | reverse complement strand
TCTTTCACGCACAGGCTGGAGCGCCACGGCTTCCGGAGCGCTCTCTGAGGACCCGGTCCTCTTTGCTGCGGGCGGTCAGGATGAGGCTTTTCATGTCATATATAACCGTCTGTCTTCGGACAGGCTGCTCTTAACCCATGAGCGACCTGTAGTATCCAGGCTTTTGCGGGACCACCCTTATGCTTTATTCATCTTTTCAAATAGAGACCAGAACTACTGGCATTTTATTAATGTTAAATATGATGAAAAGACCGAGAAAAGACGGCTCTTCCGCCGTATTACCGTTAGCCCTGAGGAACGGCTTCGTACTGCTTCTGAAAGAATCAGCCAGCTTGATCTGGAAAGTGCACGTCGTGACCTGTTCGGATTATCTCCTTTATCAATTCAAAAATGCCACGATGAAGCTTTTGACGTTGAAGCGGTCACCAGAAAGTTCTTTAAAGAATATGAGACCTGTTTCCGCATACTTGAAAAAGATCTGAAAAATCAGACCAGAGACCAGACCTGGGCGCATGATTATGCCCTGCAATTCCTCAACCGCACCATGTTTCTGTATTTTATCCAGCGCAAAGGCTGGCTGGGCCATGACCGGGAATTTCTGAGGACCTTTTGGGAAAGCTATCAGGATGCCGGTCAGCCTGCCGATACCTTTGTGGAAAAATGGCTGAACGTGCTTTTCTTTGAAGCTTTTAATAACGGGTTCCACGGCGGGCACCGCTATTTCCCTTCAAAAATAAGCGAAATTTTAGCCCTGGCCCCTTTCCTGAACGGCGGGCTGTTCAGCCCTGGTAAGCTGGACCGGCAATATCAACCTCTGATATCCGATGAGCGTTTTGCTCAGATTTTCAAAGTCCTGGAAGGCTACAACTTTACCATCACGGAAGACAGCCCTCTGGATAAAGAGGTGGCCGTTGACCCGGAGATGATCGGCAAGGTCTATGAGACTCTGGTCAACGTCTCGGATGAGATTGACGAACGCGGAGAAGCCGGCATCTTCTATACCCCCCGGACGGAGATCGACTTGATGTGCCGGCTGGCTCTGGTGGACAATTTAGCCGGTCATCTTGGCAGCCAGCATAAAAATCTGCTGTATCAGATGGTCTTTTCCCTGGAGCCGGACGAAAAGGCAGACGCGGATAAGGCTGTCTCAGAGGCCGGGCTCTGGCAGCCTGTTTATCAGCGGCTGCAGGAGACTGCGGTGCTTGATCCGGCCTGCGGCTCCGGTTCTTTTCTGGTTGGCATGCTGTATATCCTGGATGATTTGCTTGAAAGGGCTGACCGGCAGCTTGGCATACACGAAGACTCTTTTTCCCGTAAAAAACGCATCATCGGCCAGTCTTTATATGGTGTGGATGTGATGGAATGGGCCTGCCACGTGGCGGAGCTGCGACTCTGGCTGGCTCTGGTGGTGGATGCTGACATTTCTCCGGCTGAGCTGCATATCCGTAATGAGCCGCTGCTGCCTCATTTCACCTTTAAAATCCGCTGCGGAGACAGCCTGGTGCAGGAGATAGGCGGTATCAATTTGGGGCATTATAAAGAGTCACGGTTTATTCCCGGTACGTTAAAAAGAACCATAAATGAATTCAAGGATGAAAAACTAAAATTCTATAATAATGCCCCGGACCGGCAGTTTCACACCATTGAAGCCCTGCAGTCGGAAGAAAAAAGAATATTTCTGGAAATACTTACCGCTCGTCAGCAAAAAATCAGGGATGAAATCAGCGTCTTGCGCCGTAAAATAGAGGGACCGGCTGAAAAACGGATCGGTCTATTCGATGGCAAAATAGAGGAAAAACCTTTTCAAATTGAGCTGGATGCGGTCAAAGCCAGGCAGCAAATCGAGGACTTAAACCTGGAGTTAGAGCAACTGAAGCAGTCCACGGAAGCCCTGAAAACCAGTCCGCAGACCCCCTTTGTCTGGGATATCGCCTTTGTCGAGGTGTTTGAAGAGGATAAAGATGGTTTTGACATAGTGATCGGCAATCCTCCCTACGTGCGGCAGGAGGTTATTGAAGCCCCGCTGGTTTGCGGCGCACAGATTACTGAAGACAAAAAGCTATACAAACAAAAGCTGGCTTATGCGGTCTACCGGGCTTTCCCCCACTTCTTTGGATATAAAGCTAAAACCAACACTGTGGCTCATAAGCTGGACGCCAAGAGCGACCTGTACATCTACTTTTACTTTCGCAGCCTGTCTCTATTGAATGAAAACGGCGCCTTCTGTTTTATCACCTCCAACTCCTGGCTGGATGTGGGATATGGAGCAGATCTGCAGGAATTCCTTCTCAAACATAGCCAGGTCAGGCTGGTGCTGGATAATCAGCTAAAAAGAACCTTTGCCAGCGCCGATGTGAACTCAATAATTGTTCTTCTATCCTCGGCGGATGATAAAAAGGACTGGGGCCTGGAAAACCTGGCCCGCTTTGTCATGTTTAAAGCGCCCTTTGAGCATGTGCTGGACCCGGTGATTTTTCAGGAAATAGATGAAGCCCGGGAGCGCAGGTCTACTAAAGAATACCGGCTCTTCCCGGCACAGCAGAGACAGCTTTTAGCCGATGGCTGTGAAATGCCGGACGAAGCGGAAGAATCAAAGTCATCCGGGCCTTTGATCAAGGTGGCCCGCTATATTGGCAATAAATGGGGCGGCAAATATCTGCGGGCGCCGGATATTTACTGGACCATACTGGAAAAGGGAAAAGGGAAGCTGATAAGGTTAGGAGATATTGCTGAAGTGCGTTTTGGTATAAAAACCGGTGCCAATGAATTCTTCTATCTAGATGAAAACAAAATAAAGGAATGGGGCATTGAAGAAGAATATCTTAAACCGGTAATAATTAGTCCCAGGGAATGCCAATCAGTTGATATTTTACCTCAAAGGCTTAAAAATTTTGCTTTCGTGTGCCATAAAGAAAAAGCTGATTTAAAAGGAACTGCCACATTAGCTTATATTCAATGGGGTGAAACGCAAGGATTTCACATAAGACCCAGTTGTCGGGGAAGATCACGCTGGTATGATTTCCCCGAAAAAAAGTGGGCTAAAGTTCTTTGGCCGATGATTCATAATGATCGTCAGAGTGTTTTTTGGAATGCTCATAATGTAATTGTTGATCATAATCTATTTGAAATTATAGGATACGATGATGACTTACTTTGGGGTAGTCTCGCTTGGTCGGCACAAATACTTTACAGAGAACTTCACGGTAGAGTAAATCTAGGCCAGGGGGCACTGAAGACAGAAGGTATTGACATAAAAACTTTCTATGTATTAAATATGCCCTCTAAAGAGATAAAAAATGGAATGTACGTTTCTCGCTTTGCGATTTCTAAACGAAATATTGGAACCATTTCAGAAGAATCCAAAATGGTTGATAGGAAAACTCTAGATTCCATAGTATTTGACGCAATCAGTTTAACTAAAACCGAACGAGATGCTGTCTATGAAGCAGTAATAAATCTTGTAGAATCCCGTTTGAAAAAAGCCGGGAGCCTGGAGAAAGAAGGGTAACAATGGACCGGAATGAAGTCTCTACCGCCTTTGAGATTGTGCTGGAAGAAGTGGAATCGGTTGTGGATAGTCTGAATGCAGAAGGCGCCGGTGCTTTTAAAAAGGGCGATTATGAATCAGCCAGAAAGTTAATTGAAGACGCCACCCGGCTGACCGACTTCCGCAGCAAAGTCCGCAACCTGCAAAAAGAATGGGAAAATCTGTTTAGCTCAAAAGTTCAGAAAAAACCGGGGAAGAAAAGTATTACATCACGCCTGGGCCGCGGGCTGCGAACGCCGCAGGACGCTTTCCGCCAGCCTATTCTTGAAACGCTTAATGAAATGGGCGGTTCAGCTCCGGTAGCTAAGGCTTTGGAACGAATTGAAGATAAAATGAAATCGGTCCTTAATGATTATGACCGTCAATTTCTACCATCTCAACCCAAAATGCAGCGTTGGAATAATAATGCTCAGTGGTGCCGGAATACTCTGGTTCAGGAAGGTCTCTTAAAATCAGATTCCCCGCGGGGCGTATGGGAAATTTCCGAAAAAGGCATGAATGCCTTAAAGAATAAAGAAATATAACATCTGGACTGAAATGAGTGCGCAAAAAATACAAGATTAATAGATGTCGATCGATGAAGCTTGCATGAAAGTTATTGATGATACGGAGACTAATACCCTCGACCTTATTTTTCGGGATGAATCTGTAGCAGAAAGCGATGAAGTCCGGGAAGGTATTATTGTTGATTTTGACCGGGAAGGCAAGCTGGAAAAAAAGAGGCATTACCGCGGGACGAAACCCTTTGGTTGGCCTCTCATCGTGATTATAATAATAAGATATTAATTAATCCATTGTTTGTCAAATGCCCCGGGGCAATCAAATAGATCGTCTTATTCATTTATCTAACAGTTATATGAGGGGTGAGCCTGAAATTATCCTGTTGACGTACGGAAATCAGATGAATGAAAGCTGTACCCACTCATCTAAAGAACAAGGTGATTATGCTTGACAATCCTTGTATTGCAGTATACTATACTGCAATAGCAGTAAATATTACTACAATGCAGACTGATATTCTACCAAAACTGTTAGGCTCGAAACTTAGAGCTAAAATACTCGGGTGGCTGTTCACCCACACTGACGAACGTTATTTCGTTCGCCAGCTTACCGCCTTGCTTCAAGAGGATTCTACTAATCTCAGCCGTGAGTTGGCCCGCCTGGAGAAAACAGGAATTCTGGTATCGACTACTTCTGGTAAACAAAAATATTATCAGGCCAACCATCAGAGCCCTATCTTTGACGAGCTTCACGGACTGATGATCAAAACCGCCGGGGTAGCGGATATTCTGAGGTCGGCTTTAAAACCATCCGAAAAGAAAATAAAGTCAGCTTTTATCTTTGGATCTTTTGCCACTCAAACGGAAACCAGCTTAAGTGACATTGATGTAATGATAATTGGGGACATTTCTTTTGGAGAAGCGGTCTCCCTTATCAGTCCGGCTCAGGAGCAGCTTCGCAGGCAAATAAACCCGGTAGTCTATCCCGTAGAGGAGTTCCAAGATAGGGTAAAATCTGACCATCATTTTGTAAATACTGTCCTCGAAGGAAAAAAAGTTTTTTTAATAGGAGGGGAGCATGACCTTAGCCGACCTGGTCATTGAGGGCAAGTTCAAAACTCATAAGACCGGTAAATCCGAAATCAGCCGGCTGTTTTCGCTCTTTGACAGAGATATGGCAGACGCTCAAATAACAGGCCTGAGCATTGATCGACGCTTTGCTACAGCCTATAATGCTGCTCTGATAGTTGCCATAGCTGCTCTGGCTGCCAGCGGCTACCGGGCTCCTAACGAAGGACACCATTTTTGGACAATCCAGTCTCTGGCTTTCACCCTTTAAACAGACACAAAAACTGTTGCTGTTTTCAACCAGTTCCGGCTTAAAAGGAATAAAAGCGATTACGAAAGAACCGGACTGGTCTCTCAAACCGAATTATCTGAAATGATTGAATTAGCCATCAGATTGCGGGTTATCCTGGAAGACTGGCTGCGAAAAAACCATCCTGATCTGATTTAGAAGAAAACTATGCCCACGCATGATATTATCGACAACCGCAAAGAGATACTGGTAGACCATATCAACAGCATTCTTGGTTCTACCGAATGCGGACGCTTTGCCGTGGGCTATTTCTTCCTTTCAGGCCTGACCTGTATTGCAGAAAAACTGAAAGATGTTAAGGAGCTCAAGCTGCTCATCGGCAATACCACCAATCGTGAGACCCTTGAGCAATTGGCGGAAGGCTACCGCCGCCTGGACCTGGTCAAAGATAAAGCTGAAGAACAGGCTTATCCCAGGCGGTCAGAAACCAGGCAGATGGCCGCAGAGACAGCCGGCAATCTGCGCTCCAGCCTGGAGTTGATGGACCAGAGTGATGAGGCTGAGCTGCTGGTACATACCCTGGCCAGAATGATTGAAGAAAAACGATTGAAGGTGAAGGTCTATACCAAGGGCCGACTGCATGCCAAAGCTTATATCTTTGACTATAAAACCCTGTATGATGCCGCCGGTCAGCCGGTGCAGCTTCATGAGGCAGGCATCGCTATTGTTGGCTCTTCTAACCTCACGCTTTCCGGGGTTTCCCATAATACCGAGCTGAATGTCATAGTCCAGGGGAACGATAATCATGCTGAGCTGGTACGCTGGTTCGATCAACTCTGGAATGAAGCCCAGGACTTTGATGAAGCCCTGATGCAGGAGATTAAACAGTCCTGGGCGGCCGCCCCGGTCCGGCCTTATGATATCTATATGAAGACCCTGTACACCCTGGTAAAAGACCGGCTGGAAAGCGAAGATGATAGCGATATTCTCTGGGATGATGAGATAACCGCCAGGCTGGCCTCATTTCAGAAAATAGCCGTACGGCAGGCTGTTCAGATTATCAAGGACTACGGCGGAGTGTTTGTAGCGGACGTGGTGGGCCTGGGCAAGTCCTTTATCGGCGCAGCCATTATTAAGCATTTTGAGCGTACCGAACATGCCCGCCCGTTGATTATTTGCCCGGCTACCCTGACCGGTATGTGGGAAAATTATAATGAAACCTATCAGCTTAACGCCCGTATACTTTCCATGGGATTTCTCAAAGCAAACGAAAATGGAGCCTACGACTTCTTGCTTAAGGAGATTAAATACCGTGACCGGGACTTTGTATTGATAGATGAAAGCCATAACCTGCGTTACCCGGACACCCAGCGTTATAAAGTGGTCCAGCAGTTCCTTTCCACCGGCCGGCGCTGCTGTTTCCTGACCGCTACCCCCCGCAATAAAAGCGCCTGGGATATCTACTACCAGATCAAGCTTTTCCATCAGGATGATAAGACCGATCTGCCCGTAGACCCTCCAGACCTGAAAAAATACTTCCAGCTTATTGAGAAAGGTGATAAAAAGCTGCCGGACCTGCTGTCCAATGTTTTAATCCGCCGCACCCGTAATCATATCTTGAGATGGTATGGCTTTGATGCCGGGACCCATCAGCCCGTTAATCCCTCACGATTTAAAGAATACCTGGATGGTACCAGAAAGGCCTATGTAATCGTTGGTGGACGGCACCAGTATTTCCCCAGTCGCGAACTGGATACTATTGAATACAGCATAGAAGAGACCTATCAGGGCTTGTACCAGCAGTTGCGCGGTTACCTGGGAAAGCCCGGCCGGGGTCAGCCGTTCAAACCTCAGGTGGGGCAGTTGACTTTTGCCCGTTACGGTCTCTGGCATTACGTGCATAAAAACAGGCAGAAGCAGGAGCCTTATGCCGGTTTGCAGCACGCCGGAGCCAATCTCAGAGGACTGGTGCGCGTCCTGCTTTTTAAACGCTTCGAGTCCAGTGTGTTTGCTTTCAGCCAGACTATTGATAAGCTGCTTAAAATCCACCGGCGTTTTCTGGCTGCCCTGGAGGAGGGATTCGTACCGGCAGGTGAAGAAGCCCAGGATATCATCTATGAGCCCAATTTTGAGGAAGAGCAGGATTTGATAGACGCCCTCAAAAATGTCTCCGGCAGATATGAGGCGGTCGATTTTGATATCGAAAGGCTCAAAGAGCACATTGAACATGACATTGATTTGCTGGATAAAATACAAACGCTGGTAGCGCCCATCACGCCTGATAGAGACGCTAAACTTCAGAAACTGATTACCCGGCTGAATGAAGATCCCCTCAAAGAAGGCAAAAGATTGATTTTTACCCAGTATGCTGATACAGCCCGCTATCTTTTTGATAATCTTAATCCTGGCGGGGCACAAAAAGACATTGAGGTCATCTACAGCGGCGATAAGAGCAAGGTAAAGGTGGTGGGCCGCTTTGCCCCCAGAGCTAACCCGGAGTATCAGTTCACCGGCGGCGAAACAGAGATTAATACTCTGGTAGCCACAGACGTCCTGGCGGAGGGTCTGAATTTGCAGGACTGTGACAAGATCATCAACTATGATCTGCACTGGAATCCGGTCAGGCTTATTCAACGGTTCGGGCGCATTGACCGCATCGGCTCCGAGTTTGATACTATCTACGGTTTTAACTTTCTCCCGGAAACCGGGCTGGATAAAAACCTGGGATTGAGAGAGAAGCTGCATAACCGCATCCAGGAAATCCATGATACCATTGGTGAGGACTCGGCCATTCTGGACAGCACGGAGCGGTTGAATGAAGAAGCCATGTATGCCATCTATGAAAAGAAAAGCGGGCATCAGCTCAGCCTGTTCGAAGACCCGGAAGATGAGTTTATAGACCTTAATGAAGCTGAAGAGCTTTTACGCCAGCTCAAGAGTGAAAGACCGGAGGAATATGAAAGAATTGCCAGTTTAAGGGATGGCATCAGAACCGGCAAACCTTCAGCCAGTAAAGGATTATATGTATTCTGCCAGGCTGGCCGTTTCCAGCAATTGCTTCAACTGGATGAGCAGGGCGCTATCGTGACCAGGGATGTTCCCCGCATTTTAGGCGCCATCAAATGCGGTTGGGAGCTGGAAGGTCAAAAGGTGCCGCCGGGATACAATGCACAGGTCATGAAGGTTAAAAGCATCTTCGCTGAAGAGGTGAAGCACCGCCAGGCTGAACGTGAGCACTCTTTGTCCTTAAGCCATGGACAGAGATATGTGTTGAGGGAGCTGAGGTTGATGTTCGGCAATGCCAGGGATGAAGATCTAAGAGGGCAATTAAATGTTCTGGAAAGGGCCTTCCGGGGGACGCTTACGCTGGCAGTCAGGCAGGAGCTTAATAAGCTGCGCCATAATGGCTGCACCGGAGAAAGCTTATTCAAATCACTGACCGAAATTTATTATAAACATAATATGCGGGATTGGCTGGACCGCCGCATTTTGCAGGCTGAAGAACAGGATATTCCCAGGATTATCTGCAGCGAAGCTCTGGTATAAAAACAAGGAGGACTGAAACCCTCACTTTATTAGCTTCAGAAACCCTCTGAAAAGCCCTTGAAAGCCTCTGGCTTGTTTCAAAGGATTCTTGCAGCGGCCTTTAAAATTTTCACCAGCACTGAAAGCATCCTTTGCATAGATTCCTGGCTGAGCTGTGAAGAGTCATCTCCGGCGGTATGCGCTTTTACCAGTTGGCCGCCCCTTTTTACAAGGGGCGGCCATGACGCCGGCTGGCTATTTCCCTATAATCAGCGTGCTCTTGCCTTTGGTTATTTGCTTGGCCACGTTCTTTTCGTTAAGCTCAATGCCGAATCCGGGCCCGTCCGGCGGATAAAAATAACCGTCTTTGTAGGCCATGGGTTTAACCACTATGTCATCTTCTACGTTGGAGATGTTGGTGGTATCAAAGGTGTTGTACTGGATGATGGGGTTGAAGTTGGCGTGCGCCAGCTTTCCGTATTCCGCCCTGGAAGCCAGCCAGTGGGCCTGCGCTACGGATTCGAAGGGAGAGGGGTTGCCTCCGCAGTATACCCCCAGGTTTGCGGTGGTGGCAATGTGTCCCCACTTAATGGCCTGTGTGATGCCGCCGGCCCAAACCACCTTCAGGCCTACTATATCAGCAGCATTCTTTTTTATTACCTCCAGCAGGCCGTAAATACTGGTGCTGGACTCGTGGGCGCAGATGGGTATATTCAAATTCTTGCGCAGGTTGGCCAGCCCATCTACATCCCAGTAGGGAATGGGCTGCTCGTATTTGCCCAGGTTGAATTCCTCCAGCCGCCGTCCGAGGTCCAAAGCGGATGTATAGTCATAGCCGCCATTGGTATCCACGCACAGCTCGATATCATCCCTGTCTCCAATAGCTTTTCTGACGGCCCTTACGTTAGCCACATCAGCCGCCATGTCCGGGTTGCCCCAGCTCGGGCCGGCTTTTAACGAAATGCTGCGGCAGCCCCCGGCCACTACCCTTAACGCTTCTTCAGCCCTGGCTTCAGGGGTGGGACTGGAGGCGCCGGTGATGAAATAGTTGTATTTCAGTTTGGCATTGGCTTTACCGCCCAGTAGCTGGTAAACGGGTTGATTGTAAATTTTCCCCACCAGGTCCCATAAGGCAAAGTCCACCGTGGCCACTGCCGGAGGTATCTGTACCATGTCATTGTAGAGGTAATTGCAGAGTTTAGCGATGATCAGCTCCCTATCCAGGGGATTGGCCCCGATAAGAACCGGCTCCCACACCTTGACGAAAAGCATGATGGCATCCTGCACGCCGTCCGGGTAGGTGGCGCCGCTGTCGGCAACCCCTACGAAACCCTCATCGGTATATATTTTGATCAGGACCACATTAGTGGGGTGTTGTCCCTTGCGTGGAAGGGAAAGCGGTGAGCATTCTATTTTGGTGATTTTCATTTTTTCTCTCCTGTTTTAATAATTTTATTTAACTGTTTATTAATATTTTTATAATAATTTGAACCCATAAATCAGGCTCG
This sequence comes from uncultured Dehalococcoidales bacterium, assembly GCA_964386535.1. Classification (GTDB taxonomy): domain Bacteria; phylum Chloroflexota; class Dehalococcoidia; order Dehalococcoidales; family UBA3254; genus CAYLRY01. The sequence continues at coordinate 13,883 of CAYLRY010000041.1, read as the reverse complement.
AAACACCTTAACTAAACAGTATGTCCGTTTAACCATGAGACCTTTAGTAATTACTGTTTTTAAGCTGCACCCCCTCATTTCCTTTCAATCAGTTCTACAATAAACCCGCTGCCCAGGTCGCAGTAAGCCACGCCTCCACCACTGGGGAACTTACCCCGCAGCAGGATCTCTACGCCTTGCTGGCTGAGCCTGTCCACCTCTTTCTGGACATCCTTCACCGTGCAGGCAATGTGCTGTATGCCCTCCCCTTTCGTCTCCAGGAACTCCTTATGAGGCGAATCGCCGGAGACCGGCTGTATCAGCTCTATCTGCATATCCCCGATATTGGTTACGGCAAACTTGAAATCAGCATACATGCGCTTATCGCGGAAATATTCCTCCCTGTCAGGCGGCAGCTTGTTGCTCTTAAACGGACCCATTCCCAGGGCTGTCAGTCGCTCCACTGTTTTTTCAATGTCTTTTACTACGATCCCTATTTGTACTACTTTGGAAAAAGTGGATTCCCCGGTGCTTTCCATATGCTTTTCCTCCCTTTTTTGATAATTTTTATTTCTTTCCGGCTTGCCGCCGCCTATCCCGGCACCATGCCTCCGTCTACATTGATGGATTGACCTGTGATGTTCCTGGCGTCCTCTGAGACCAGGAACACCACTGCCCGGCCGATGTCCTCCGCCGTCTGCTCCCTGCCCAGGGGTACCATCGGCGTAATATACTTATCAAAATATTCCCTTGGCGTCATCCCCTCAGCGCCCGGTGTGGCCTGAATGCGCCTGGGGGCGCTGCGTTCATAAAGGGGCGTATAAAGCACTCCGGGACAAATGCAATTGACGTTGATATTATACCTGGCCAGTTGCAGGGCCATCACGCGGGTGAACTGGATAAGGCCGGCTTTGGAAACCGCATAGCTGGTCATGGGCGAATAGCCAAATCCCTCACCGGACATTCCTCTGGCTCCTCCCATACCGCTGGGAGCCCTTCCGGCAATGGAGGCGATGTTGACAATCTTGCCGCTGCGCTGCTTTACGAAAAAGGGGGCCACGCTCCGGGTCATTAAAACAGGCGGCTTGAGATTGAGTTTAACGGTATCGTCCCATTCCTTTTCTTCCGGGTATGGCTGGCCGGACACCTCATTATAAAAGCGAGATTCGCCTCCGGCGTTATTCACCAGGATGTCTATCCTGCCGAAGATATCCAGTACTTTTTGAATTGCTGCCTGGACCTGAAGGCTGTCAGCAGCATCGGCGGTTATCGCCGCTGAGCGGCGTCCCAGTTTATTAACCTCGCCCGCTGTTCCCTCAGCGGACTTTTGAACGATATCCATTATTGCCACATCAGACCCTTCAGCAGCCAGGCAGAGGGCGATTCCCCGCCCGATGCCTGCCCCTCCTCCGGTGACAATAGCAGTCCTCTTTTCCAATTTCATTTAGTGCGCCTCCAAGTCGCTGTGTTACTTAGTTTAAAAATATTCTTATACGAAAATATTCAGACCTGTGAATAAATGTTGAGTGCGGTCAGGCTAAGGTTGTGTAAGTGAATGCACTTGTTGTTAAACTGTGGTTTGGCTTTTTGAATTGGGGTTATGAATACTATAACCAGTCGTGTACTGCCCGTCAAGCCCTTTGTGCCGGCTGGCTGGTAAGGAACAAACCATCACTCTTATCCGCTGGTTTCACCGTTGATGTATTTATTTGGATAGTTTGAGTTATAATAATTTATCGTTTAGGTATATAACGAAATAAATCATCAAAAAATCATTGAGAGGAGAGTTGGAAGGGTTGTTTTTTCAGTAACCCTGCCGGATAACCAGTTAATAAATGCAGCCCGAGGTTTAAAAAAAGTTGTAATTCTGGGGTGTTCTGTCTGTGCCAATAACAGCATAGCTTATGAGAAAGGTTTTCCGCTGAGTAAAATGTCGGAAGATAAAACAGCCAGACATATCATGCCCTCTCCGGTGGCTGTACTGGAAGAAGCGAACCGGATTAAAACGCTTTTGGCTGATACCGTTGAGGATATTTCGGTAGATATAATCCCTGGTTTTTGCATTATGAGTGACGGCAGGGCTCCGGGACCGCTGGGTAATGTTAAAACATATGCAGGGGCTGATGCTTTAGTTGCTCTGTGCTGTGTAGGAGGGATAGCCGGGTTAAAGATGCGTTTCGGCGATTCGATGAAGATTATACCCGCTATGAGGACAGAGGGTATCATCGTTGCTTATATGGTAAATGATCAGGAAAACGGCATCACCAGGATCGACAAAGAAAAATCAAAGATAATACGTAATTTTAAATAAATGGATGCTTACAAAAAACCAGTGAATTGACTGACAGCGCTCAGGTGGCAGCAAGCAGGATGGGTGGTCTGATTTTGATAAAATCCAGCAGAAAAGCTTTCATAGATTGCAGGAGTTAAGGAGGAGTCCAGACCCATGGAAGTAACTTACGATCATATCGTAAATTGGATGAATGAATACTTCGAAATCTACAGCACTTATGGTCAGGAACCCAATACTGTACAGAGAATGAAGAATTACTTTGTCCCGGGATTGCGATTCATCCCGTATATTGCAGCTATAGGTGGGCCTGAGGGAGGTTTTAAGAGCCGCGATGAATTCATGCAAAAAGCGGTGTCACATCCAGCCTGGTATGAAAAGTTGACGCCTGAGGAAATCATTATTGATGAAAAGCGGCAGGTGGCGGTGGCCGTGTTCAGGATGAACGTCATTAACCGGAAGACAGGAGAAGTGGCAGTGGATAAAAAGGCCATGGCGCGTTACGAGCTGGTTGTCGATGAGAATGACTCTCTCAAAATAAAGACCATCCACTTTTTCTGGGAAGTACTACCGCCCGGTGTACCGGAGTTTTTTGATGTTTTCGGGCATTGATAGTACAGGGGGTTCAGCAGACCGGCTCCAGCCGGCGGTGAAAGCTAATTATCTTGATAATTAGAGGAGGACTTCGTCACATGGAACTCACTTATAATTCGATCCTTAAGTTCATGCAGGACTATTTTGAAACCTTTAATCAATACGGCCAGGACCCTGCCAATGTGCACAGGCTGGATGATTACTTTGCACCGGACCTGGAATTTACTCCAAATGTATCAGGAGTAGTTCATACCACCAGACGTGACAAGTTTTATGACGTTTTGCTTTCCCATCCCTCTGGTTTTGAGAAGCTGACGCCTGAAGATATCGTAGTTGATGAAAATAAAAAGGCGGCTGCCGTTTTAATCAAAGCAGAGATCACAGACTCGCACACCGGAAAATTGCTGGTCAGAAAACGCTATTTTGTGCTTTACCCACTGGCTCTGGATGAGAACAATACTATTAAAATTAAGAAGGTTCTGCTTTTCTGGGAAACCTTGCCTCCAGGATCACTGGAAATCAGCGAGGTATTTGCCCGGGACCGCCGGTAATTGAGTTAATGATATTATTCTTCTGAAGTTTCAAGATGACACGGTAACTAGCTGTTTAAATTAAATGGCCTTTTTAATATCAAACAGTCTATTTTTTTCATTGGGAGAGCTTCCCCATTGTGAAAGATCAATATCCACCCAGTCGGCCGAGTTTGATATTTGAAAGATGGCCACTATTTTATCCTATACGGTTTCAATCCCGGGATACTGGGTAGACTGTAGGGTTTTCAGCGCCAGAAAGAGACTTTCACTTTCCTGCCGGTTGAATAAAGTCCTGTTTAAGGTCAAGACCTCCAGCAGAGAAATGCCTCCGCCGCTGCCCTTGGGGGTATAGACCGGGACGCCGGCCGTGGACAGCACATCAATATCCCGGTATATAGTTCTTTGGGAAACACTGAAACGTTCAGCCAGTTCTCCGGCGGTAACCGTCTTTCTGCTCAGTAAAATGATGGTGATTTCTAGCAACCGGTTTATTTTCATATGTTTTATTATTATCAAATAATCCCGGATTAGCAAGGATGGAATCCTGGTGCAATGTGGCTGGATATAGAGGGAAAAAAATGAGTATATGGAGGTTTTGGAAACTCAGGGTCAGCGGGTTAAGCCAGGCAGATGTAAGATTTATTTCCCAGGTAGTGGAAATCCTCCACCAGGCGCCTGTCTTGGAAAATAGCCTCCCGGATTGTTCCGGAAGCTACCTGGATCGAAACCGGGCGGCAGCCTGTAGTCTGACCCACCGGGAAATCCGTTATTTGGTATATTGCCGGGCCTGACACCCGGGAAACCCCTGCCGAAGCCCTGATTGGAAAACCAGCCTGGCAGGATGTTGAAGTTCCAGGCCCACTGGGCATAAATTACCCCGCCGAAAGCTACGGCTGCCAGTGTTAAAGGTATATAGATCCAGCCGGGCAGTCTGGCTAAAATCAGTGCGCAAATCACTATTATAGGGAACAGGCCTGGTAGATAGAAGCGGTCAAAAACTACAAAATTGCCGGCGCCCTGGAAATTGGCTGTCCATTCATACATGAGATACAGGCCAAAAACACCGGTAAACCAGGCTGCCAGGACCAGCAGGATATTCCACGGCATTTCTGAATGGAGAACGGACCATTTTCCCATTACCTGACTCTTCAGAAAAAAGGCTTTGCCTTTAAAAAACAGCACTACGCCCAATGCTATTATCCCGGCTGCCAGAAGAGGGAATCCCACCAGTAAGGCTCTGGGCGCGGCCTTTAAATTGTTCAGGATAATTTGCAGGGGCAGGGACTGTCCGTTTCTGCCCACTTCTCCCAGGTATTGGTAGGCGAATTTGATAGGAAAACGGGTATACTGATAACCATAGTCCAGTGGAGAACCGAAAACAAAATAATCATAAAGCAATAGGGCGGCAGTCGGCAGGCCGATACCCAGTACCAGTGGTAGTATCTCGGCCCGGATACCTGTCTTTTCGCCTCTCCGCCAGGTTATTATCCGGGTAATTAAAAAATGCAGACCCAGTATTGCCGCCACTGGCAGATTGGTATAGCGCGAGACCACCGACCAGCCTGCGAAAAAGAAGGCCAGGAAAAGCAGCACGCCACCTTTTACCGGGCTGAGTTTATGCCGTTCCAGGTGATAGTATAAATAAAGTCCGCCTCCCATGGTCAGGAAGGCCATGGAACCATAGGCGTCTATATAAGCACGGTTGAGCATGACCAGGGCCAGCGGCGTGAAAAGCATCAGCAGGGAGCCGATCATGGCCGTTTTCTCATCCCGTAGGCGGTTTAAGAGCATGAAAATCACAATAACTGCCCCCAGGGCCAGCAGTATATTGCCTCCTCGCGGGAAGCCTACCAGCTTGAAAGGCAAGAGGTAAAGTACATATCCCGGGGCCTTTTCAAAAGCCCATTTATTGCCCTTGATCTGGAAATACTGGATCAACTGGCCACCCTGCCGCTGGGCTTCGCTGACCTGCTGCTGGTGGGTTTGTGTATCAACGGTAAATTGACCTTCGGCAAAGTTTTGGACCGCATAATAATAGGCCCAGTCATCGGGGTCGGACATATGCACCGGAACTGCCAGTGCCAGGGCCACAGCAATGATAAAGGCTAAACCTACCACGATCCGGTAAATACTAATATGCTGCACCCAGAGCTGAAGGTTAACTATCAGACGCTGTACAAGTATGATCCTATTGGCCTCGGTTGCCGCTTTCATTGTGTTAGTCTGAAAAATATACCACTAATCCTTAATTAAGCATGATTTACTTCTATTTTATCAGTTTAGAGCCGGATTTTTTTGTCTGCTGTCCGTGTATGTCCGGCTTTTTTCAGGAAAAACTGCTGCCAAATCTCGACTTTCAATATTCATTATACCCTCCGGTATTTTTTATATCCCCCGGTCAGATAACTTTTTTGCAATGCTGAATTTGTCTTACATTTTACGTTCAAAGAGTCCTGTTTTGAAGTAGAGCTTTATCAGGCGAAGAAACCGTATACGCGCTCTTTCACCTTCGCCGCCAGGGGCAGCGCCGGCCAGTTTTCTATCGAAGAGACCATTTTTCATTATATTTTCCATGTACCGGCGCTACCCCCTTTGCAATAGCCTGAGCCCATCACAAGGTCATATTCGCTTAAAACTTGCAATAGCCTGGGGACCACTTCCGCAAAATGCTGCTGATCAGCAACCGTCACCTTCACCCCCCCGCTCACTGCCTTTATCCCATCCTCCACCGCCGAAGCCAGCCACCTCTTATTCTTCCTCACTTAACTTTACCGGATGCTCTGGTGCCAGAGACCGGACCGCTCCGGCTATCCTGTTTATTTTATCGTCATCTATAAAATTGACCTCGTATTTGAGTGAGCTCAAACTATGACCCCATCTTTCAACCATAATCCTATACAACAGTTATTAAGATTTCGTTAACGGTAATGCATCACCAGGAGGGTTATCCCCGTGGCTACAAGAGCCATGAAAGTAATGACCAGAAAATCTGTTAAATGCGCTTTGATCTCCGGCGTCATCATTCAGATCCCCCAGTTTCTTAAATTTCTTTCTTGATCTCAGTTTATGCTGCCCTGGGAGCTAATAACAGTGCTTTGAATCATCAATTACGAAATAAGGGTATTACAGGCGGCACTGGGTTATATGACAGGCGTCACAGGAAAAGGAAATGATATGATGTTTTTTAATCATGTCTCTAATGAAACATATCGTATACGCTTAATTATGGTACAATAGTTGTTATATTTGATCACTGGTTTAATCAAGACATGAAGAGGATTGATATGTTTCAGGACAAAAACACCTTTTCATACAGCTTCAGGGCTAAAATTCCAATCCTAAAACCCGTCTGGTGCAGTAAGACGGAAGTAAGTGTTGCTCTGGCGCCGCGTACTTTCGGGATATCAATACGTTAGTAGTTGGCGGATAGACCTATACCGTATGGATAATACAGATTTCAGAATCGGCAAAGGGGTATTAACAGATGGAAGGAAGTAGAAAGGCCAATTACCGCTGGTATATGTTAACCCTTTCTACAGTCACTGCCGCGGTAGTGGTGGCTATCCCCTTTTCCTGCATGCCCTCTCTTTTTAAGGAAATCTCCGAGGACCTTAATTTAAGCCTGGTTGAAATAGGGGGCATCTGGGGGATAGCCAGCCTGGCCGGAGTCTTTGTCAGCCTCATCGGCGGTTTGATGAGTGACCGCCTGGGGATAAAATGGGTACTGACTATCTCCTGTGTACTGGTCGGTCTGACCGGGGCATCGAGAGGTTTATCAAACGGTTTTTTCATCCTGATGATTACGGTTTTTGTGAACGGCCTGGTCAGGGCCATTGTGCCTATTACTAATACCAAGACTATCGGCCTCTGGTTCAGAGGCAAAAACCTGGCTTTAGCCAACGGTATCGGAGCCATGGGGATGGGACTGGGGTTGATGCTGGGACCTATGCTTAGCGCTACGGTACTTTCGCCCTGGCTGGGTGGATGGAGGCATGTTATGTACCTTTATGGAGCCATTGGGGTAGCAATGGGTGCATTCTGGTTCCTGTTCAGCCGGGACCCTCCTGGTTCTCTCCAGCAGGCTGTGCAGCAGAATAAGGTATCTATTCTTCAAGCGCTTTCGAAGGTAGTGCGGATTAAGGGATTGTGGCTTTTTGGCATTATGCTAATGTTCCGTTCCGGCTGCATGACTGGGGTAATGGGCTATGTTCCTTTATATTTACGTGACGCAGGGTTGAGCCCTGCTTTGGCTGATAACACCTTATCCGCCTTCTTTGCTGCCAGCACACTTTTTGTGGTCCCCCTGTCTTCTCTATCTGATAAATTAAAATCCAGAAAAGCCATTCTATATCCTGCGCTGGTAATCAGTATTGTCTGTGTGGCCTTGTTGCCGGTGGTAGGAGGGATCGGCACCTGGATTCTGATGATCCTGGCGGGTCTTTCTTTCGACGGCTTCATGGCCATTTTATGCGCCATGCTGCTGGAAACGAAAGGAATCGGTCAGGAATACTACGGCTCAGCCCTGGGAATGGTCTTTACCATCAGCCAGGTGGGCAGCGTGATCTCTCCGCCTCTGGGCAACAGCCTGGCAGGTATCGATCCGGGGTTGCCTTTTTATTTCTGGGCAGGGCTGTGTGCCATAGCTCTGGTATTTATGTTTTTTATCAGGGAGACACTGGGTAAGAAAACAGAGCCCGGCTATCTTAAGTGAGGCGGTAAGGATTTCACATCCACCAGCTCGATCCAGACTCCATTACCCTCTTCAGGGGGTATCCAGGCCAGTCTCAGGGCATATCCCGGATGTACGGAAGGCTGTATTTCTTCTTCAACTGCAATCCCTTTTTCCCGCAGAGCTTTAACCTCAGCATCAAAATCATCTACGAAACCGGAAAGTCCCATTACGCCTTCCCCATGCTTCTTCAGGAACTCCGCATGGCGTTTCATTGAACTGGATTTGGGTTCTATCAGCTCTATCCTGGAGCCCTCGAGCGCGGGCAGCATGGCTATTCTCATGTCAGGTAGATCTTTGATAGCTCCGCCTTCTGGGATCAGGTGAAAAATATCATCGTATTTTTTTAACGCAGCCTCCAGGTTTTTGACTACCATGATTACATGGTCAAGTTTTTTCAGCACTTTTTTCCTCCTCTGGTGATGAAATGTATCTATTATAAACGATTTTGATGCAAGTGCGAACTGGCTTTTGAAACGGCTCAGGATTAAAAACGGGCATCCAACAGCCCTATCCCGGATCTGACCGGAATCCTGGGGCAAGGGCAAATCCTATCAACCATCCTCTTATAATTTGTAGAACAAAAGAATACATTTTGACACTGGAGGTCGCATAACGATCCCTTTGTGATCACTTAGTAAGCCGGTTTTAGCGATTTGTGATTATGTTGAGACGGAGATTATCTAAACTCCAATTCATCAGTACAATATCTGAGTAAAAAGGTAAGTGAAAGGATGAAGCGAAGAGTCCTGGTTGTAGATGACGAAAAGAATCTCAGGAAATTTATCGCTGTTAATTTGGAGGCCAGGGGTTATGAAGTCATGGAGGCTGCTGACGGCATAGAGGCTATTTCCATTATTAATAACCATGTATTTGATATCATTTTACTGGATATCAATATGCCCCGGATGGACGGATTTTCAGTTTGCAGGCTGGTGCGCCAACGGCTGAATACCCCTATAATGATGCTGAGTGCCAGGCAGGACGTAGAGGATAAGGCCAAATGCTTTGAGCTGGGTGCTGATGGATATTTAACCAAACCTTTTGGGTTAAGGGAGTTCCTGGCCAGAGTAGATTCCATTACTAAACGTAGGACGCAGGCTGCTTGAAATACTTGACAATATATACATATTTCGCGGGCACCGCTTTATGTTATAAAGTATTACTTTGAAGGGAATGATTGTCCGGCTACCTGCGAAGCTTCCGGAGCGGACAGGTGTGATTGCATGATCAGCCATTTATTCTGGCGTTTCTCCAGTACCATAGTCCAGCGCCAGTAATAGTCTATTTTCCGTCCCCCAATTTTAACCTGCCATTGAGAATCAGCCGCTATCCAGGCTACCGGTCCCGCAGATGATACCGTTGTTGTCCCCAGTTTGATCAAAAAATCGCCGCCCTGCTCGTAGTCTCTCTTAATCTGGGTTCGGGCTTGCTCTATTCCCAGTATTTTTTCATCCCTGCCGGTGCCGATAAGCAATATATCCGGGTCCGGCGCCAGGAGCGCCAGCGTGCCTTCAATATCGTGGTGAGTGTAGGTTTCAACGAACCGGTTAATAACTTCTATCACCTCTTTTTCAGTCGTTTTGTCCGCTTTCACTATCAAATCTCCTTTTGACTTTTTATATTTATATCCGGATTTCGCTAAATGTGAGTGTTAAAACATCAAAATATAGTTAGTGATCTGCTACTCCGCAAACCTTTGCCCGGCAACAAAAGCCTGCTCGATAAAATCCGGATGGTTCAGGATATCTCCTTTGGCGTCAATTCCGGGGAACAATAGATCCCCCGCATAAATTAT
>CAYLRY010000041.1:0-3860 GCA_964386535.1 uncultured Dehalococcoidales bacterium | reverse complement strand
CCCTTACGGGGACTTCCGGCTATTCCCAGTACCTTCATATTATCTCCTTTTCTAAGGCGGTTAATATTTCTTTCTCCCGGGCTAACATAAGGGGTTCCATCTCGGGTTTCTCGTGGTCATATCCCAGGATGTGGAGTACTCCATGAACAATGAGAAGAGCCAGTTCTTTTTTTATGGTATGGTCATGTTCTTGGGCCTGAATCAGGGCTTGCGGATAAGATATGATTATCTCCCCCAGGTGCAGCAGTCCGTCGGGAGGACCTATGAAAGCGGCTGGTTCGTCTTTTGAGGATTCAGACAAAGCGAAAGATAAAACATCCGTGGGTTGGTCCTGGCCGCGGTATTCGCGGTTTAATTCCTGCATTTTTGCCTGTCCGGTAATAACCAGGCTGATTTCAATATTGGACGGCACATTTTCAGACATGAGAGCTTTTTCCATTACCTTTTGCAGCCATTCTGCTCCCGGTTCGGCTTCAATGCCTTCCTCAATAAGAATATTTATTTCCATCCTTTTACCTTCATGCAACGATTTTCTCTGGATTATTATGAAAATGTTTCCATTTCTCCGGCTGTTTTATCTATGATTTCCCAGATTTTTTCGAGGTAGTCCAGGTGCTCCGGCTTCATCAGGCAGGAACGTAAACAGGTCACAGTCTCAGCATCAAATATGACGTCCTTCCAGAAACCTTTCAATAAACGGGCAGGATATTTCAACTTGGCCAGATAGAGTTGGTGAGAGGCTGCCGCTTGCAGGAATTTTTCTGTTTGCAGGGAGATCACGCTGGCACTTTTACCGGCCAGGGCCCAGATAACGATATCCAGTTCGGGTGGAAAGACAACTCTGAACCTGGCATCTGCTGCCAGTTTTTGGTATAAAATTAGGGCTGCTTCTCTGGATTTCTCCAGAGCAGAAGCGAATTCCCCTCCAGGCTGCAGGGGCAACAGTTTCTGGGTAGCCCAGAGAGCAATCGCCGATGCTCCCGCCCGTGAACATTCCAGACTGATTTCCCCCAGATGTAGATCCTCGGAGCGAAAGTAAGTATAGGGTGAGTCATGTTGATAGAACCGTCCGACATCAGGATTTTTGAAAAGTATACATCCGCATCCGAAAGGCTGCAAGCCGTGCTTATGCGGATCTATAACAACAGAATCGGCTTCTTTTATCAGATCAAAGGATCTACGCGTGCTGCTGTTCAGGTTACCGGTCAAAATAAAATAGCCGCCATAGGCAGAATCCACATGCAACCGGAATCCATATTTCTCTTTCAGAGACAGAATTTCTTCCAGTGGATCACAAGAACCTGTTCCCGTAGTTCCCAGCGAAGCCACCACCAATCCAACTTTTTTTGTACTCAGGATATCTTCGAGCGATGTAATATCCATACGGGCATGATCATCGCAGGAAACGGTATGAAAATCCAGATGCAGTACCTCAGAAATCCTGCCATGAGTAAAATGGGCCATTTCGGAAGCTACTACAGTTTTACCTGGATGCAGTTTCCCGGCAACCCAGAGTGCTTCCAGATTAGCCATAGTACCACCGCCGCAAAGATGTCCCAGAGCAGTCTCCCAGCCAAACATTCTGGCGATTGCACTTACCGCTTCTTTCTCCATTCTTGAGCTGGCCTGCCCGGCATCAAAAGAATGATTATTTGGGTTAATCCAGAGTCCCAGCATATAAGCTAATCTGGCAACAGGGTGAGGCGGTTTAAACATATGGGCTGCATAAGCCGGATGAAAGAAGGGATAGTTTTCCCACAGTTTCTCAGCAGTTTCCAGTAAAACCCGGTTGATAGCCTCATAATCATAAGCGGTGTTTACATCGGGTAAATGAGCGTAACCAGCCTCGAGCCGCTGTAAAGCTCCGGTTAATATCTCCAAACTGTGTTTTTCCAGTTGCATGAAATCTCCTTTTTTGGTCAAAGCATACGGTTCCATAATTTTACCATTTCCCGGTTATGAAGAACCAACCTGAAGAAGATACATTACACGGTCTAAAATAAAGTATAATATTTTAGACCATTAGTTTGAACCAGGGGGAGAACCTAATTCTTGATTATGATTGAAGCCCATGAATTGACTCGTTATTATGGAAAAGTATGTGCTGTGGACAAACTCAGTTTGAAGGTAGAGAAAGGTGAGGTGCTGGGTTTTCTGGGGCCTAATGGGGCGGGAAAGACCACCACTATTCGCATGCTTTCGGGTATTATTGCTCCCACTTCAGGTTATGCGGTGATTGGCGGAAGACGAACTGACGGTTCTATCGAGCAACTTCACCAGGTCATCGGCCTGCTTACGGAATCGCCAGGATTTTATAACCGCCTGAGCGCTTACCGGAATCTGGAATACTTTGCGGGTTTCTACCCGGGAATTGATATTCCCGGTAGGGTTGGGAAATATCTCCAAATCATGGGCCTTGGGGAGCGTCAGAAAGAGCCCGTAGGGACCTACTCAAAGGGCATGAAGCAGCGACTGGCGCTAGCCAGAGCCCTGGTCCACGAACCACAGGTACTGTTTCTGGATGAGCCCACTGCCGGTCTGGACCCGGAGGCCGCTGAAAATGTCCGCGGGCTGATCAAAAAGCTCAGCAGTGAAGGACGGACAATTTTCCTTTCCACCCATAACTTATCCGAAGCAGAGCAGCTTTGCCACCGTATTGCGGTTTTTCGCAACCGTTTGCTGGCCCTGGACAAACCGGAGAATCTGAGAAAGCAAATGTTCCACAGGAAGGTCATAATCAGGTTAGAAAACATCAACGATGATATTCTGGGAACAGTTAAAAAGAACGCCTCTTTTAACTCCTTTAAGGCAGATAGCAACCAACTTTTCCTGGAACTGGAAGATAACGAGAATCAACTTCCTGAGCTGGTCAAAAATATTGTACTGGCCGGCGGCAGAATACTGGAAGTCAAGGAAGAGCACCATTCGCTGGAGGAAATTTATCTCAGCCTGGTGAAAGAGGAGGCAAAAGAATGACCAGACGCCGCCTTCGTAATATTCTGTTCAAAGAATGGGAAGTAATTTTTCATGATCTCAATAATACCCTTTTCGTTACACTGGTTCCGCTTTTAATCATCGCCGAGCCTCTGGTATTTATATGGCTGGCCTCTCATTTCGGCGGGGATACTATCACATCTACCTCATTTATACAGTCCGCCATAAAAAAACTGATCATTGAAATTCCAGCAGTAGCAGCTTTACCTGCTTCTCAGCAGCTTCAAATACTTTTACTCAGTCAATTCAAGTTTTTCCTTTTATTAATTCCTACTATGATCGCTATCAGCTTCGCTACTTTCAGCATTATTGAAGAGAAACAATCACGCAGTCTTGAACCCCTTTTAGCCACACCAGTGAGGACATGGGAGTTGTTATTAGGAAAAGCACTTTCTGGGGCTATCCCGGCTCTAATTGTTACCTGGATTTGTGCTGCCATATTCTTCCTGGGAGTAGATTTGATGGGTTGGGGTATGCTGGTGGATATGGTTTTAACTTCTTCCTGGTTTATTACTCTTTTTCTCCTGACTCCCGCTGTGGCGGCATTGAGTTTTTTGCTGGGCATCATCGGCTCATCTCAGGCAAAGGATGCTAAAAACGCACAAAACTTTGTCATTCTGGTAATCCTGCCGGTATTCCTTTTAATCGGAATTCAAGTAGCGGGTATAGTCTGGTTCAACTTAATATTGACACTGGCTCTTTCTCTGGGTTTGTTTCTGGTTGACTTTATGGTGCTGCGAATTGCAGTAAGTCTTTTTCAGAGGGAGTCTATCATAATAAAATGGCATTAACACCGGACGGGTAATCCTCCCCAATATCCAAGAATAATCAGGAAGGCTGACCAAAGTAAAAAGATGGACATCTAA
>CAYLRY010000040.1:2271-28346 GCA_964386535.1 uncultured Dehalococcoidales bacterium | reverse complement strand
CTGGTAAACTCGACTATTCTAAAGTTGGTTTACCCACTTGAAATGAGAAAGAACCAAAATTTACAGCATTCAGGTAACGAATGTCAATGGGGAATAATCTCAATGGTTAGAAAATATCAGGCGGGATAAAGTGGGGGTTCTCCAAGGATTCAGCAAAATGGCTTAGCTGTAGCAAAAATAGCTATATTGGAAAAATGAGATGACGATTGTGAATTGGGAGAGGACAGCATCAATATCTGACAACTATCAACCTGGAAAAATGTCATTTGATTGGTTCTGGCTGCATATGGAGAAGTTCTCGAATCCTAATAGTAAGCTTCCCTGCGATGTTTTACGCGCATGACTCTGACAATTTTTTTCTCATCCTCGACTTCATAAATAACTCGATAATCTCCAACTCTAATTCGCCAGTCATTCTTCGAACCGGAAATTTTTCGACAACCCACAGGTCTGGGATTCTCAGTCAATGCCTGGATACGGGGGATAATCCTCTTAAAATTAATGGCTGATAGCCGTTTGAGGTCTTGTTCCGCTGCTCGCTCTAAGTAGACCTCATACGCTTGGGATGTATTCATTCAAAAAATCTTCCAGTTTCTTGAATTCGAGAGGTTTTCTCCTCATTTCTTCAAGCATCTTCAGGTCGTCCACATCCTCCAGGCGCTCCAACATTTCCCGATATTCTTCAATATCAAGGATAACTGCCTTTGGCTTTCCGCCTCTCAGAACAATCTCAGGAGACTTTCTTCTGGCTTTCATGACATCACCCCTTATTACTTTTGGCTACTCATGAGCTTATAGTCTGCGCCCATGCGACTCGCCTACAAGTATAAATTCAAAAGGTATTCCCTGGCAAGAAATTTTTTTAATAGCCATCGCCCCATGTCTCTCGTTTCCTGGCTACTCTCCTTCAGCTTTGACTTCTCGGCCGGTATTGTACCGCCTCTGCCAGATGATTACTCCGGATGGTCCCGGCACCTTCAACATCCGCAATAGTACGGGCTAACTTGAGTATGCGGTGAAACGCCCTGGCTGAAAGGTACAACTGCTTCATAGCAGCTTTTAAAAGGCTCTGGGCTGATTCATCCAGGTGACAGTATTCCCTGACCTCTGCCGGAGTCATTCCGGAATTGCAGGCAATCCTTGTTTCCTTAAAACGCTTCCGCTGTATCTCGCGGGCGTTTTCTACCCTGGCCCGTACTTTCTCAGATTTCTCCCCCAGCCGAGTATCGGCCAGCTTTTCATATTCTATATGCGGCACTTCCACGAAAATGTCCACCCTGTCTATAAATGGCCCGCTGATGCGGTGCTGGTACCTGGATACCATGGCGGGAGGACAGGTGCAGGGATGATATGGGTCTCCAAAATATCCGCAGGGACAGGGGTTCATAGCGCCCACCAGCATAAAATCAGCCGGAAAGGTAATGCTCCCCTGCGCGCGGCTTATGGTGACTATCTTATCTTCCAGAGGCTGCCTCAGCACTTCCAGAATAGCATGGCCGAATTCCGGCAGCTCATCCAGGAACAATACACCGTGATGACTCAAACTGATTTCTCCCGGCTTGGGCCAGCGTCCTCCTCCTACCAGGCCGGCATTGCTGATGGTGTGATGTGGGGAACGGAAAGGTCTTTGCCTGATCAGGGGTGTATCAGAGGGTAAAAGACCGCTGACGCTGTAAATCTTGGTTACTTCCAGAGCTTCTTCCGTATTCAAGGGGGGCAATATGCCGGGTAAGGCGCGTGCCAGGAGTGTTTTACCGCTTCCAGGAGGTCCGCACATGATTACATTATGACCGCCGGCAGCCGCTATTTCCAGCGCTCGCTTAACATGTTCCTGTCCTTTAATTTCTGCCATATCAGTAACGGCCGTCATAACAGGAGCAGCCAGATTGCCTCCATCTGCTTTAATTTGTGGAGCAGGGATATCACCAAACAAATATCTTATTAATTCCGAAAGAGATCCAAATGGTAAAATACGAGTACCTTCAATAAGAGAGGCTTCCCTGGCGTCTTCTGCCGGTACTACAATATCTTTAAAGCCCTGGGAGTAGGCTACCCCAACCATGGGCAAAATGCCGCTGGTATGCCGTAATGTTCCATCCAGAGATAATTCTCCTAGAAAAACCATTTTAGAGACGTCAGTTTTGATTTGTTCAGTGGCAGTTAGAATGCCTATGGCAATAGGCAGATCATAAGCCGGACCTTCTTTCTTTAAATCAGCAGGCGCCAGATTAGCCGCAATGCGCTTCATGGGAAAAGCCAGTCCGGAGTTGCGGATAGCCCCTCGTACCCTCTCTCTGGCTTCCTGTACAGCTTCATCAGGAAGTCCAACAATAAAAAACCTGGGCAGGCCGGGTGAGATATCAACCTCTACCTGTACCATGTATCCCTCTAATCCTACCACAGCACATGTATTAACTTTTCCCAGCATAGCTTTAATGTTACAGATGCATGATGTCTCTGTCAATAATCTTGAATAATATTAATTGCTCTAGCTTGATCTTCAAACTAGAGCAATTAATATTATATTATATTTTTTATGGATTAGATAAATTAATTTATTTGATCATAATTGTTAAGCCGTCTTTTCCCTGGCCTTTTTCCTTTTGGCTTCCTTATCCGCCTTATTTTTTTCGAAATCTTCATTGCTTAATGGGTCACAGGCCTGTAAAGCTCCATCTTTTACTTTTACGGTAAACATAGCCTTGCATTTCCAGCACCTGAACGGGCCCTGGAATACATTCTTGGCCACGAAAAAGCTGGAGTCTGTATTACATGCAGGGCATTTGATTGTTACTTGCATCAGTTTGTTACTCCCTATTTCCTATTTCTATTATTGTATTATACATTTAAAAATAAATCCAATTCAGCGGGACAATACTTTTGCTCAATTTTTCATTTATTCTATTAAAAATCGAATAGGGGCAAAAACGCTTTTATTGCCCCTATTCTGCTATTACATTTTTTTTAGTTTATACCCGTATACAGGCTACCTCATGTCCATTTCCTTTATCTACCAGTTGGGGAATAATCTTGCTGCAATCAGGTATCGCCATATGGCATCTTTGATGGAAGGTGCACCCAGGCGGCGGATTCAAGGGACTGGGTACTTCACCCTTAAGAATGATTCTTTCGCGTGTTTCTTCAATATAAGGATCAGGTACGGGAACGGCTGATAGGAGTGCTTTAGTATAAGGATGTAATGGATTTAAATATAGCTCCTGTGGCGTGGTGATTTCGACAATATGTCCCAGATACATCACAGCGATTCTGTCGCTAATGTGTTTAACCACAGACAGGTCATGCGCAATAAAAATATAAGTTAATCCCTTCAAGCCCTCCTGTAATTCCTCCAACAGGTTAATTATCTGGGCTTGGATTGAGACATCCAGGGCTGATATAGGTTCATCACATACAATCAAGTTCGGTTCGCAGGCCAGTGCTCTGGCAACCCCAATTCTTTGTCTCTGTCCGCCGCTGAATTCATGCGGATACCGGTCTGCCATGCTGGGATCAAGGCCTACAATACGGAAAAGTTTTTCTACTCGGTCCTTGTATTCACTGGCGCTGCTGGTTTTTTGATGTACGATGAGTGGCTCGCCCACGATGTTTCCGGCGCTCTGTCTTGGATCAAGCGAGCTGTAAGGATCCTGAAATATCAGGGCGATCTTACTTCTTAAGGGACGTATTTTTCTTTCGGGTAAAGAGGAAATATCTATCCCTTCATAAAGCACTTTCCCTCCGGTCGGCTGGTATAAACGGATTACGCACCGACCCACCGTTGTTTTCCCGCAACCGCTTTCGCCTACCAGCCCCAGCGTTTCTCCTCTTTTAATTTTGAAAGTAACCCCATCTACAGCTTTAACATCAGCTACCTTCTTTTTTAAAAGACCGCGGGTGACCGGAAAATACATTTTCATGTCCTGGACATCCAGTATTATGTCACTTGTCTGCGTGCTCACTTTTTCTTCTCCTCGGTATTGACATAGCAGCGAATATACTGCTGATTCCCTACCAGCCTCAGATCCGGCCAGGGACTGGTCCTGCATTGCTCAACAGCATAAGGACAGCGAGGTAAAAAGGCACAAGTCTTAGGCATATTGATCAGATTTGGCGGTAATCCTTTTATAGGTACCAGCTTACGGCCAACCTCCTCATCCAATCGGGGAACACACGCTAGCAGACCGATGGTATAAGGATGCCTGGGATGCCTGAATATATCTTTGCAGGTACCTGACTCTACGATCCGCCCGGCATACATGATATAAATCCTCTGGGCATAACGAGCCACTACTCCCAGGTTATGTGTTACTATTACCAGCGAGCTTTTAAAGCGCTCAACCATAGACTTCATGAGTTCCAGTAGCTGGGCCTGGGTTGTTACGTCCAGAGCTGTAGTGGGCTCGTCTGCAATCAGCATCTTGGGATTACAGGACAAGCCCATGGCTATCATCACTCTTTGACGCATACCGCCGCTAAACTGATGAGGATAATCATCCAACCGGCTTTTAGCGCTGGGAATACCAACCAGGGTGAGTAGTTCTGCGGCGCGGTTGTCTGCATTCTCGCCATGCATTCCCAGGTGTAATTCCAGCATTTCTCTGAGTTGCCGTCCGATGGTTAATACCGGATTTAGAGAAGTCATCGGCTCCTGAAATATCATGGCTATTTTGGCTCCCCGGATAGAACGCATTTCCGGTCCATTGGCAGAATATTTAAGTAGATCTTGACCTTCAAAGATGATTTGCCCGCCCGCTATCTTACCCGGTGTGTTTATCAAACGCATGACCGAAAGCTGGCTGACTGATTTACCGCAACCGCTTTCTCCTACTATACCGACGATTTCCTGCTCATCAATATGGTAGGATACATCATCAATAGCCCTTACCAGACCGCTTTCCGTTTTAAATTGTGTCTCCAGGTTTTTTACTTCCAGTAATCTTGTCATTTTTCCTTCCTCAGCCTTCTCTTGACGGTACTTCAGCTATTAGAGTGTTCCTCTCAATCTAGGATCCAGAGCATCCCTTAGACCATCTCCAACCATGTTGAAGGCAAATACCAGCAGCATTAAGGCAACTCCAGGTGCGAAGGATAGTATAGGCAGGGTTAACAGGTATTGCCGGCCATCATTAACCATGCTTCCCCAGGCCGCGGTAGGAGGAGTAATACCAATACCCAAAAAGCTTAATCCAGCTTCAGCGAGTACTACGCCGCCTAACATCATGGTAATCATAACGATTAACGGTGCAATACAGTTGGGTGCTACGTGCTTCAGCATGATACGTGCATTTCTGGCACCAACTGAACGTCCGGCCAGCACATAATCATTCTCTTTAATGGAAAGCACCTGACCGCACATTACCCTGCAATAGCCTGGTATATTGGCTATACTCAGTGCTATGATTACGTTTTTTATACCACTTCCCAGAAGAGCTGCTACAACCAGAGCCAGTAGTATCATTGGGAATGACATGAAAGCGTCTATGATTCTCATAATTATGGCATGTGTCCACCCCCCGTAATAACCAGCGATAGTTCCTAAAAGCATTCCGATGATTGAAGAAACTCCAACCACAATGATACCGATCATTAACGAGGTGCGGGTTCCATAGATGATACGTGTCAGGGTATCTCTACCCAGAGGATCGGTACCTAACCAGTGGTCAGAAGTCGGACCAGATAAAGCAGCGGACAAATCCGGCTCAAATGGATCATATGGCGCTATTAAAGGTGCGAAAATCGCTATTAATATAAATATTACTATTACAACCAGACCGAAGACCACCAGCGGGCGGCCCAGAAATACCCGGCGCATGCGGTGCCATTCGCTCACCCGTGGTGGCGCTTCTGATTCTCCGGTAATCGTTGTTACTGCAACTTCATTTGCCATTCTCATTCTCCCTTAGCTAAACCTTATTCTGGGGTCTAACCAACCGTAGGTAAGGTCAACCAGCAGGTTGATTATCAATATAAAGCAGGAAATCAGCAGAATAATACCCTGAACATATGGGTAGTCCTGATTAAGCACTGAAGTGACTGCCAGTCTGCCCATACCCGGGATATTAAACACGGTTTCTGTAATAACTGAACCACCAATAATCATGCTTAAACCCATACCGGAGAGAGTAATTATGGGGATAAGACCGTTTTTAAGAGCATGTCTGACAATAATAACCCTTTCTCGTAAACCTTTAGACCAGGCTGTCCGGATATAGTCCTGTCTCATTACTTCCAGCATGCTGGAACGGGCTTGACGGGTATTTGACGCCAGCGGGAACAAAGCCATGCAAATGACAGGCATTATCATTTGCCGGCAATTTAACCAAAAATCTTCAAAAGGTGACGTATACCCCTGTACCGGAAGCAATCTGAAATAAAGACCGAATACATAAATAAGCATGACTCCTAACCAGAAGTTAGGGACGGTAATTCCCAAATTGGCCAGTGCGGTTAACAGAGTATCTAGCCAGGAGGCGCGCCTGACTGCACAAATTACACCGAAGGGGATTCCAATTGCAAGACCTACTATAAAGGAAATTAGACCGAGATGCATAGTGATTGGCAGCCGCCTAAGGATTTCTCCTGCTACAGGAGCCCGGTGAAGAATAGATACGCCTAAATCACCCTTGAATATTCCGCCAATCCAGCTAAAGTATTGTACCATTAAAGGTCTATCCAGACCGAACTCATGTCTTAATTGTTCTATTTGTTGTTCTGTAAATTCCTGTTGTTCACTCTGCGTTACCAGCATGCGGATGGGATCGCCGGGTAACATGCGCATGGCTAAAAACACCAGCAAACTTACTATAACTAGAACAATCAACATCATAATCAATCTACGGATTATATAGGTTATCATGACTGCACCCCTGCTTTCGAAGTAAATTGTACTATCTTTAAGCTAAACGCAAAATGATAATAAACTTTGCTGACGTATGCAATTCCTATATGAATTGAACTCTTTTTAAAAAGAGTCTGGGCATAGTATAGGTACATCGTATCAGTTTGTCAAGATGCTTGATACCACAACCTGGTTAAACGTTCGAACTTCTACTACAATGACAAAATCACCGGATATGAACTGCTTGGTTTTTCTTCTTTCTAGCGCTAGGGTTTGGGGCATTATACTACAAATTTTACCAGTTGTCCAACATTGTATTGACTTTTTACTCTCTTTTCCAGCCAATTTATTAAATTGGGACCTATTTTTTAGATCATCGTACTCGATTTCTAATTACCGGTAATAACATCACTAAGTACTTCTATCAACTTAAGTTAGCCACATGGTATAACAATATAGTGTTGTTGTCAATCCCGGCGATATTAGACCAAAGTAGAATATTCCTATTTAGTACATTTTGTATACTATTGCCCAAATATACTATTTTTCTTTGCACCTGTCAAATATCAAAATATGATTTCTTAAGGGGAATTTATATTTTATTATACATAAAATAAAATTCGATTAGCGTCATATCACTGGAAAAGATTACAGGTGCGTTATGACCACCTTAATTCCAATACCAATCAATATAATACCGCCAGCTATCTTGGCTCTCTGTCCTAAAATACTATTAGCCTTACGTCCAATATAGAAACCGGAAACCGTCACAAGGAAGGCAATGACTCCGATAATCACACTGGCAAAAAGAATATTGATTTCCAGGAAAGCAAAGCTTAAACCGACTGCCAGAGCATCCAGGCTGGTGGCGACCGCCAGAGTCAGTAATAAAAACCCCCGGCTTATATCTGCTCCTTTTGTTTTCTCCTCTTTCTCATGAAAAGCTTCCCAAATCATTCTCCCTCCGATAATCAGAAGAAGAACCAATACCAGCCAGTGGTCAAAACTCGAAATAAGGTCTATAATACTGCGTCCAACAGCCCATCCTATTACGGGCATAATCATTTGTGCTAATCCAAACGCCAGGGCGGTGCGCAATATTTGAATTTGGCGAATTTTATTTAACCCCACACTTCCCCCCAGTGCCACAGCAAAACAATCCGCTGAAAGACTTAAGGCTACTAACAGGATGGAGGATAGGTCGCTAATAGACATGTAATAAGTATACCAGATACATAGACTCCAAAGGTAATTCGTCTTAATTTTCCAGACTTGAAGTGATTTTCGAATAGTGAATGTGGTAAAATTCAAAATAGTCATGAATTAATAAGGGATTCCAATAGAAAATGAAAGATAATATGCTTTCAATAGTTATCCCCACCTATAATGAACAGGACAATATCATCCCCCTGGTGGAAAGACTGAGCCGCACTTTAACCGGGCATAATTATGAAATTCTCTTTGTGGATGATAATAGCCGGGATGGTACCGTAAAGGTTATCGAAAGCCTGTCCTCCAGGTTTCCGGTTAAAGTGCTGGTAAGAAAAGACGAAAGAGGACTGGCTACTGCTGTTTTACATGGTATTAAATATGCCGGGGGTAATATTATAGGCGTTATGGATGCTGATCTTCAACACCCTCCGGAGGTAAATGCCTTATTACTGCAGGCGATTGAAAATGGAGCTGACCTGGCAATCGGCAGCCGGTATATACCGGGGGGAGGTTGCCCTAACTGGGGCATAGTCCGGAAAATAATATCTAAAGGTGCACTGACATTGGCTCATCTTTTTTTGCCTTCCAGCCGTCAGGTGAAAGACCCTATGTCCGGTTTTTTTATGTTTCAACGCCGCGGTATTGATAATATGGTATTACAACCTATCGGATACAAAATACTTTTAGAATTGTTGATCATGGGGAACTTCCGGAAAGTTGTTGAAGTTCCTTTTATTTTTGAAGACCGCAGTTCCGGCCGCAGTAAAATGAAGGCCCGCCAGCAGATAGATTATTTGAAGCATATTTTCAGTTTGATGCGCAGAAAAGGGGAGTTCCTCAGGCTTCTCAAGTTCATTGGTGTAGGTTTAAGCGGGATAGCCGTTAATCAGGTAGTGCTCTGGCTTCTAACCGAATTTGCGGGACTTCCATACTATATCTCTTCCATATTTGCTATTGAAGCATCAATTATCTCCAATTTCATCCTCAATGATCGTTTTACCTTTGCAGACCGGCGAACCGGAAAAACGGGTTCATTCATACTCCGTCTTCTAAAATTTAATGTGACATGTGCGGCAGGAGCTGCTATTCAGTGGGGCTTGCTCGTTTTATTTACCAGCGTCTTTGATTTTTATTATCTGGTATCTAACCTCATCGGAATACTGGTTGCTTTTATCTGGAATTACATCTTGAGTCTGGTCTGGACATGGCGATAAAGAGTTCCCTTTCCCGTTTTTATCATTGGGAATACTTTTGGCTATGTTTAATCGTCATAGTTACCCTTGCCATGCATTTCAGCATAATCGCAAACCCCGCCGAGGCTGTATTTGACGAACAACATTATATCAAAGATGCCCGGGTTATCATGGATACTTATCATGATGACCGGCCAGAACATCCTGCCCTATCAAAAGTATTTATCATCGGCGGAATTTACCTTTTCGGAGATAATCCCTGGGGCTGGCGGTTTCCATCTGTAATTGCCGGTACGATTGGACTGATACTCTTTTATCTGATTTGCCGGCGTCTGCAAATGTCGCGGACCGGGGCCTCTCTGGCCACCTTCTTGCTGGGTTTTGAAAATTTCTATTTTTTACAGGCCGGAATGGCCATGCTGGATGTCTTCTACGTCGTGCTCATGTTTGCCTTTTTTTGGCTTTATCTTAACCGCCAGTACCTTCTTTCAGGGGTTTTCATTGGATTAAGTGCGCTTTGTAAATTATACGCAGCTCTGGGAACACCAGTTTTGCTTATACACTGGATGTTTACCCGTACTAAACAATCACGCTGGTTTGCTCTTACTGTAATATTCGCTATCGTCTCTTTCGTGGCCCTTATGCCGATATTTGATTACGCTCTCAACCATGAATTTCAAAATCCGGCTATACGTATTAAAGATATGCTCAGTTTAAGCAGCAGCCTTACCTTTGAAACCGCTGCCCATCCTTCTATGAGCCGTCCGTGGAGCTGGATCCTGAATTATATTCCAATGGCCTACTGGTATACCCCTCATTACACCGGCGCCGTCAGCCTTACTATCTGGATACTGATTAT
The DNA here is from genome assembly GCA_964386535.1 of uncultured Dehalococcoidales bacterium. GTDB lineage: Bacteria > Chloroflexota > Dehalococcoidia > Dehalococcoidales > UBA3254 > CAYLRY01. Next base: position 18,244 of record CAYLRY010000040.1, on the reverse strand, counting down.
TCCTGTGGTACTGTACCTTCTCTATAGAGCCATCCAACGGCATGAAGCCGGTCTCTTTGGTTTTGCCTGGTTCCTGAGTACTTTCATCCTGTGGATACCTATCAGTATTGCCACTAACCGCATCAGCTTCATATTTTATTTTTATCCTACCATTGGTGCATTTTGCCTTGGCCTGGGATCTGGTTTGGATGAAGCCTTACAGTGGTCATCCACACGTACAGCAAAAGTAAAATACGGTCTTAAAGCAGTAATTGTTTTATTTTTATTACTCCATTTTCTTTGTCTGGCTATCCTCAGCCCTATCTTTTTCCGTGCTTGATTTGTTCCTTGAATTGGTACATTTCCTTCATTATTGTAAATTTCTCCTCAATTAATATATTTCTCTTCTTTTTTCTGATACCGGTATCATTGTATTTCTAATTTCATTCCTGATGAAAAGAAACGTATTGAAGTCTTTCATCTCACACTGCCGGTATCATTAGCAATAATCCTCATTGGAAAGTATAATATACATATAGTGAGAAAGGTCGATTGCATATAAGTTTGTTGAGACAGGAAGCGATAATTAATATGGAATATGATGAATCAGTTAAATTTTATTCTACTTCTGATGAAGACCAGGATTTATGGCTGCTCTTAACGCATACCAGGTATGCTGTGTTCAGAGCCAGAGAAAAAGAATTGCAGAGGTACGGTCTCTCTCCCGAACAAGCCAGTTTGATGTTCGTGGTTATGGGCATGGGCAATAAAGCCACTCCAGCCTCACTGTCACGGTATCTTATACGTCAACCGCATACCGTCTCTGCTCTGGTGGATAGAATGGCTAAAAAAGGCCTTATCAGGAAGGTAAAGGACCTTGAACGTAAAAACCTGGTCAGGGTTGTGATCACAGAAAAAGGTCAGCATGCTTATGAATTGACTACAAAAAGAGGTCCTATTCATCGAATTATGAACATATTGAACAAAGAGGAAAAAAAGCAATTCAGAAAATACTTGGAAAAAATTTTTGCTGAAGCACGCAAAGAAATTGGTATGGATCGGGATAAACTCCCGTCTTCAGAGTACTAGTTACTGTTCCATTAATATAAAGGATATGCAGGAATATTTATTCATATATTCCTGCATATCCTTTATAATTTAATTACCTTGTTATTGGTTTTTTATATTATTTCTTTCTATATTTTTAATCTTTACTCAGGTATTTATTTCTCCGGATACCCCACCAGAGTACAGCACCCATCAGGACTGCCATGCTCCCGATTGTTAAACCTGTAGTAAGATTGGAGGTTCCGGGAACAGAGGGATATTCTTCTGGGGTATATTCAGCATAGCCTATCTTAAAAACCAGGCTGTTGTCGCCGCCGGTATACCACATTTTATAGGTGTCACCTACTTTAAAAACACAGGGTGCGGCTACACCTTTTCCATCCCAGTTACCCGTGGTGCCGCCCACATTCAAAACTGGGTTAATATGGGTTAATTTCGTCCAGGCAATACCGTCTGTAGAAAAAGCCTCCCCAATTCTGGCCTGCACACCGCCGGCTGTATCCATAAATCCTGTGTAGTACATAAGGTAGGAAGCCCCTTCCTTATAAACACCACAGGCCAATACCCCTTTACCATCAAAATCAGTAACTGAGAAGCCCTTGGTTAAACGCGGGTTGCTTGGTTCTTTGGTCCATACATGTCCATCTGCTGAAGTAGCATAACCTATTTGAAAACCAGTCAGACTCAAAGCGCCGCCGGGACGGCCCGTAAACCACATCTTGAACCCGCCGTCATAAATCACGCTCGGAAAGCAGACGCTGCCGGCATCCCAGCTTCCAACAGCGCCTACAAAAAGAACTGGATTAGCGCCCTGTCTTGTCCAGTTTATGCCGTCCGCTGATGTAGCATGGCCAATCTGCGCAATCAGGTCAGCTTTGGAACCGGTATAATACATATGGTAGGTTGCACCGACCTTAACAACCCAGGGCGCGCCTACCATAAAACTATCCCAGGCTGGAGCAGCACTGGGCCAAAATACGCGTGTTTTGTTTCCCCAGGTAATTCCATCTGCTGAAGTAGCATAACAGATACTGAACACGTTGCCGTTATAGCCGGTATACCAGGCCTTATAAGTAATGCCGTCCAGAATTACACAGGCGCTACCTATGATCTGGCTGTCCCAGGTAAAGTCGCTCTGCATCACCGGATCCGGATTTTTAACAAACCCGGACTGGCCTAATACCGGAGTAGCCAGTAGCAAAGAAAAAACTATGACAGATACCAGAACCAGTACCAGTTTACTGAACTTCATGATAACCCTCCTTAGAGATAAAAATTCCTCTATAGGTGTTTCATATTTCCTACATTACAATTAAGTAAATTTATATCACCTATTTTACTTAATGTCAATAGTCTTTTTTTACTAAATTAACAATTCAATGCTTGTAATTATAAATTAATTATTATTTCAATTATTACTTAAATAAATATAATTTAATCCACATCAACTACAGTCACTTCAAAATAGTCGAGTTCTACCTATTCTGCCCGCCCGAAATGTTGAAGAAAAAATAAACCCTTGAATACTAAGGAATAGCCAGATAAGTGATTTGCGCCTGGCCTTCACCGGATGAGGCCGAAATCAGGACCGGTACTTCAGTCAAATTGGGATCATATTTGCTGATATTAACCCAGGCAGGAATGCCGGTAAACCGGTATTTTCCTGTCGCCTGGTCATATACCGTATTTTCGTCGATGCCTAGTGAATTATAAAAACCAACCAGAGAAGCCGGGATACTATCTAACATGGGCAAATTAGAGACCCAGAGCTGATTATTCTCCACGCCAAAATATACAGGATAGGTAAATGGAAAATTACTTCCCGCTATTTTATAACCTACCATTATTTTTCCCGTTCCTGGGTCACCCGCATCAGGAGCGACAAAATGGAAGGTAAATCCTGCTGGAGGCTTAGGCAGATCAGCGTCAGATAAGAAAACTGTTTTTTCAACTGGAGTTGGAGTAGGAGTAGGCGTCGGAGTAGGGCTAGGCGTGGGTGTCGGAGTTGGAGTTGGAGTTGGGCTTGGTGATGGCGTAGGTGAGACACTTACTACCCCTCCGGATCCACCGGACACCGGTGCGGCTTCTGTGGTAAAACTCCATTCATAATCCTGCGTCAGGTTTTTGCCAGCCAGGTCTCTGGCTTCCCTGGTGATTAAGACCCTGTAAACAGTGCTGTAGGAAAGGCTGGCTGCCGGTTTGAGCAGCGCCTTTGTTCCTGAACAGGTCACTATCCCGCTTACCGGCGTTGTCCCCTGGCGTATGATAAAGGAAGTGCTGTTTATAGAGGAAGAGTCCATTTCTTTGGAAAAAACCGCTTCAATGGTGATAGTAACCGGTATACCTATAGCTAGATTAACAGGCTTAACCGAAATAATAACCGGCGGATCCTCTTCAGGTTCAGTCACGGTCTTAGGCTCCGCCAAAGTGGTAAAACTCCAGACCATATCTTTCTCCATAGCCTGGCCGTCAATGCCCTTGACCTTTGATGCAATCATGGCGGTATAGATTGAATGGTATTCCAGGTCATTCAATGGCCTGAAAATGGCCTTCTTCTCGCTGTAAATTACTGTTCCTGCCACCCTGGTTGTCCCCCGCTGCAAAATAAATGTATCTGCAGATATTAAAGCAGCATCCATCTCTACGGAAAAGACAGCTTCAATAGCGGTATTAATAGAGATGCCGGTGCTTTTATCCGCTGGATTTACTGAAATAATCGAAGGAGGAGGATTTCCTGGCCTGGTTGTGAGCTTGGGATTGATTACTGTGGTAAAACTCCAGGTTTTATTCTGCTCTATTGAAGACCCTGAAATGCCCTTCACCTCAGTCGTAATTGTAGCTGTATAAGTAGAGCCGTATTCCAGCGCGCTTAATGGTTTAAATACCGCCTTTTTATCAATACAGGTTACTTGCCCTTCCACCATCTTTATTCCTTTTTGCAGTGTAAAGGTGGTTGAATTGATGGTTGAGGAATTCATTTCCTGAGAAAAAACGGCCTGTATCTCAGTGTCAACGGCAATTCCTGAACTGCTATCAGCCGGACTGACCGATTCGATCTGAACCACTGTTGTATTTAGTACAGGCGAAGCAATAGTAGCAACTGTGGTTTTCGACTCCTGGTTTTTGCAGCCGCCAGCCAGTACAAGAGTTAGTATAAGACTTAGTACTAAAATAATACCCAATATAAACGATGTTTCGGCCTTTCTTGCCATACTATGTACGGTTCTCCCCCCATCCTTGCGGATTATAATAGCTGAGATTAAAATCGTTTTCCATATTGTTCCCGAATTATTGGCTTTTTAATGTACCAGATTTTAGCCTCTTTTTAAAATACACCCATTTTCAGATTGATTTGACAAAAGCCTTAATTAATATATATAATCTTTTCGCTTAGAACAATAAGATTATCATTTTGAACTGGCCTATTTTGAAGTGCTCTCTACTTTTAGACTGGGAATGAATGATTACTAATCCTTTTATACTCCAAATCTAAACATTAATCAACACCCCAATCAAAAAGTGTTAGCCGGAAATCAAAAGAAAACCAAAGCTGCCGTCTAAAAATCCGGTTTGTTTTCTTCTTTTTTTGAAGGTGGGACCTGCTCGAATAATCTATCCCCGTAATATGCTGGAAATGGCTAAATGAGATACTTAAGATTGACGGTATTGGTGTTTATCCTGCTTTCTCCAGGCTGGTTAATCTCTTCATGTAAAAGCAGCATGGATTCTTCTGATTTTAACCTTTTTCAAGTATATAATATCAATTTTGAAAAAAGTACTGCTCTGTCACCTTATCATGAGCCGCATATCTACGCAGTTCTCTTTGAGCAAAATCATGACACTTTAGTACTACAGGATTCAGATATTCTTTATTATGGTGACGCCAATGAGGATGGCATCATAGATATGGGAGATACGGTTCTGGTAGAACGAATTATTTTGGGCTTACAGCTTTCAACCGATGGAGCTGATGCTGATGGAAATGGGGACGTCAATATGGGTGATGTGGTAATCATTGAACGGATAATACTGGGATTAATCATCCCTAACCCCATTATTCCCCCCACTCCGGCAGTGAAGTCAATTACTATTACTGATGCCGATCTGCCGGCGCCGCCGGCAGGAATGAAATTCCATTTTGTTATTCCTGAAACAGAAGACCCCGGACCCGGAAAAATCAGGGTCTCTTACAGCTTTTATACATATCCTGTCTATTTTGGAGTGGATAATAACCAGTTATGGGTATCCAATCTGCCCACTCGAGATAGTCTTCCGGCTTCTCTGGTCAGTTATTACGATTCCCTTGGTATTGATGAATATACCCTTTATGATGAAGAGACTGGCAGGTACTGGTTTGATGACATTCCGCCGTGGATTGATATTTCTGAATATGACCCTTCTCTGACCGGTATACCGGTGCTTGTGTCAGCTTCTTCTACTGAAGGCCAGGCACAGTTCAGCTATTTGTCTGTACCCTGAATATCGCGTGCGTAGAATTTTTATTACCGAAAGACTTATCCTCATTATGGGATTTGTTACTTATTATCATCTGATTAGATGGCGTGATTATCTTTTCATCATACAAAAATAAGATAAATATATCTAATTCCTGGCCTTTTATCAATAACTCTTTTCCTTGACTATTTTATATATAATGATGTACCATAACGGAAAATGAAGCTAGAAAAAATATGGAAGTATTCACCCTGGCCTGTAGTGATCCTTTTGATCATCTTTTTCGGTGTTTCATTATATCTCCGTGTAGTTTTACCTTACAGCCAGATCTTTGTGGGAAATTGGATCAAATTCACCATCACCGATGCCTATTATTTTATGCGCCATATTGATAACCTGGTGGTGAATTTCCCTCATTTTTTCTTGTATGATCCTTTCCAATACTACCCCAGCGGCGTTGCCTTAGACGGCCATAATTTTTTTGTTTATTTCTCAAGCAGCCTTATCTGGTTAATCGGTTTAGGACATCCCAGCCAGCATACAGTGGATCTTGTAGGGGCCTACCTGCCCGCTGTCCTGGGCGCTCTAACCATAGTACCTGTGTATTTTATCGGCAAAGCCCTGGTTAACCGCTGGGTTGGTCTTCTTTCTGCGGCCATGATTGCCATTTTACCGGGGGAATTTATCGGACGTACTATCCTGGGGAACACAGACAGGGATGCCTTTGAAGTAATGCTGACAGCCCTTACCATGCTGTTTTTCATACTGGCAATTAAATCAGCCAGCGAAAAACAGGTTGCTTTTTGCAGCCTGCGCCCGCATACCATTTCCCTGCATTCCAGGCCTCTCATCTACAGCATAGTGCTGGGAATCTTAATAGGCGTCTTTGTTTTAACCTGGAGAGGCTCTTTCCTTTGCATCCTGACCATCCTGGTTTATTTCGTTGTCCAATCCGTTATTAATCAATTTCAAAGAAAGTCCTCAGAACCCCTGGGCTTTGTTTGTATTGTCTCTTTGCTTATTGCACTGATAGTCTTCCTTATAGGTTCAAGGCTTCCCATGATCATCGCTGCCCTTGCCCTTAGCCTTCTGTTCCTGGTGGTATTCACCTGCCTGGCTTCTATATTGAACGCAAAAAAGGCTTCCCCGTACTTTTTTCCTTCAAGCATATTGTTGCTAGCACTTATAGGTCTGGGAATTTTATATGCTATTAGCCCTTCAATGTTTGAGGCTATGCTGAACCAGTTCAGGGTGTTTTTCCCTTCTGAAGCTGAATTAACTGTCAGCCAGATGCAGCCTATTCTTTTCCCCGGCGGTAATTTCTCACTCATTCCCATCTGGGGCAATTTTACCACCGGTAATATCCTGATATTTTTTGCTTTTGGAATCCTTATTTTCTATATAATTAAACGCCAGGAGCCGGATAAAATTTTATTACTGGTTTGGAGCCTGATCCTGCTGGTCGCCATGCTTTTAACTCGCCGTATTGCACTTCTTTTCGCACTCAATATGGCGGTAATGATGGGGTATCTGGCATGGCAAATATTAAGCTTTATAATCCAGAAAACCGCCGTTCACAGAACTGAAAAATTGTCTGCTGGTGCCCCGCTTAAGAAAAAGAAAAAAACTGCGTCAGCGCAAATGCATGTTAGAAACAATTTTTTTATGCGCAACCGGATCGCGGTGGTCTGCGTTACTTCCGTTGCTTTATTCTTCCTTTTTTATTTCCCCTCATTCAGTCCAGCCATTGAAGCCGTTACTCAGGTCCCTTCCAATGCACCCAGTGACGACTGGTACAGGGCGCTTAACTGGCTTAAAGAAAACACTCCTGACCCCCTTGATAACCCTGATGCCTATTATCAATACTATTCTGAGCCTGTCACCTATCCGGCCTCAGCCTACGGAATTGCTTCCTGGTGGGACTTCGGCTACTGGATAATCCGCATCGGCCGCCGTTTGCCTGTTTGTGATCCGGGCGGTGGTCCTCGCCGGGAAGTTGCGCAGCTTTTTACCGCTCAAAATGAAGCTGACGCCAATGCCATCATCGATCAGTTAAGGGCCAGATATCTTGTTATTGACGAATCTACCATTAATACCAAATTTAAGGGTGTTACTACTTATGCCGGCATGGAAATATCACAGTTCGGCGAGTCCTACTATATCAACAATTCAGGCACTTTTAGAAACGTTATGTTATATTATCCTGAATATTTTCAGAGCCTGGCAGTACATCTTTTCCGCTTTAATGGAAAATCAGTAACTCCTGAAGACATTCTGGTTATTTCTTATCAGGAAAAAACCGGTCGTGACGGATCCCACTATAAAGAAATTACTAACACCAATACTTTTTCTACATATGAGGAAGCTAAAACCTTTATCGGACAGCAAAAATCCGGTAACTACCGAATAGCAAGCACTTCACCTTTAACATGTCCTGTGCCCCTGGAAGCCCTCCAGCACTATAAATTAATTTATCCTACAGGTTCAGGCTCTTCTTCGGTTAAAATCTTTGAATACACCCCGTAATGCCTACCAGAAGATTATTACCGCCGCAGCCCCGCAAATTGCTTCCAGGCCAATTAATATGAGGGTCAAATTGCGCTCTTTAATGCCGCCGGTGAGCTTCATGACCAGTTGTCCCAATCCTACAAAACCTGTTTCCGGGCAGTACAGCTTTCCGCCGCGGTTAATGCCCCACCATCCCTTGCTCGGAAACCTGTTCCAGGCCTTAATGACGAATTCCAGAATATAAGGCAGCATCACTATGACCCCTGCGGTCTCAAAATTGCCGGTTATCGCAGAAGCCGCAATGACTGTTCCTATGGTCAGTGTTCCCACATCCCCAATAAAAATCCTGGCAGGATACCAGTTGTAGCGTAAAAAGGCCATCAGGGCTCCTATCAAAGAAAGCAAAATCAAAAGTGCAGAGGTCTCATCATGCCGCCAGGCCACTAAAGCCAGAGCCGCCGCTCCGGTCATGCCCATTCCTGCTTCCACACCGTTGAATCCAGCCAGCATGTTGGTGGCGTTGGCTGCCGCAGTTACCCCGACGGGCACCAGCACCAGAGAATACAGGATGCCGAAATCCACATTTCCCACCAGAGGCACCCGCATCACGGAATCCCCCACTTCCAGGGCCATCAGCGGTAAGGCTGAGAATACCGGAGCCAGCGCCTTTACCCACTGCTTGATATCAATCAAATCGTCCAGAATGCCGATCATGGAAGTGATTAAAACCGTAGAAAAGATCCCCAGAACCGGCAGGATGTCAACTGAAGGCAGCAGATGGGTGAAACTCAATACAAAAATTATCAGGATGATCCCGGCGCCGAATCCCAGTACTATGCCCAGGCCCCCCATTTCAGCCACCTCAAGATTATCCGTTTTATTACGGTCTTTCCCGCATATACCGTTCCTCTTCAGCCTTGGGATCATTAACGGAATGGCCGTATAGGCGGAGATAAAGGCAGCAGCCCAAAATGCCAGTATTATCATGGTCTTTTTTGTTTTTCTCTAACCCAGTAGTCCGCTGTTATCTTTAAACCATCGGTAATGTTAACCAATGGTTTCCAGGATAAATGAGTTTCAGCCTTATGATTATCCAGGTATATCTGCCGCACTTCCCCTTTTCTTTCGGCTTCGTATCTGGCCTGGCCCCGGTAGCCGGTAATGGACTTTAAGCCGGCAAAAAGCTCATTCACTGAGGTAGCCTTACCTGTAGCGATATTGAAAGCCCTATCGTCGATAGATGAGGCCTGAGGTCCTCCCTGGACAAATTCCAGCTTTCTCAGGGCCAGCAGATTTGCCCTGGCCACGTCTTCCACAAAAACAAAATCCCTGGTTTGTTCTCCGTCGCCAAAAATAGAGGGAGTTCCTCCATCCAGCATTTTCCCCGTGAAAATGGCGATTACTCCGGCTTCGCCGTTAGTGTCCTGGCGCGGACCGTATACGTTGGCGTAACGCAGTGCAATATATTCCAGGCCGCAGGTCCGGTGATAATAATAAAGATAGTTTTCGCTGGTCAGCTTACTCACTCCGTAAGGCGAAAGCGGTCCCTTGTCCGCAGTTTCACCAGCCGGCAGGCTCACCGGTTCCCCATATATTGCTCCGCCTGAAGAAGCAAACACCACTCCCTTCACCCCCTTGCGCAGGCTGTTTTCCAGCACATTAAGCAGCCCGCCGATATTTACACTGGCATCAAATTGGGGGTCCGTCACTGATTTTCGCACGTCTATTTGTGCAGCCTGATGACAGACCCAGTCTATCTTGAACTCCTCAAAAACCTTCGCCAGCTCCCGGCTGCAGATATCCACACAGCGGAAAGCGGCCCTGGGATGCACATTCTCTTGCTTGCCTGTGGACAGGTTATCCACCACCACCACCTTAAAACCGCTGGATACCAGAAGATCCACAATATGAGAGCCGATAAATCCCGCCCCACCTGTCACCAGAACAGTCGCCATAGAATCCTCCCCCATACTATTTTAATAAAAGGTTATATAGCTTAATATACTCTTCCACGCAGGTATTCCAGTTATGTTGCTTGGCAAACTCAAAACCGGCTTCTATATTACCTGCCAGTTTCGCGTCCTTGAGAAACTCGCCCAGATGCTCCACCACCGTGCAGTTGGCTTTAACTTCCTCAGGCATTATGGCATCACTCAGAACTACCACCGGTTTTTTGCAGGCCATAGCCTCAACTATGGGCAAACCATAGCCCTCTATTTTGGATGGAAATATAAAAAGATCCAGCGAATTAAAAAAATCAGCCATGCCTTCTTCAGGGATGAAACCCGCGAACCTGATGCGTCTATCTTCACGTGACGCCTTTTTCAACCTTGCCAGGTCAGTACCGGCCCCGGCGATAACCAGTTCACCATCCAAATCTGCCTGCAAAAATCCCTCTATCAGGAGATCAATGCGTTTCCTGGGGTCCAGGTAACTCAGGGTACCGATCCGAAAAACACTATCTTTCTTCACCCCCGGCTTGAGGAACGGGTTAATACCGAAACGAATTACACTGACCCTGGATTCATCAATCCCCAGGTACTCAATCACCTCTCTCCGTGTTTGTTCAGAGTTGCAGGCAATCAGCGAACAGCGGGCGGCGATCTTGACCGCGAACTGGAAATAATACTTGCTCATTAACCTTCTGATGTCCCTGGCAGCGCCCTGGACATAATGGGTGTCCGTATAGTTCACATGCAGCCAGGGGATAAAATCATGAAAGGTAACCACGCTCAGTTTTTTGGGTGCATGAATGGCTTCCATAGGGGTTAGACAGTGATAGATGTCGCAGCCTCTGGGAGTTTTGTAGGCCAGCTCAAAGGTAGAGTAAATCACATGCCCCAGGGTACCTCCGCGGTTGGTGCTCACCTGAACGATATCAAAGCCCCGGTTTTGCAGTCCCTGGAGCATTTCCATGGAAAAACGGCCTATGCCCCCGTTGCGCAGATCGAAATAGCGCGTTATCAGTCCTAATTTTATGTTTGAATTATTTATCATGATTATTATTAATAATAACCATATTCGTTATACCGTTTATAACGGATAAATTTCTAGCTCTTTTTCAACTAATTTGAGGTCATACTCCACCATCATTCTTACCAGTTCATTTAGATGTACCTTCGGTGACCAACCTAGTACCGTCTTGGCTTTGCCACATTCACCGGTTAGGCAATCCACTTCGGCTGGGCGAAAATACTCAGGGCTAATAGACACCAATGTTTTCCCTGTTTTTGCATCCATACCTTTTTCATTGATCCCGTTTCCTGACCATTTGATATCAGTTCCTACCTGTTGGAAAGCTAACTCAACAAATTCACGAACGCTATGAGTCTCACAAGTAGCAATAACATAATCATCAGGTTTGTACTGTTGCAGCATCAACCACATCGCCTCTACAAAGTCTCCGGAATATCCCCAATCACGTTTAGCATCGAGGTTTCCTAATACAATTTCATTTTGAAGGCCAAATTTAATACGGGCAATTGAATTTGTGATCTTTCTGGTAACAAAATCAAGACCTCTTAACGGTGATTCATGATTAAAAAGAATCCCTGAACAGGCAAAAATACCATACGATTCTCGATAATTCACTGTTATCCAGTGCCCGAATAGCTTGGAGACAGAATACGGACTTCGTGGATAAAAAGGTGTTTTTTCATATTGAGGAGTTTCCTGGACTTTGCCAAACATCTCGCTTGAAGATGCCTGGTAAAATTTTATTTTGGGATTAATAGTCCTGATAGACTCAAGAAGTCTTAAAACACCCAGAGCAGTTGTGTCTGCCGTATAAATTGGTTCTTCAAAAGACAATTGCACAAAACTCTGAGCAGCAAGATTATATATTTCATCAGGTTGAATTTTATTAATTGTTCTATAGATGTTGGTAAACTCAAGGAGTTCCAGGGGTATATATTTTATTCTATCTGCCACCCCCAGATATTTTAACCTGTCTAGATGCAACTCTGCGGTTCTTCTGTATGCGCCGTATACTTCATATCCCTTTTTCAATAATAGCTGTGCTAAATAAGCTCCATCCTGACCTGTTATACCTGTAACTAACGCCTTTTTCATATTTATTCCTTTACTAAAAAATATTATTATCTACAATCCACCTATAGAATCATAAAAACAATTTGGCCTTTTATGGCGGTCTGAAGAATTATCTCAAATGCTATCCTTATCCCAATGAAAGCCCTCTTTTTCATCCCATGACGCAGTCCAAATAGACTTAAATATAATGTTTATTAATCGCACCATTTCATCTTTACCAAACTGTTTTCTACGTACCAAATTCAAACTCCCAATTTTTAAAGGTCTTTCTCTTTTAACTGGATTTTGCTCTAACCAACAACCTAATTCATTCACCACCATTTTCGAGGCACATATAATACCGTGCGATAAAATACAGAAATCATGAAGCCAATCCTTAAAAGCATTACCTTCCTCGAGGAATTCTTTGGGTTTCAGAATAGGTAAAAGGTCACAGACAATTGCATATGTTTCTATCCCACGTTGTATATGACGTTGTAACCAGGTTCTATTTATATCATTCGTACCACTGGCATATCCTAAGGCTAGAAATACATCTCCCCTATTAACATATACAGCAGAATCAGGCAATCCAATCTCACCTTCGTCAAATAACTTTGAAGTATAACCACGAGCGTAACGATAAATACCGTTTAAATAATATACTGGTTCTATGCGAAACCCCTGTGAAGCATTCAATAATAATTGCTTTAAGAATGTTGCATTGATTAGATTAGATTTAAATTTCTTATTATTTACAAGACTAGATATATCAATCAAAAATTGATGAATAGTGCTGCAAGGCATAATATTCTCCGAAATTGCAAGCGCAGTATTAAGAAAATCATTTTCAACAGAAATCGATTTCCTAGGAATGTTTACGATAGCCGTAATCAGACGGCTCCGAACAGACAAAGGGTGATGATCGTTAAAATACTCTATGGCTTCAGTATATAATTTAGCAATATCTGGAGGATTTAAGTTATTCCTTATATAATCTTTTGCAGATTTTCCCAAAGTCTGGCGCCGATTTGAATCCAAATAAAGTCGCTCCAGTGCCTTGGATAATTCATCATTACTAAATTCGTCAGCTAATTTTATTCCCGCATCCGAAGGGAATTCTGCTTGAGAACCATGGTTGTTGACTATGGTAGGTAAACCAAAAGCCATACAATCTAAAACTGCCCCAGAAGTTTCTCCGCGAGACAAAGTGCGAAGTTGAACACCAACGTCAGCGGCGGACAGGTAATGATGATAAATTTCACTATCAACGTATCCTGTTATGGAAATTTGCCCATCCAGCCCGGCCAGATGTATTTTTTCCAACAACATCTTTTCATATTGGCTTGCTTGTCCGTCGCCTACAAAAACGAGGCGGCATTTATTGTTTCGTAATATTTCTGACGTTAACCAAACATCCAGAAGACGGTCATTCAACTTAGTCGGGGCAATAAAGCCGAACGAACACACAAGGAAAACGTTTTCAGGTATTTTTAGAATAGATCTCGATATATTACGATCTATTGTATCAGATACCTTACGTAAATGAGGTATCTTTATCATATATCCATCTGGCTGGACCGAGAAAAACCTTTTTGCTAAGTTAATTGAATAGTCAGAATGGACAATTATGCCTTTAGCCGCCAGCAACACATCCAGACAACATGGATAACTGCTGATGGTCCTGTCATAATCTTCTGTATAATCCTGGAGAGCGTTGTATCCATGAGACCTGTATAAAGCTTGCCGGAAAACTGTGGAACCAGGAATCGTTCTTTCCAAATGTCCCAAAACACCACTAAGAAAGAAATCATGAAGAACGACCGTACCGGGGAATCTTGGTAAAAGGTGCAACATCTGGCTGTGAAACACTGAATTGCCGATATGATATAAAATTCGATCATATTTGCTTGCGTTCATTTCAAATTCGCGAATTGTTCGTCGGCTAAATCCATTTAGCTTAATGCTGGAAATTTCTTTTAGATCGGTGATTAGATCGATATGATAATATTTTTCTAGTTCAGGAAGTAACTCAGTACTATAATCAGAGATCCCTGATTTCTCAGGCGGAAGGGGAGAAAAATAAGCCATTTTTGGTTTATCCATGACAATAATATTCGAGTTATTGTGAAAATTTAAACGTTTTTGTTCAGACAAATATTCCATCGCATCCAAAGCTGTTTTAGCAGTTTTCTTCCAGGAAAAACTCTTTGATTGTATAAGTCCGTGCTCTCGGAGATGTAATCTAAATTGATCATCGATTAGCGTTTGATAAAGCTTTTCCCTGATGCTGTCTATTGACATAGGGTTAAAAAGCGCCTCTTTGATGCCAATAACCTCTGGTATACTAGTAGTATCTGATCCTATCACCGGAGCGCCACAACGCATTGCTTCCAGAACCGGAAGGCCAAAACCTTCAGCAATAGAGGGGAAAATAAATAATTTACAGCAGTTATATAATGCTATAAGATCTTCATCGCTGACAAATCCCGTCAACAGCAGTTCATTTCTGGATAAACCCACCCTGGAGGCCAAAGCCTCTATTTGAATTCTTTCATCCTCAAGAACTTTACAGCATAATACAAGCTGGTGGTTTTCTCTAATCTTGCCTGGTAGGCCGGCGTATGCTTTTATCAGTCCTTCAATGTTTTTACGATAATCAATACCTCCGGTATACATAATATATTCATGCGCGATACCATATCGTTCATACAGGGTTTGAATAATTTCTGGGTTATATTCTCTGACATAGAAGCTTTCATCAGCATCGGTTGAAATACTCATCACTCTTTCCTCAGGTATCCTCAGAAACTCGATAGCTTCATTTCTGCTGAATTGAGAAATAGCCAGTATAAGCTGGGCTTTTTTTAAATGGTTTACTTTATTCAAATACCATGATCTGACTGAAGGGTTGTCCAAATATCGGTTTTTATAACGGTACGGGATTAAATCGTACAATGTTACGGCCGTGGTTAAATTACAGAAACTATCGATGGAGGTTACAGCATCATCGACGAATCCTTCAAACAAACTGGATATATACACCCAGTCCGGTTTTATTTGTTTTAAGAAACATTCTCTAATATACTCCGCTGTCCGACAACGCCACTGATTGTCCGGGTCAATTTCGGCAACAGGGGATGGCGTTTGAAAAACAAACAAGTTCTCCGGCGGTAAATAATTTTCAAATATTTTTTTTATCTCTTCTACCGTGTCTGAGAAGTTGCCGTTAATGACAATATAAAATTCATGCTGCTTTCCTTCGGAAAGCATATTTTTCGCTAAAGACAACGAGTAACGTCCTATCCCCCGGTGACGTGAGCCCGTAGTCTGAAGTGATTGTAAATCTAATGCTATTTTCATGATTGAATTCGCCTATGACATTTTTCAATAAAGAGTCTATTCAACTCACGATAAATTATTTGTGCATTCTCAGGCAACCGTTCAGTTGAATCGATTAGAGTATCTGTTAAAATTTGAGGCAATTTTAACGTGTAGTCATCTGTAGGTCTCCCAAATGCAATATTCCGCAGCAAAGTCCTGATTTTGGGATGGTTTTGTAAAATTCGTTTTCCACATTTCCGGATTTTCGCATATCTAAATAAAATAAGCACAAAATATTTAAGGACTTTTATAAAAGTCAATTTTAAGAGTGAAAATAAAAATATCGTTTCCTTTTTGACTTTCCGTAGTGGTGCAGTTATCTTCCATGAACGGCTGTTATACAGAGCTTGAATTTGCAGCTCCAGGTTTGCCTGGCCAATTTTTTGCTTAGATAGTTCACTCTGCAATTTTTGAACTTCAAGACTCAAATCATTTCGTTCTATTGTTCCTTTCGTTAGTTCATTCTGCAGTTTTTGAACTTCAAGACTCAAATCGTTTCGTTCTATTGTTCCTTTCGTTAGTTCATTCTGCAGTTTTTGAACTTCAAGAC
>CAYLRY010000040.1:0-2171 GCA_964386535.1 uncultured Dehalococcoidales bacterium | reverse complement strand
TCAAATCGTTTCGTTCTATTATTACTTTCGACAGTTCATTTTTGAGATTTTCAGATGATGCATCCCATTGTCTCTTTGCTTCATCAAATTGTTTTTCAATCAAATGTCGTTGTGTTTTTTCAGATTGATATTTTTCCTCAATAATTTGTCTGTCGGCTATTTGACTCCTGACTTGATTCTGTGTTTCTTCCAGTTCCTGCTTTACTGATTGATGTTGATACGTAATATAATCATCGAAAAAATTAGGTGGCGCTCGAAAATTCTCTTGAAGTGCTGAATGCTCTTCAGCCAGATAGAACCGGCTTAGTCCATCAAAATAAACAAGTATATATCTCTTATCCAGAAGCAAATGTTCCCATGCTGATGAAACATCTTTAGTTGAAAGTGGTTCGGTTGATTCTACAACTACTATCCATGGTCTGACTTTGCTGAATCCAAACCCATCCAGTACGGACTTCTCTGCTCCCTCAACGTCTATTTTAAGAAAGTGAACAGTATTAACATCATATCTTTCAACGATTGAATCCAGAGTGGTGCAGGCTACCACTATTTGACGATTGATAAAACCTGACTGACGGTGTTGATCCGCGTAAGATTTTATTATTGTTGATAAACCTGTATGTTGTATTTCATAAAAATTGACCTGCCCTTCATAGTTACAAATCGCCATATTAATATTAATATCTTTTATTCTTTCTTTACAAAGTGATTGAAAATATTCAACAGAAGGTTCGATATTAATTCCATGCCAGTTCCGCTCATAAAAAGCTTTTGTTATTGAATCTATGGTCGGATCCTGAGCTCCTACATCAATATAAAACCCCTCCTTTAAATTTTTAAATGATCTAAAAAGAATTACATCCTCTAAATTTTGAGCATAACTAATAAAAACCATAATATTTTAGCTCCATTATATTAAATAATATAAATAATAATATTATATAACATCAAATTTGACAAAAAAATCAGCCTCAATTTTAATGGATGCAATTACTATCAACCTGAATTGTATCCCGAATGTTATTTCTTTTAAAACCCATTTAAGAACTATTTTAGTATTACTATTATCGATAATATCTTTTTCACATATATATTTTTGAGCTAACTTTTTGCCTTCTTGTGAATAATAGCCTGTGAAAACTTGAGCTTCAACTATCGTTCCTGATATATTTCTTGATTCTAAAATCCGTAGATTAAACTCAACTTGGTATTTACCTGGTAACAATGGCATATACGGTCCATAAATCAGTACTCCGCATTCCCGATTTAAGTTGCTGACAACACAATGTCCATTTAAATCGGAAATGCTGCCAATTATTGTTTGTAATCGATTAACACGTTCAGGGAACCATGTATTAAATAGCGTTTTAACTTTAGTTTTTAATTGATTAATATTTGAAATATCCTTTTTTTTAGCTTCAACCCACCAGCAGAAAGAATGCTCAGGATATGCATGTTGTTCAACCAAACGTCTGAAAACAGGCCATTCGTTATCGCACTTTTTGGGATCTAACGAAAGAATTCTCCCGTTCATAGGATCTCTGCATAGCCAGATACCCTTTTTAGTTATTGTTTCGAATCCTGATAGTTCAAGCAATTCTATAATTTCTGATATTGTAAATTCAATTGTATGCTCCGGATGGCTCCAACGCAAACTTTGGGTAATCTCTCTATTTGGACTATCAAGTACCAGTAGCCCTCCATCTTTAAGAACACGGTTTGCTTCGACTAAAAAACCTATTAACTCATCTGGCCATAAATGTTCAATATTTTGGCCTGAAAAAATAATATCTACAGATTTATCAGCAACGGGCTGCATATTCTGAACATTTGCCACAACCCACTCAATTTCTGAGGTCAAACCAGGGGGTTTAGGCGAATAGTATTCTACTCCAATATGCTTATTTACTATTCCATAGTTTGAGCGAATCCAGTTAAAATACCATGCACCTGAACACCCTGCGCTTAGCATCGTATTTTTAACTTTAGGCATTGAACGAAGTTCGTATGTACGAAGAGCATGTAGAAAGTCATTAAAATCATTGATCATTCTATCTAACATATTTTATTACCTTTTTTATTACCTTGATCACTGCTGTCCAAACATACATTCTCACTTGTAAGTGGGCACCATGAAGTATGAAAATAACGGTGCGCCGTAACGAAAGGAG
>CAYLRY010000039.1:0-29485 GCA_964386535.1 uncultured Dehalococcoidales bacterium | reverse complement strand
CCGGGTGGGTCAAAGACCGTGGCGACAGGTGGATCAAAGATGGTGGTTTTTGACAAACCATCAAGTACTTTCCCGACGCTCTAAAAGGGGTGTCTATTGTCCAGAAACTAAACTTTGTATAGAATAGACATAATCAAAAGGAAATCCTTTTGGATCATCCAGAAGAGGACTATGAATTCACTCGTAGATAATAACGATAGGAGTGAAGAATAGATGGTAGATGCACTTTCTCAACTGACCATATTTATAAGTGATGGCTTGAAGGAAGAAGACAGAACAGCTAGAGAAATTTTACAAAACCTTTTCGGTGGAAGATACCATAAACGCCATTTTAGTAAATCTATTGTTCGAGATGCACTCAAGTTAGGACTAGCCGCCCAGCTTTTTTGCCCTGTGCCCCATCATTACTCCGTCTCTGGTTCTTAACTCTGATTTTTCTGGCTTTATTATAACCTGGCGGGGTCAGACGGGACAAAGCATCCGCCGGGCTGGCTCTGGTATGAACCCTGAAGGCATCTTCAGCTTTCAGGGCCGCAGTGTAATGGCGGGGCATTTCCAGATCGGTCCAACCGCCCAGGATTTGAAGAGAAAACACATCGCCCCCATCGCGCAGGAAGTTGACCGCGAATGTGTTGCGGAAAGTGTGAGGCGACCACCGCACGTTTCCCCCCAGCTTGCTCAATCTCCAGACCATAATCTGTAAACCACTTCTGCCCAGCGCTTCTCCATTTTTATTTATCCACAAATGGCCTGAGTCCTGATCGATTCTCTGGTCCAGATAGGCTTTCAGTGCAGCCCTAGCATTCTTCCCCAGGCTTACCAGCCGTTCAATGCCCCCCTTCCCCAGAACGCGTACGAGCCCGGCTTCCATATTTAGATCTGTTAATTTTATGCCCGCGCATTCGGAAAGCCGCATCCCTGTGTCCAGCAGCATGAGGATGATGGCGCACCCAGGAAGGTAGTCTGGCCGAAGTTCAGCAGGGCCTGGTTTATCAAATCCAGCGGGATGTCCCGGACCACTTTCTGCTGGACCCTGGGCCGGGGGATCCTTTTGATGGGATTATCTTTTTCTTCGAGGACTTTCTCTTTTACCAGCCAGGCGAAAAACGACTGCAGGGTACGCCAATAGGCATCTACCGTGGACATGGAGGCTTGATGTTCCGAATACCTGGAACCTATGCCCCAGCGGTGGGTGGCGGTCTGCACATAGGCCAGAAAGGAGCGAATGACATTAACATCCACGGCCTCGAGACTCAGTTCTGTACCGTGGCGCTTTAACCACCACAGAAAGCGGCCCAGATTCTGACCATAAAAGGCCAGGGTAGCTGGAGATTTTCCCTCCACCTGCCTGGCCAGCAGAAAACTGGCGAAGTGTTTCTCTAAGTTTTGCCCGTTTTTTATCCCCACATTATATACTGCGAAAAACGGGCGGTCATAATTTACGTTTTTAGTAAAAGCCGGGGAACAGGTCAGGGGTAAGGAAGCAATTTTTCCCATCAGTTTTGGCCCGGGGAGGCGTTTCCCCTTTTTCACCTGCGAGAAGTAGGTGCGGGAGATGCCCAGTTCCTGGGCCATCCGGCGGTCCGGCCAGCCCAACTTTTCCTGCAGGGCCCCTAAAAAAGTTAACAATTGAGAAGGGCTTTTTTTCTTTTTTGTTAACTTTTTGTTAACTTTTTCCGGAACATTTAGGCAAGCCGAAAAATCAGAGGGTGGATTTGAGGCTAAATTGATGGTCGGGATGGGCGGATTTGAACCGCCGACCACCTGAACCCCATTCAGGTGCGCTACCAGGCTGCGCTACATCCCGTCTTCTTTGATATGTTAGCATAATTAAACCTTCGAAGCAATATGCAGGATTCAATCCGGCTTAATAAAGCTATTTATAGCAGATTTATGACTGCAATAAAATTTTCTAATACCTCTGGAAACCGGGCAATTGAACCTTATATCTTACTCCAGATAAATTGTTAAGTTACCAGTAATCTTTCTGAGATATCCTGTTATCCTGAGGAATATTTGTCCGGTAAAAGCCTTCGCATAAAGTTACACATTAATATGGCTATTTTTCATTTCCGCTGGTATCCATATCAAAGTTCAATATTTTGTGATCTTCAAATCATTGACCGCCTTTTCAATCCTGCTTAATGCCTCTGCCAGAAGTGAACGCGGACAAGCGATATTCATCCGCTGAAATCCGCTTCCGGCAGCACCAAAAAGAAATCCATCATCCAATCCAACCCTGGCTTTCACTCTCATAAAAGTTCTCAGGGCTAAATCATTCATACCCAGTTTGCGGCAGTCCAGCCAGAGCAGGTAAGTACCCTGGGGCTTAACCACCGGGATAAGTGGAATATTCCTGGCAAAATATTCCAGGGTAAATTCCAGGTTGGCCTGGAGATAATCCAGGACCTGTTCCAGCCATTCATCCCCGTAGCGATAAGCTGCCTCCAGGCCGGTCAGGCCATAAAGACTGGGCCCCGGGAGTATGCTGGTTTTGATATTGTTAAAGCTCTCGCGCAACTTTTTATTTGGGATAATTATAGAGGAAGCACTCAACCCGGCCAGATTGAAGGTCTTGCTAGGCGCCATGCAGACCAGGCTATTCTGCTCAAATTCCTCTGAAATTGAGGCAAAGGGTGTATGCCGGTATCCCCTGAAAAGGAGCTCGCAGTGGATTTCATCCGATATGACAATACCCCCATGTCCTATGACAATCTGTCCCATTCTGGTTAGTTCGTCTTTGTTCCAGAGTCGCCCAACCGGGTTTTGCGGATTACAGAGTATAATTGCCTTCACCCGGCTCGGCGCAGTATGCATTCCGGGTTTGCTGTGAAATTTTTTTTCCAGGTCTTTATAATCCATTTCGTACTGTCCATCGATGAACCGGAGCCCGTTATTGGCTATCTGACAGCCGCTGGAAGTCACTGCACCGAAAAAGGGATAATAGACCGGCTCCTGTAAGATGATTTCATCGCCCGGATGGGTCAGCGC
Source organism: uncultured Dehalococcoidales bacterium (assembly GCA_964386535.1). GTDB lineage: Bacteria > Chloroflexota > Dehalococcoidia > Dehalococcoidales > UBA3254 > CAYLRY01. Next base: position 26,494 of record CAYLRY010000039.1, on the reverse strand, counting down.
CCTGACTGCAACAGTCAAAGCAGGGACTACACCGGGGGTGAAAACTATCCATTCCGGCCTGATTTTCCAGTTAAATTTACGCTCCATTCGCTCTACTACAGCCTCAGTAATATTGGTGCCCGCCTGGGTATAGCCATAAAAAGGATGCTCACTCCGTTTTTTCAAGGCTTCAACTACCGGTTGTGCACAGGGGAAGTCCATATCTGCCACCCACATGGGGATTACATCCCGGCTGCCGAACATCGCCGCTCTGGCGTCCCATTTGGCGCAATTGGTATTACTGCGGTCGCAGACTGTATCAAAATCATATTTCACTTTACGTTCCTCTTATCATACCTAAGTGTTAACTCGTAACCATATGAAACAATTATTGTCAATTTTACATCCCCTCTGTTTTCATTACAATTATAAATGCCCGCAAGGGCCATCCCTTAAAGGGGCGGCCCAAGATTATTGGTTTAAGCCTGGATGCGCTATAATGACAAAAATGGCTTGAGGAGGAATTGCCTAATGATTATAGACGTTGAACATCATGCTGCCACTGAAGAATTACTGGAAAAGGGAGCCAGCAAGTCAGGCATGTTCTGCGAAAGGTACTGGGACAAGGACGGCAAAATGAAAGTCCTTTCTTATATTGAATCCTCCCGTGTAGAAGAAAGGTTACAATTTATGGATAAGGCTGGCATTGATATAGCCGTATTATCCACTAATCCTCTCAAGAACCTGGAACAGGCCATCAGGTGGAATGACCACTGTGCCAGCATGATTAAGCAGGCGCCCAAACGGCTGGTTGGGCTGGCTACCATTCCTCCACTGGGAGGTGAAGCTGCATTTAAAGAACTGGAAAGGGCAGTTAAAGATCTGGGTTTGAAGGGAGTCCACATTCATACCCGTAATGAGGGGCTGCACCTGGATTCCCGTGAAATGTGGCCTTTTTATGAAAAAGTAGCTGAGTTAGGCGTACCAATCGATGTGCATGTGACCCTGGATCCTTCCGGATATGAAGCTGCTATGGCACCTTATGCTTTACATTATGTAATTGCCCGTGAGCTGGATATGCTGACGGAAACCTTCCGTCTCTGCCTGGGAGGGGTTCTGGAAGACTTTCCTGATCTGGTGTTTGTCATGAACCACTTTGGAGCCGGTATTTCAGCTATCATGGAGCGTATGGATGCTTACATGGACTTTGTAGGACCAGGTTGTCCCAGTCTATACCAGGACAAGCCGTTAATCAGTAAGCCGTGGCGGGAATATTTTAATAAGCTTTACTTTAATATGGCCGGACGCGAAGGCGGCATGGCCGCGGTAAAATGCGCCCTGACCACTATAAGTCCCCGGAAATTGATGTTCGGCTCTGACTGGCCTTTCAACTATGATCACAACCCGCTAAAGGCACGCCAATTTATCGAAAATATCAAAAAATTAGACCTGCCTAAAGATGATATTGAAGCCATGCTGGGAGGAACTGCCGCAAAAATATTCAATATTCGGTAACCCTGGAAATTTTGACAAAAAGAGCGCTGTGGCGCTCTTTTTGTCAAAAAATTGCATTCTTTACCCGTAAATATTACAATATGAACAAATCCGGATATATTGATTGATTCATTCTAATTAGCCAAACTCCACCCTGATTTTTTCAAACATACAGTCTACCCGGTAAAATAAGGGAGGTTTCGAATATATCTTCCTTTTTCGGTATTTCTGTCATATATGACGGATTGCCCACGGCAGCATCTGGAATCCCTACGTATATATCAGAATCTTCGCAATCGATGTACTTAATATATCTGAAAATAAAACTAAAAATTGATATGGATTGTTAAATTATTTCTAATAGGAGGCAATTAATTGAAGCTGGGCAGATTCATTGTGGATACTCATGTACATTCACAGCGCCATGCTGCCGGTGCGGCATTAAAAGGCTCTAAAGACTACGGAGACCTCAGCAAGGTGATGCGCCAGATAGAAGCCTATGACAATTCACCGCGGTTACTGTATGATATGGCCTGTTACGGGGTGGATATGTGTGTGGTTCAGGCAGCCTTCGGAATGAGCAACGAACTAAATGTGGAACAAACAAAAAAATATCCTGATAAAATCGTGGCTAACTGCCAGGCCATAAAAATCAGAACCAGGGTGGAGTCTGGAGAACTGCCGGAATGGACTATTAAAGCTGCCTGCGAAGAACTGGAGGAATTACTGAAAACCGGTAACTTTGTGGGCATTGGAGAAAGCGCTCCCAGGCGTCCGCCTAAAATGGTTGACGGCCATCCTATTTATCCTGATGAATACACAGTTATTAACGATTACATGCAGGTTATGGATATCTGCCGAAAATACAAGGTTCCATTCCGCTACCACTCCGGACTTCCCGGAGGTTATGCGGAAGCTTATCATGGCTGGCCTACTACCTTTAACCCTCTCTGGGCCCACACTCTGGCCGTAGCTTATCCTGATGTCCCTATTATTCTGGAGCATGCGGGTATTGAAGGAGGCTGGTGGGAGCATTTTTATGAGCAGGCACTGCATGTAGCCGCCGGCCATAAAAATATTTACCTGGAATGCGGACGTTTTTGGACAGATTTATATTACAAGGCTTTGACTGATCCCAGTGTTGGAGCTGAAAAGCTGCTATGGGGCTGCGACTGGGGCGCCAGCCTGCCTGTTTACTCCAACATAGGTAGATACCCACCCTGTTATACACGCCAGAATAGTAAAGAAGGTATTATCCGCCACCAGGTGGATATCTGGGGCTGGAGTCTGAGACAGTTGGCCAGGCTGGACATCTCGCAGGACGACCTGAATCTGATCCTGGGCGGTAACGCCGTACGCCTGTATAATTTAAGGACCCCCGGCGGTTTAACCCGCATGTTTAAATTCGTAGATTAATACTTCACAGCTAAAAAGGAGATGAAGAATGAAAGCAGGTAGATTTATCGTGGATACCCACGTGCATTCCCAGCGACATGCCGCGGGGAAAGCCCTTAAAGGATCAAAGGATTTCGGTACACTGGGCAAAGTGATGGGTGAAATGGAAGCCTATGATAACTCACCTCGTTTGCTCTATGATATGGAATGCTATGGAGTCGATATGTGTATTATCGAACCGGCCTTCGGTATGACCAATGAAAACAACCTTATGCAAAAACATAAATACCCGGACAAATTTGCTGTCAATGTCTGGCCTCGCGAATATAATGAAAAAGTCAGAAACGGGGAAATCGAGTGGACAATTGAAGGATTCTGTCAGGCGCTGGAAGACCATCTCAAGACAGGGGAATATGTCGGTATAGGTGAACAGGTTCCTTTCAGATTTTCCAGACCGGGCAGCGGTAAACCTGGTTTCATGACCGAGAAGGAAATTATCAGCTATTACATGAATTGTCTTGATCTCTGCCGTAAATACAAAGTCCCCATGCGCTACCATACCGGTCTGCCCGGCGGTTATTCCATCGCTTATCATGGGGCTCAATTCACCTTCAACCCCCTGTGGGCGCACACCCTGGCCGTGGCTTATCCTGATGTTCCCATCATCCTTGAGCATGCCGGAGTCGAAGGTGGATGGTGGGAGTACTTTTACGAGCAGTGTTTACATGTTGCAGCCGGCCATAAGAACATTTACCTGGAAACGGGCAGAATGTGGGCATCACTTTATTACAAAGCCCTGACCGATCCCAGTGTGGGGGCTGAGAAGATAATCTGGGGAACTGATTGGGGCGCCAGCCTGCCGTTATACTCCAATACCAACCGGTATCCCGCGGTATATACCCGCCAGGACTTGAAAACCGGCATTCCGCGGCACCAGCATGATATCTGGGGATGGAGCCTGAGGCAGCTTATGAGCCTGGATATTTCCCAGGACGATCTTAACCTGATACTTGGCGGCAATGCTGTTCGATTATATAACCTGAGGACGCCCGGTGGCCTTACCCGTATGTTTAAATTCGTTGATTAAAAAAGCGATCAGTTATCAGGGTTTGACCTTCAACTGTCTGCCCTTAAATTAAAGATGAACGCTGACCGTAGAAAGGAGGAGTATGAAAGCAGGAAGATTCATTGTCGATACACACGTCCATTCCCAGCGTCATGCCGTCGGCGCCTCGCTGAAAGGGTCCAAGGACTACAAGGACCTGGCTAATGCCATGTTTCAGGTGGAAGCCTATGATAACTCGCCCCGTCTTCTTTATGATATGGAGTGCTATGGCGTGGACATGTGCGTTACCGAACCCTTTTTCGGCATGACCAATGAGACTAACCTGGCTCAGAAGCACAAGTATCCGGACAAGTTTGTCTGTAATTGCTCAGCACAAAAACAGCGCTTGAAAGCCTTAAAAGGCGAGGGTGAATATGATGTAGACGAAGCTATCCAGGAACTGGACGATTTGCTCAGTACCGGTGAATATGTGGGCATCGGGGAGGGTTCTCCATTACACCAGCCTAAAAAAGTGAATGGTAGAATGGTCTTTCCAGACCAGAACACTATTATCAATGATATGATGAAGACCATGGATGTCTGCCGCAAGCATAAGGTACCTTTCCGCTATCATGCTGGAGCCCCCGGCGGTTATGGCATCGGTTATCATAATTATCCTACTACCTACAACCCCCTGTTTGTTCATACCCTGGCCGTTACTTATCCCGATGTGCCGATTATTCTGGAACATGCCGGCATTGAAGGCGGCTGGTGGGAACATTTCTGGGAGCAGTCTTTGCACGTGGCGGCTGGTCATAAGAATATCTACCTGGAAGCCGGCCGCTGCTGGGCAGAGCTTTACTTCAAGGCATTGACTGATCCATCCGTAGGAGCTGAAAAAATTATCTGGGGCACGGACTGGGGCGCCAGTTTACCTCTGTGGTCCAATTATCAGAGATACCCCGAAACCTATACCCGCCAGAATATAAAAGAGGGCATTCCGCGCCACCAGCATGATATCTGGGGCTGGAGCCTGAGACAGCTTATGAACCTGGATATTTCCCAGGACGATCTTAACCTGATCCTGGGAGGCAACGCCGTCCGCCTGTATAACCTGAGAACACCCGGTGGTCTTACCCGTATGTTTAAATTTGTAGATTAATAAAAATATAAGAGCTATCAGTTATCAGCTATAGGTAGTAAGTTTTCACTATCTTTCCGAATCTGAAAGCTCAAAAAAGGAGAATTATGAAATTAGGAAGATTTATCGTCGATACTCATGTACATTCACAGCGCCACGCTGCCGGCAAAGCCTTGAAAGGGTCAAAGGATTTTGGAGACCTGGGCAAAGCTATGGGACAAATGGATGCATATGACAATTCACCCCGTTTGCTTTATGATATGCAATGCTATGGCGTGGATATGTGCGTCATTGAACCGGCTTTCGGGATGACTAACGAGATTAATGTAGAACAAAAACACAAATATCCGGACAAATTTGTTTGCAACTGCTGGCCGCGCAACTATCAAAAGAAAGTTCAGGCTGGGGAATGCGAATGGACTATTGAAGGTTTTTGCCAGGAATTGGAAGACCTGCTTAAGACTGGCGAATTTGTGGGTGTAGGAGAGGCTGTGATACCCGCCATGAAAAGACATTCTACCGGGCAGCATCCGGAATTTGTAGATGAGAACACCCTGATCGGCTACCATATGGCTGTGCTGGATGTCTGTCGTAAATATAAGGTTCCCTTCCGCTATCATACCGGACTGCCGGGTGGTTATTCCATTGCCTATCATGGCAGTCCTACCACATTTAATCCCCTCTGGGCTCATACCCTGGCTGTGGCTTACCCGGATGTACCCATAATCCTGGAACATGCAGGAGTAGAAGGCGGCTGGTGGGAGCATTTCTGGGAGCAGTGTCTTCATGTCGCCGCCGGTCACAAAAATATCTACCTGGAGACTGGACGCTGCTGGGCTGAGCTCTATTACAAAGCCCTGACCGATCCTTCAGTGGGCGCAGAAAAAATAATCTGGGGCACAGACTGGGGCGCCAGCCTGCCGTTATATTCAAATACAGGACGTTACCCAGCAGTCTATACCCGCCAGGACCTTAAAACCGGTATCCCCAGGCACCAGCCAGACATCTGGGGCTGGAGCCTGAGACAACTGGCAAAACTGGATATTTCGTCCGATGATCTGAACCTGATTCTGGGTGGCAATGCGGTGCGCCTGTATAACCTGAGGACACCGGGCGGATTAACCAGGATGTTCAAATTTGTAGACTAAAACAGTTGGCTGGCAGACAAGATATTTCTACTAAAAGCTAATAGCAAAAAAACAGGGCGCTTAAGCGCCCTGTTTTTTTGCTATCCCCCAACGAAAAAAGTCATCAGGTGAATTATGTCCCCCTCTTTGACCGGTCTGGACAATTCTTCCATGTAGGTATTTTCTCCATTAATAAAAACCATGTAGTCTTTGCGCAATTCCTGATTGTCATCCAGAAGGGCTGTTTTAATCTGAGGCAATTTACGCATCAGATTATCCAGACATTCACCTAAATTTCGGCCTTCAACTTTCACTGAAGCTACATCCTCAGCCAGTGTCTGCAAAGCAGGTGAAAGAATTATTTCAACACTCATATATAATTTATTATTTCCTGATTGCTTCCTGGTTACTCAAATTATGTATAAAATTAGCCTTTCCTGCCAGTGCCGGTTGGTTATCTGTGTTTCAGTGCCGGTTTTTTATTTTGTTTGGAATATAAAAAGTTGAGTTTTGGTCTCCTGGCTGGTCAGGGCTAGTTGGTTCTCAAATGTATGCTTTGCCCGGTTAAAAAGCTGCATTTATCTGAGGCCAAAAAGGCCACCACCGGCGCTACGTCTTCCGGTGTACAAAGCCTCTTCAGCATGGAGCTCTGTATATAGCCCTTCAAATGCGGTGAGTTAACGTCAGCTCCCTTGGTAAGGCCAGTTAAACCCAGACCCGGGCCAATGACATTGACTATTACGCCTGAAGAAGTCACCTCAGCCGCGATGGAATGAGCCAGAGCTTCAATTCCAGCTTTGGCAGCCCCGTAAGTCGCCAAACCTGGTAAACCCTGCCCGCCTGAAGTAAAAATGACGCGCCCGTACTTACGGGCAACCATATGCGGAATCACCGCTTGTGCTACATTCATCTGCCCGTATAGGTTGACATTGATATCAAAGTCCCACTGGGCTTTGGTGGTCTGGAGAAAAGGCCCTCCCCGGCTGGCGCCCGCATGGTTGACCAGGATATCAATATGACCAAATTTGTCCAGTGCAGCTTTAACCATCTCATCCACACTGACCCGGTTCGTTACGTCCACTTTCACCGCCAGGGACTGCCGTCCCAACTTAGTTATTTCTGCGGCTGTAGCTTCAGCCCCTTCCAGATCAATATCCGCTACCACCAAATGACAACCTTCTTCGGCTAAAGTGGTGGCAATTTTCTTACCGTAGCCGACCTGGCTGCCAGCCCCTGTTATCAACACAATTTTATCTGTCAGCTTTAAATCCATTGTACACTCCGTTTATTTATTTAGAAATGGCTCCATATCTTTAATGGCAAAGTCCAATCCCAACTCACGGAATTTCTCAGGCTTAGGGATACCATTGTTATTCCAGCCCCTTAGCCTATAATATTCATCCAGGAATTTATCCAATGTCCTCACCATCTGTCCTTCTCCCGGAGCTCCCAGGGTATGCAGCGGTTCAGTTTGAACACGTTTAGGCAGAGTATCATGCCGGCGATCAAAACCGTCACGTACATTGAAAGCATGATCCAGGTTTACAATCCGGTCGCCTACCTGGCTCAGATAACCCCAGTCAGCAAACTCTTCAATGCCCGTAGCGGCAGCCATCATTTTACCGAAAAGCTTCTGTGCCCAGACGTCGCGTATGAAAACACAAATCACACCTACTTCGTTTAACGCGGAATTGTTCTGGTTAAAAATAACAATATCAGCCTTATTGTCTTCCGCAAAGCGGTCCACTGCCCTGGGTACAGGCGAACCGAACTCCTGGAATGCCAGAGAACCGTTGCCGTGGCTGGCGCCGATGTTCGAAGTGGCATAACCAAAGCCGGTGGCTTTGAGGGCACGCGGCTCATAGGCAGCCATCTCTAGACCTTTGGTTTGCATGGCGTAATAGTCCGAGCCTTTCCCGATTATTTCAGCCGCCCGCCGGCTACCTTCCGCCAGAATATTGCCGAAACCCTCTCGCTTGCCGATCTTTTTTACCAATTCTACCATGGCAGCATGGTTGCCGTAGGTGAGTTCCAACCCGTCGGTATCGCCTCTTGTGAGAATACCCTTCTCATATAATTCATAGGCAAAACCTATGGTGCTACCGGTAGTAATAGTATCCATGCCCAGATCATCACATATCTGGTCAGCAGCGATTGCAGCTTCCGGGCAGGTGGCGTCTATAGGACCGGTAAAAGCCCAGACGCTCTCATATTCAGGTCCCTCAGTTTTGGCCCCGGCATAAGGTCCCGATGTGACTTTATGTATTTGCCCGCAGCGTATGGGACAGCCATAACAGCCGTCATGGCCTATCCTCCATTTACTGAATCCCTCACCTGATATTTTTTCAAGACCAGCAATCTGCCCATAACGGAAATTACGCACAGGATAAGCGCCAATATTGCTTCGTGAAGGCGCTCCCTGGGTCGTACCTCCCAGGCTCATACCTTTGAAACGTTCACTACCTGTCAGTATGCCTACCTGCTCTTTTACCAGTTGCGAAAATTTTTCCGGATCATAAATATTGATATGCCTATCTGTGGTTATGGCTACCGCCTTAAGATTCTTGGAGCCCATGACTGTACCTACTCCACACCGGCTGGCAGTCCTTCTACCCGTCACCACAGCCGCAAACTTGACCAGGTTTTCCCCGGCAGGACCAATACAGGCGGTCCTGGTATTTTTTCCATGGCGCTGGACCAGCCATTCCTGGGCTTCCTCTGTGGTTTTTCCCCAGATTTCTCTTGCATCATGAAGCTGAATGCCGTCTCGGGTAATATGCAAGTAGGCCGGTTTATCAGCCTTGCCCTCAAATATAATAAAATCGAAACCGGCGAATTTCAGCCAGGCTCCGAAGTCCCCGCCGGCTGAAGCCCTGGCATAGCAGCCTGTCAGGGGACTTTTAGTACAAACCACCCATCTGGATGCTGTTTGTGCGGTTGTCCCGCCCAGCACACCGGTTGCCATGATCAATTTATTTTGTTCACTTAATGGTTCAGCGTGAGCCGGCACTTCCTGGTACAGGTATCGAATCCCGAATCCCCTGCCGCCTACGAATTTCAGCATATCCTGCCTGTCTAAAGGCTCTTTGCTTATCCTGCCGCTTGAAAGATTAACTCTTAGTAAGCCGTCGCCATAACCGTACATTACTTCCTCCTCTTGCTAGTAACCTTTTTAATCCTGTTTTTAAACAACCATCTTATATTTACCTCTTTTCTCCGGAAGAGCAGTTATCCATAACTATTTTTGTTAATTTCTTAACCACCTGAAGCCTTCAAAAATAATAACTGGAAACCTGTTACTGATTAACCTCTGCTTATATCTTTCTGGCTGTTTCGGAACCGTCCCTCATAGCCGCAAAAACGCTGCGTTTACCTGAGCAATCCCCGATTTTATATACTTCCGGTACAAACCCTGTTACCATATCGCCAAGACGGTAGTTGTTAACAGCGCCCACCGCCAGAATCACGGTATCTGCTTTTAGGAAAAAAAAGATATTATCCTTATCCGGAGGCTCACCACTATCCCACCAGCAATTGACCCCGGTTTCCACGATGCTCTCAGGTACGCAATGGGGATGAAGTCGGACATCATATTTCAACAGGTATTCCTTAAAGACCAGCTTGGTGTTATGCATAAGCCCGCGGCCGATTTTACTGCGAGTCACTACGTGGACTTTTTTACCGCGTTCTGCCAGGAAAAGTGCTGTAGTAAGGCCTACCAGACGACCTCCGATGATAACTACTTCATTCCCTACCTCTACTTTACCGGCCAGAACATCAGTAGCCTGGACTACGTTTTTTCCCTCAGCTCCAGGCACATCCAGGGGGGCCGGGCTGGATCCTGCAGCCAGTACCACTGCATCTGGTTTTAGCTCCTCTACCATTCCGGCAGTAACCTCCCGGTTCAGATACACCTGCACCCCCGCCTTTTGCATGCCGGTAGTTAAGTATTTAATCAAACTGGCTTCTTCAGGTAAATAGTTGCAGACCAGTCGCCATTGACCTCCCAATTTTTCCGTCTTTTCAAAGAGGGAAACTTCATGGCCGCGTTCTGCCAGGGTACGGGCTGCCTCCATACCGGCGGGTCCGCCTCCAACCACCATGACCTTTTTCTTGCGTAGAGCCGGATCAATTTTATATTCCAGTTCTCTCCCCATTCCCATATTCACAGTGCAATTAGCATATGACCCCTGGGTGCCGCCTCCCTGGCAGTGCCCGCAAAAAATGCAGGGCCGGATATCTTCCATTCTCCCCTCTTTTGCCTTATTTGGCAGATCGGGATCAGCCATTAAAGCCCGGCACATTTCTATGAAATCGGCTGAACCTTCATCCAGGATGCGCTCTCCCAGTACGGCATCTATTTTCCCTACTGCAATGATTTTGGCTTTTACCGCTTTTTTAATCGCTCTGGCCAGAGGTACCAGCGCACCGGAAGGTTGATACATACCAGGGAATTGCTTATGATGGGTCTCAAAAGGCCCGGAAGAGATACTGAATCCATCCACCCCGGCATCTTCGAGCATCCTGGCATATTCAATAGCGTGCTCCAGTTTAATACCACCCTCGATATAATCATCACCATTCATACGAACCATAATCGGAAAGTCCGGACCAACTTCTTTTCTTACCCGGCGGACTACTTCACAGGGGAAACGGGCCATATTTTCCAGACTGCCTCCGTATTCATCAGTCCTTTTATTTGTCCTGGGGGAGAGAAATTGATGTAGCAGATAACCATGACCACAGTGTATACGGGCAGCATCAAAACCAGAAGCTTTCCCCCGCCTGGCAGCCTGTGCAAATGCCTCCAATAGCGCATCAATATCATCTCTGGTAATTGAATGCGTCCAGAATCCAGTTTGCGGGTCACGGAAGCCGGTAGGAGCAATCACCCTTAATAGTTCGGGATATTCGAGAGGCGGCCTTTGCTGTATCATACGGGCTAAAATAGCTCCCTGATGTCCCAGTGAAAACGAAATTTTAGCCCCGTGGGAGTGAATTGCCTGAACAAACTTGCGGCACCCGGGGATATGGTCATCCGTCATCATACCCAGTACTCCGGGGCCAAAAATCAACTGGCTGGCATAAGGTCTTCCCAGTGATGCTACAGTTAGTTGTATTAATCCCACCCCTCCCCTGGCCCTGGCTTCATAGAACCCCAGCAATCGGTCGGTTAAAAAACCATCAGGTTTGGTACCAAAGGTGAAACCATGACCGATGGGTGCAAAGGCCAGGCGGTTTTTTACTTCCATTGTCCCAATTGTCCCAGGTGAAAATAAATTTGCCAGCGCAGACATAGTTTACTCCTTATTCATTGCATTACAGCTGATTTCAAGTATCACCCATTATATCAGTTTTACTTTAAGAAAACAATATTTTACAAAGTGAAACAAAACATGTAAAATATGTGGCAACAAATAATAAGGCTAAAGAATTACCAATTCCACAAAGGAATATAAATCAGAGAACTAAGATGACTGAAATAAAAAACCTTAAAACCGTTACCTCGGCAATTAAGGTGCTGATCTGTTTGAGCGAAGGGGCTCTTACCCTGAGTGATCTCTCGCGCAAACTGAGCCTGAATAAATCCACTGTTTACCGGCTGCTTAAGACACTGGAGTCTTCTGAAATGGTTACACAGGACATTCGTACGCGGCAATACCATCTGGGATATATGACTGTCAATATTGCTTATTCCCTTATTAATTCCCATGAAAAATTATCCGTGTATGCATTCGAAGAAATGAGGAAACTGCGCGATCTGTGCGGCGAAACGGTACAATTGTTTGTGAATAACGGTACGCAATATAGCTGTCTGGAAGAAATACGTGGTATACACGGCGTTAAGCTCACCATTGGCCGGGGTTCGCGAGTGCCTTTATACGTAGGAGCTACTTCTATTGTATTAGCCTCTTTTTATACTGACGAAGAACTGGATAAGTTGACGCGCTATATAGAATTCACACCCTTCACGTCATACTCTATTACCGATAGAGCAACCTTTATTGCAAGAGTCAGAGAAGCCAGGCAAGTTGGCTGGGCTTGTATGCGTTCGGATTATGCACTGGGAGCAGTTAGCGTATCCGTACCAGTAAAAAATTATTTCCGGCCGCTGGCCTTGTCTATTTTGGGGCCCGAAGCAGGTTTTGGGGAAAAAATGATGGACTTTATCCCTGAAATGCAAAAAAATGCGGAAACCCTTTCCAATAAAATTCGCGAAGAAGGCTGGACATTAATGTAGAATAAACTGCACTTAAACAACAAAAAGGTTTAAGGCGCCGACTTGTATTTTGTTTAGGTAAAAAAGGTTGAGCGTAACCGCTCAGCCTTTATTAGTTATCTGGTTTGTAAATCTTTCATTTATCCAACCAGGTATATTCCGGATTCCAATAGCTGCCGTTGCTGCGAGTACCGATGTCAAAATCCTACAATTTGTTATTTACCACCCACATATTTCCATCGTAGATTAGAGGTAAAGTGGTTAAATCATCGTAAAGAGCCTGCCCACAGGCCTGCTGCGCCAAAGGGATGACATCAAGAGAAGTCATGGTAATGAAACATGACAAGTTTTTTCATAGGTGGCGAAGTATTAAAGGGCAAAACGAAAATGACGCTTTGCCCTTTAGCTGAAAGATTTTCTAACCGTAAGAATTAATAGAATACTTTTTGTTCCCAACAGGCAGCCAGTTCTTCTTTAGATAATCCCAGAAGTTGCCCGAAGACATAATCATTATGCTCCCCCAGTAACGGAGGATATGTATAATTATACTTCGGAGCATCGCTGAGTTTTACAGGCAGTCCGGTCAATAATACTTTGCCCAGCACTGGATGTTCGGTCTGGAACATGAACTCTCTTTCCTTAATATGCTGGTCTTCAACGAATTGTTTAGTGCTGAGGGAAGGGCCTGCCATTACCCCGGCTTTTTGCAGCATCTCAGTGATTTCATAAGGATGATGCTGAAGTGTCCAGCTTTGTACATATTGATCCAGATCGTCCTGATGCTTCCAGCGGCTTAATTCATCGCTGAACTCTTCTTTTTTAGTCCAATCAGGATTGCCGATCACGTTACAAAAAGCTCTCCACTCTTTTTCACCTGCCACGGCAATAGCTACCCAGCCGTCTTCACCCTGACAACGATAACAGCCATGGGGCGCCATAATGGCATCACGGTTACCGATCCGCTCTCCCAGGCTGCCGTTAATCAGATTGGCCATCATAAGCTCACCCAGGAAATTAGCGCTGCCGGCGATCATGGCCAGATCAATATACTGCCCTTCACCGGTTTTAGAGCGGTGGTACAATGCAGCCATAGCAGCAAAAGCCCCATGCATGGCCTGGGTGGCGTCAGTCCAGGGCGAAGGTCCTACTGTGGCCGGATCACCTCCTGGGAAACCATTGGCGTTGGTAGAACCGTCATAAGACTCTACAATTTCAGCATAAGACGGCCTGTCTTTATAAGGGCCGCTGCGGCCATATCCTGAACCGGCAATGACAATAATGTCCGGTTTGATTTTTTTCATTTCTTCATAACTGAGCCCCCAGCGGTCCAGTATATTGCCTCCGAAGTTCTCTCCCACAATATCGCTTATTTTTACCAGCTTTTTCGCCAGCTCCTGTGCTTTGGGAGTATTCATGTTCAGTACAACGCTTTTTTTACCGCAGTTAATAGAAGCAAAAGCGCTGCCGGCATTGGGGCCTTTACCCTGAAGAGCCGGAGGTTGGCCTACGTTACGCATGAAGTCCAATCTCAAGTTTGTTTCAATTTTAATGACTTCGGCGCCCAGGATCGAAAACCATTGAGATAGATGAGGACCAGCCCACATCTGGCCAAAATCTGTAAATCTGATCCCTTCCAGCGGAAGTTTTTTCATCTTGTCCTCCTAAATTATTCCACCTTGTCTCATCTTTACCAGGTCTTGCCGGCTATAACCTAACATCTGGCAATAGACTTTTTCGTTATGCTCACCCAGCAGCGGGGCTGCGCATTTGGCCTGCCATGGAGTGGCGGAGAGAATATATGGAGCTCCCGGATATTTGGTTTTCCCCATGACGGGATGTTCCAGTTCCACCCAGAAATGGCGGTATTCCAGTTGAGCATCTTCTACCATGTCTTTAATTGAGCGTACTGGTGAGGCCGGTACGCCAAATTGCATGGATAAATCATCCACCTCTTTGGTAGTATGCTCCATAGTCCAAACTGCCATCAGTTGATTGAATGACTCCATCTGTTCAGCCCTCGAGGCTGTATCCTGAAAAATAGGATCCTGCGCCCAATCCGGATCTCCCATCATTTTAACGATTTTCGGAAAATGTGGGCCTATCCAGATACATACAAATCCATCTTTACAGGGATACAATATGCCGCCACGCCTCTTCCTGCCCAGCACTCTGGTTGGAGGGCTGCCTTCAACCGCGTAAAAAGCCAGTTCCTGCCTGCTAACTGAAGCCAGAGATTCCTGCTGCGATATATCCAAATGCTGGCCGCCGCCATGGAAAGTCCTGCCTAATATAGCAGCCATGGTGCTGGTAGCTGCGGTTAAACCGTTATTGAAATCCGATAAATGCACGGGAGCCTTCAGCGGTCCGAACTTTTCAACATCAGTCACACCTTCAGCGGGATTGCCGAAAGCTGTTGTGCCGGTATGTGCATTGATTAGATCACAACCCAGATAATCCCTGAAGGGTCCCGTCTGTCCAAAGGGAGTAATCGAGGTCATGATCAAAGAAGTATTGACGTCTTTCAGGCTTTCATAATTGAGCCCCAACCGTTGCATCTCTTTGGGTTGATTGTTTTCAATCAAGACATCCGCCCATTTTACCAGTGCTTTGAATATTTTTATGCCCAGGGCGGTCTCTAAATTCAAAGTAATACTTTGTTTATCCATATTCAGGAATAAAAAAAGTCCGCTTTTTTCGGGGTTGGGGAGATCCTGAGGAAAAGGCCCCCAACTGCGAGCCTTGTCTCCCAAACCCGGTTTTTCCACCTTTATCACCTCCGCCCCCATATTAGCCAGCATTTTTCCACAATAAGGCCCGCTAATAAATTCGCTCAATTCCAATACTTTGATACCGCTAAGTGCTTGTCGATTCATCCAGTTCTCCTTTTCTGAGCATAAACTCATATCAGCCAGGATTTTAAGTCAATATGCCAGACCGGGTAAGCCTTCCTTTTGCTGCAAGTAAGCATTTCGGTTTGAACGCTGGAAAATTAATAGAGTAATAATTTGGGAAATTGAATAAAGATGTCAGGTAGAATTGTGAACTTTCCTTTAATCTATATCATACAGGTAATATTGTCAAACATTTATACGTAAATCGATCCGGACATTAATCTGCTGGAACCCACAGAAATTTGCACACAAAATAGACCCTTGCCTTTGTTTTTTAATGAATAAGACAGCCACGCGGTGCCTATACTTTTAAGTCAAAGCTGAACTTTGAATTTTAATATTAAATGCAAAAAAGGCAGGGGTGGCAAACCAACCTGCCTTTTCCCATCAATTGTAAATCAATATCAGTCTTCTGCCTGCCTTACGGCTCTTTTCCCGCCTGTCCAGATCTTTTTAGGGTCCACCTGTTCACGTAAAATTCTGATCTCTTCTGCTGTCGGCGGAACCGTATCTCTGAGATCCGGAGATACTTTAAGGTCCCAGCCTGTTTCAGCTTTAACTTTATCCAGGGTTATACCGCAACCGCTGTGGATACTTTTCAATACCATCTCGCCCTTTTCAAAACCGTAGCATCCCAGATTAGTGATAACAGCGGATGGCCCTGTGCCTGCTGGTAGACCAACCTCTTCTCTCCGGCCGGGCTGGCCATCCAGGTATCCTGGGCATGTGATAAAGTCCACCTTTTCCGGGAAACGCCGGCGGCTTTGTCTAACCACGATCACCGTACGCTTACAAAAACTGATCACATCATTTCCCCCTCCACCCCCCTGAAAACGGTAAACCGGATTATTGTAATCCCCAACAACAGTATCATTGATATTGCCGTATCTATCCAATTGTCCAGCGCCGAGAAAACCCATGTCAATAAAACCGGCCTGACCCAGGCAATTTACGAAAAATAATCCACCCAGATTGTCTGCCCCTGTTTGTACACCTACTGTATCTGTAGATTGAGGTAGTGGAAAAGGAGTAGTACGGATAATGCCATTTTCGATGGCGATGGTACAATGAGGAGCATGTGTATATTTTGCCAGAAGGGCTGCTACAAAAGGCAACCCCAAACCCACATACAAAGCCTCATAATCCCTTATTTCATGTGCGGCAGACACGATCATCTGATCCGAAGCCTCATACTCTACCTCTTTATTTATTTGAATCATTTATCTGACCTCCTGTTTCCCAGATATACCGGCTCACTGGCTACCGGGTTAATTGCCAGGCTCTCAAAATAGCCTGCTGGCTTCATGGACCTTCTTTCTTTCAGGTATTCTTCCCAGTTGCTGACCCCATATATCAACCGGTTAACATAGGTTTCATACCCCTGAGGGCTGCCCACTTCACCATAATAGCCCCACATATCATCAGCGTAAAAGCCGGCCAAATGCATCGGATGGGCCCCCCAGGGTACCTCAACTACTGCACTTACACGATATCCGGGAATAATGGTCCGGTTAGGGTCCCTGCGAATCACGTCCGAATCTACTATCTTTTCAGTTGTAATAATCACCGTCCGGCTGGCATTAATGCCTTCCGGGTCAACCCCCATACTGCCCCACCGCTGGGCATTTCCCTCCTCATCACATCGTTGTACATGTATAATGCCTACATCCGGGACAATAGCTTTGATTACACATACTTTTTCTCCAGTAAAAGGATCCTCAGAGACTTTAATATTGGGATTGTGTTTAAAATAATCAGACCCCAGATGACATTTAGCCGGAATGAATCCGATTCCCATCTGCCCGGCATACAGTGCCAGACTTAAACCGAAGTGGGAATATTCTTCAAATACGGGTAACCTATCCATAGCTTTGGCTTTCTGTAAAATATAAGAACGTTTTATGTCCTGCATGGCAAAGGCAATAAAAAGCTTGTCCAGCAGACCTTCGCCAATCAAAATATTATTGGTGGTCAATAAGGTGCTTACCAGTTTGATATGGTCTATTTTCTGCCTAACTATTTCATGCACCGCTGCCGAAGGTTCGCCGTGCTGCATCCCTCCCAGGTATAAGGTACATCCACTTTTTACGTACCTGGATATAGCTTCTTTCAAATTCATTACTTTTCCCATAAAAACCACACTCCATGATTAAAAAGTACCAGATAGTTTATCCGAGTATCCGATTATACAGTAAATGACACTTTACCGTTTTGGTTTTTTTTTGTCAAGATAATTTCTACGGATAGTCTCGACGGATGTTGAAAACCTTTTGTTCTTTTCCATTTCTTCAGGTTTTCAGCCGGATGTTGACAATTTTTGGTCAATAGTATATACATAGATTGGATACTTTTATGTTCAGCCTATACATTGATCTTAATGGGAATTCATACATTGTTAGCTAATCCACCAGCTAATTTACCCGTATTTTTTTATTTTTTTTATGGAGGATCCTCTAACTCAAAATCCATGCAAAAGTCCATCGAATGGTTTTCTGAAATCGGTAAATCTGATACACCCTCAATTGGTGATAAGGAAGAGGAACTAAACGACTCGACCGATGCAGAGATCCTGGACTTATTGCGATCTTCGTCCATTGCTTGTTAGCATTTCTTAATTAATTGATATTTTCACACAAAAAGGGGGGCAAATGCCAAAAAGTAATATCTATGTAATCTGGATGGAAGACCTCAATAACCGGGATGTGGGGATAGCAGGTGGTAAAAATGCTTCTCTTGGTGAGATGTTAAGAACCCTTGGAGGAAAAGGTATTCAGGTGCCGGGAGGCTTTGCCACAACCGTAGAAGCGTACTGGTATTTTTTAAATGCGAACAACCTGGTGGAACCCATCAAAGCTGAGTTGGAGAATCTGAATAACGGCAAGAAACCATTACATGAAGTAGGAGGAAACATCAGGAGATTAATTTTACATGCTGAATTTCCTGACGTGCTTGCCAGTGAGATTAAAAAATTTTACCGGGAAATGTGCAATCGGTATACAGTAAAAGAAGTTAGCGTAGCAGTAAGAAGCAGCGCCACAGCAGAAGATCTTCCAGATGCCAGCTTTGCTGGTCAGCAGGAGACTTTTTTGAATGTATCAGGGGAAAAAGACCTCCTGGATGCCTGCCGTCATTGCTACGCATCTCTTTTCACCAATCGTGCTATCAGCTACAGGGAAGCCAAAGGCTTTGAACACATGAAAGTGGCTCTTTCGATTGGCATTCAAAAAATGGTCCGGTCAGATATAGGAAGCTCCGGCGTCATGTTTACCCTTGCCCCAGAAAGCGGATTTAGAGATGTAGTGGTGATAGATGGAGCCTGGGGTTTAGGTGAAAGCGTAGTCCAGGGCTTGGTAAATACAGATGAATACACTGTTTTCAAACCTTTGTTAGCCGGAAAGGGATATAAACCAATAATAGGGAAAAGAATTGGGAAAAAAGAAACTAAAATCGTCTATGCTGATGGTGGTTTCGGTGAAAAAACTACTAAAACAGTTAATACTACCAAGACTGAACAATATTCCATGGTCCTCAATGATGAGGAAATCTTAACGCTGGCTAGATGGGCATGCGATATCGAAAATCATTATCAAAAACCCATGGATATCGAATGGGCTAAAGACGGTGAAACCGGAGGTCTGTATATAGTTCAGGCACGTCCCGAAACGGTGCAATCGCAGAAAAAAGCCACTACTTTAAAAACCTACCACCTGACACAAAATGGGGAAAAGCTGGTAAGCGGGCTAGCAATAGGAGAAGCCATTGCAGTTGGAAAGGCCCAGGTTATTAAAAGTACATCGGAAATAGAGAAATTCAAAGATGGAGCGATTCTGGTTACAGAGATGACCGATCCAGATTGGGTCCCTGTTATGAAACGGGCAGCAGGAATCGTTACCGATCTTGGGGGCAGGACATCACATGCTGCTATCGTCAGCAGAGAGCTGGGAATCCCGGCTATTATCGGAACTGGAACAGCCACAGAAGTAATTAAAAACGACCAGGAGATTACCTTATCCTGTGCAGAAGGATCCGAAGGTTATGTTTACCGTGGGATATTGAAATATGAAGAGTCAGAAGTTGATCTGGAAGATCTTCCGGTAACAAATACCCAGATAATGGTAAATATCGCCAG
Organism: uncultured Dehalococcoidales bacterium; assembly: GCA_964386535.1. GTDB lineage: Bacteria > Chloroflexota > Dehalococcoidia > Dehalococcoidales > UBA3254 > CAYLRY01. The sequence goes on along the minus strand of CAYLRY010000039.1, from coordinate 7,073 downwards.
TCCGGATGCCGCTTTCAGATGGTGGCGTCTACCCACCAGAGGAGTAGGATTGGCTCGGATGGAATTCATTATCAACAACGTAATAAAAATACATCCTATGGCACTGGTTAAATTTGATACTATTGAAGACCAAGCTGTCCGAGAAACAATTCAGGACCTGACACGGGGTTATGAGAACAAAGAGGAATATTTTGTTGATCTTCTGTCCCAGGGAATCGCCATGATTGCTGCTTCTCAATACCCTCATCCAGTCATTGTTAGAATGAGTGATTTCAAGACCAATGAATATGCTAATCTTATTGGCGGAAAGCAATTTGAGCCCATTGAGGCGAATCCAATGCTTGGTTTCCGCGGCGCTTCAAGGTATTACAGCGATAAATATCGCGAAGGTTTTGCCCTTGAATGTCGTGCTATTAAGCGCGTCAGAGAGCAAATAGGTTTAACCAACGTAGTGGTAATGATCCCGTTTTGCCGTACTCCCGAGGAAGCTGACCGCGTTTTTGAAGTGATGGCGGAAAATGGGCTCAAGAGAGGTGATCATAACGGACTTGAGATCTATGTTATGTGTGAGATACCTTCGAACGTAATCCTGGCTGATGAATTCGCGGCCCGGTTCGATGGTTTTTCAATAGGGTCAAATGATCTTACTCAATTGGTTTTGGGAATAGATCGAGATTCCGCAGAACTTGCCTACCTTTTCGATGAACGCCATGAAGCAGTTAAAAAATTTATCAGGCAAATAATTGAAACTGCTCATAAAAGTGGAGATAAAGTGGGTATCTGCGGTCAGGCCCCCAGCGATTATCCCGAATTTGCCGGATTTCTGGTTGAGGCGGGCATTGACTCCATTTCTGTAAATCCAGACAGCGTATTACAGGTAATCACTAAAGTTGCCGAGATCGAAAAGAGAATCGCTAAGGGTTAAAATATTGGACATCCAGGCCACTAAAAAGGCCTGCGAGGAGGTTTACAGAAGAACTCTCTAAATACTCTTTTCCAGTCGGAACCTGTTATCCGTAAAATGAGCACGGCAATGGAAGAAAGATAAGGTTTTAATGGCTCACCGTCTGAGTAAAATATACAGGTGGTTAGAGGACAGGGAAGACTCCCTGTCCTCTCTTGCAGCTAAAAACCGGTTTTCTCTTGGCAGGATTAGGCAGGAAGAATCAAGCCCTGTGCGTCTTGAATTCCAGCGCGATCGTGATCGTATTCTACACTGCAACTCTTTTCGTCGCTTAAAACATAAGACGCAGGTATTTATCGCCCCTGTCGGCGATCATTACGTTACACGCCTGACGCACACACTGGAAGTTTCCCAGATAGCCCGTACTATAAGCCGTGCACTTAATCTAAATGAAGATCTGACGGAGGCTATTTCGCTGGGGCATGATCTGGGACATACACCTTTCGGTCATATTGGTGAAGACGTACTAAATGAGCTTTTCCCTGAAGGTTTCAGGCATAACGAGCAAAGCCTTCGTATTGTTGATCATCTTGAAAACAACGGCGCCGGCCTCAATCTGACCTGGGAAGTCCGGGATGGCATTGTAAACCATTCCAAGACCAAAATTATCAATATTTTGGGAGAAAATTGGGGTAAAACCGGCACTCTGGAAGGCGAGGTCTGTAAAATCGCTGATGTGGTAGCCTATATAAACCATGATATAGATGACGCTATCCGGGCTGGAATGATTTCGGAGAATGACCTTCCTGCCTCTGCTGCCGGTCTCCTGGGCCACTCAAGGTCAGAGCGTATTAATACCATGGTCTGCGATATTATTGAAACTTCTCTGGCTACCATGAATAATATGCTCCCCGGCAAGGCTGCTATTTTAATGAGCGAACCCATACGTTATGCCACCAGTACCTTACACGAATTTTTATACAGGAGCGTTTATAACATCAGTTCGCTGAAACCGGAAGTAAAGAACGCACGTCAGGTAGTGAGTCTTTTATATCATTTCTTTAACACACACCGGGAACGCCTGCCTGAGGAATATGCCTCACTGGAAGGGAATCCTGAACGGCATGTAGTGGACTACATCGCGGGTATGACTGATAATTATGCCATAAGTAAAGCCCGAGAACTGGGTTTAATAGGCACTTAAGAATGTTTCACGTCTATGAATATTGCTTACCATTCTGGCTTCTGGAAGGCGCGCTGAAGTTTTAAACTTACGTCACCGGAAAAGGAAGTATAGTATACTGGAAGTAGCCCCTTTATTATTTTTCTAATGGTGGCCGGGTGGATTCCAATTTTAACATTTTGAATTTTTGATTTTTATCTGTATTTTCGCCTTTATTTTAAAGATTTGAGTATCCGAATTGAGCGTCATTGAGGAAATTAAACAAAAGACAGATATCGTAGAAATTATCGGGCAATACGTACAATTGTCCAAATCCGGCCGTACTTACCGCGCGCCCTGTCCTTTCCATAGTGAAAAAAAACCTTCCTTTTTTGTTTATCCAGAGCAGCAGACCTGGCATTGTTTTGGCGCCTGTAATACGGGAGGAGATGTATTTTCCTTCATCATGAAAAAAGAGGGGCTTGATTTTGGAGAAGCCCTGCGGTTACTGGCTGAAAAAACGGGTGTCACCATACCTTCACTAGCTAAAACTGAAGCAGAAGACAAAGCCAGGGAAAGGATGATTCAGATAAATCAGGCTGCTGCACAGTATTACCACAATCTGCTTTTAAACGCTACAGAAGCTGATGAGGCGCGTAATTACCTGGAAAAAAGGGGACTGACAGCTAAATCGTTTACAGATTTCCAGTTGGGTTACAGTCTTTCAGGTTGGGATTCTGCCAAGCAATATCTTCTTCAGCGAGGATACGAGGAAAAAGAACTTATTGAAGCCGGTTTGGTCATCCAGGCCGAAGGAACGGGGAAAATCCGTGACCGGTTTCGACATCATATTATGTTTCCTATAATGGATGATAGGGGAAGAGTAACCGGTTTTGGCGCTCGGGTACTGGACAATACTCTGCCGAAGTATATAAACTCACCCCAGACCCGAATTTTTGACAAAAGCGGCAGTCTTTATGGCATTCATCTGGCCAAATCTCCTATCCGGCAAGCCGGCATGGCAGTCCTGGTAGAAGGTTATATGGATGTTATTATCGCTCACCAGTATGGTTTCACTAATGTGATTGCCCCCATGGGCGTGGCTATAACTGAGAGACAGGTCTCTCAAATCAAAAAATTAACGCGTAGTGTTGCCCTAGCGCTGGATCCAGATATTGCCGGTGAAGAAGCCGCCATGCGCTGTGTAGGTTATGAAAACAGTCTGGATACAGAAGTGAAAGTCATCACACTTCCGGAGGGAAAAGACCCTGACGAGGTTATACGGGAACAACCCGGGCGGTGGCAAACTCTGGTTGAAAAAGCCATTCCGGTAATTGAATACTCTATTAAGACCATTACGTCCCGGCTGGATCTCAAGACCACAGCCGGAAAAACTGAGGCATTAAACAAGCTCTTACCCGTGATTGCCGGAGTTAAAGCAGGTACCAGACAGTACGATTACCTGACCAGACTCTCACTGGCAATCGGCATTGACGAAAAAAGACTGGAAGCGGCTCTTGGACGGTTTAAGAGCGACCGGAAAGTCAGTGAAACCAGATCCCAGGCACTTCAAAAAGCCACCCGATCTATCAGCTCCAGCCCTCTGGAAGAATATACCCTGTCTATTATTCTTCAACATCCTGAAATGAAATTGAAATTTACCGGTCTACTTTTGGACTACTTTGAAAATACTGAGAATCGAGCTATATTTGATAAGTGGCAACTTATCGAAGATACCGCGGCTATCAGATACGCCCTGGATCCTGTTATCCAGGAGCATTTTGATAGACTTATTGCTCGCAGCCTGCCGGGAAACTCCATTGAAGAGCGATTCATGGATTGTATGATCAGATTGAAGGAAAGGTATCTGCGTAATATGGAGTTAAAAAAAGCAGAATTGCTGACTTTAGAAGCAGAAACCGGCGTTAAACATGCTGATCTTTCTAAATTGCTGGAACTGGGTTCTGAAAATAGTCTGGAATTACAGAAATTAGAAAAAATTAAAACTAAATCCCATGGAGAGGTGAAGGATGAAAAACGTTGACAAAAAATTGGAATGGAACCAGGATGAAGGAGAAGAAGAGGAGGAGGAAGGGGCTGACGTGGTTGCTTCCGATGATAATTTAGAGCCCGATCTGGCTGGATCTGATATAACCGAAGAACCGGCTGCCGGAACCGAAAAAGAGGTTGGTCTGGATGAGCTTACTGAACCTATCCCTACGTGGGGAGAACCGGATACTATAGAACTGGAAAAGCCGGAAGTAACGGCTGATCTGGAACCTGAGATACCACTGGAAAGACTGGAAGAGCAAGAAGTTATTGATGACTCAGTCCGGATGTATCTTCATGAAATTGGCCGCGTACCTTTGTTAACTGCTGATGATGAAAAAATCCTGGCTAAGCAGATGGAAGAAGGACGCCGTATTACAGAAATCAAAAATGAGTGGTTGAAAAAACAGGGAAGACTGCCCAATTCCACTGAAATGGTACTCCATGTGCTGACTGAATTGGCCCAGCAAGAAAACTTCATTCATGTTATTCAGAAAGAAATGGGCTTACAAACAGATACTAGTTTCATTAAGACAATTACCAACAAAGAATACCGGGAAAGTATTGACGCAGAGATCATACCTGAGTTGATCCAATCAGTAGCCAATCAGATTAATCGTTCGGTTATGGATACGGAGCAGATCATCATAAACATTTCCGTCAATATCAACCTTTTACCGCAGCAGGTTCTGGATATCATTGATGATGAATTGACCTTTGCTGAATTCAACGAATTATTAAAAGAAAAAAAATTCACTTCAACCCTGTTTGGCTATGAAAGCCAGTTAGGTATCTACTTCCGTAATATCGAATGGGATTCAGAGAAAGCCAAAAAACATCTTATAGAAGCCAACTTGCGGCTGGTGGTCAGTGTAGCCAAAAAGCATATCGGACGCGGGATGTCTCTGCTTGATCTGATTCAGGAAGGCAATATAGGTCTAACGAGGGCTGTTGAGAAATTCGATCATCATAAAGGCTATAAATTCAGCACCTATGCTACCTGGTGGATCCGCCAGGCCATAACTCGTGCTATTGCTGATCAGGCACGCACCATCCGGATACCTGTACACATGGTGGAAACTATTAATAAGTTGCTGCGTGTAAGCCGCCGCCTGGCTCAGGAGCAGGGTAAACAGCCAAGCTCTAAAGAAATAGGACAGGAAATGGAAATGGCGCCGGAGAAGGTTGAAGAAATCATTAAAGTATCTCAACTGCCCATTTCGCTGGAATCACCCATCGGGGACGAAGAAGATAGCCACCTGGGCGATTTCATTGAGGACCGCAACACGCTTCCCCCTGCCGATGTGGCTTCCAGGCAATTACTGAAGGAGCAAATAGAAGAGGTGCTTTCTACACTCACCCCACGGGAACAGAGAGTACTGCAATTGAGGTTTGGACTGGAAGACGGACGCAGCCGGACGTTGGAAGAGGTAGGCAAAGAATTTAACGTCACTCGCGAACGTATCAGGCAAATCGAAGCTAAAGCCCTAAGGAAGTTGCGTCATCCCAGCCGCAGTCGAAAACTTAAAGACTATCTTGAATAATATTCCATTTTAGCTTTAGAACACTAAGTGAAAAGAGAGGAGGTAATATCAGCCTCCTCTTTTTGGAATAATAGACTTGCATTTATCAGCCGCTTATTGCCTCAACATATTCATCATGTTTCTCGGCAGTCTGCCCTTCATGCCCATTTTCATTAACTTTTGCATTTGCCGGAACTGGTTCAGCAACTGGTTTATATCCTGCGGCTGGGTACCGCTGCCAGCAGCAATCCTTCTGCGCCGGCTGCCGTCTATGATATTTGGATTATGCCTTTCCAGAGGAGTCATGGATAACACTATGGCCTCAACTTTTTTCAACTGTTTTTCCTGGTCATCCTCGGATATCTTACTGGCAACCTTCGAAAGACCAGGTATCATGGAAGCCAGTTGAGCAATTGAACCCATTTTTCTAACCTCTTTTAAGTTGGAAAGAAAATCATCCAGGTCAAAGGATGCTTTTTCCATCTTCTTTTGAAGTTCTTCCGCTTTTTTTTGATCAAAGGCTTTCTCAGCTTTTTCAATAAAGGTCAGCATATCACCCATTCCCAGGATGCGAGATGCCAGACGGTCAGGATAAAACGCTTCAAATTGATCGGCTTTTTCTCCCACCCCGATATATTTAATTGGGACATTGGCCACCCAGCGAATGGAAAGAGCTGCCCCGCCGCGGGCATCACCGTCCAACTTAGTTAAAATCAAACCCGTCAAACCCACTTTCGCATTAAACTCTTCAGCCACTCTAACGGCATCCTGGCCTGTCATGGAGTCCACCACCAGCAATATTTCGTTGGGTTTAACCTCGCTCTTAATCTGTATTAACTCTCCCATCAATTCATCATCGATATGAAGCCTTCCTGCCGTATCAATAATCACCCAGCTATGAGCTGCCTGCCTGGCTCTCGCCAGTGCATGGGCGCATATTTCACGGGTGGCAACTTTGGGGTCTTCATTATAGACCGGAATATCCAGTTGCTTGCCGAGGGTTATTATTTGCTGGATGGCTGCCGGTCGCCTGGTATCGGCTGCCACCAGCAACGGATTTTGTCCAGAACGTTTTAAAATTAAAGCCAGCTTGGCAGCAGTGGTAGTTTTACCGCTACCCTGAAGCCCTACCAGCATTATTACTGAAGGTGGATGTCCTGCCGGGTTTAACTTGCTTTGCCCTCCGCCTAAAATGGCGGTCAGTTCCTCATTGACTATTTTGATAATCTGCTGACCCGGAGTCAGGCTTTCCAGAACTGCACTGCCTACAGCCCTTTCTCTGACCTTGGCCACGAATTCCTTGACTACCTTAAAATTGACGTCTGCTTCGAGTAAAGCCAGGCGCACCTCACGCATAGCTTCATCTACGTCTTTCTCAGTTATTTTGCCCTTGTTGCCCAGACGGCTGAAAATTTTACCCAGTTTTTCAGTTAAA
>CAYLRY010000038.1:0-29687 GCA_964386535.1 uncultured Dehalococcoidales bacterium | reverse complement strand
TAAAAGCTTGGGGTGGCTGTAGCCACATAGGGAATATTATGGGCTGCAGCAATAGCCGGCAGGTTCTTTTTCCAGGCAGACTGACCGATGCTCTTTTTTCCGGCTGGCGAAGTGGTGGTGGTGGCTCCGAATGGCGTAGCCGAAGACCGCTGGACGCCGGTATTCATATACGCCTCGTTGTCAAAGCAAATGTACATCATACGGTGTCCGCGCTCTAAAGCCCCGGACAACGCCTGGAGGCCGATATCGCTGGTACCTCCGTCACCAGCCATGGCTACCACAGTCACATTTTTCAGCTCGGGTTTACCTTTCCTGGAGAGAGCTTTCACGGCTGCTTCAATCCCTGAAGCTACTGCGGCTGTATTTTCAAACAGTGTATGTATCCACGGTACGGTCCAGGATGTGTATGGCAACTGGCTGGAAACGATTTCCATACATCCGGTGGCGTTTACAATAATGCAATTGTCTCCTAGAATCTTACATACCATTCTCACGGCCAGCGCTTCTCCGCAGCCGATGCAGGCCCGGTGTCCCGGAGCGAATCTCTCTTTTGTATCCCGCATTCTTTCGATTAAGGTAGATTCTTTTTCCATTTATTCCCTTACCCCGAATATTTCAAATTCTCTGTTGCTGCCTTTCTGCGCTATTTCCATGCCCCGTTTGATAATCTCCTCAAAATCAGCCGGAGATATATCTCTGCCGCCCAGCCCTCCTACAAATCCTATTACCTTGGGACGTTTTTCCATGGGATAAAGGGCTGCTTTCACTTCCGAGGCTACCGGACCGCCGGGTCCGCCGTAAGATATGGACCTATCTAATATTATTAAAGTTTCAGCGTCTTTTAATGTCTGGCGTAACTCTTCATATGGAAAAGGCCTCCATAGCCTGATCCTGATAAGCCCCACTTTCTTTCCTTCGTTCCGCAGCTTGTCCACCGTGGTCATGGCGGTTTCGCTGAAACTGCCCATGGTCATCAAAAAAACCTTGCAATCATCACAGCGGTAGGACTCCACCGGATGGTAGTATCGTCCGAATTTGTCTCCAAACTCTTTCCATATTTCCAATATCGTTTCTTTAGATTTTTCCAGGTTCATTTCCTGGGCCCACTTCGCCTCCGTGTAAACCACCGGCGGACCAAAATCACCCAGGCTGACCGGTTTAGCAGGATTCAAAGGGAAGGGCAAATTGATCGGAGGCAGGAACTGGTCTACCTCACTTTGCTCAGGGAAAAGTACAGGTTCGACCATATGTGAAAGATGAAATCCATCCAGATGAACCATCACCGGCAAAAGCACTCGCTTGTCTTCTCCAATACGGAAAGCGCACAGGGTATTATCTACGGCTTCCTGGCCGTTTTCTACGAATATCTGGATCCAGCCCGTGTCCCTCACTGCCATTACATCCGAATGATCACCCCAAACGCTTAAGGGACTGGACAATGCCCGATTTGCCACAGCCATGACAATGGGTAAACGCATGGACGATGCCACATAGACCACCTCATGCATCAGCTCAAGTCCCTGGCCGGCAGTGGCTGTAAAGGTCCTGGCGCCGGCCGCCGAAGATCCCACGCAGGCGCTCATGGCGGAGTGTTCGGATTCTACTGGAATATACTCTGCATCCAGTTCACCCTGGGCTACCAGTTCGGCAAGGTGCTCCACAATATGTGTCTGGGGAGTAATCGGATAAGCCGCAATCACGTCTGTATTGGCCATCTTTACCATTTCACTTATGGCCAGAGAGACTTCCATTCCTATTCTAGTAGCCACTATTCTTTCTCCTCAACCATTGTTATTACCTTTTTAGGGCATTCGCTGGCACAAATACCGCAACCTTTGCAATAAAATAAATCGGCTTCAAAGTAACCCTTCTCATTCTCATAAATACAACCTTCGGGGCAAAAGGTATAGCAAGCAGCACATTTTATGCACTTGTTAAATTCATACGCAGGCCTGCGTGAACGCCAGTCTCCGGTTTTATACTGGCTGGCGCTTCCCGGTTCGATGGCAGCCCCCCCGATTTCAATGTCTTTCCAGGTTAATTTATCTTCAGATTTAACCACCTGCATGCTCCTCTAATACTGTTTCGGCATAAGCTCTTTTCATTGCTTCGATATTTCTGTCTCCCAGGCGTCCAAAACGCTGTCTCAGGGGTTCGAATAAAGATTCAACCTTTACTACGCCGGCGCCTTTCAACACAGCCCCTATCATAGTGGTATTGGTGATAGGTACTCCCAGCACTTCCTGGGCTATCCTGGTAGCTCCTACTGTCGCGATGGGTGCCTTTATTTTAAATTCATCGCGTATTTGCCGGCTGTTTTTTACCGTGTTGATGATTACTATACCGCCAGACTTTAACCCAGACGTTACGTCTACAATCTTCAGCAGGCCTGGGTCCAGTACAACCACTACATCAGGATCCGTGATAGAAGACCTTACCCTGATGGGCTGACTGACACCAATTCTGACATAAGCCTGCACCGGCGCGCCCCGACGTTCCGGTCCGAAGCTGGGAAAAGCCTGAGCAAATTTGCCTTCGCTGATAGCGGCCTGCGCTAACATCTCAGCCGAAGTCACCGCGCCCTGTCCACCCCGTCCATGCCACCGAATTTCGATCATTTCTTTGGAGTTCACCGAAAGCCAACCTCCTGAGATACTAAAAATGCCCCTGGAGAGACTCGAACTCTCGCAACCAGCTTCGGAGGCTGGTGCTCTGTCCACCTGAGCTACAGGGGCCTGTAAATATAATATACGAAAACGATCAATTACACAAATTGAACTAAATATTAATCGTATAGGTTATAATCAATCTCAGACTATTTTATGTACTCCCAATAATCAAAATTTGTTTTCAAAGCTATCCAGGGTCACAATCCGCTGGCTATATGTTACTCTGAATGATTCAAAATGCGTTTGGCGCGGCAGGTACAAATAAGATTGATCTTTGTCCAGCATGTAAAACCTTATTGGTAACGCTCCCAATTACCCATGATTCCAGGCTGGAATGAGTATGACTGCTTAGAGCGATCAAACTGCAATTATTTTTTTGTGCATACTGTATGATTTCCTGAGCTACATTACCGGTTTTAACCAATATTTTAACATTTTCGAGCTTACTGAATCTTGAACATTCGTGTTTTAAATACTCGGCAGCACGATTTTTTGCAGATTCCAATTCATATTCCAAATAAGGCACACTATCAATCACTCCCAGATTATGCACTGGCCTGTCAGTTTCAATAACACGGAAAAGGATCACCTCGGAATTAAATCTTGCCGCCAATTCGGCTGAAAAGGGTAAGACTCTGGCTGCCAGCTCAGATCCATCCAGAGCTACCAGGATGCGTTTAAATAGCCCTCCTGCATCATTATCCGCAGGCATTTCTTTTATTTTTACCATAATTAAGGGCACCCTGGTTCGTCGTAAGATTTTATCTGCTGTACTGCCCAGAGGCCAAAGAAGTATCCCAGAACGACCGTGAGAAGACATCACTATCAGCCTTATTTCCTGTTGCTGAACAAAGTCCAGTATTTTCTGGGCTGGAGAGCCTGGTAAGACTACGGTTTTTATCTTTATTTCCTGTCCTTTAATTGTTTTCCTCAAGTCATACGCTTTATTCTCCACATAAGACAAACATATATTTTTTTCGGTTGTGCTTTTCTCATCAAAAATACTGATTATATTAAGTTCTGAATTAAAAGCTTCAGCTAATTGAACAGCACAAACCAGAGCCTGTTCTGCCGTCACAGATCCATCTAAAGGGACCAATATCTTTTCAAACACCTTTTTCCCTCCTGCCTAAACATACCTTACATATAACAAAAACCAGCATAAAGCCACCACAATCACCATTGAGGGTATTCCATATTTTAAAAATTTACCCCAGCTAATAGGATGTCCCTCTCTTTCTGCAATAGCGGTACCCACCACATTGGCTGAAGCGCCTATAGGGGTAGCGTTCCCTCCTATATCTGTTCCCAGGGCCAGCGTCCAGGCCAGAGGTCCCGCCCCAATACCCATAGAACCTGCCAGTCCGCTAATCACAGGCACCATGGTGGCTGCAAAGGGTATGTTGTCTACCACCGCTGAAGCAAAGGCGGATACCCAGATCACAATTGTGATTACCACCAGCAGGTTCCCACCGGCAATATCTCCGATATAACCTGCCAGCTTTTCCAGGACGCCAGTCTCTTCCAGTCCGCCCACTGCAATAAATAATCCGATGAAAAAGAGCAGCGTCCTCCAGTCCGTTTTCTTAAAAATATGCCAGGCATCGCGGTTGGCAGCTAATAATGTTAAGACTGCGGCAATAACGCCAATCATAGCCACTGAAATACCGGTCTGGGCATGTGTCACCAGTAAAATTATTACCACCAGGAAGATGACGGTATGTATCAGGAACAGTTTCATATTGGTAATCGCTTCTCGTGCGGTGGGGTATTTTTTTGCCGCACTTGCTTCAAAAATGCCGTCTGATGTATTTACCGTATCTTGTAGAGCACCCGAAATCACAGGTCTATTTAAAGCTTTACGGAAGACCAGGAAGAAAAAAACCATTGCCACCAGCATCCCCGCCCAGGCTATACCTCCGGTATTCAGCAAAAAATCCGTAAAATTAAATCCCAGAGCCGTCCCGATTATGATATTGGGAGGATCTCCGGACATGGTAGCTGCTCCGCCTGTATTGGAAGCAAAGATTTCCGCAATTATTACCGGGACAGGGTCAAATTTTAGCAAACGTCCCAGCTCAATGGTTACTGAAGCCAGGAATAACATGACGGTTATGCTATCAATGAACATGGATAAAAAGCCGGCCAGTACCATAAAGGTGATCAGGATGGGAACAGTTTTATACTTGACCAGCCTGGCTACCAGCAGGCACATCCAGCGAAAAAAGGATACTTTTGCCAGCCCTTCAACCATTACCATCATCCCACCAATAAAGATGATAGTCTGCCAGTTCACTCCGCGGGATTCGATTTGCTCGTGACCTGGCAGCCAAAATTTTATCTGAACAAGCTGACCAAGATTCAATACACTGGTGACCATCTGAGTATCCCGCAGGATCAAAAGGAATATGACGAAAATGACCAGACCGGCTCCTATCAGCGCGGGGATATAACGGTGTACTTTTCCCCACATGATGGCTCCAAACATTAAAATGAATATTGCAATGGCTAATATTTGGGCTAATGTCATAGTTTTGTTCCTTCCAGACTTTATGCGCGAATCTGGCGTATTTTAACACAACAATATTTCAAATGGAAAGTTAAACAGCTGATGAATTTAGAGTTACTGCCCTCCAATTGAGAGAAAGCTGGACTTGAAACCGGATACTCGTTATTCTCCGCCTGTTTTACATGTTATAATATTTCTGGCAGCCATCTATACCCGTTCATGAATAAAAGGCGCTTATAGAGATGCTATCAGTTAATTGATACAGGAGGTTTTATCATGCCCGTACCCAGAGAAATGGAAATTATTATTACTTATGATGACGGAAGTAAAAAAGAGGTTAAATACGCGCTCAGCCCTTTAAGAAACGGCGATAATCCTCATCAGGCTGGATATATAGGTGAGCCGGGTGATTCATATAATGAAGCCATTGAAGGCCGAGGCATGAGCTTTACCAATCATATAGATCTAAGTGCCTACAGCGTGGCTGTAGAAATCAGCAAAACCATGGCCTTTTTGGGTGATCCAAGGACAGAAACAGTGGTTATTAATAAGCATACTAATCCTGCGGTATTTGCCGCCAGGAATAATCAATTAGAGGCGCTTTTAGCTGCTCTGGCTACGGATACAGAATCACCCTTTGGCGGTATCATGGCCACCTCTTCCAGACTTACACGTGAAACCACCGCGTTTCTGGTAGAGAAAAACCGGACAGAAAGATTTGTTCTGGATGTACTGGCAGCGCCCGGTTTCGAAGATGGCTGTCTGGAGCATTTATCCGCAGTAATGAAAAATCTGCGCATGGTGAATGTCTCTGCACTTAATAGCTGGGAAAAAATCAATTCCGGCGTCTTTGGCTTAAATATGAAATGGACTATCGGCAACAAACCGGTAATTACTGAAGTGGACCGGACGTCCTTCTTTAACGCCAGATTCGTCATGGAAATCCTTTCAAAACGTAAACCCACTGATGTTGAAATGAAAGACGCTCAAATCGCCTGGATTGGCGCCAAAGCCATACAATCCAACTCCTTTACCTTTGTTAAAGATGCTGTCTTGCTGGCGCAGTGCGGCGGTCAAACCAACCGGGTAGACTCAGCAAAGTTCGCTCACGAACGCGCCCTTCAATTCAAGGTGCCCCTTACAGGATGTGCCGCGGCGACGGATTCCTTTATTTTTGACCGTGCTGCGGTTGACCTGCTTCATAGCTACGGTGTTACCACTGTTGTTCATCCTACACGTAAATTACTTACCACCGGCAGCCTCAAACCGGATGAGGAAATCCTTAAAGCTGTCAATGAGCATAATATGATCATGATACGCCCTTACCTGGTTGGCAGCGAAGGTCAGGAACAACCCTGGAGGGTATTCAGGCATCTGTAATCCTTAAAAAACCTGTTTTTAGCTTCCCGTTCAATTTCAGAATTTACCGGTGGTATGATATAATACTCAATGGCAACTCGGGGAGAGGTGTCCGAGTGGTTTATGGTACCGCTCTCGAAAAGCGGCCTCCGGTTTCCGGAGCGCGGGTTCAAATCCCGCCCTCTCCGCCAGCCGTGGGTTGCGTGGATGTCTCTTCCCTGTATTACGGAGAGGTGCTGGAGTGGTCTAACAGGCACGCCTGGAGAGCGTGTGTAGCCGCAAGGTTACCGTGGGTTCGAATCCCACCCTCTCCGCCATAACATGATAATCTTCCCTCAGACCTGCTGATGAAAAAACCCGGAGTTAAAACTTGATCTGGCTACAATTTGTCCTGTGTGTGGTTGTTATTTTATTCCTTGGTAGGAAAGTCGCCCGCTATGGTGATACTATTGCAACAAAAACAGGCCTGGGTGGTTTATGGATTGGCCTGGTTTTAATTTCAGTTACTACGTCCCTACCCGAGCTATTTACCGGGGTTAGCGCCATTACCATTCTGGACGCCCCTGACCTTACCATTGGAAATTTACTTGGAGCTAATGCCTTTAATTTGCTTAACCTGGCTCTTCTGGATACAGTCTTCAGAGGACAATCCCTGTTGAGTATCGTAGGCCGCGGGCAACGCCTGACCTGCTGGTTCAGTCTTATACTGGTATCGTTGGTGGCTCTTGGTATTTTTTTACAACCGGTTTGGAATTTTACCCTGGGCTGGATAAGCTGGATCACGCCTGTAATAATCATCCCTTACTTCTTCTCAATACGGCAAATCTTCCTTGCGGAAAGACGTACCACTCAACATGGCATAACTGAGGAGAAATATCAGGACGCTTCTCTGGGCCGTACCTTTCTTTACTTTGCAATTGCTGCCCTTTTGATTATAGGCGCCGGAATCTGGCTGGCCACCATAGGTGATCAAATAGCGGAGAGCACAGGTCTCGGGAAAAGTTTCATTGGAAGCCTGTTGATTGGCCTCGTCACCACGCTGCCTGAAATAACCGTGTCATACTCTGCCCTTAGACTGGGAGCGGCAGATCTGGCGGTTTCCAATATGATCGGCAGCAACATGTTCAACATGTTTCTGATTTGCCTAGATGATATCATTTACTTTAAAGGCCCTATAATGGGAACAATATCGCCCAATAACCTGGTTACTGCTACAACCGTAATAGTAATGACATTTATCACCCTGGCCGCTCTATATTATAAGCCCCGGCGCATCTGGCGCTTGAATTGGTTTAGTTTGCCCGTGTTATTGGTTTTTATTGCCGGGACATTTATCAGTTTCATAATGAATAAATAAAATCTTACCTTGGAAAGCCAGATCCGATTACCGCTCAATACCGGCACTGGATGAGCCTCTTGTATCACATTTCTCACAAGTGTGCTAGAATTATTCCTTTGGAATGAACAACAAAGAATTGCAGTACTGGGTTGGCTTTAATATCCTGCCTGGAATAGGGCGGGTTAAGTTTTCCCAGATTGAAAAATACTTTGGCAAACTGGAAAATGCCTGGAAAGCAGGTTCCGCCGATTTCAGGCAGGCCGGGCTGGATAATAATACCATCAAAGCCATAGAAACTTCCCGTGCACAGATCAATCTGGAAGTTGAAATGGAAAAAATTGAACGGGCAGGAGTTCAGGCTCTTACTTATCATGACGAGGCTTATCCCAGCCGCTTAAAAGAGATCTATGATTATCCTCCCCTGATTTATATCAAAGGTGATTTGATACCTCAGGATGAATGGTGCATTGCTGTAGTGGGCACGCGCCGGGCCACGGTCTATGGCCGTCAGGTTACCGAGGAAATGGTCTCTGACTTAATACGCAATAAGATAACGGTAATCAGCGGGCTGGCCAGAGGTATTGATACGGTTGCTCATCGAACTGCGCTTGAAGCAGGAGGAAGAACAGCCGCCATCTTTGCCTGCGGTCTGGATACCGTATATCCATCTGAAAATACCAATCTGGCTAGGAATATTGCAAAACAGGGAGCCCTGATTAGCGAATATCCTCTGGGCGCTAAACCGAGACCTGATAACTTTCCCCGGCGTAACCGGATCATGAGCGGCATGAGCCTGGGTGTACTGGTTATTGAAGCTGATGAATCCAGTGGAGCTATGATCACAGCACACATGGCATTAGAGCAGAACCGGGAAGTTTTCGCTATTCCCGGAAGTATCCTTTCACCCATGAGCCGGGGTACAAATCAATTGATCCAGGAAGGCGCCAAACTGGTTAGAAGCTGCCTGGATATTTTACAGGAGTTAAACCTGAAAGTGACCGCCTATCAGATAGAGATGAAAGAGGTCACCCCAACCACTGAGACCGAGTCTTTACTTTTAAAACAGCTCAGTGCTGAACCGGCGCATATCGATCAAATCTGCCGCTCCAGCGGATTGCCGGTATCCACGGTCAGCAGCACTCTCGCAATAATGGAACTGAAGGGAATGATTAAGCAGGTCAGTACCATGAATTATGTACTTGCACGTGAAATACAACAGGAGTATAAAATAAGATTAGATTAATATGAAAAAAGACAGTCTGGTTATCGTTGAATCACCGGCTAAAGCCAGGACCCTGGGAAAAATTCTGGGGAAAGGCTATAGCCTGAAAGCCTCCTTAGGACATATCCGTGATCTGCCGAAAAGTCAGATAGGTGTAGATATTGAAAATGGGTTTGAACCCAAATATGTTATACCCACAGATAAGAAAAAAGTGGTTAATGAGCTCAAGGCGGCGGTTAAAGAAGCTGGAGCAGTTTTTCTAGCCACTGATCCGGATAGAGAAGGAGAAGCCATTTCATGGCACCTGGAACAGGTGATAGATGGACAAAATGAGAAAATACCCTACCGCCGCGTAGTATTCCATGAAATCACCGAAGAAGCCATTGCTGAAGCCTTTAAACACCCTCGTGAGATAGATATGAACATGGTCAATGCTCAGCAGGCGCGCCGGGTGCTGGATAGGCTGGTAGGTTATAAAATCAGTCCTCTGCTCTGGAAAAAGGTGAAAAGAGGTCTCTCAGCCGGAAGAGTACAATCCGTGGCAGTCAGAATAATCGTGGATCGAGAAAGGGAGATACAAAGCTTTGTTCCGGTTGAATACTGGAGTATCAATGCAGACTTAATAAAGAAAACCGAAACCAGTAAAAAAGCCTTTTTCAGAGCTGGACTGGTAGGTTTAATTGACGGCACCAGGATAGAAATCCATAATCAGTCTGAATCCGATGAGCTGAAATCATATCTGGAAAAAGCCGATTACAGCGTTTTAAAAGTTGCCTCTAAAAAGGTTACCCGGTCTCCGGCGCCGCCTTTTATTACCAGTACCCTTCAGCAGGAAGCCTGGCGGCAGCTTCATTATTCAGCCAGCCGGACGATGTTGCTGGCTCAGCAGCTTTATGAAGGCCTGCCTATGGGAGATGAGGGCAGCGTAGGACTTATCACCTACATGCGCACTGATTCTACCCACATCGCTGCTTCAGCCCTGGCTGAAACCAGAGACTATATTAAAGAAAAGTTCGGCGAAACATATCTTCCGGTTAAACCCCGGGTTTTCACTAAAACAGTTAAAGGGGCCCAGGAAGCCCATGAAGCTATCAGGCCTACCAGGATA
The DNA here is from genome assembly GCA_964386535.1 of uncultured Dehalococcoidales bacterium. GTDB lineage: Bacteria > Chloroflexota > Dehalococcoidia > Dehalococcoidales > UBA3254 > CAYLRY01. The sequence continues at coordinate 19,481 of CAYLRY010000038.1, read as the reverse complement.
CACCGCGAGCCGAATTCTGTACGGCATTATCTGAATGACGCCCAGTTTAAACTTTACGATCTAATCTGGAAACGCATGGTTGCCAGCCAGATGGCCAATGCCGTTTACGAAAACACCGGTGTGGATATTGAGGCCAGGTGTATGCAACCCAAAATCAGCTATTTATTCCGCACCTCCAGCACAAAAATGGAATTCCCCGGATTTACTTCACTGTATATTGAAGGAAAAGACGAGGATGATATAGCTGATGAAAAGGATACCCCACTGCCGGCACTGGTTAAAGGTAATGCTCTCAGATTATTAAAGCTTATTTCCGAACAACATTTCACACAGCCCCCACCCCGCTACACCGAGGCTACTCTGGTCAAAGCTCTGGAGCAGAAAGGCATCGGCCGCCCAAGTACATATGCCCCTATTCTTTTCACCATTCAGGAAAGGGAGTATGTGACTAAAACCAAGGGCGTTTTCCAGCCCACACAGTTGGGTTTTGTGGTTAATGATTTGCTTACTCAGAGTTTCCCGGGACTTATGGATATCGAATTTACTGCACGTATGGAAGAGGAACTGGACGATGTGGCCAGGGACAACAAAGACTGGGTAAAGGTAGTTAAAAATTTTTATAATCCGTTGCAAAAAGACCTGGAACAGGCACAGGAGTCTGTTGAAAGAGTCAAGCTGGAAGACGAAATTACCGAGGAGAAATGCCCCAAGTGCGGCAAACCAATGGCCATTAAAAGCGGCCGTTTCGGTAAATTCCTGGCCTGTACCGGATATCCCGAATGTAAAAGTACCAGGCCGTTTCAGATAAAGACCGGCGCTAAATGTCCTGAATGCGGAAAGGAACTGGTACAGAGGATGAGCAAAAAGAAACGGCGCTTCTATGGCTGTGCCGGTTATCCTGCCTGTAAATTCGCCACCTTTATGGAACCGGTGGCCAAACCCTGCCCTCAATGCGGTGGATTGATGACTGCTCAGAAAAATAAAACCGCCAAATGTACCAAATGCAGCTACAGAGAAAAGCTGGAAGAAAAAGCAGCCTGAAAACGGATAGTCAATTCTGACAATTAAACCTGAGCAAAAAACCTATGCGGGAAGTATTTAACCATTATCTGGATTATCTAAAAGCGGAGTGCAACGCCTCCGTTTACACCATACGCAATTATAAAACGGATTTATTAGGCACTTATAAACGGGGAGCAGGTAAGGGTTTCTTTCAGTTTCTAATGTTGAATAAAATCGCGGACTTTAACCATGTGGACAGGCAGGTAATTCGTAACTACCTGTCATGGTTGGTGGAACAAAAGGTAGATAAATCCAGCATTGTCCGCAAGCTTTCTGCTATCCGGTCATTTTACCGGTTCCTTCTACGGGAAGAGCTTATCCGGCAAAGCCCTATCCCTGTTAGCTCTAAAGGCCGTAAAGGAGAACGCTCAGTTTTATCTCTTAAAATGGATAAGCGGCTTCCTGTTTTTCTGACCCGTGTGGAGGTAGAACAGCTCCTGGGTATGCCGGATACGAGTAACGCTGTCGGTATACGTGATAAAGCTATCCTGGAGCTTTTTTATGCCGGTGGGCTTAGAGTGAGTGAAATCACCGGCTTAAACCTGGATTCCATTAATCTGGAAGCACGGGAGATCAGGGTGTTGGGGAAAGGTGCAAAAGAACGGGTGGTTTTAATAGGGCGCCCCGCAGCAGCGGCTTTATTTGACTATATCAATAATGTCCGACCCCGGTTTTCGAAGAAAAAAAACAACGATGCCCTGTTTATCAGCCGGTTGGGATCACGCCTAATTAACCGGAGAATGCAAAAAATTATCCGGCATTACGCATCAATGACGAACATAGAGAAAAGTGTACACCCCCATGTCCTGCGTCACACTTTTGCCACCCATATGCTGGATGGAGGGGCAGACCTCAGGGTGGTACAGGAATTATTAGGTCATGCTGACCTTTCTACCACTCAGATCTATACACATATTACGACCCAGCAGGCCAGGAAGGTTTATCTTGCCGCTCACCCTATGGCTATGGATAAGGAAAGCATCAATGCAAATAATAAACAGACTTCATAGACTGCGAAAAAAGCTCGCTGAAAAAGAGATCGAAGCCATTTGGATATCCCAGCCTGATAATCTATATTATCTCTCCGGCTGTGAAGGGCTTGAAGGGTATTTACTAATAACCTCTGAAAAAGCTGTGATGGTCACTGATTTCCGCTATCTGGAACAGGCAGCCAGACAGTCTCCGGACTATCAAATATTTCGTATATCAGGCAAAATGGCGGATTGGTTCCCCAATCTGTTCTCCGGTATGGGTATTAAAAAACTGGGCTTTGAAAGTCACCATATGAGCTTTGCTGCCTATACCCAGATGGCCGAAATAATACAGAAAAAAAACCTGGTTCTTACCCTGGCGCCCGTCAGTGGACTGGTAGAAGAACTCAGGGTGATAAAAGATTCTGACGAGATCGATTGTATTATTCAGGCGGCCAGGATCTCGGACGCAGTGATTCAGCATATTGAAAATTTTCTCAGGCCGGGAATAAGTGAAAAAGCCGTCTCCTGGGAAATTGAAAAATACATGCGAGAACACGGCAGTCAGCCCTGTCCCTTTGAGCTTATTGTAGCCTCCGGCCCCAATTCGGCTTTACCTCACGCCAGGCCATCAGACTACATTCTTCACCAGGGTGAACCGGTGGTAATGGATATCGGCGCTAAATACCGGTTTTATGGCAGCGACCTGACCCGTACACTGCACACAGGGAAAGTAGATGAAACCTTTAAAAGAGTTTATAATACCGTCCTTGAAGCGCAACTGACTGCCATTGATAATATCAAACCCGGTATGACGGGCCATGAGGCGGATGCCGTAGCACGTAAAGTAATTACAGATGCCGGTTATGGCGAGGCTTTCGGTCACAGCCTGGGACATGGCATAGGATTAATCACGCATGAGAACCCCCGTATCGGTCCCAACTCTACAGATATACTGGAGGAGGGCATGGTATTCACCGTTGAACCTGGTATTTATCTTAGCGGATGGGGCGGAGTCAGAATAGAAGACGATGTAGTAATTCAAAACGGTAAACTGAAAGTGATTACCTCTGCTGGAAAACCACGCCAATAATAAACCTGGAGTAAGAGCCTTGTTAAAAGCTGACTTGCATATTCATACCCGGTACTCAAAGGACAGTAGTTCCACCCTTGAGCAAATCATCATCACCTGTCAAAAGAAAGAAATCAATTGTATTGCCATCGCCGATCACGGAGCCATTGAAGGGGCTCTACGGATGAAACAAATTGCCCCTTTTCAAGTAGTGGTAGCAGAAGAAATCTTAACTACCCGTGGAGAAATCATGGGTATGTTCCTCAAAGAACTGATCCCCAGCGGCCTTTCTTTGGAAAAAAGTATCCGTCTTATAAAAGATCAGGGGGCTTTGCTTTGTACGCCGCACCCTTTTGACCGGTTTCGTGGCTCAGCTCTGGATGTCCATACTATGAACGAGATAGCCGGTCAAATTGATGTAGTGGAGGTTTTTAATGCCCGTAACCCGTTATTGCGCAGCTCAAACCTGGCCAGGCAATTTGCCAGGGAGCATCACCTTCCAGGCAGCGCCGGCAGCGATGCACACGCCCTGTATGAAATAGGGAATGCCTATCTTGAAATGCCGGAATTTAGCGGCCGGGATGACTTTCTCCAGGCATTATCCATGGCTAGGGTCTGCGGACATCGCGCCAGTCCTTTTTCTCATTTCAGCAGCGCCTGGTCAAGACTAAAAAAAATAATCCGTTAAAACAAATGCGGGCGGAGTAACCGCCCGCATTTATGCGCCTTCGAAAAAATTATTTATCGGAACCTACTTCTTGATGGTCTTTTCCTTTTTCTCCAGTACCTGGTCGATCAGACCGTACTCAATAGCCTGCTGGGCATTCAAATAGTAGTCCCGGTCCGTATCATGTTGAATTTTTTCCATAGATTGACCGGTGTGTTTGACCAGGATGTTGCGGATTATATCATCCAAACGCATAATTTCTTTCGCCGCGATCACAATATCCGCCGCCTGTCCCTGGGCGCCACCCAGCACCTGGTGCATATGGATAGTAGCATGCGGTAAAGCGAAGCGCTTGCCTTTAGTCCCTGCTGCCAGAAGAATAGTAGCCATACTGGCCGCCATACCCAGACAGATAGTAGAGACATCTGGACGGATCAGTTGCATGGTATCATAAATTGCCAGCCCTGCATTAACTATTCCTCCTGGTGAATGAATATACAGGCTGATGTCTTTATCCGGGTCTTCCCTATCCAGGTATAAAAGCTGGGATATAATGACATTGGCAACCTGGTCGTTGATCGGCATATTAAGCATGACAATGCGTTCCCTCAAGAGGAGTGAAAAGATATCAAAAGCTCTCTCACCACGGGTCCCGGTTTCAACAACCATAGGAATAACATTTCTTGGGTCTATCATTGCTGCACCTCCTTTTGCTGTGCCTCGGCCGGTTGGCCTTCCGCACTTTCAACTTTTTGCTCAATTTTTTGCTCAGTTCCGGCTGAGGCTTGCGCTATCTCAGCCAGTTTTTCTATTGTTCTCCTGGTAGCCATTGAAGAGGCTATGTTAACCTGAGATTGAGGCTGACTCAGCCACTCCACCACCTGGTCTTTCTTTTCAGAAACGACATCTTTAGTCATGGCCTCAATTTCTCTTTTTACATCGTCGGGATTAACCTCTATTTTTTCAGCCCTGGCCACTTCAGTTAAAACCAGGGACTGTGTCACCGTTCTGATAGCTACCGGACGCAGTTCTTCACGTAATTGCTCTGGCGTCCGGCTGATAGTTTTCAAATATTCATCCATCCCTTTCTCATCCATCTGCCAGCGCCGCATCTGATCTCTTATCAACCCGTCAATTTCTTCCTCAATAACAACCGGAGGATACTCAACTTGCGAAAGTTTAACTACTTCATTAATAAGCTTTTGCTCGAAATCTTTTTTGGCTTTCTGCTCGGCGCTTAGCTTCAAGTTCTCCCTGATCCTGGAACGCAGGTCTTCTACATTTTTATATTCAGCGTTCACCGTTTTAGCAAAATCGTCATCTACTTCCGGTAGTTTCTCCTGTTTGATCTCTTTAATTTCAACTTTAAAGGAGACCTCTTTGCCGGCCAGCTCAGCCCTGGGATGGTCCTGGGCAAAGGTCAGCGTAAAGTCCTTTTTGTCTCCCTTTTTAAGCCCTATCAGTTGTTCCGCAAACCCCTTTATTGGAAATTCAGATTCTTTTTCAACTTGATATTCAGCGTCCTTCTGGTTGATAAAGGGTTGAGCCCCTACGTTGCTTTCTATATCCAGGTTTACCAGGTCCCGCGAGTTGATTTGCCTTTCAACCGGTTCCCAGATACAGTGCTTATGCCTGAGTTGTTCTATGGCCTTGTCAACATCCTCTTCTTTTAATTCTATTACTTCCGGCGCTATTTTTACCTGGTGGTAGTCGCCCAGTGTTACTACCGGTTCCAGCGGCAGCACCAATTTATATATTACCGGCTCAATCTTCTCTAAATCGATTTGCGGACGTGCGATTACCTTGAGTTCCTGCTCCTTAATTACTTTTTCAATAACTTCAGGAGCCATATGTTCAACTGCATCTTCCAATAAAGCAGCTTTTCCTATGTATTGTTCCAGAATTGGCCGGGGTGCTTTGCCTTTACGGAAACCGGGAACATTATACTTCCTTACCAGGCGGTTATAGGCTTTGCTCAAGCCTTCCTCTGTTTCAGAGGGCTCCAGCTCTATGGTCAGGTAAGCCTGCCGGTTCTCGATTTTTTCCTTGGTTGTTTTCACGGTTCCTCCCCTATGGTTTTATTATCCTGATAATAGTATTCTAAATCAATATGACGGCACGGTAGGCCGCGCCCTATAAATAAAATAATAGATCTTTAAAATTACCATTTCTCCCTTTTTCTGGTAGTGGTTGCAAGCCGGAATTAGAGTATTTCGCGAAAATGTTCCGTCATTAATCCCTGACGGTAAGAATTTTTCTTCTCCACTCCGGCTGGATTTTATCTTTTTTCCTTTATTGTACTTCTGGAGCCATCACTATATGTATTTCATCTATCTGCTTTTGACTGACCTCGGCCGGGGCATCAATCATCATGTCATATGCGCTCTGGTTCTTGGGAAAAGCTATCACATCGCGGATGGTTTCTTCTCCTGCCAGCAACATGACAAACCGGTCTACTCCAGGCGCAACCCCACCATGTGGTGGAGCTCCATACTCAAAAGCCTCGAGCATATGACCGAATAGTTCAGTGATTTTTTCATCCGAATGCCCCAGTATCCGGAAAATACGGCGCTGAAGCTCACTGTTGTGAATCCGTATACTGCCGCCAGCTATTTCATAGCCGTTACAAACAAAATCATAATGGCGCCCGTGTACTTTCTCCGGGGCGCTTTCCAGCAACGGCAGATCAGCCTCCACGGGCTGAGTGAACGGATTATGCATAGCCTCCCAACGGCCTTCTTCTTTATTCCAGTTCAATAGCGGGAAATCAACGATAAAAGCAAATTTTAACTCATCGGGTCTGATCAAATTCAAACGGCGGCCCATTTCCTTGCGCAGTTCACCCAATACATTACTAGTTATTTCTGGCTTTCCTGCAATTATCAATAACAGGTCACCCATGCTGGCATTCATCCGTTCAGCCATTTGCTTGACCTGATCCAGGGTTAAATATTTAGCGGCTCTGGACTTTACCATCTCCATCGTTAGATCTGCCAGATTGCCAGGCTGGCTGCCCAGAGTTATGGTCAATAAACCCGTTGCACCTAAACTCTGCACCAGGCTATTCAACTCATCCAACTGGCTGCGGGTATAAGTACAGCAACCCGGAGCTACAATGCCCTTTACTTTCCCACCTTCCGCAACTATCGTTTTAAAAACACCAAACTCAGTTTTTTCAGCTATATCTGAGAGATCGCTGATTTCCAGCCCAAAGCGTAAATCCGGTTTATCCGAGCCGTATTTTTCCATGGCTTCGGCAAAGGGCAAACGGATAAACGGTTTATTAAATTTAAGATCCGGACGTAATTTCTCCACCAGTGAGGAGAAGAGATCTTCCAATAGATGTAAAATGTCCTCCTCCTCTACAAAGCTCATCTCAATATCCAGTTGTGTGAATTCCGGCTGACGATCCTTCCTTGAATCTTCGTCCCGAAAACATCTGGCGATCTGGAAATATCTTTCTACTCCGCCTACCATCAGTAATTGTTTTAACTGTTGAGGAGATTGTGGTAAAGCATAAAACTTACCGGGATACAAACGGGAGGGGACTAAATAATCCCGGGCGCCTTCAGGAGTGCTCTTTATCAATATGGGCGTTTCTACCTCGATAAATCCCCTGTCATACATAAATTCACGCATGAATTTGATCACTTCATGCCGTAAAATCAGGTTTCTCTTCATTCTATCTCTGCGGAGATCAAGATAGCGGTATTTTAGCCGAACATTCTCATTTACCTCTACATCTTCATTGATATAAAAAGGGGGTGTCTTTGATATATTCAGTATAACAGCTTTCTCCACCAGGATTTCCACTTCGCCGGTAGGCATTTTCAGGTTTTCTGTTCCTTCCGGACGGAGACGCACTTCTCCCGTAACCTGCACCACAAATTCACTGCGTAACTGATTGGCAATTTCATGGCCGGATCTTGAATTTTCCGGATTAAAGACCAGTTGTACCACTCCTGATCTATCCCTCAGGTCAATAAAGATCAACTGCCCGTGATCACGCCGCCGGTCAACCCAGCCTGCCAGTGTTACTTTTTGATTGATATTGTTCCTGGTTAATTCACCACAGTTATTAGTTTTAAGCAAAAAAAGCAGCCTCCTGTTGGGGAAAAATTAGAAAATTAAGCCGGGGGGAACGGATGGTTTTTTTGTGAAACTACACATATACTCATAATGATTATATCGTATTATGACGTGAGCTTTCAACCGCCGGTTTTATTACAGTTCAGAACAATTATAATTAGTAAAGCTGGCTGAATACTTCATCATTGCAGGGCCATTAAGCCTTAATGAAGCATTTTGAAATAAACGTCTCTCTAACTTGATTTTTTTTAAGCCCACATTTTCAGTGTAAAAAAGTTATTTCCGGCAGTCCAAATTGACAATCCTGAGGTTTAATATTAATATCAGGAAGATTGAGGAAAAGCTATGGCCAAAACAATTAATGAAATAAACGAAAAAATCCGGCAGGGGAAAGTCGTAGTAGTTACTGCGGCTGAAATTATTGAAATAGCCAAATATGAAGGAATAAAAAAAGCAGCGGAAAAAGTGGATGTAGTCACCACCGGGACATTCGGACCCATGTGTTCCTCCGGGGCTTACTTTAACATCGGACATGCTAAGCCCAGGATTAAATTGGGAGGAGGCAGGGCTTATCTTAACGATGTACCTGCATATGCAGCCTTTGCTGCGGCAGATTTGTTCATCGGAGCCAATGCTTTGCCAGATGATGACCCCCGCAACCGGGATCATCCAGGCGATTTCAATTATGGTGGCGGACATGTTATAGAAGAACTGGTAGCCGGGCATGATATCCGTCTGGTAGCCTCTGCTTATGGTACAGACTGTTATCCTCGTAAGAAGTTAGAAACCTGGATAAATATTAAGGATCTTAACGAGGCCGTCCTCTTCAACATGCGTAATGCATATCAAAATTATAATGTGGCTGTTAATCTTTCTGACAAAACTATATATACCTATATGGGGGTCCTAAAGCCCAGATTAGGCAGCGCCAGTTATTCCAGCGCCGGTCAACTGTCCCCCTTAATGAAAGACCCTTATTACAGGACCATTGGCATAGGCACCCGTATCTTCCTTGGAGGTGGTGTGGGTTACGTAGCCTGGCCTGGCACTCAGTTTAATCCGGGAGTTCCTCGCTCCCCCAGCGGCGCACCTACAGAAGGAGCTGCTACTCTTTGCGTTATTGGCGATTTGAAGCAGATGAGTCCCCGTTATCTGGTTGGAACCAGCATGCTGGGTTATGGGGTCAGCCTGACAGTTGGCATCGGTGTACCCATTCCAATCCTGAATGATGAAATATTAAAATATACTACCATTACTGATGCTGAAATCTTGGCGCCTCTGGTGGATTATTCCAGCGCCTATCCCAACCGGGAAGCGGTAACTCTGGGGCAGGTTAGCTATGCCGAACTCCGCAGCGGTAAAATCAGGGTACAGGGTAAAGAGGTGCCCACAGCTTCGCTCTCCAGTTACCCCAGGGCACTTGAAATTGCCGGAATATTGAAAGAATGGATATTACAGGGTAAATTCCTTCTGACTGAGCCTGTTGCGCCTCTGCCTGGAGTTACTTCAGGCATTAGCTTTAAACCCCTGAAGGAAAGGCCTATCGAAGAATATTAGAGGTTATGTATGGCTGACCAGGAAAAAATAAACGGAAAGATAGTAGCTAAAAGGGTGGTCCTTCATTTCCCCAAACGCATGGTGGATGAACCCATTCTATATCGCTTAACTAAAGATTACGATCTTGAATTTAATATACTTAAAGCCTCCATAACACCGGAAGCAGAAGGCTTAATGGTGGTAGAGCTTAAGGGTGATCAAAAACATTACGATGAGGGGGTACAATACCTTCTGGATAGAGGTGTAAGAATCCAGTCTCTCAGCCAGGACGTGACCCGCAACGAAGACAGATGCACCTCCTGCGGGGCCTGTATTACTGTGTGTCCGGCTGGCGCCTTTGAATATGGGCGTGACATGTTGGTGCTTTTCAATGATACCAGGTGCGTAGCCTGCGGGCTTTGTATTAAAGCCTGCCCGCCCAGGGCTATGGAATTACATTTTTAGTCTTTAGTGCACCAGGTATAAGCATCCCGGATTTTCCTTCCCATCTTTCGGAAAAAATAAGCTTTTCCGCACCCTGGTTGCCGCCGGTATTGAACCTTAATTTGGGGTGGTTGAATATTTTACCTTTTTTGTTTTGAGTTTTTATGTTGTATCAACCCCGTACCTATCGTCATTGGGTAAAAAACCAGGATCTGGTTGCCTTCAATGTAATAGTTGAAGAAACGGATTGTTATATCAGTGCCTCCACCCATCTTTATCAAAAAGCCCGCAGTTCTATCCTGAAATACCGGTCTATATTGAAAAAATACATCTCTACCCATCCCCTTTTTCTCACCACACTGGAACCTATCGCCGTAGATGTCAATGCCCCTGCCATAGTCAAAGCCATGGCCCAAGCTGGTGAACAGGCTTCAGTGGGGCCCATGGCCGCAGTTGCAGGAGCTATTGCTCATTTCGCCGGCGAAGAGCTTTCCGCTTATTCACCCGAGGTTATTATCGAAAATGGCGGTGATATTTATTTAAGAAGCCGTAAAGATAGAATCATCGGTATCTATGCCGGAAATTCTCCCCTGAGTAAAAGAATCGGACTGGAGATTTCGGGCAATCATACACCAATGGGCATCAGTACCTCTTCTGGCACTGTGGGGCACTCTTTAAGCTTCGGCAAAGCGGATGCGGTATTGGTGCTGGCGAATACAGCTATTCTCTCGGATGCAGTAGCCACCTCCATTGGAAACATCATTCTGACCTCTGATGATATCCCGCGAGGAATCGAACTAGCTAAAAGCATTCAGGGTGTTACAGGTTTATTAATAATTAAGGGAGAGAAAATGGGACTGTGGGGCAACCTGAAATTATGCCATACCCGGATCGAAGATCAGGCGTTAACTTAAAATCTAGCAGGAACTCTCCTGCTTTTCCTGTACGGGCGGAAATCTCCTGGTTAATTATGTGAAATATTTATGCGTAACAAAATTTGACATTCCCCCTGATTTATAGCATAATTTTACCTGCAAATAAGATATCTTAAAAGACATACTTATTCGTTATACTGCAGCATGTTTAAAAAGCTATCAGGGTTTGTTGAAAATTACTGCTTCAAGCTTGGGGGGACCGTTATGGAACACAAAAATCATACATATTGTCAGAATTTATACCATCTGGCAGCCACGTTAAATTCATCCCGCTCACCTGCGGAAATAATACAATCCATAGTTGAGTGTGTGACCACAGCTATGTCAGTTAAAGGGTGCTCCTTGATGCTGCTGACGCCTGACAAAAAGATATTGCTGCATACCGCAGCTTACGGCTTAAGCGACTGGTTTGTAAGAAAGGGACCGGTGGTGGTTGATCAGAGTATGGCCAGCACTTTGGCAGGAAATCCCCTGGTAGTACTGGATGCTACCAGTGATGAAAGGGTACAGTATCAAAAACAGATGAAAGAAGAAGGGATTGCTTCCGTTTTAAGCGTACCTGTTAAACTCAGAGAAGATATCATCGGGGTGATGCGGGTTTACACCTCTGAAAGATACCAATTTACTGAAGATGACATCGCCTTTGCCGGCATGGCCGCCAACTTCGGCGCCATGGCCCTGGAAAGCGCCCGGTTTTATGATGTTTTACAGAAGGACTACGAAACTTTCCGTCTGGAAATGCTTCAGTGGCGTGCTGAATTGGACGATGAATGGTTGATGGAACCCGGTGTGGTACCTCAAAAACCCAAGGTGGTATCCATTCCCCCGGGCGGATAAAAATATATCAGTAACTATCAAATTGCGAATATGGCGTGGGCGGTTACCTTGCCTCTTGCCACGCAGTATTATTCAGACTTAATCATCCGGTAGCCTATGCCGTGCTCATTGATAATAAAAGTTGGAGGCTCTTCAGTATCACCGAGCTTGGTACGTAATTGATAAATATATCTTTTTAAGGCGCTGTTATCCACATATTGAGCTTCATTGCCCCAAACATGCTGTTTCAGTGTATCCTGTGAAACCACTTTACCCGCATTTCTGGCCAGACAGTACAGGATTCTGCTTTCGTTACGCGTAAGATGTACCTTTTCACCCTTAAATAAAATCTCCTGCCTGGACAAATCAATAGTGATCTGCCCGATTGTCAGAGGGGGTACTTCTTCCTCAGGCTGCCGGACGCCGGTCCGCCGTAAAACCGCCTGCATGCGAGTCAGCAGGTTAGCCGGACGGAAAGGTTTGACAATATAGTCATCCGCTCCCATTTCCAGTCCTCTCAACTCATCCACTTCATCCTCTCGGACGGTTAAAATTATCACCGGAACATCAGAAAAACGGCGGATGTTTTCCAGCACCTCAAAACCGGTGATATCCGGTAAATTGATATCCAGTATTACGATATCCGGTGACTCATTCTCTACGGCCTTAATACCGTCCCAGCCTTTTTCTTTGGTTATCACCTGTGCATCAGGCCAGCGCAGCTTGAAAGTTAAAGAAACTCCTTTAGCAATTTCCGGACTGTCTTCAATCAGCAGGACTTTCACCTAACTCTCCTCCGTTTTTGGTGCCAGGGGTAAAGAAAATTTGAACTGATTGCCAGAGCCGTCAGTTTCCAGCCAAATTTTTCCCCCATGCAATTCAACCAGCTTTTTGCAGATCGATAGTCCCAGTCCAAGACCACCGCTGCCTTTTTTTCTAGCCAGATTATAAGGTCTGAAAATCGATTCCATGTCTTCAGCCGATATGGTTGGGCCGGAATCTCTGATCTCGGTTACTAAAAATTCTCCCTGATTATAAGTTTTAAGATAGATATTATCATCAGTTTTTCCGTATTTACTGGCATTTGTTAATAAATTCAATAAAATTTGTATTACTCTATCAGGATCAGCCTGCACGTGGTGTGATGACGCCTCCAGCTCGAGGCTTAATACCTGGTTACGGCTCTGTAACAGCACAGAAACCAGCGAATTTACCCTTGCTGCCAGATAATGCATATCCACAAGTTGCAGGTTTATCGATATCTCGGTATTCTGTAGTTTGGCGAAATCAGTTAGTTCTGAAACCCTCCGGTTTAAGTTGTTGATAGCTGAATTCAAATTACTCGCCAGTTCACCTAGGATACCCGGACTACCTGCCAGCTCTTCTGAGAGTAAATCACCGGAAGCCATCATAGCAGTGATTGGCGTTTTTATTTCATGTATTAATGAATTGATAAATTCTGTTCTTTCTTTATCCTGTTGCTCCAGCTCCAGCCTCATTCTTCTTTCCAGTTCATAAAGACGTGATTTCTCATACGCAATGGCTAACTGGACGGCTATTTGCTTTAGCAATCTTATATATTCATCATTATAAGCATCCGTCTCTTTAGAAGCAAGAGCCAGCCATCCGGTAATTTTCTCTTTTGACCTCAATGGTAACAATAGTAATGATTTTAAACCGGCATTTAACAGCGGCTCAGTACAAGATTGGTGAGCAGTCATAGAAAGGTCAGGCTCATACCTGTTTTCATCTGTCATTAATGAGTTCTCTGGTTTAAACAGATATGTCCCTGGGTCCGGGAGATTACCGGGTAAAGGCTTGAATTCCAGGATATCCGCCTCTTTTTGTGACTGCTCCTTAATCAACATTATTGTAGCATAATCTACCGGGACGAAGTCACGGACTTCTTTCATCAAAGTATCAAATACCCTGGTAAAGTCCAGCTCAGAGGCAATAGTCAGGCTCAATCTGGCCAGCAGCGCCTGTTCTTCATAACGCCGCGTCTGTAAATCATAGAGTCTGGCGTTTTCTACCGTATTGGCCATCTGGCTGGCTGCCACACGTAAAAGCCTGATTTCTTCACGCGAGTAATCCAGCTCCGATAGCTTTTTACCTAAAATCAAAACCCCTCGCAGCCCGTCCCGGGTTAAAAGCGGTATAAACAGCTCTGCATCCAGATTATCCAGGACGTATCTTTCCTGGCTGGTCAAAGCCTTCATATGCGGTAAAATGTTGATATCCTGGCGGGTTAAGAATTCCTTATATCTATTCAACCACCATATCAAAACACTATCCTGCGGCAGACGGATAGCGCCCTGTTTCTGATCTGCTTGACGCACTGCAGATACAAAGTATTTATTAACAGTGTCCGGCAGCAGTACCACAACATGTGTACAAAGCATAGCTTGAGTAATGGTATCTACCAGCGAATTGGCGACATAGTCCAGATCAGTAATAGCCCGGGTTTTTTCCGCCAGGCTCTCCAGGTCATTCAGGTAGTCACGCCTCCCGCGGTAGAACCAGCGGTCCACCACACCCTGCGCCCAGTGTAAAAGCGGCTGTAAGACAACCGCGAATATTAAAATAAACACAATATTCAGCCATAACGGCAAACTCCAGACACCGGAGATAAAGACATAAGCGATTACCAGCAACCCCATATATACGCCGATACCCAGAGCCGAAACCAGTATATATGCGGTACCTTTCCGGATAATGAAAGTGATATCCATCAGGTGGTATCTCAACATGGCATAGGCGCACAGCACAGAAAACATGATATTACCGAATACCGCCATTGGATAAATGTGTATTCCCTGAGCTGCCATGACATCAACCACAAGCCCTAACACGCAGAAAATAGCCCCGGCTTCTACATATGTATAACGGTTTTTTTCAATTGCTGAGCCTAATTTACGGTGCGCATGGATCAGAAGCAGGAGGGCTAAAATGACGAAACCGTAATAAATGAACATAAAAGGAATGAAAAGCACACCCATCTGAAAACCATTTCCATACCACATTTCCCTCATACCGGCCAATAGTAAATCAGTCGGCCAGGTAAGCAAAACCAGGAAGACACTGGTATAAGCCAGAAAGATTTGCCATGGATTTCTGGAGTAACCGATAAATAATTTTACAAAATGAAAAAATGTAACGGAGGATAAAGCTATGCAAACAAAGATGCCTTTTTCCCAGGGGATAGCTTGCTCTAAAGTCGGGCTCTGGCGCATACCATAGACACAGAAAGACCAGAGTCCCATACTTACCAGAAAAAGAGCGAAGACCCGGTTTATATTTCTGCGTGAATTCTGTTTTAAGACAAAAAAAGCCAGAATAAGGTTAATGATGAAACCAAAAATAGGGGTAGTAACATATATCCAGTTCATTGTCCCTAAGTTTAACTTAAGGAAGAGGCATTAATCAAATCCTTGATGATGGTCTCAGAAGGATTCATATGAGGCGGTTTCCAGTGAGAAAGGTCAGCCCCGGCAGCTTGTTTGCTTTTCATATACCTGCTAAAACTACCGGGATTCAGGTAAGTGACCTGTATCAGATCGTGGCTTATCCATTTTTTCAGGTCTTTATAATCATCATCTATCTTGATGAACTGGCTATCCAACAAAAGTGCAGCTTGTTTTTCATCAATGTTTCTCTCTGAGGGCTCAATATAAATATGTAAAAAAGGTTCACCGCCCTTCTGTTCTTTGCTTGCCACCCAGTCAACAAACTGGATCTCGCAGCTTTTTATCGCATTCCAGATGGTCTTCTCATCCAGACGGGTAAATCCGGCAAGGTCAATGATGTCATCCGCCCGGCTGTGAAAAATCATCTGAGGGAGATTGACCTTGGTCTCCTCATCTTTCAGTGATACAATCTTAACTAAATCTCCCATACGGTACCTGATAAAAGGACCTCCATGGAAATTGGTTATCACCAGTTCATAGATTTTTCCTTCTTGAAGCTCGTTTGATAAAACTGTTGAAGGCTGGTAGTCCTGATTTTCACGGCTCTTTTCCCACTCCTCTTCAGGAATGAACTCAAAAAAATTTCTATATGGAATAAAGGTCATCCCTTTTTTGTTCCAGCCCTGCATGGCAATAAAGCAGGTCTCAGTGCTGACGTAAACGTCCAGCGGTTGCACGCCCCAGCAGCGGTAAATCTGATCTCTATATATACTGGCGTCAGTCCCTCCACAAACCAGACCTTTAATGTCCCAGATATCTTTAGGCATAAGCGTCCGGCCTAATAGTTTGCTTTTTAGCATTGCCTTTAATATGCGAAAAACAGCCATAGGATGCCAGTTAGGCATGGATCTGGTTTTTCTGCTTAAAGCGCCGAAACTCTCTCCTACCTGGGCCAGTACCACAGCAATAGAAGCGGCATAGTCTATGCCTGTGGCGAGCGCCATCTTAAATCCCTTCTCTATCCGCTCTTCAAAGGACATGCGCCCGGCTTCTTCCAGAGGGGGAATGGCCTGGTATGACATGCGCTGATTAGCCACATGACCCATAATACCTGTCATGTACGGCATGGGAGGGATGTTCAGTACTACCCGGCTTCCTTCTTCCAGTAAAACCTCCCCTTTTCTGGAAGCCGAAGATAGTATAAAGGCTGAAAGCGCATCATCAGCCAGCCCGTTTAATGTGCTGGAAGAATAGGGAACTCGTTTTACAAAACCCGAATGCCCTGATGTCCTGGCCCAGAGGTGAGGCTTTTCCGCCAGTACGCCTTCATCCATCTCACTCAGATATGGCTCATAATTATCATACCTGGTTAGAGGTACAAGTTTGCGAAATTCGGAAATATTCCTGGGTTTTAAGGGGCCAATTATCTTGCGTCCCAGTTGTGATCCCATCGCCAGTTCTATTTGCTCCATCAGCAGTAGCTTTTGGATGATCATGAATTCATCGATGTTCAAATCCAGAAACCCGCAATATTTCTTCCAGATTAATTCCTTATCCCTGGAAATGAAAAATTTATCTTTTTCCAGCGGAGGCCAGTAAAATTCCGGTGCCGTCTGGCTGTGCGGAAGATTTTTAGTGTCCCTGGTTTTGGTTGAAATACTCATAATCCTGACTCTGGTTTGCTAGACTGATAACGTTATTGTTCTCTTAAGGTTTCCGGGTAAAAAAGCTTTGTGTCCTTCCTGCTCTTTATACTTATCATTTAACACATTTAGAATGTTAACTGAAAATGCGTTTTTGGTGGAGATTTGGTGGAGAAAAGGCAAAAAGGGGCTCTTTCAACCTAAAGTACTATATGAGTACTGGGGAGAGGTACCAGTTTGAGATCTGGTATCATTAATTAACCTTTATAATACATGGATATGAATATTAATAAAACGGGTATATTTTCTTCCTATAAGATAAATATACCCATTTTATTTTTCTATATTTGATAGATATTAGTCAATCAGATTAATAATCTGACTATTAATAACTTATTTACGTGAATAATAACATCCAGTAAACTGAGCCTCTCCGGCCAGTGTGTCATTTCCATTTATGGTGACAGGATAAAATACGGCATTCCAGCTACCATTAGCATATGTTTTTACACTGCTAATATTGAAATACCCGGAATCTTTGACCCATTCACATGAAATGTACCGTTCCCGAGTTTTTTTATCCCATTCCCATGACCAACGTCCCACAATGTCAGTTTGGGAAGTTCCTGTGAGTGTTTTTTTATTGGTAAATGTAACATAAACATCATCATCGGATTGTCCATAAAACATACCATTAGGATATAATATCACCTGTGAATTATGTGATACGTAAAGATATGCATTTTCAGCTTCATCCCAGTCGGAATTTGTAAATATACCTTCTATTACTTCTCCTGAGGTTGTCATTAACATCTTTCCTTGACCAATGTAACTTAAATTGACCAGACCGGGACCTGTTACCACCATTTGTGCATCTGCATAAAATTCAGTCCATGTACCATAAGGTTTAGCAAAAGCTGCTGCAGGGGCAATTAATGTTAAGATGAGGGCCAATACCACACCAATTATCAGGATTCTTTTTTTCATTGCTGCACCTCCAACATGTTTTATTTAATGATCCAATTATTTATCAAAATTTATTTTGACTAATCTTGCCTGATAAGTCCGCTTTTAATATTGGAAGTATTATATCGCAGTTTAAATTCTAATTGCAATATATAAAAAATACAACTATCTCCAAGATACAAAGCAGAGTGTGTAACCAGATGTTTACGAGAACATTATAGAGAATCATTTTGTTAGATGTCTACTTAACACAATTGATTTTTGGTGGGATTTCGGTGGAGAAGTGATAGTATTCTTTGTGTCATGACTTTGTTCCTGACGCTACGATCACCATATAACCATGCGCCATCGGGTATTTCTCTTCAAAATAATTATCGCAGCGCTTTTCTAAAGGCAGCCAGACCCGGCGGGAATTATCGGATTTGGCAAATATGTTACCCACTCTGGTTCTAAGTGTAATTTTCTCATTGAAGATGTCCATAATGCAATAACGTCCGCCGCCTCTCAACAAAGAGAATGAGTTTTCGAAAACCACCTGCCAATTTTGAAATACCGAGAATCCAAGTGTGCAGATAACACTATCAATTGAAGCATCTTTTCCTAGTAAAGCTTCAATATCTTTAGGAGTCAATTTATGCGCATCAATTTGAAGGAGTTTTACATTTTCCCATTTATTTTGAATAATCTTTTGTCGCGCTATATCAAGCATCTTAGCAGAAGTATCTATTCCAATTATTGTACCCTTAGGACCGATGGCATCCAGGATTGTTTCAAAATTCAAACCGGTACCGCAACCGATATCCAGGATTGTGAAACCAGGCTTAAGGTAGAGAGCTTTAATTGCGGCTTGTCTATAAGTTAGATAGGAGTTTCTAATGACTCGATCATAAACGGGAGCAATGAAATCATACCATTTCATATCGTCTCCAGATAACAGTTTGCTATACGAAAATTTTGATAGATCAAAATACCTGGTTTTTCCGTATGACTTAACTTCATATCTAAATTTTTAAACCGGTATTCTTGACTTGATAAGGTGGTATTCCCTTAGCTTTTTGAGCCATCAGAAACAACTGCATTGACTCTATGTCCATTATTTTACTCAAAGGATGCAAAAAGCCCTTCAGCTTTTCAGTATAATTGATAACCAGTCCCATACTTTCCTCTTGAGAAATACCATCCTGCACAGTGTATCCCATTGAATCTACCAGGTAATCCTCAGGGAGTGAAGTCACTTTCAACCCTAAATCAGTAGATCTGATATGGAGTGGGCTCTGTTCGAGAACATAAAGGGGATATATCTGCCAGTTTAACGGCAGCAGCCGTTGCCAGCGCCGTAAAAATTCGTAAGTCATCCGGGCATCTGTTGCGGTTTCACCAGGAGTACCGATAATACAGTAAACATGTAATAGAATTCCCGTCTTATGGAAATTCTGGATGATAGTCCCGGTATCCGCCAGGTTAATACCTTTATCAATTATATTATTTACCCTCTGTGAACCTGATTCCAGACCCGCATATCCCCCCAGGAACCCCCCCTCTACCAGCTTGCGGCAAAAGTTAATGGATTTAAATTCCTTTTCCATGCGGAACAGGGCAGAAAATTTTACTGTATTCCCACTTCTAATGTTCTCCTCAGCTATTTGCTCCAGCCGTTTGGGATGCACCGAAGAATCCGTCAGAAATACTGCCAGGGGATTATATTTTTTCTGTAAACTACGCATATCCTGTAATACCTTTTCGATATCACGCACACGTTTTTTGGGGTGTGATTCTACACCGGTTGTACCTTGTTTTGGATAGTAACAAAAAATACATCTGCCCCAGTAGCACATACTGGAAGTCTCCAGCGGCAAAGCGCTGAAAGGGCGCA
>CAYLRY010000037.1:0-32163 GCA_964386535.1 uncultured Dehalococcoidales bacterium | reverse complement strand
AGCCGGGTTTTCGTTTTGAAACCTCTTTCTAACGAGGAAATCCAGACCATCGTCAAACGAGCTTTAAAAGATCATGAGCGGGGACTGGGTGATATGGCGGTAGAACTGGCGGATGATGCTATGGAAAACCTGGTTCTAATGTGCGGCAATGATGCCCGCATAGCTCTGAATGCCCTGGAGATAGCAGCTCTGGTCACACCGCCGGACGCTGAAGGCAAGCGTCATGTTACCCTGGATACGGTAGAGGATGCTTTTCAGCACCGCGCGCTGCAATATGATAGAGCTGGTGAGCAGCATTATGACATAATATCAGCTTTACATAAATGTATGCGAGATTCAGACCCTGATGCTACTTTGTACTGGCTGGGACGGATGATTGAATCAGGGGAAGACCCCTTATACATAGCCCGGCGCATTATCCGCTTTGCCACGGAGGACGTAGGATTAGCAGATCCGCAGGCTCTGGTGATCGCTATGGCAGCACAGCAGGCTGTTCATTTTATTGGGTTGCCAGAAGGCAACCTGGCGCTGGCAGAGGCGGCTGTTTATATGGCTGTAGCCCCTAAAAGTAACTCTCTGTATACTGGATATTCAAAAGTACAGTATGAGATCAAGCATGGCAGCAATGATCCGGTTCCTCTCCATCTGAGGAATGCTGTAACAGGATTAATGAAAGATCTGGGTTACGGTAAAGGCTATAAATATGCCCATGACTTCCAGGGGCATTTTGTTGATCAACAACACCTGCCTGATTCTTTAAAAGGAAAACGTTTTTATTTCCCGGGTGAATTGGGGTTTGAAAGGCAAATTGCAGCCAGGCTACGAGATTTGGAAAAGAAGAAGAATCCAGACCGATAGCGCAGGTATATTTCGAAAATTCCAACATCGCCAAAACAATCAAATACTGATAGAATGCTGATTTTTCATTTTAGCTGAACGTCTCATATAGACAGGGAAAAGTGAAAATCAAATTTTAAAAATAATAGTGCAAATTATTCGTATTCAGGTCTTGTTGCACCAGGATACCAAGCATCTCGTCTTCGATTAACGCTTCAGTATATAGTATTTTGATAATCCCCTCTGAGTATAGTAAAATATTTGTACAAATGCCTGTATTAATATCGTTCAATGCTTAATACGGAGTTTTGTAACAGAAAACTGCCGCTAGCGGAAGTTATTGTAGTCAAGTGTTTAGTCCATTTATAGGCTTTCGGAGTTCCGGAGAAAAACAAAGGTGAGTATTATATACACAGAAAAAGATAAATGCAGAGGCTGTTATGCCTGTGTACGCGTTTGCCCTTGTAAAGCTGTAAAGGTGGTTAACAGACTGGTTGAGGTCATACCGGAGCTCTGTGTCAATTGCGGATCCTGTTTGCGGGTCTGCGTGCCCCGGGCCAAGCAGATTGAAAGCGACATCAGAGTTGTCAGTCAGTTGATAGCCAGCGGTAAAAAGGTAATAGCCATTCCGTCCTCGTCCTTTCCGGCAGCTTTGCCGGAAGTACGTCCCGGCCAATTTGTCAGCGCTCTTAAAAAGCTGGGTTTCAGCGAAGTCATGGAGGATGCATTTGGGGCGGAGTTGCTGGCCCCGCAGTACAAACGCATCATCGAAGAAAAAAAAGAAAGACCTCTCTTTTCTTCTACCTGCCCTGCGGTAGTATGTTATGTCGAAAAGTATTTTCCTCAACTAATCGATCATTTTATTCCTCTGGTTTCTCCCATGATAGCCATGGGTAGATTAATTAAAGAGTCTTACGATCCTGAAGCGAAAGTTGTCTTTATCGGTCCCTGCGCGGCTAAAAAAGCTGAGAGCAAGGATGAAAACATAGCCGGCGTAATTGATGCCGTTCTAACTTTTGCTGAACTGGAAGACATGTTTAACGCTCAACAGATAAAACCTGAAAAAGAACCTGATGTAAAATTCTCCGGTCCCAAACCGAATATGGCCCGTCTTTTCGCTATTTCCGGGGGATTGTTACAGACAACCGGACTGGCTGATGACATCATTCATAATAAAGTGGTCAATGCTCATGGGCGAGACTATGTGATCAGTTTTCTTCAAGAGATCGCCAGCGGGGAAGTTGATGCACAGTTTATCAATTTCTTTTTCTGCCATGGGTGTATCAACGGTCCAACCATTGATCTTGATCAGAAATTGAGTATATTCCGGAGACGCGAGCTGGTGGCTCATTATGCAGAAGAAGATGCCGATCCGGAGCAAACTGAAAAAGATCTGCGTAAATATGCAAATATAGATTTACGGCGGGATTTTAAGGCCAAAAGTGTTAAGTTGACGGTACCCAGCGAAGAGACTGTCCAGATCATCCTAAAGCAAATGAGCAGATCAAGGCGAGTTGACCAGTTTAATTGCGGCGCCTGTGGCTATAGGACCTGCCGGGATCTGGCGGTAGCAGTAGCACGGGGGCATGCAGAAACCAACATGTGCTGGCCGCATTTGCTAAACCAGCTTAAAGACACGCAGGAAGGGTTGATTCAGGCTGAAAAACTGAGCTCTCTGGGGCAACTGGCAGCTTCTATTGCCCATGAAGTAAATAATCCTTTATCAGGTGTGCTGGTATATACTCAGTTGCTAAATAAAAAGATATCCAATGATAATTTTTCAAAAGAGGTATCGCTTAACTACCTGGCTAAAATGGAGGTTGAGCTAACCCGCAGCACCAAACTGGTGCGCAATTTGCTGGACTTTGCCCGCCAGTCACCGCCAGCTTTGCGGGAGACCGATATAAATGAGGTTATAAAACGGGCTTTGGAGTTGGTGGCACATTCAGCTCATCTATTGCATATACAGATCAAGAGACAGATGGAACCTACTTTACCCAGGTTGATGGCTGATCCTGACCAGCTTCAACAAGTGGCCGTTAATTTGGTACTTAATGCAGTGCAGGCAATGCCCAATGGAGGCACGTTAACCCTGCGTACTTCATTGGAAGACAACCAGATCAAAGTGGAATTTATTGATACAGGCTGCGGGATTCCTCAGGAAAATATGAGTAGATTATTCACCCCCTTCTTTACTACGAAAAAAGAAGTCAAGGGGGTAGGTTTAGGGCTGGCTGTTTCATACGGTATTATTCAACGCCATCATGGCAGGATATCAGTAAAAAGCAAGGAGGGAGAGGGTAGTAATTTTTGCGTTTATTTACCCATTAACTATGCAGAAAAAAGCTAAAATCCTGGTGGTTGACGATGAAGCTATTATGAGGGATTCCTTACGGGACTGGCTTACTGATGTAGGACATGAAATACTGACTGCCGGTAACAGCGATGAAGCATTGGAAATCATCCGCAAAGAGAACCCTGGAATTGCCGTGATAGATCTTGTTTTACCTGGTTCAGATGGTGTAGAGCTCCTTAAGAAAGCAAAGCAGATCAATCCGGACATACAGGCTATTATTATTACGGCTTACGGCAGCGTGCCAACAGCTATCACTGCCATTAAGGAGGGCGCTTATGATTATATTGAGAAACCTTTTTTACCTAGTAAAGTGGAATTAATAATCGATAAGCTGGTTGAAAGACAATCTCTCTTAGAAGAGAATATCTCCCTGCGTCAAAAATTGGAAGAGAAATATTCTTTTGAAAATATCGTTGCAAAAAGCTCCAGAATGCAAAAAATTATTGAAATGATCAAGGTAATAGCCAAAAGCAATGCTACAGTGTTGATATCTGGTGAAAGCGGCACAGGCAAGGAACTGATTGCCAGGGCTATACATTCTCAAAGCTATCGTAAGAGCAAACCATTCGTGGTGGTAGGTTGCGCCGCTTTACCTGAAAATCTGCTTGAATCTGATATTTTCGGTCTGGAAAAAGGCACCTTTAATGAGGCGCATGCCCAGAGAAAGGGTAAATGCGAAATAGCTTATAAGGGCACACTTTTTCTGGATGAGGTAGGTGTATTAAGCCCCAATGCACAGGTACACCTGTTAAAAGTACTTGAAGAAAAGGAATATTGCCGGGTAGGCGGCACTGAAGTGCTGCCCCTGGATGTTCGCTTGATCTCAGCTACCAATAAGGATATTAAAAAGGCAATTGAGGCTGGACAATTCCGCGAAGATCTGTACTACAGACTTAATGTAGTGACTATTGAGATTCCGCCTTTAAGGGAGAGGAGAGAGGATATACCGGTACTGGCGGACTATTTCTTAAAAAAATATAGCGAGGAAAATCAGAAAAAGCTAATCGGATTTTCCGCTGAAGCCAATGATTTTTTGTTGAAATATGAATGGCCGGGAAATATCCGGGAACTGGAGAATGCAGTTGAGAGAGCGGTTATTCTAGCCAGAAGTAATATGGTCGAGGCATCAGATCTATCTCAACAAAGTTTATACCTGCCACACAAAACGGTAGTTGGAAAGACCATGCGTGAGGTGGAAAAAAACCACATATTGAATATTCTGATTGAATCAGGCGGCAATTGTAGCGAAGCCTCCAGATTGCTGGGAATTTCCCGTATGACGTTATACAACAAAATCAAGGCTTATGGTCTGAGTATTAATAAAATAGATTCAGGATAGATAGTTGTCCCCACTAGCAGGAATTTGTATCAATCCCGAAATATCTCTTTCCTGAGACCCTTCAACATTATGGCGAACAAAGTTATGCAGATAGTGCTGCCTAAAATCATGGGCGCGGATATATTTGTAACAGCAGTGACAGCTTTATCGAAAGGACGAGCGATTATCAGAATTAAAATCATAGAAAAAGACTGCATACAAAAGGCAAACAAAGCCGGACGCCAAATGCCCATTTTAATTTTATTTGCCCATAAATAGAATAAACCTGCGGCGATTCCGCTCAAAACAGTGCCCAGTGCACAGGGAACAGCGGTAAAACCTTCCTGAAAATAACGGTGGATGCCTCCAATCAACCCAGCTCCCAGACCTACCCATGGACCTCCCAGCAATCCGGCCATCATAGGTGCGGCTTCTCTGATATTAACCAGGGCGCCTGAGTTTTTAATACTACTATAGGTACCGTAAATAGCCATAGCACCAAATACCAAACTCAGGATGATACTAACCAAGATAGAGGCTTTTCCTTCGAAAACCGGGTAAAAAAAACTAAAGCGGCTTAAAAAGTATACTATAATCAGAAATACACAGGCCACCTCCAGCATTCCAGCCAGTAACTTCAATTCATTCATCTTTTAAAATCAACCTCTTTCTTTTGCAATTTTTGTTGGTAGTCCAGCGGGGATTATCCTGCCTCTTAGGCATAAGCTTCTGAAAGATAAAACAAAATATAATTCAAAGGCTACATGGAAAAATTGAATAGACAAGAAATCGCCCAAGTAAGGCGATGATCAGGGAGAAAATGAATTCAAATAGAATGTTGCTGATTCTATTTTTCTTAAGTACATGATTCAGACCAAATTCCGTTTAGCATTCAAGATGACACATAACCTGGTATATAGGTGTGATTAACAATCTGTCATCTTGTTAACGACTTAGAATGTATTTATTCTGCGATGAAAAAGATTTTTCTAAGGCGGAGAAGTAGCAGGTATGATTACGATCTGGCTACCCGGAATTTTTACCTGCAATTCACTTTTCATTTCATCAATGTTTTTTTGCACCTCTGCCATTTTTTGATCTGGGTCAAACTCCAGAAACAATTCTACATAGACGACATTGCCCGATCTGCGAGACCGGACGCCATGGATAGCCTCATATGATTCAAAATGAGTGGCCAGTGAATTAAGGACTATGAGTTGCAGGGAATCGCTCAGGGTACGATCAAGAAGATCAAATACTGACGAAGAGATAACTCCCCAGGTGGAAAAAATCATAAAACCTAGAAGTACAATAGAGCCGCAGGGATCGATATAAACTGCCCAGGAATGATCTTTGAAGAGCAGACTAAAACCTAGTGAGCTTACCACACATAAAGTGGAAATGGTTTTCACCTGATAAAGGCGGAATAAAGATTCCATCACCGGGGACTGTTCTTTTTTGGCGGTTCTATAACTTTGAATACATAACCACCCGTTAAACAAGGCTGCCAGACCGGATAATATAGTGCCCAAACCCATGCCCACCTCGCCCATGGGCACAGGGTTCTGAAAACGCTCTACGGTCTGCAAAATGACAATAGTAATGGAAACCAGCATCACACCGGCTGTTACCAGGCTGGAAAGGTTCTCCATTTTACCATAGCCGTAGTTATAGATGGGATTCTTGCCCTTTGCTACTCTTTGTACTGTCATCCAGGAAAAGAAAATGGCAAAAACCATGCCAACATTTCTTAGCAGGTCTGACAAGACCGTGAGGGAATTGGCCATGATCACTATGGCGATAGCAGGGATAAGCCCAAAAATACCAAAGATTAAACCGGTTACAATGGAGCGCTGTTTAGCTTCATAGCTGCTGCGGCTGGGAGAGACCAATTTCTTTATTTTATTTATCATTAAAAGATTTTTTAAAAGAATTTTTTTGTTTAAAAAAAGCCATACGCTTTGAAATCCATTATAATTTAATAATAATGTTGCGACTATTATAAGAGAAAACCAGGTGGGTTGGCAACAGCTTTATCAGCCAAAACCGGCATTAGATTTTTTCGAGCAGCCGCGGAGTGAATACACCTATTTGGTGAAATTACCTATGATCGATATGCCTGGAGTGACGGTGAAGGGTGGTTTTTTATATTAATGGTTTATATTTTAAAGTCACAACCATATTGGGGTAAAATTCTATTTAATGACCAATTTGTTATTCAGGATTATTTATTAAATAATTAATAAATGGCGTGAAAAAAATGTATTTCGAATATAAGACCGCCAATTAAGGAGGAAAATGAAATTCAATAAAGCACTTCGGATAGCTTCAATTATCTTGAGTATACCAGCCGTCTTAGTATCAGCCGCTTGCTCTTCATCTGGTTCAGAAAGTCCTGCTGCCTCCACGCCTCCTGCTTCTATCCCAGTTACTGATAAAAGCATCAGTCCTGCTTTACCAGAGGCTTTGATATATGCAGATGAATCATATAATGGTAAAGAACTCCGGATGTTACAGGGCGGTATATTACAGGTAGGGCTGAATTCCAATCCTACAACAGGCTTCAAATGGGAACTCGTCCAGATAAGTGATACTGCGGTACTGGAAAAAACTGGTAATATTTTTGAAACACCCATGATTAAGCAGCAGGAAGGGGCTCCGCCAATTGTGGGCGCCGGAGGCAAAGAAATTTGGAGTTTTAAAGCCTTAAAACCAGGCACGGCCGTGATATCAATGGAATATAGCCGTCCCTGGGAGGGTGGTGAAAAAGGAATTAATAAATTCAGTCTGAAAGTGATCGTCCAATAAAAAGGAAATTGCTCTAGCCCAGGCCATGCTGGATGGCTATCACGGCAGCCTGGGTACGATCAGTTACACCCAGCTTAGTCAGGATAGAACTCACATGGTTGCGAACAGTTCCTTCAGATAAAAACAACCTTTCGGCAATATCAATATTGCTAAGGCCTTTAGCTACCAGGCGCAGTATTTCTATCTCGCGGTCTGTCAGCTTGCTGGTAATCTGGGTAGACGCATAGGTCTGGTGACTTGAAACCTGCTCCAGTACCTTCCCAGCTATGGCAGGATCTACAAAGGTTTTCCCTGTTCCAGTACCTTTGACCGCTTTTACCAGTTCTTCCCGCGGGGTGTCTTTCAGCAAATAACCGGAAGCCCCTGCTTTAATTGCATCAAAGACCCACTGGTCATCATCATAGGTGGTTAACACCAATACTTTAATCTCTGGAAATCTGGCGCGTATCTGGCGGGTAGCTTCCACTCCATTCATAATAGGCATCTTCAGATCCATGAG
Source organism: uncultured Dehalococcoidales bacterium (assembly GCA_964386535.1). Lineage (GTDB taxonomy): Bacteria > Chloroflexota > Dehalococcoidia > Dehalococcoidales > UBA3254 > CAYLRY01. The sequence goes on along the minus strand of CAYLRY010000037.1, from coordinate 24,345 downwards.
CACCATATCCGGTTTTTCTTTCTCAACCATTTCAACCGCCATAGCCCCATCTTCAGCAATACCTGCAATCTGAATATCCGTCTCAAGCTTAAGCAACATAGCCAGTCCCTCGCGGACAATGGATTGATCGTCACAAATAATTACTTTCATAATTCAAGTATCCTGATTAAATTTTTAATAGGATCGTGGTACCCTGTCCGGGTTTGCTGCTTATACTCAAGGTACCACCTATAAGTTGAGCTCTTTCACGCATACCTACCAGACCGAAATGACCAGCCTGATTATAGCTTTCAGGGTTAAATCCTATACCATCATCATTAACTTCCAAAGAGACCTTATTATCAGAATACTCCAATTTTACCATCAAGTTTTTAGCCTGTGCATGAGTGACTACATTGGTTACAGCTTCCTGGGCCACCCTGTAAACACATTGCTCAATATCAGGGGATAAAGCCGGAATATTTTCTGAAACAGCCAGATTGAGTTTTATCTTAGCCCTGCTGGCGTTTTCCTTGGCCATATTGCTAACAGCCAGAGCCAGTCCCAAATCATCCAGCGGACTCGCGCGCAGGGCTTTCAAAGCTCTTCGCGTTTCTTCCAGCCCGGTATGCGCTGAGAGTAATGATTTATCCAGAATAGCACGGGCAGCCTTGTTGTCAACTTCCCAATAAGCTTTCATGGTTTCCAACTGGACCGATAAACCACTGAGAGTATGGGCAAGAGTATCGTGCAGCTCCCTTGCCAGGCGGTTTCTTTCCTGGCTGGTTGCCAGATGTTCCAATGTGCTGGCATAGTGAGAGAGGTGGGTATTGGCTGCTTCTAGAGACTGCTGCTGTCTTCTTAATCGGGTCATCAGGTAGCTGATAGAGAAACCCACAGCCAGGAATATTACAGTTTGAAACAGCGTGGTGGTTATAGCGCCCTGGATTGGTATACGCGGTGGAGAAGTAATCCACTGGACTGCCAGATTCAGACCAGCCACGGCTAAGATTACTAGTAAAATATATTGCCAGCGATATTGCCAGGCCACCAGGAGAAGCCCCATGAATATAAAAGGAAAAGGTCTGAGCAGTGAGCTGTCCGGGTAGAATTGCGGGCCGACAGGGAAAAAGAGATTAATAATTAGATTAACTAAAATGGGCGCTATTGTAGATAAAATAATTATAAGAGGAACAAAAACCCGTCCCAGCCGGGCCTGTGCCCATGGCCAGAGTGTTAAGCCCAGGCAAATAACTGCAATCAGGGCATTTAAGACATAGTACAGAGGATCGGTGCGTTGAGGTCGCCCCAGTACCTGGTTTACAACAGCCAGCACGATCAAATAAACAAGCCAGAGAACAGCCACGAAGCGTATTAATAAAACGGCGTCTGAACCTTCAGTTTTACTTTTCATAACATTAATATAATTCCCGGTTTTTCTATATGCATGTGATAAAAATCATGTTTTGTCCGGGATTTCCGTTACACCTGTCATTTTAACCAGTGCCGTAAATAATAACAAACTACTCCGGTTGATGACTATATGCACTGTATCATAGGCCTGCCGTTGATGTAGTCTGGTAAATGTGTAGAGCAATGTTTTGTGTAAACAAAAGGAGAGATAAAAGTAACATGAAAGGGATAAGCATATACCGAATGTTAAGGATAAAAGGACTGAAGCTGATAAAATCAACAGCCATAGTTATATGTTTGAGCGCCTTAGTTTTCCTGTCTTTCGCCTGTTCCTCCGGAGACGAATCAACCAGCACAGTGAAGACCCAAATTTCTACCGTTCAGAAAGGGGATATAGCTCTCACTGTGACCGGTACCGGCAACCTGGCTTTATCTCGTAGCGAGGACCTGGCTTTTGAGATTGCCGGTACAGTGGCAGAAGTTTTGGTAGAGGAAAGCGACTCGGTAAAAGAAGGCCAGGAACTGGCCAGGCTGGATACATCAGCCTTTGATAAACAGGTAAAAACCCTGGAAAAAACCCTGGAAACAGCCAAACGTACACTGACTTCCAAGCAAAACGCTCTGACTACAGTCCAGCGTCAGGTTACAGCTAAAGAGCTGGCTGTTAAAACTGCGGAGTTTGCCGTGGTGTCCGCCGAAAACGACCTAAAAAACCTCGAAGCGGTCAAAGAAGTTCAGGATGAAATAGATGATATAGAATCCGATCTGGCCTTCGCCAAACAGATGAGGCAGGCATCCGTGGTGGATGATTTGATAAAGGGCGACGTTAATTACTGGAATCTTCAGATCAAGTCACTTGAAGCAAAACTGGCTGATGCTGAGGATGCTTTACAGGATATACTGGATGAGACCAGCGTCAATCTATCAACAAACGAATTACTTCAAATTGCCAGTGTAAAACTACAAATAGAGGAGAAGAGGAAGGCCCTGGATGATGCGAAAACAGCAATTGAGGACGCCAAGGCTGATATTGCAGATGCCCAACAGGCTGTAACGGACGCTGAACTGGCAGTCAAAGAGGCGCAAAGCGATCTGGATGAGCAAAACAGTCTGAGCCCTATCATTAAAGCGCCTTTTGCAGGTTTTATCACCAAGGTTAATGTTAAAGGGGGAGATGAGGTACTAAAAGGTACAGTAGCCTTACAATTAGCGGATCCTGATCAGTTTAAAGCAGTGATCCTGGTGACTGAGAAGGATATTTTCTCAGTGAAGGTTGGGGGCCTGGCTACAGTAACGCTGGATGCATTAAACGGAGTTAGTTATCCGGCTGAGGTAACTGCAATTGCCCCAACCGCTACTGTCTCTTCCGGGGTGGTAAACTATAAGGTTACGGTGGAGTTAACCTCGCTGACACCTATCAAACAGCTTACATCCACCTCTGCTCAGAATTCAACTGCCTCAGCTACAAATCAAAATATTTCATTAAAGGATGGACTGTCGGTTGTGGTGGACATCCTGGTGCAGGGTACCAGCGGCGTATTGATGGTACCCAGCCGGGCCATAACACGCCAGGGCCCCAATAGTGTTGTACAGGTTATTAAAGGGGCTACCACGGAAACTCGCATCGTCAAGACGGGAATGAGTGATGAGACCAACACCGAGATAATCGAAGGACTCAGTGAAGGAGAACAGGTGCTGATCACTCTAAGCACTTCATCTTCTTCCAATGTCAGTACAGGCGATACTCAAGGGATGGGGGGTATGGGAGGCGGACCGCCGGCAGGCGGAGTGCCAGGAGGTATTATGCCGTGATTGAGTTAAATAATATAGTAAAGTCTTACTCAATGGGAAAACGCGAATTGAAAGTGTTACAGGGAGTCAGTCTTAGAGTGGAGAAGGGTGAAATGGTGGCTATCATGGGGCCTTCAGGTTCGGGTAAAAGCACTCTGCTTAACCTGATCGGCTTACTGGATAGGCCCACCTCAGGAAACTATTTCCTGGATGGGAAAGAGGTCAGCCGCCTGGGAGGGGGGGATCTGGCTAAGGTAAGGGGACAAAAGATAGGTTTTATTTTTCAGAGCTTTAATTTACTGCCTTACCTGTCTGCCATTAACAATGTGGTACTGGGGCAAAAATATGCCGGCAGGACGGATGAAAAAAACGCCAGAGAGGCTCTGTTTAAAGTAGGACTTGGCGAAAGGATACGTCACCGGCCGCATGAACTTTCCGGTGGAGAACAGCAAAGAGTAGCAGTAGCCAGGGCTCTGGCTAAAAGCCCTCCGATTATTCTGGCGGATGAGCCGACCGGCAACCTGGACAGCCGTTCCAGTAAGGAAATCATGAGTATTCTAAGCAATTTACATACTGAACAAAATATCACCCTGGTAATGATTACGCATGACCCAAATATCGCCAGTTACTGCCAGCGAGTAATACATATCCAGGACGGACAAGTAACAAGAGAGGAAAAGCTATGAAAAATGTTTTCAGTCCGCTGTCAACTGCCTGGACATCGGTAGTAACACATAAGCTAAGAAGCTTTTTAACCATTCTGGGGGTAGTCATAGGAGTGGCGGCGGTGATCATTCTTATGTCTGTGGGTAAGGGGACAGAGGCAAGTATGCTGAGCCGGCTCAGCGGTCTGGGTACCAATCTGGTGTATGTTCAGCCGGGTTCCACCACCTCGGGTGGAGTCAGAAGCGCTATGGGTTCGGCCAGCACGCTTACGCAGGAAGATGCCGAAGCTATAGCTGAGCAAGTAGCAGGTGTAGTAGCGGTGGCGCCTTATTCCACCTCAGGCATGCAGGTTATCGCTGGCAGTAATAATATGTTCGTGAGAGTAACCGGTGTGACTCCGGAATACGAACAGGTTTATAACCTGACTCTGAATGACGGTGAATTCATCACTCAGTACCAGTACGACCGTAATCAAAAGATCGCCGTCATTGGACCCAATGTGGCAGAAACACTATTTGGAAATAATGACCCGGTCGGTCAATCAATGCGTATGAGTAACACTGTTTTTAAAGTTGTGGGAGTTCTGGCGAGCAAGGGCGAGTCTATGATGGGTTCCGTAGATAATGCCATCTTTGTACCTCTTTCCACCTTACAGGGGATGATGTCGCGTTCTGTAACTACCACCGGAGATCATATTGTCAATTCCATCTCAGTGCAGGTAACAGACCAGAAAATGATAAGCTCAGTTAAAGAAGATATAACGTATCTGCTGGTCATTAGACATAATATAGCTTTAGGCGCAGATAACGATTTTACCGTTACCTCCATGGATGAGTTAACTGAGACTATTTCCGCATCTATGGCCAGCTATACTTTGCTTCTGGGAGCCATTGCCGGCATATCTTTGCTGGTAGGGGGCATCGGGGTAATGAATATAATGCTGGTCTCAGTTATGGAAAGAAGGCGGGAGATCGGTATCCGCAAAGCCCTGGGTGCCAGGGAAAGAGATATATGGGGTCAATTCCTGATAGACTCGGCACTGTTGACCTTTGCCGGAGGTCTAATAGGGGTAGCCGTAGGCTGGGGAGGTTCTTACCTGGTAAATTACATGGGTTATATGAATACCCTGGTTACTTCAGACATCGTGGTTCTGGCGGTGGGGGTATCCATTGCCATCGGATTATTCTTCGGATTTTATCCGGCCTGGCAAGGCTCACGTTTGGATCCAATACAGGCATTGAGGTCTGAATAAACAATAAAAATTTTAAGTATATAACAACTAGGTAGAAGTAGGAGTATTTAGCTTTGAATAAGAATAAAGGACACTTTCTAGTATTAGGGACAATCAGCACTTTAATAGTATCGCTGTTGTTAACCACGGGTGCGTGTTCATCCAGTTCGGATAAGGCCGTTAAAAATACAGCGGCTTCTACCGGTATAGTAGCGCTGAATTCAAATGCAGCATCTCCATTCCAGGGTGGATTAATGGAGCCGGGTAGGGCAGGAATGAGAGGGGGCAGCGCCAGCGGTACTCTGACATCAAAAAATAGCAATAATTTTACCTTGAAAACGGATCAGGGAGAGGTAAAGGTTAATGTTGATGCAAATACGGTTTTTCAGAAGACGGTTACGGCATCTTTAGAGGACCTTGAGGCTGGTTTACTATTAAGCATCATGGGTACTGCTGACAAAGATGAAACTTTTAAGGCTACTTCAATAGTCATCCGTACCGGAGGTTTAGAAGGTCAAATTGGATTACAGGTAGGAATGGGACAGGGGCGAGGCCAAATACCAGGTGGGCAGGCCCCACCTACTGGAGAATTTCCCACCGGCATACCATATGAGCAGAATCCACCCAATAGAGAATTTTCTGATTTTGGAAAAATACTTCCACCACCTGGAGACCAGGCTAATTCAAAATTACCCTTAGACGATACCGGACGCCAGAGTATCACAGGTACGCTTACAGCAATCAGTGGCAGCAATTTAACTTTAAATGGTATAAAGGGGGAAGATATAAAGGTGTTTGTTGGTTCTGATACCAAAATTCAAAAGACGTTAACCTGCTCCTTCTCAGATCTACAACAGGGTCAATCTATTAATGTCGTGGGAGATAGTACTAATGATGGTGCATTAACAGCGGTACTGGTAATCATTGAATAATTTATTTTAGATGCCTCAGTATTGCTTTGAATAGCAAGACTTACTATTAACACAAAGGTGTTTGTATTAAAAAAGGGAGCCTGTCATTCTAAAAATGATAGGCTCCTGCCAACACCATGCTCTTGAATGACTAATGGGTGTTGCTGGAATCTTTGGTAATGATATCATGGACGCTGCCTTCCATGATTGTTCTGGAGGAGACCACAGTCAGGCGGGCTGTTTTCTGGAACTCCTTTATATTCATTGCCCCGCAGGCAACCATGGTAGATTTGATTTTAGCCAGAGTGATTTCCAGATTGTCCTTCAATTTGCCTGCATAGGGTACGTAGCCGAAAACCCCCTCTTCGAAAGCCAGTGCATTTTTTCCTTCTCCCAGATCATACCTTTGCCAGTTCTGGGCCCGGTTGGTACCTTCACCCCAGTATTCCTTGAGATATTTATTCCCTTCTACGATTTTTTCTGAGGGGCTTTCATCAAAACGGGCAAAATATCTTCCCAGCATTACAAAATCAGCTCCCATGGCTAAAGCCAGGACAATCTGATGGTCGTGATTGATGCCGCCGTCCGAGCAAAGAGGGACATACACTCCGGTTTTTTCATAATAGCTGTCTCTTGCTTTGGATATTTCTAGAAGGGCTGTGGCCTGTCCCCGTCCGATAGCTCTTTGCTCACGTGTAATACAGATCGAACCGCCGCCTATCCCCACTTTTATAAAATCAGCTCCAGCGTCAACCAGGTAATAAAAAGCTTCTGCGTCTACAATATTTCCCGCTCCCACCTTGACTGCATCACCGTATTTTCCTTTGATATATTTCAATGTGTCACTCTGGTACTCCGTATAACCGTGAGAGGAATCAATACACAGTACATTTGTGCCGGCTTCCACCAGCGCCGGTACTCTTTCGGCATAATCTTTAGTATTAATGCCTGCGCCAACCATAAGACCTTTATTGGCATCCAGAAGTTCATTTAAATTTTCCTTATGTTCCACATAGTCTTTACGGAAAACCATATGTACCAGCCTTTGCTGATCATCGATTACCGGTATGCAGTCCAATTTATTTTGCCACAATAAATCATTTGCTTCTGAAAGGGATATGCCGGCTCTGCCGTAAACCAGTCTATGAAATGGTGTCATGAAATCTGCCACCTTTTTGTCCATAGGGTCCCGGCTTTCTCGATAGTCTTTTGAAGTGACGATGCCCAATAGCTTCCCGTTGGGCATTCCATTATCGGTAACAGCAATGGTTGAATGACCTGTTTTAGCCTTTAGCTGAAGCAGGTCAGAGATTGTATTATCAGGCTTCAGGTTTGAATCACTGGTAACGAATCCTGCCTTGAAGGTTTTCACTTTTCTAACCATTTCCACTTGCTTTTCAATTGGCTGGGAACAAAAAATAAAGGACATCCCGCCACACCTGGCCAGTTCGATAGCCAGGGTATGGTTGGAAACAGATTGCATGATAGCGGAGACAATAGGCACATTTAGACGTAAAGGGCGAGGATCGCCACTCCGGTACTTGACCAGCGGAGTGCTCAACTCGATATTGTTAGGTGTGCATTTTTTAGGGGTCAAATTGGGAACCAGTAAATATTCATCAAAAGTTCTGGAGATCTCTTCAAAGATCTTGGCCATTTTATTCCTCCTAGATACAGCGGTTAGTTGAGATATTTTCGTTCCTTTCATTTGGCCGGGTACTTAAGGGTGTCAACTAACGGCTGTCATTGTTTTTTTGAAAAATGTCGGTAACCCATAAAATCAAGAGCAGGCGCAACCAGCAGATGACCATAACGAGGATTTCCGATAATCATTCTAAAACTTGGTATGGGGATACTTTAATCAGTTTAAGGATTTTTGTCAAGCATCGCATCTGTCAATTGTTTGTCAATCCCTGTATTCAACTGTTAATTAGAGATCAAAGAAATGCACCTAGCTGTGTAATTCAGCATCATAAGCTGATATTAACAAACATGATTGATTATAATCATCCGCTGTTTCAAAGGATTATTGCTTTAAATATAACCGGCAATGGCAATGTTATATATGAAAGGCTATCCTAAGAATGCGTCAGGGACCGGTTCCCAGGCGCGGCGTTCGGCTTCCAGCGGCGCGGCTTCCACATGGCAATCCTCGCCCAGGATCATTGTCTCACGCAGCCTTCCATAGGGCGGCCAGGATCCGAGGCTGGTACAATTAGGAATACCCGTCCTGGCAAATGCGATCCAGGCATCCTGCATAGTTTGCGCCAGTTTTTCAGCTTTTGCACCACTACCATTGAATTCGGGAACCAGGACTCCAAACACAAAACCCACCTCCAGGGCATGGCAGGCGCCCAGAGCAGCCAGCGGCGATCTCCAGGTAAATATATAGCTGAAGGCAGGATTATTATTTGCCCTATGGGCTTCCAGAAGGCGGAATGCCGGAATACGGAACTGGGCATCGGTTTGCATGGCCAACGCAACATCCGCCGTAGTAACCGCTGATCTATTGTTTTTAATAGCCTGGCGGCAGCCGGAGACCAGCGGCGGTACCAGATCAGGCGGCAGTACTTTTTGCCATCGCTTAATGAGAGTCTCTTCATCCATGGCGGCCAGACTACGGTCTGCCGCGGCCATAAAACGCGACTCTTCAAGGTTGGTTCCAGCTATCACCGGTATGCCGGCAGCAGCCCCTTTTTTCACGCCTTCTATGGGGAAATGGGGGAGAACATTCCCATCTACCACCGGCTCCAGTATGGAGCCTTTAATATTGAGTTGGAGACTCAGTTTTTGGTAAGCTGCCAGCAGGCGTTCTACGGAGACTTTTTTTAACCCGGCAATATCCGCAGCTTCGATGCCCAGAATACCTAATAATTGATTAGAGAGAAGCCTGGCCTCGTCTAAGGTTTTAAAAGTATTGGAACCGCTCTCTAGAATGGCCTTATGGAAAAGACCCCTGGCCTGTGGCATCACCAGCAGGCAACCGATGCTCATGGCCCCGGCGGATTCACCGAAAACGGTGATATTATCCGGATCTCCTCCAAAGAAGGTAATGTTTTCACGGACCCAGCGCAGGGCGGCGATCTGGTCCAGTAAACCCTCATTTCCGGTAGCAGGGATCCGTCCTCCGGTCACTTCATCCAGATGCAGGAAACCAAACGGTCCTAACCGGTAATTCAAGGTAACCAGGACGATATTTCCTCTCCGGGCAAGAATACTACCATCGTAGTTGGGACTGGAACCTGAGCCACGGCTGAAAGCGCCTCCGTGTATCCAGACCATAACTGGACGTTGAGCATTATCCAGCCCAGGACTCCAGATATTTAAATACAGACAGTCTTCGCTCTGAGGTTCATCCACTTCAGGAATAGGGATCGTAGATACTGGTGACTTATTTTGGGGGCAGATAGGTCCAAAAGCCAGAGCCGTCCTTACGGCGTGCCATGGTTTATGCGGTTGAGGGGGAAGCCAGCGTAAATCGCCCACTGGCGGTGCGGCATAAGGTACACCCTTAAATACATAAAGGCCGTTTGTAAATAGTCCTTGGATTTTCCCGGCCCTGGTTTCTACTATTGAATTTAGTGGTAGGCTCATCTTTCTTCTCCCTTTCCGGCAATAAATTAGCTTCCATCGCAGATTATTAGCATAATAGTATATGGGAAAAAATAAACATGTCAATTCCGGAAGCTGGCATTTAGTTCGGTTTACTGGTAGTATAATAAAATATCAAGAGGAGGGAATAATGACCAGATATAATAGCGATGAGTCGGAGAAAGAAGCGGTAAGATCCACAGCAATGTTAATGGCAGCTAGCGCCAGGACTGCGCCAAAAACAAGGGGCCTGGACTCCATTAAAACCCTGGTACTGGACGGCCAGGATGTACAGGATCTGGCAGCGGGAATGGAGAAAGCCGCTGAAAAGATGCCGCCTCATACAGCCGGTATTTTAAAGAGTAATGCCGGCAATGTCAGAGTGTCAACCTGTATTGTGTTAATAGGGGTTACTGGAGAGCCCAAACGTTTAGAGGCGCCTCTGGATTGCGGCGCCTGCGGATTTGAAGACTGCGAGAGGCTGGCCAGAGCTCCCCGGCGCACGAAGAGTTTTACAGGACCCGTCTGTGCTTTTCAATCTATGGACCTGGGTATCGCCCTTGGGTCAGCAGTAAAAACCGCCGGTATCCTTAATATTGATAACAGGATGATGTACAGTATTGGAGTGGCGGCTAAAGAGATGAAGCTAATGGAGGCAGATATCATCATCGGGATCCCGCTGTCCGTGACGGGTAAAAGCCCTTACTTTGATAGAAGATTATAATAAAATCAGGCCGAGCCGTGGCTCGCCCTGATTTTATTCCTCAACAACAATCCTGGCATCTACGGCAACAATACCGTCTTTATAAGCGAAGAGAGGATTGAGATCAAGCTCCCTGATCTGTGGATTTTTTTCAATAAAGTTTGAGACTTTAACCAGTAATTCTTCCAAATATGGTAGATTGATGGGTTCTTGTCCGCGGTAGCCCTGGAGCAATACAAAGCCTTTAATCTCCCTGACCATTTCGGCGGCATCCCTGCGAGTTAAGGGAACCAAGCGGAAAGAAACATCCTTAAGGACTTCTACCAGAATACCTCCCAGCCCGAACATAATAACCGGTCCGAACTGCGGATCCTGGTTCATACCGATAATCAGCTCAAGTCCCTGACGCGCCATCTGCTGTACAGAAACACCTTCAATTTTGGCCTGAGGCATTTTTTGATGGACGTTCGAGATGATTTCGCTATAAGCATTGCTGACCTGTGACATATTTGCTAATCCCAGCTTAACTCCGCCGATATCGCTTTTATGGCTGATATCAGGTGAGATAATTTTCAAAGCTACCGGAAAGCCCAGTTCTCTGGCAATTGAAACAGCTTCCTTTTTGTTTTTGGCCAATCTGGTCTCAACGACAGGGATACCGGCATTTTTCAAGATGTTTTTAGCCTCAACTTCGTTTAACAGCCTGTGTTTTTCAATAGTAGCTTGATTCATAATTTTTTACCTCAATATCAAACTATACCTATGTTAACAATAGTACCGGATAAAGTCAAAAATGAGCAATTAAGTAAAATGTATGTTGTATTAAAAGGGGAGTAATATTGACGTATCGGAGAACACCCCTGCGCTTTTTATAACGGAAAATGTCTTTTGATTGTAGCATGGCGTTTAACAGGGTTCTTAATGAGCCAACAAGTTTAGTCCGCGCTGCCTTTTCTCTCTTCAAGGTAATGACGGTACCAGGCCAAAAGACGCAATGTTCTGGCGGCTCGATGTGCATTGGAAAATCCGGGGATTTTAAAATCAGGAACTGATGGCTTTTCAGTGGAATCATGGGTAAGTTGCGGATTGAGCCTTCTAATCAGCACCAGGGGTTTGTCATGCTGCTTGACCATTTGGTTTAGTAAATCCAGGCTTTTGTTATTTTCTACCTGTATCATTTGTTTTTGTTCCCGGGTCATATTGGGCGAGAAAAACTGGTAGGGTACAACCGGAGGTAAAAGCGAAATTACAATATCAACATTTGCGTCTTCCATGAGCAGGCGTAGACAGGAGGAAACGGTATTGTCACCTGATATGGTTTTAATACCTACCAGGTCAACAGGATTCCCGTGAGACCAGCGTGGGGGTAAAATGCCATTCAATTTTTCCAGAGTGTGCTGCTCTAAAGAAGCTATCTTCAAACCTTCTTTTTCACAGGCCTCGGCGGTGACTACGCCAAAGCCGCCACCCATGGTCAGAATGCCTACTCTATTACCCCGGGGCAGGGGTTGACTTAATAAACCTACTACAACTTCACAAAGCTCCTCCTCATCTTCAGCCCGGATTACCCCGGCTTGCCTAAAAGCAGCGGAATAGATTGCATCCGAGCCGGATAAAGCCCCTGTATGTGATTTAGCAGCGCGACTGGATTCTGAGGTGGTGCCGGTTTTGATGGCAACAATCGGTTTTTTTAAAGAAATTTCTTTGGCCAGCTGGAAAAAACGTCTGCCCTCTCTAAGACCTTCGATATAAACAGCGATTATCTTAGTTTTTTCGTCCTGAGCCAGAAATTCAAGATAATCTTCCAGATGCAGGTCTGCTTCATTACCTGTACCAACAAACTTACTTAAGCCGATGCCGTGACTGGCAGCAATCATGGCGATGCTGGCACCCAGAGTGCCGCTCTGGGAGATAAGAGCCAGTGGCCCGGGAGCAAACCTGCTGGCAACACCGGCGCTGGCTACTCCGGTATGAGCATCAGCATGTCCCAGGCAGTTGGGCCCTACGAAATGGATCCCTCCGGCACTGGCGGCAGCCACCACCTCGGCTTCCAGTTTTTTCCCAGCCTCGTCCGTCTCGGCAAATCCTGCGGATATAATGACACCCGCTTTAACCCCTTTTTGCGCACACTGGCGCATAACCGAAGGCACAATAGCCGCCGGAACCACTATGACGGCAAGATCAACCGGACCTGGTATATCCAGAATGGTATTAAAAGATTTAAGCCCCTGGATTTCAGGAATGTTAGGATTAACGGCATAAACTTTCTTCTTAGGGTCAATTTTTGTGGAGACCATGGCTGACCTGAGAGCATCGGAGCCCCAGGAGCCTACAATATTATTGGCTCCAATTACAGCTATGGAATCTGCCGCGAAGAGAAAGTGCCAGAAATCGCCGTTACTGGAAATGTTGGAATTAAGTGCATTCATTGTTTGGAATTAATTATACGCCAGGCAGGGATAAAAAATCTAGCATCATATATGATGTTTCGTGAAAGAATAGCCCAATATGGTATGCGGTTTGCAGAGATCAACATCGACTTGACTGGAGGTTGATATATAGAAGAACTTGGGAATTCTTTTACCCGGATGAATATCTGCTACCATCCAACCAGTAGTTGCATAATTGCCGGACAAGGTCTACGAACTCATCATAATTTACTGGTTTGCGATAGTAGTTGTTGGCGCCTAGACGGTAACTTTCACTGAGGTCATCTTCTTCCACTGAAGACGTTAAGACCACCACCGGTAGTGAACAGGTATCGGCGTTATTTCTGATCTGTCTGAGAACTTCCAGTCCGCTGATATAGGGTAATTTCAAGTCAAGCAAAATTAAGGCGGGACTATGGCTCCGGTCCCGGTTATCATACTGTCCACGGCAAAAAAGAAAATCCAGGGTTTCAGCTCCGTCATTTGTTACTACCAGATGATTCTGTGCCTGGCATTTTTTAAATGCTCTTTTAGTCAATGCCACATCATCCGGATTATCCTCTACCAGCAATACGAATTTATCGTCCATTAATTTTATTGTAGCATTTATTTCAGCGAAAAATAACAGGGAAAGCGGCCGTTTTTACCACTACCAGGATCATTCCGAATAAATTTTAGAAATTTCTAAAAGAGTATGTTTACTGATCCGGACTGCTCTTAATTTTAGATGTGAAAATCAGGATACTGCTGTGGTACAATCTGAGAAACAGGTTGGAATAACCGTCAGGGGCCACCCCTTTAAGGGGCGGCCTTAAAGGGGTGGCCCGAAATGATTTTTGATGAATGGCCGGAACGATATGAGCAGTGGTTCAATACGCCAATCGGGAAGCTGGTAAAAGAAAAAGAAGGGGAGCTGGTTTTCCGCATGCTGGACCTCAGGCAGGGGGAAAAAATATTAGATGCGGGTTGCGGTACAGGTATTTTCACGTTGGACTATTTGGAGCAAGGCGCTGAGGTGGTAGGACTGGATATCTCCGAACCAATGCTCCGCCTGGCCAGAGCAAAGTCAAAAAATTATCCGTTTACTGCCGTCAGGGGAGATATGCTGGCTTTACCTTTTCAGGATGAGGTTTTCGATAAAGTAGTCTCAGTAACTGCCCTTGAGTTTATAGAAGATGGACAGAAGGCCGTAAAAGAGCTTTTCCGTGTGACGCGTGGCGGGGGTAGAGTAGTGGCGGCTACCCTTAACAGCCTCAGTCCCTGGGCGGCCAGGCGGCGGGCAAAAACACTAAGGGGACAAAAACACGTTCTGGAGAATGCTTTTTTTCGCTCGCCTGAAGAATTGCTGTCTTTTAGCCCCATAAAAGGAATTGCTAATACTTGTATTCATTTCCAGAAAGATGAGTTGCCTGAGCAAGCTTTGGCAATCGAAGAGCAAGGGAGGTTAATGAATCTGAATAGCGGAGCCTTCGTAGCTGCTTGCTGGAATAAGCCTTAGTAAATCTTTCCGCTGCGTTAGCTGCACCTTTTACCTGGCTCCAATACAGGACTTCCACCGGGCTTCCAGCCCGGCAATATCAAACGAATAAACCTTAAGTAAGGCGTTATCATATGTTGAGCCGTCTTTAAATACCGCCAATAGCTGACTCATTTTATCCCAGCCATAGGTATCAATTAAATATTTAACAATGCTGCTGCTTTCAGCATAAGCCAGATAGGCACCGGCGCTTTCAGTTGGAAAATTACTTGATAGACTGAGAATAGAAATCAACTTGCCGCTAGAGATAGCCTCGTTTAAAAATTGTACATAGTGCTTGGGCATCTGGATCTGTACCTGTTCTGCCAGTCCTTCGCTTAGCCATTCCGGGATGTCCCCGAAAGGTCCGAATGTGGCTTCTCCTACCAGCAGGTGAGTAATTTCATGCGGCAGGGCGTCTTTAGCCCAATCAAGTGAATTCTGGCTGACGGCGGTAAGGATGATGTTGTATGCCGGAAAAGCCATAGCGCCTGTCCATTCCTTAGAGAATAAGACCGCATCTTTCAATTCTTCCGAACTACGATAAATAAAGACTTTAGGCTTTCTTTCGGCAGGAATAATCACTTGCAATTGAATCCTGGAGAGTCTGACCTGGACTTCATTAAGCAGTTCATTAATCAGGGGTTCGGGCTGATCATGCCAGTATATGTTGTAATCAGAGTATTGCTGGTTTTTCCATTGATAGCGTGTATCTTCATAGATGATGGTATTTTTGGGTATTATCGTGGTCTTGCCTTCTACATCTGTTATTTCCCATTGCCACCAGATAGATGCACCGGGTGGAATAACTCCTATTTTCTTCATTTCCCAGGCCCAATTGACAGAAATGGTTTTGCCCTCAGTAATACCAGGTTTACTGGACTTGCTTTCAGGCGCAAGCGATCTCTGGTCAGATCCATAAAAAAGGGTAACGCTTTTAATGCTAACCGGACTGGACAGATTGAGAGAAAAATTGATCTTGTCCGCAAAAACGCTGGTGGCCTTATTGGATATTATTACGGGTGTAGCCGGTATAGCAGTGGTAGACGAAGGTAATGGATTGGTTACGGCGGTTGAAGTCTGTTTTGAAGCAGGAGTAAAGGTCGAAACTGTATTAGCAGTATTTAACGGAATAGACGTTTGAGTAATGACCGGTGGCGGCGGCGGTGGAACCTCCACAGGTACGGCAGTATTGCAGCCGCTCAGAGTCAATACAAAAAGCATAGAAAGAATTACGAAAATCAAAAAAAAGGTCTTATTTACCAATTTAGATTTCCTTTATATTATCCTGCTGCCTTCTTGATTGAGGCAGCAGATCACATTTTTCGTAAGGAAAATAAATAATATATTTTTGTTTATAGATTAAGATAATATAACATTTATCTTCGTTTGTTAGTGCGCCTCAACATAAATATCCCGCCACTGGTTTATTGCGATCAGGGCTGAGGAATACCCCTTTACATACGGCTTAACAAGTTCATATGATTTCCGGTTATGGCAGAGGGGGACAGCAGGGAGGTCAGCTAATAACTGTTTCTGGATATCCTGGTATTTTTGCAGGCGGACGGATTCATCTGGGATCGACGCGGCTGAGATCAGGTCAGAATCTACCTTTGGGTTAGAATACCCAAAATGGTTTTCTGTACTCTGGCTTTGGAAAAGGATATCCAGAAAGTTCTGCGGGTCAAGGTAGTCCGCAATCCATCCTGAAAGGAAAATCTGGAATTCGTTTCCGCGTGCTCTTGCCATATAGGTTTCAATCTCACTGATAGTTTCTACTTTTATCTGGACCCCCAGGTTTTGCTTAAACATGCCGAGAATTGCCTGATCCGCCGGACTGGTAGCATAAAGAGTATAATATGTAATTGAAGGTAAATTCTCGACGGTCTGGTATTTAGATTCGGTAATTAATTGTCTGGCCCGGTTAACATCAAAGGGCAAAGCCTGCAAGGATGAATCAAAGCCAGGCACGCCCAGAGGAATGTATCCTGAAGCACGATCAGCTTTACCTTTATATGCGACTTCAATTATTTTATCAACATCAATGGCCATGGCAAAAGCCTGGCGGACCTTCAAGTCATCAAAAGGAGGCTTGGAAACATTAAACCCGATATAAAAAATTCCTGCGGAGCTATCAGTAAGTAATTCTTTATTAAGGGGGTTGTTTATATCCAGGACTTTTTCCTGGTTGGCGCTGCTAACTCCGGCAATATCAATCTCTCCTGATTCATATAGAGACATTGGATCACCGGCAAACAGACTAAAGACGATATTTTTTAACTTAGAAGGTCCGGTATAAAAACCGTCATATCTTTCCAATACTATCTGGTTATCTTTCTCCCAGGACTTAAGCTTAAAAGGACCCGTTCCATTGGGTTTTTCAAACCACGAATCACCCTGAGAGACATTAACTTGATCAACTATATAGGTGACCGGCTGGGCCAGCTTGGATAGAAAATATTGTTTGGCTGCGTCAATGCTTATTTCAATTGTGTAGTCATCTATTATTTTTATACCTCTTATATCGCTGGCTTTTCCTGTCAGCCTATCTGTAGCTCCTATTATATCATTTAGAAAGTATGCAGCTTTAGGTGACTTCAGGGATGGGTCACATGCTCGTTCCCAGGAATACTTTACATCTTTTGCGGTAACCTGTTTGCCGTCATGGAATTTGGCATTCTGGCGCAAGTAAAAAGTGTAAGTGAGACCATCTGAGCTTATTGTCCATTTTTCCGCCAGATCAGGAACAACTTTTAAATCTTTATCAATTCTTACCAGGCCGCTGAACAGGGCACTGATAATATCTTCAGGAGAGTCCTCGCTTAAGGCCGGGTCAAGGGTGGGCATCTCGCCTCCCAGGAGGAACAATGATTCGTTTTTATTGACTCCAGCTCTTTGAGGAGCGTAAACAACCAGTGATCTCATTAACTGGTTGATAGCGTTAGCCTGGGCATCCAGTACATCACCATACCCGATAAATAAACCAGTATACATCCGGCTATTCGCTGCCAGGGCTATGATACGCATTTTAGCTGTTTGACCGGACGAAGAAGCTACAAAAGTGGTCTCATAGCCAGAGGCTGAACTGGCGAACTGGAAAACACCGGCGTTTAATGTCTTTAAATTGAGAGAACTCATTTGAGCGGCTGCCGTTTCTATATATTTTTGGGCGGTCATACCTGAGGGCACAGTCTCTACCACAAATTTAATCATAATCTCAGGCTGGTTATAAGGGTTGATAAAGATGAATGGTTC
Source organism: uncultured Dehalococcoidales bacterium (assembly GCA_964386535.1). Classification (GTDB taxonomy): domain Bacteria; phylum Chloroflexota; class Dehalococcoidia; order Dehalococcoidales; family UBA3254; genus CAYLRY01. Next base: position 6,860 of record CAYLRY010000037.1, on the reverse strand, counting down.
CTTGGCAGAGCCGGTTTCAATCAGCGACCATTCCTCGGGAAGAGTGATATCAATGCCGTATTTGGAACCAGAATAAGCGCCCGCAGCTACTGTGGGACTGGCGAAGCTATTAAGGCAAATTGCGGCCAGGTTTTTATTTTTCTCCCAATCTGATTCTTTGGATTCAAAGGTGACCTGAAATCCCAATCCGCCTTTCTTGAGCAGTAACCCTTTTCCTTGCTTTTTATCTCCGGTAGAGGTATAGGAATAATCATATTGGTATCCTACAACAGCACCTTTTTCCCGGATTTCCCCTTGATTGGCAACTGTCCAGGTATTATGTAGTTCTTTTTCATCTTTCATAAAAGAATCAAAGTAGCTTTGAGGTGTAGCAGAAACACTGATAAAGTCAACCAGTATACTCATTTCTGCCGAATCACCGCTTTCAAAAAAGATATTGGTGGGGTTTGAATCATCAAGACTGAAATCAGGCGGATATGAAAGGCTGAAATGGTAACTTTCACTGCTGTATTTTTTTAGCTCTTTGACTGTTAGAGTAGTGCTAGAACCAAGGATGCTGAGTTTGAATGTCCCGCCTTTGTCCCGTATTAGCAGGAACTCAATAGTGGAACTGGCCCCCGGATTAAGGGTTACCTCCCTGGAGTCGATAATAGCATCATTTACAGATAGAAAGACCGGGGAAGTAGCCCTGGTCTCTCCAAAATTGGTGATAGTGGCAGTCACAGACGCAGTTTCACCTGCAACAATAGTGCCGGGATTGACGTTGATTGAGATGGCTTTAAACTCGGCAGGTTTGTTTACTTTCACGTTGTTAATCGAGTTACAAAATTCAATAATATGCATACCGCTAGTATCAAAGGTGCAATTAGCTGTTGTGGTAACGGTTTGCCCCGCTTCAATCAGGAGGTCAGACGAATGGCTTTCCTGGCCGTCCAGTTTCAGCACTGCCCTGTATGTGCCCTGAAGTTCACCTTCGTTTCTTATGTCAGCGGATAATTTAATCTCCTGTCCGGTAACCGGAGATTCGGGAAAAAGGGTGAAGTTTTCTGTAACAAAACTAGCCAGCCTGAGTACTTCAAATGCTCCTTTTTGGCCATTGATTTCCGCATTGAAGATTCCGGGTGCAGCAGGGATGTATTGAAAGGTGATAGTACTGGTCTCTCCTGCATTTATGGTGATCTGCCTGGTTTCAACTATTACATCGTTAATCGTTAAATTGGCTTTATAATCTTTAACAGTATTTTTATCCGGATTGAAAGCATTAACGGCAACATAAACAACCTGACCTACTCCTACCTTTTCAGGTGAAATGGTAAGCGTACTAACTGCGACAGGTGGTGGAGGCGTGCAACTGCCATACAGGAGAATGATAATTATAAATATTGCCAGAGAGAATAACTTTTTAATTAAATAATGAGCGTTCATGATATTACACTCCTGAAAAACAAAAAACTGTTGTAATTTTATAATATTTTAATTTATTATAAAATTGATGAATAATTAATAAAAGATAATATTTATTAACTGATTAATTAAAATATATTAAAATATAATATAGTAAAATTATAAATTTTATTTCAACATAATTATATCACTCTGTACATGCCTGTCAAGTAGGAAAATAATAGTAGTAAAATAATAGCCCCTTTTAATAAACAAGGGGCTATTAATAATACTTACCAGACTATCAGGATTCTACCAGGTATGGTTGATGGCCTCATATGGACAGGCTGAATGGCAGTTCATAGAATTTGAGGCAGAGCAGATTTTATACCCCGGGCAGGTGAGGTGAAGTTTTTTGCGGATGGCTTCTTTAACCCTGGCTTTTAGCTGACCCTGGTCGTTAGCACCCAATTCAAGTACGCCGTATGGACAGGCCGGCACACATTTACCGCAGGCATCACACTTGCCGGTATCCACTGTAAGGTAATACTCACCTGTGCCGTCTGAGTAGCCGTAGGAGATTTTCATTTCTTCCCGTTTACCTTTACCTTCCACGCGGTCCCTGGCAAAAAGGGCGGCTCCCAGGCAGCCGGCCAATTGCGGATCATCAGCCAGCAAAGGCTGCAGTCCCACTTTTTCCTTTATTTTTGCAACCATACCTTTATTCTTGGCGATGCCACCGCTGATGCTGAAGTCGCTCTGTATCCCTACTCTTTTCAAAAGGTTCAGACAGCGCACCGAAATAGCTTCATTCAGTCCCATTAAAATATCTGATTTTGCTACTCCTTTACGAAGGTAGGCTACAGCTTCAGAACGGGCAAAAACTGCACAAATGGTATTGAAAGGAATAGCTGACCTGGACTGTAAAGCAGTATCACCGATTTCACACAAAGGTACACCCAGTACTTCAGCAATCATTTCCAGAAAACGACCGGTTCCACCAGCGCATTTGTCATTCATAACGAAATTTGTCACCTTGCCTTCGCCATCGATACTAATGGCTTTGCAGTCCTGTCCGCCCATATCCAGAATGGTTCTGACAGAGGGAAGTGAATAATTAATGCCCCGGGCATGGCAGCTTATTTCCGAAATATTCTCATTGGCAAAGGGGACCAGCACCCGGCCATAGCCGGTAGCTACAATATATTCTATATCCTCTAATTTGAGGCCGGTGCCTTCCAATGTCTTAGCCATGGTGTTTTTTGAAGTCACTATACTTTCAGCCCCGGTATCACCTATATACGAGGATACAATTTTGCCATCTTTAAGGATAATAGCTTTAGAGGCGCGGGAACCAATATCAATTCCTGCTGTGATCATTACTTGACACCTTTCTCGATATTTTCTTTAGCCAGCACGGCTGCTCCTAGTGCAGCAATCATATCTGGGTTTTCCGGTACCAGTACTTTAAATCCCAATTCCTCTTCCAAAATGGCCACCAGTCCTTTGTTTCTGGCTACTCCTCCTACCACTGCTACCTCTCTCTCTATACCGAGCCTTTTAAGTAATCCCATAATGCGGCTGACCATAGATGCATGAATTCCAGCAATAATTTCCTCCTTTGGCGTAGGCGGCACACGGTGGATATGTGAGATTACTTCAGATTCTGCAAACACAGCACAGGTACCGGTAATATCAGCTCGGTTTTTAGCTCTTAATGAAAACTCAGCCATTTCCTCCAACCTGATCTGCATCACTTTAGCCATGGCTTGCAGGAACATACCGGTCCCCGCGGCACATTTATCCTGTCCAGCCCAGTCGGTTACTCTACCACGATCGTTGACCTTAAGTACTGTGCTGGTCTCTGCGCCCAGATCTATCACCATACGTGCGGCCGGCAAAAGTAGATGAACTCCGCGGGCCAGACAGGTGGTAATAGCTTTTTGCTGCTGGCTGAAAGGAACTGATTTACCTCCTATTCCAGTAGCTACAATATACCAGCCATCCGGCGTTAAACCGGCCCTTTTGATAACATCCTCCATCGCAGCCCGGGCCGAACCTTCGGCGCCTTCTCCGGCCGGGAGTTGTGTTGCCGCCAGGGGGCCGCTGCCGTCCAGAATTACGGCTTTAACATTTAGACTGCCAACATCAATTCCTAAGGCTTTCATTATTTCCGTCACCTGCTTTCATCTATCTTCTAACAACTCGAAAAATTGCTCCAACTTCTGGTGCAATTCAATTTCCGAGTTGATGGTTGGATCAATAATATCACAATCCAGGGTTAATACAGGGATATCCATGTCAACCAGTGTATCCTTGATTATTTTAATGGTAGCACAGGTGTGCCGGCAACCCATAAAAGCATAATAAATACAGCCATTTACCTGATAGCTGCGGGCACAATCAACAACATCTTGAAGGGTAGACTGACCCAGAGGGCCATACATAGTGCGTGTTTCAGGTATCATATAGGATTTTTCAACTATGCTTTCCAGCGGCTTGGAAGGGTCGAGTTTTTGATATTTCCAATAGGTAAAAAGGGGTTCGGTAGCGCTAACGGCGCCAAATTCCTGGAAAATTTTTTCTATAGCCGGGATCAGATAGATGGGTGGCACAAAAAGCGTCATTAAGCGAAAACGCTCCGGGTTTACGGCGCCTTTACCCTGACGGACCATATCAGTCAACTCGGCCAGCAGTGTCTGAAGATATTCAGTCTCTTCCGGTTGACCGGCAAACATATAATCAACCGTAAGAAACTCCAGGAAACGTTTGGCTGGAAATGGGGAAGGAATAGACTTACGGATTTCGGCGATTTCTGCCTGGAGCTTGATCTGCTTATCCATCTCTACAACGTTCTGCTTAAGGCGGTTCCAGTCCATTTTATGCCCCGATTTTTCCTCCAGGAAAAGAATCATGTCTTTTAATTCCTGCACCAGATAGTCCTTTTCGATTTTTGAATCCCCAAAAGGATGGTCCAGAAAATAGCCTGGGCAGTGATTGATCTCCATTAAATATTCGCCGCATTTTGCGGTGTTATCACAAATCAGATTAGACCATAATACCATGTTTACCTGGGGCAGGTCCTTGCGGTAATATGTTCCAGCTAGCGCCCGGTGAGGTGAACAAATTTCAGGAGCCAGTCCAGCCTCAGCTCCGGCAGCCAGCAATTCCCTCTGATCATCAAGTAGAAGAGCGGCAGTATTGGTAACCACTTCATTATGCACGGGTACTATATCCATGGCATACAGGATTTCTACAGGGAAGAAAACGGGATGAGCAGCTACAAAGCTTTTTTCTTCCCTGGCATTTTGTATCCGGGACAAATATTTTTCTAGCATTAAATAATAAAGGATTTCGCTTTTAGCCGTGTCCGCCCGGTTCCGACTCACCTTGAGCAACATACGGGCAGTACGCAATAGACTGTTCAGCCGGTTTCTTTTTAAATCTGAGATTATCATATTTTCCTTGCCTCTACCATTTCCAGAAAAGCCTGTACGCGTGTACGGATCTGTCCTGAACCTGAGGTACCATATTCAACATCCAGTGTGAGAAGTGGTAAGTTTTCTTCTTTCAAACGGTCGCTTAAAAGAGGAATGTCATGAGCATATGGTACGCAGTAGCGAATGGTCTCGCTGATGATACCGTCTACCCTGGCGTCTCTGGCCAGATTAACGATGCGATCGAACCGCTCATTACCGGGATACATGCGGGCACAAGGGAAATTACTTAAATAGCGGCGTGAAATAGCTTCCAGGGGATTCTTTGCGCCTTTCATCACAACCGGGTCAGACCAGTAACGTGTACTTGTGCAGAGTTCATCAGTGACTACGATAACACCCAGTTCCTCAATACTTTTAATAAACTCCGGATTGTTCATAACGCTGCCGATCAACATAAGGCGGGCTTTGGGACGGCTGCCGGTTCCTTTCTTTTTTAAATCTTCAATTAAATTGTGAAGATGCGTATTAAAGGACTCTTTCTGCATGCGGAAACTGGCATTCAATATCTCCAGAGTCTCTTGTCCGGTAATAAGTGGTTCATCCAGCTTGCGTAAATCATAAAGTTCTTTCAATAAAGAACGTGACTGGTTATACAGATGTATGGAATCTACCAGCGCCTCGTCAGTTATAGTTGAGCCCAGATATTCTTCCAGATGTTTCTTGAAATCCGCCACCTGATTATAATAAAGCTGGTGAGCGGCTTCATGTGATTTACGGGGAACTGTCAGAACATGGTAGAAGGAAGGTTTTAGGTAATGGCGCCATAAATCAAACAGACGGCGAGCGCCGTCACAAGTTGAACCCCCCACCACACCATCGAGGAAATCGTATTCTTTTCTCAAGCCTAATTGCAAACAACTGCGTGAAAACGAGCAATTATTTATGTATAGATAGGCGTTGCCGTCTTCGAGTTCCATTTCCTGAGAATATCCCGTAATACGTACGGGCAAAGCTCCGGCTGCATGGATGACTTCTTCCGGGACATAAGTACAGAGCCAGCCAAAGACTTTTTTCCCACTGGCTTTGTAGTCCAGGATCTCTTTGGTTTTGGGGAACGTATGGTTAATTTTACGAAACAGTTCTAAAGCAGGGGATTTGACCGTTATTCCCATCGAACTACTGATCATCTATTATTTACCTCTTTGAATTTAGTTTTCAGAGAAATAATCAGGATAGCAGGTATCCTCCATCAACCGTGATCAGGCTTCCGGTGACGTAACTGGACAAATCCGAAGCCAGGAACAAAGCCACCCTGCCGATATCGTCCGGTTTACCCATTCTACCCAGTATGATCCGGGACATGAACTCTTTAAGTCCGGCACGGTTAAATTGATCGCCTTTTTGCGAAAGAGCCCCCTCCGTCAAGATGCCGCCGGGAGCAATGGCATTGACACGGATGCCTGCCGGTCCGAGTTCTTTAGCCAGGCTCCGGGTCAGTGTTAAAACGGCGCCTTTTGAGGCATCATATAGCGACATGCCCCTGTGTGAAGGGTGTAGGGAATCGATAGAAGCGATATTTATGATAGACCCGGATTTTTTTTGTTCTATCATAATACGGGCTGCTTCACGCACAAAGTAGCAAATACCTTTGATATTAATACCCAGTACCCTGTCCATATCCTCAGAGGCCATCTCCAATATAGGGGTAAAAGGGAAAATTCCAGCATTATTGACCAGTATATTCAGTCCATGCATGTGTTGTGAAGCAGTATTAACAGTCTGGATCACATCCTCTTCCCGGCTGACGTCACAGCGTAAAAATGCTGCAGAAAAACCGTTAGCACACAGGTCGTTTGCAGCCTGATTGCCTTTTTCCTGGTTGAGGTCGACCAGGGTAACTGTAGCGCCAGCCTCTGCCAGACGGTAAGCAATGGCGTAGCCGATACCCCTGGCTGCCCCGGTTATCAGTGCTTTTTTACCGGTAAGATTGACTAACTCCCCAATAGGTGCAAACTGATTTGATGCTGTCATTATTAT
>CAYLRY010000036.1:12431-32747 GCA_964386535.1 uncultured Dehalococcoidales bacterium | reverse complement strand
AGAAACTAAATATGCTTCAATTTATTGAGACCATTTTATTTTGAGACCATTAGTACCTGTGATCGTTACCGTCGTCTGCTTGAAGCTCAGGGAATAATCAGCAGCATGTCCCGGTCAGGTAAGTGTTTGGATAATGCAGTGGCCGAACGATTTTTTCGAACGCTCAAGAATGAATGTCTGCTGAACTAGGGGGAGTTGCCCGCTGAGGGAGTGCGGCAGGACATCGTGGACTATAGAAATATTTTATAACAGCGAGAGATTACATTCCAATAATGGCTATCTCAGCCCCAATGATTTCGAGAAAAGGGATCTGACTCTTGTCTGACTGTCCGTTTTTAGTTGACCACTACATCTTAACATGGTTAAGCTGGATGGTTCAGTGCTGTAACTTCGAAAATTGGCTAAAAATACAGTTTTAAGACCTTTTTGCACTTGATATATGATTAAATAATTCGAGATATCAAACTGCAACATTATTCTGTGATATAATTGTAAACGAAAATATACAGAATATGAGGGATTGCACCCATACACTGGGGCTGGTAAGGAGTGGGAAGTTGAGAAGAATTTGGCCTTTGATAATGTTGTTATCCATCTTGATTTTGAATACAGGAAAACCGGTATACAGTCAGACAGAACAGGTACTTTTCCAGCCGGCAATTCCACTCAGCACGCAGGAGGCTCTCCGTCTGGAAAACCTGGTTATAGAAGCTGATTTAATATTAACCGGAACGGTTATGGGGATTGACAGCTATTGGAATGCAGAAGCCACTTTCATTTTTACGGATATTTCTTTATCAGTAGAGAATGTTATTAAAGGTGAAACCTCTTTTCAGGCAATAACGGTGGTGGTTAAGGGCGGACACGTCGGAGATAAAATACTCAAGATAGAAGGATTCCCGGAATTAAGTCTGAATCAAAAGTTACAACTTTTCTTAAAGCAGCAGGATGAAAACAAATATATAATTACAGGGTGGCAAAACGGTATATATGTGATAAGCGGCGGAAGGATAGATAATGATACCAGCCTTTCCCAGTTTTTAGCCCAGGTAAGACAAATTATGGAAAAAGCGGGAATTCCGCTATCATCAAGGGCCAGGGACACAGGGCAGGAATTTTCCATGGCTGAAATATCTCCGGCGGAAGAAGGGACAGGACTATTAGAAAGTGCGCCGTTTATTCGAAGCATTAGCCCATCCTCAGGATCAGCCGGCACCAATACTCAGGTTATCATCTACGGTGAGGGTTTCGGCAGCCTTCAGGGTACAGGTAAGGTTACCTTTTTTTATAAAGAAGGCCAGCCGCGTATCCAGGCCACGGTAAATTCCTGGAGTGATACCAGAATAGTAGCCACCATCCCCACCGGCACCATCAACGGCTATGGGGCATCCGCCAGCAGCGGTCCGGTACTGGTAAATACCTCATCAGGACAAAGCAATGAGTATATGTATGCGGTATCTTTCAGCTATGAAGGCCATAAGTGGTCAGCCTTCAACCCGGTGGTGCATTATTACTTAAATCCCAATATACCGGGTGTAGTTAATATGGAGGCTGCGGTACAGGCCGGAGCCCAGACCTGGAACAAGGTATCCGGGATCAGTTTCAGTTTTGAATATGAAGGGATAACCGGCAATACGAGCGCTGTCCGTGACGGAATGAATGTAATCGCAGGAGGTAATCTGGGAGCCAGCGGACCTGTAGCTGTCAATTATTACTGGTTTGATACTTCCAGCAATATGCTGGAGTTTGACATCACTTTTAATACGTACTTTTCGTGGAGTACTTCAGGAGAACCCGGAACCTATGACATACAGAGTGTTGTCACCCATGAGCTGGGTCATGCAGTGGGATTCAGAGATCTTTACGGCAATACCGGTGAAGTAAATGATACCGGGAAAATAATGTACGGGAGGATAAGCTACGGAGAAATCAGGCGAGATTTGACCCCTGAAGATCAGCAAGGCATACGGTGGATTTATCCGGCAAACCCTGCTATTGATCTGGGAGCAGGTGGCTTCGGCACGGCTGCCATAGGGGTAAATCCGGTTACCAACCGGATTTACGCCGCCAATTCAAAGAGCAACAATGTGACGGTTATTGACGGCAGTACCAGGCAAATAATTAGCACCATTGCAGTGGGCAACGGCCCCCAGGGCATAGCAGTCAATCCAATCACAAACCGTATTTATGTGGCCAGCAGCTACGGGAGCTCTATTTCAGTGATAGACGGCGCTAGCAATAATATTATAGCTGTAATCAACGTGGGAAGCATGCCTTACCGAATGGGGGTCAATCCGCTAACAAACCGGATATATACAGCTAATTATGGGAGTAATACCGTGTCTGTGATCGACGGGGAGGCTAACAGCGTGACAGCCACGCTGAATACAGGAAGCGGACCTGCCGGGGTTGGAGTAAATCCGGTCACTAATCTGATATATGTTTCCAATGATATATCCGGCAACGTCTCAGTGTTTAACGGGGCAGATAATACCCTGGTTAAGACAGTGGGGGTAGGCAGCGGGCCCGGGGGGGTAGCGGTGAATCCTTCCACCAACCTGATTTATGTAGCGAACTATGACAGCAACTCGGTCTCTGTGATTAACGGCGTCAGCGGCAATGTCACTGCCACTATCGGCGTAGGGACAGGACCCCGGGGCATTTGCGTTAATACGGTTTCCAACCGCATTTATGTGGCCAACTATCAGGGAAATAGCGTTTCGGTTATAGATGGATTTTCAGGTAGTGTTACAAATACGATATCAACTAAAAAAGGGCCCTTTGGCATTGGCGTAAATGAAAACACCAACCTGGTGTATACAGCCAGCTACCAGGAAAATGCGGTAGCAGTGATTGATGGGGCAGATAACAGCCTGTTAACCAACTTAAAAACGGGCAGCGGTCCGGAAGCCGTGGATATTAATCCCGGTAATAGCCGGCTGTATGCAGCCTGCAGCGGGGATAACAGCCTTACTGTGATTGATCTGGCGACCAATGCGCCGGTAGCCACGGTTGAGGTGGGGGACGGGCCAGCCGCGGTGGCAGTTGATCCGAATACCAATTACATCTATGTAGCCAATACGGTAAGCGATAGTCTTTCGGTTATAGACGGAGGCAGCCATGCAGTGATATCAACGATTACTACAGGAAACCGGCCGTCAGGGGTGGCTGTCAATTCATACACCAACCAAATTTACATAACAAATAACGGCAATGCCTCTGTTTCTATAGTGGATAGGGCCAGCCTCATTGTAACCAACGTTATTCAGGTGGGCTCTCTACCTATCGGCATTGCGGTAAACCCTTTAACCAACCGCATCTATGTGGCCAATAATTATGATGACACGGTCTCAGTGATTAACGGCGCCAGCCAGAGCGTGGAGGCAGTTATCCCTGTGGGGCAATGGCCTTACGGGGTAAAAGTGAATCCTCTGACCAACCGTGTTTATGTTACCAATGACGGCGGCAACAGTGTCTCGGTGATCGACGGCGCCAGCAATACTGTAATCAGCACAGTTAAGGTAGGGCTTTCTCCCAGAGGAATTGCCCTGGATATTGGCGCTAACCGCGTCTACGCGGCCAACAGCGGAAGCGGCAGTATTTCGGTAATTGACGGTTCCAGCTATCTGGTAGTGGCTACATATAATGTGGGGAAAGGGCCCCGCAGTATTGCATCTCAGGCGGGGACCAACCGTATTTATGTAACGAATTACTGGGCAGATAATTTATCCATTTTACAGGATAATACGCCAACTCCCGGGGTTGCCACTCACCTATCTTTTACCACTCAGCCGGGGCTGGAAAATGCGGCCTGCGTAAGTTTAACCCGCCAGCCTGTGGTTGCAGTGCTGGACGCCAACGGCGATATTGTGGGTGATTCTTCATCTGAAGTAGTATTAAGTCTTACAAGCGGAACTGGCGCCAGCGGGGCTGTTTTAAGCGGCGCTACAACTATCAATGCGGTAAACGGGTCAGCCTCCTTTACCGGCCTGAGCCTTAATCTGGCAGGCTCCGGATATACCCTGACAGCCTCAGCCGGAGCGCTGACCGGGGCTGTCAGTGAAGCTTTCAACGTAGTACACCAGGGTGATACCAATGGAGACGGCATGGTAAATATGGGAGATGTGGTCAAAGTGGAAAGGGTAATCCTGGGACTGGATCCGGGTACCTGTGGGTGTGATGCTGATGTTGATGGGGAAATCAATATGGGAGACGTAACCAAATTGGAGAGAATCATTCTGGGACTGGACCCTCTGGTGGGATAAAAGGACCGGCTGGTCCTGGGCAATACAGAATACAAAAAAGGAGGATGTTTTACTCAACATCCTCCTTAAGTTTACCTCTTAATCTCAACTCACTTACGGTTATCACTACCGTACACAGTCATTCATATTTGACTCTCTTTTCCTTTTCACGAGTCGAGTTTAAGCGCCGGCTGCTCTGCGGTCAAGCAGAGCGTTAACTGGGAAATAGAAAAACTCCATACCATTTTTGTAATGTCATTTTGCACCTCCTCTATTCGGGGTTGGTAGCAATCGACCTTCAGTTTCATCATATACGTTTATCATTGAATTGTCAATAGCCGGAAACGGTTCTAACTAATCACTCTTGGTTGGTGAACCGTGTTTTTAGATTGCTTCGGGGAGGTCTCCACGCCTCGCAATGACGAAGCAGGTATCACCTCCGGTAACCATGATTGATTAAAACCAGACGGTTGTACGTGCCCTGGAACTTGACAGAACAGCACTTGCGATATATACTTTGAAGTGTACCAATAATTAGTAATAGTATAATAATTATAGGCCCGCTAATTATGGTACAGGAGCGAAATGGATCCGGGAAGAAGAGAAATTACACGGAAGATCATGCAGAAGATAGAGGATATTTATAAGCTGATAGGTCCGGCGGTGCCGGAAGAATGGTTGTCTTCTGATATAACGGTAACCCAGTTACGCTTGGTGTTGATATTGCAGACTTACGGCCCTCTCCGGATGAGCGATATAGCCTCAAGGTTAAAAGTAACCCTGCCGACCACTACGATTATCGTGGATAATCTGGTGCGTAAAAACCTGGTTTTAAGGGAGACCAACCCCCAGGACCGCAGACTGGTTATCTGTAAACTGTCCACTGAAGGTGAAGTCTTAATAGGCAAACTCTGGGGGTCCAGCCGAATGGCCATAGAAACACTGCTGGAAGGTTTGACCGCAGAAGAGATAAAAAAGGCGGCTGAAGTGGCTGATATTCTCTTTGAGAATGCCAGGAAACTGGCTGCTGAGATCAACAGCAAATCAAAGGATAAGGATTGATTTGAGGTCTGGCAAGGAGGGGAGGCTTTACGCATGTTTGCTGCAATATCTAAGTTTACACAGAAATACCGTGTTATAGTGATAATATTATGGCTGGCGGCGGCTGCTGCTTTGTTTATAATTTCCCCCAGTTTCTCCGACGTGGCTGTGACTGATGAAAGCCAGTTTTTACCACAGGATACCCAGTCCAGCGAGGCTGTACTACTATTACAGGAAAAGTTTCCCGGCGTTGCGGATACTTCAACAGGCAGCGGCATCATTGTAATTCATAATCCAGACGGATTGACGGGTGATGATATGGCTGAGGCGCAAATCATCCGGGACTGGCTGGTCTCGGATTCAGGCCCTCAAGAAATAGGGGAAGTAATCTCCATTTTCGATAGCGATCTGCTCCGGCAAAAACTGGTGAGTTCAGACCAGACCACTATGATGATGCAGGTAAGCATATCAGCTTCCGCCCTATCGGATGAAGCTAAGGCAGCCGTCAGCCGGATACGCCAATACCTCGAAGTTAATCACCCCAATATCCAGGTCTATTTTACCGGAGAAACCGGGCTAACGCAGGACCTTTTTGAGTCTATCCAGCAGACCATCAGCAAATCAACCATTGTCACTATTATCCTGGTACTTTTAATACTCCTTATCATTTACCGGTCACCGGTAGCGGCGCTGCTACCCCTGCTGGCCATCGGCTGTAGTTTTCTGGTTACAATGGGAATCCTGGGATTCATGGGCCAGGCCGGGGTGAAATTCTTTACCCTTGCAGAAGCATACATTGTGGTAATCATTTTTGGGATAGGTACGGATTATTGTTTGTTTATCGTTTCCAGATTCCGCGAAGAGCTGAAAAAAAGTGACCCCAAAACAGCTTTAAATCTGGCTATGAGAAACATCGGTCCGGTTATTGCAGCCAGTGCTCTTACTGTAATAGTGGCTTTTCTATGCCTGGGGCTGTCACGTTTCGGCATGAATAAGACGTCCGGATACGCCCTGGCGCTGGGCATAGGCGTGACGCTGCTGGCTGGTTTGACCCTGATTCCGGCATTGATGTCTCTTTTCGGCAAATACCTGTTCTGGCCTGCCTGGACATCCCGGGCGCGGGCCGGAGGCAGGTTAAGCTGGGCCAAAATCGGCGAATGGGTCGTAAAACGACCCCTGCTGATAGCCTTACCTATTATTGTTATTCTGGTAATTCCGTACGTCGCTTTTTCAGGGTTCACTCAAACCAATGACATAATCAGCCAGATGCCGGGCGATACCCAGTCCGTACAAGGCTACCATTTAATAGAAAAACATTTTCCCGGTGGAGAACTATCACCGGTGTACCTGCTTATAGAGTATCCTGAAAAAAATATCATCAGCCAGGATTCTTTAAAGTCCTTGAAAGAAATTGTCAGGTCCATACAGTCAGTCCCAGGGGTATCACGGGTGGATTATTATGCGGCTCCTGAGAGCAAGCTTTTAGAAACGGCAGCTCAAATCCGCCTGCTGGGAGATGGGCTGGGACTGGGCCAGGGGCTGGAAAATCTGATTGTACTACAGGGAGCCGGGCAGGAATTACAGGGGTTGATCCTTCAGTATCCCGGGATTACGCAAAGCCAGAATTTCCAGCGGATACTCGCCGGTCTGACCCAAGCCTCAGCGTTATCTAAAAACCTGTCTACAGCAGATCAAGCCAGCCTGGCTTCGTCAATAAGGCAAATTCGAAGCCTGGTTTATGATACCGCCAATTACCTGGAAGCTTTAGTTGAAGAGTTCAATCTGCAGGTCAATAGCCTTTTTACAGCCTCTTTGCTGCAGAGCTATTTTTCGTCCGATGCTACTACAGCAAGAATAAACCTGATACTGACCAGCGGACCCTATGCCACGGAAACCATGGAGACAATTTCCAGAATCAGGGAAGCAGCCGGGCAAAGCATCAACTCATCAGGTTTAAACGGGAGTTCTTATCTGGTTGGCGGGGAGAGCGCTGTCCGCGCTGATATCATGATAACCAATGATGCTGATTTCGGCATAGTCGTAGGCTCGGCAGTGGGTTTAATACTTCTGGTAATCATTATTCTATTACGCAGCGTGGTTGCTCCCCTGTATATGGTGCTTACTGTATTACTCAACTACGGCGCCACCCTGGGACTGACCACCTGGGTTTTTTCCGGGCTGTTGAAACAGAGCGGAATGATCTATATGCTGCCGATCTTCATTTTCATAATTCTAGTGGCTCTGGGAGCCGACTATAATATATTCCTGGTATCGAGAATCCGTGAAGAGGCACAACAGAGGCCCTTAAAAGAAGCCATAAGCCACGCTGTGGCCAATACCGGAGGGGTTATTACATCCTGCGGCATTATACTGGCAGGCACATTTGCAACCCTGATTTCAACACCTTTGCAGATGGTAATGCAGCTTGGAGCGGCCATAGTGATAGGGGTGATACTGGATACCTTCGTAGTGCGGGCGATCCTGGTACCTTCGATTGCTGTGCTGGTTGGGCGGTGGAGCTGGTGGCCATCCCGTCTATCCCGGAAGAAGGCGAAATAGATTGATAGATAACCGGAATCCGGAGGACCCCGGACGGAGTCCTCCGGATTAATAACAAGATTATTTCCTTTCGAAAATAGCAGCTACGGCAACGCCTCCGGCGCCAGGTGTACCCACCATTCCGTAACGGGCTCCCCGTTTTGCCATTTCATGGACCAGCGAGGTAACCCTGAGGGCCAGGACCGCGCCCAGGGGGTGACCCAGTGAAATACCGGAGCCGTTGACATTGATTCTGTCCCAGCGGTTTTCCGGTATGCCCAGGGTTTTGATATTGTAAAGACACTGGGTAGCAAAGGCTTCATGCATTTCATACAAATCGATCTGATCTACTGTAAGTCCGGTTTTTTCCAGCAACATACGGAAAGCGCGTGTACCGGCTCTGTAAGTATAGCGCGGATCGTCTGCAGTCTTAGTCCAGGCTTTCAGATAAGCCAGGGGCTGCAGGCCCCTCTTTCTGGCTGTACTTTCACTCATTAAAACGAATCCGGCTGCGGCGTCATTTTCCTGGGCGGAATTGCCGGCGGTGCAGATGCCACCCTGGACAGGTTTCAACTTTAACAGGGCTTCCAGCGAGGTATCAGCACGCGGGCCTTCATCCGTATCGATAACTTTAGAGCCGCCCTTTTCCTGGCGGACAGTGATTGGCACAATGTACTCCTTAAACTTACCTGCCTTCTGAGCTGCCACAGCCTTCTGATGGCTGTGGAGGGCCCAGCGGTCGCATTCTTCACGGGTGAGTCCAAGTTCCTGGGCTGCTGTTTCAGCCCAGCTAATATTGGAAACGATTTCGCCGAACCTTTCTGAGGGGTGATGCTGGGAGCGTGAGCGTTGAATGCGGTCATAAAGAGGTATACCGAACATGCTAAGACTGCCGTGCCCGCGCGGAGAGTCATCAAAAGCAATACCTGAACCCCGGCCGATGCCCCATTTTATGTTACCGGGGATGTAGAACTCAGCAGTGCTCATACTTTCCACCCCGCCGGATACTACGATCTGTGACATTTCGGTCTGGATTTGCATGGCTCCAATCAGCAGAGCATCCAGTCCGGAATTGCAGCGGCGGTCCACGGTGATGCCAGGAACCGTTACGGGCCAGCCGGCCTGGAGCAGACCCCGGCGGGCGATATTGACATATTCACCGTTTTGATAGCACTGGCCAAAGACCACATCATCCACTTCCTCAGGCTTTACCCCGGCCTTTTTGACTACCTCATTAAGAACGGCTGCCACCAGGTCATAAGCGGGGACGTCTCTGAGAGACCCCAGGTAAGCTCCAATGGGTGTGCGCACTGCGCTAACTATGGCAATTTGTTCCAATTATTTACCTCTCTTCTTTTTTCGTAAATTATTTTATCATCACCTGGACCATAATAATCGGCGATCCGGCAATCCAGTTTATAACCGCACAGGTTATAAAAGCGGTTGGTACGGTCATAAAGAGGTGTGGAGGATGTCTCAATGATAATGATGGTGCCGCCGGCCTGCCAGATATTATTCTCGACTGTGGTGAGAAGCTCTCTGCCAATGCCCTTGCCCTGGCAAGAGCGGGCTACTGCTATCCAGTATACATCCCAGGTGCTGACTGTCATGGGGTTCAGACCATAGCATACATAGCCGGAG
The DNA here is from genome assembly GCA_964386535.1 of uncultured Dehalococcoidales bacterium. Lineage (GTDB taxonomy): Bacteria > Chloroflexota > Dehalococcoidia > Dehalococcoidales > UBA3254 > CAYLRY01. The sequence goes on along the minus strand of CAYLRY010000036.1, from coordinate 23,283 downwards.
ATTTCTCCCTCAAATTCGGTTACCAGGATATGATATCCCGAACCGGTGGGGTTTTTTAGATATTCATCAATAACCTCTTCGGCCACTGACCTGTCCAGTGAGTTAAACTCCGGAGTGTTCTGCAAAATACTCATAATGGCCGGTTTATCCTGAACCTGCATAAGACGGATGGGCATATTCCCTCCTGAGCATGTGTTAAGACCATTTTAGCACAAAGTTAAAAATCAAAAAGTTAAAGCAGGAAATAAAAACAGATCGAGTTAATATTTTTACGGTTAATGCGCTTTTTTCCCAGGCGAAGAGGCCATAGCCAGCGCAATGATTTTTTGAATATAGGCTGTATAGCTCAATCCGGCGGCGGCCGCCTGTATGGCTGCACCTGCACCGGGTGTGATATCAGGGTTGGGATTGACCTCCAGCACTCTGAAATTGCCCTGCGAGTCCTGGCGGAGGTCCACCCTGGCATACCCTCGGCAGCCTGTTAGACGGAAAGCGGCTTTAGCTATACGGCTGATCTCCGCCTGTTCCGCATGGCTGATAGAGGCCGGACAGACGGCTTTAGTGTTCCGGTAATACAGACTGGTTTCTTCCCATTTGGATTCGAAGGTCAATATGCGGGGCTTGTCTGGCGGGAGGGTGTAAACGATCTCTGACACGGCAGGTACAGTCAATCGCTGGTTGCCCATAACCGTGGTATTGAATTCGCGGCCGCTGATAAACTCTTCAACCAGGGCCTGTCCGCCGAAAAGACGGCTGATTTTATTAACCTGCTTTTCCAGCGCTGTCTTGTTATATACCACGCTTTCTTCCGTTAAACCGTGACTGGCATCTTCGGATAAAGGCTTAACGATACAGGGATAGTCCAGATTAAAAGAGGAGATGTTATCAGGATTCAATACCTGGTGCTGCGGGGTAAGGAGTCCAGCCTGGTTTAAAAGATGTAGGGTGCTGGCTTTATCGAGAGATAAAGCCAGGGCTTGAGCCGGACAGCCGGTGAAAGGGATTTTCAATCCAGCCAGCATGTCAGCTACGGCTGCCTCGGTTTGAGGGCAGCCTTCAAAGCCTTCAAAGAGATTAAAAATAACATCCGGATGCAGCTTTTTCAGGTTGTTCAGAGCAGGTTTAACCTGCTCCAAGGGAGAAGTGAGCTGGACTAAAAGAGAAAAAGCACCCAGTTCATCCAGAGACCGGCGGACAGCATTGACCTCATCCAGTACACCCAGTTCCGCCTTATTCTCACCCATGGCCTGATAGCGGTCAGCCTCGGGCTTATTAAAAAGAACCGCTACTTTGAGGCGCACTTCGGGTATCTCTTTATGGCAGCTTCCAGGATAGAGCCTATCAGGTCCTGATAGCTTATGCCCAGCAGCCGCGCCATGATGACCAGGTCGCTGCTTTTTGGATTTAACCCAGCCAGTGGATTGGCTTCCAGAAAATAGACTTCGCCGCTGGGTTTGACACGGAAGTCCAGCCTGGCAAAATCACGGCACTCCAGAACCTGAAAGGCTTGTAGACTGAACTGCCGGATTTTTTCCAGGACCGTTTTTCTCATTTTAGCCGGGCACTCGTAGTCCACCAGGTTTTCATAGTCGCGCTTAATTTCCAAAGAATAGATAAAATTGCGGTCTTTTTGACGGGGTACAATGCGCATAATACCCATAACCCGGGGAGGGTTATTGCCTATCATGCCCACAGTTACTTCCTGGCCGGGGATGAATTCTTCTACAATAACCGGCTGGTTATAGTTTTCCATAAGTCCGGTAACCAGTGTTTGCAATTGCTGCGGATCACGGCATAAAGACTTCAGCCGGATACCCTTGCTGGAACCTTCCCAGACCGGTTTAACAAAAGCCGGGTAAGGCAGCATGCGCCAGTCCAGACCCTGGACCTGATCAGGGCTGATGATCCTCCATAAGGGTGTACGAATACCTTCCCATGAAACAATCTTTTTGGTCAGGTGTTTGTCTAGACAAACCGCCAGACACTGAGGATCAGAGCCTGAATAAGGAATATCCAGCATCTCCAGGACGGAGGGTACCTGCGCCTCACGGCTGCGGTAGGTCCCCCGTCCTTCGGATATATTGAAAACAAAGTCAACTTCTTCTCGCAGGATATTATTAAGAAACTCCCGGCCGCCCTCCAGTTTCACCACCTTATGTCCACGGGTTTCGATGGCTGATTTAAGGGCTTCTACCGTTTCCCTGGAGTCATATTCCTCCAGGGCATCTTCCTGAAGTTTTTGGCCGGAATCAACGGCCTCTTTAAGATCGTACGAGAGCCCTATTTTCATTTACTACTGCCTCTTTTATTTCCGGCGTTACCCTGGGGGGTGTTATGCTGTGCTGAGAAAGATTAGAACCCGGGTTACGGAAGGTCATAATATTTCCTTTATAATTTCTCAGTATCAGGCGTTCCTTGGTATGGGATAAAACATAATCCGGCTGTAAGGAGACTTTTCCGCCACCCTGAGGCAGATCAATGACGAAAGTGGGCACTGCCAGACCGGAAGTATGGCCGCGCATACCGTCGATAATGTTCAATCCTGTCTCTACCGGGGTTCGGAGGTGCTCAGTACCCTGCACCTCGTCACACTGGAAGAGATAATACGGGCGTACTTTGGCTTTCAGGAGACTGTGTGATAGTTTGAGTTGAGTCTCCACACTATCGTTGATGCCGCGCAGCAGCACCGTCTGGTTGTTAACCGGCAGGCCGGCCCGCAACAGTTTATCACAAGCCCTGGCCGCTTCCTGCGTTACCTCGTTCGGATGGTTAAAATGGGTATTGACCCATATAGGGCCATACCTGGACAGCATCTCACAAAGCTCATCATCCACACGCTGCGGCAATACAACAGGGTACCTTGATCCGATGCGGATTATTTCCAGATGTTCGATCCGGCGTAGTTTGGCGATAACACTTTCCAGTTTTTTGGTTGATAAGGTCAGGACATCTCCACCGGAAAGGATGACATCTCTAACCTTTTTGTTATTCCGGATATAGTCCAGCATGGGCTCAATTTGATCATCGGTGCGTACCCAGCCTCCGTGCTGCCACTCTCTTTTCCGGGTGCAGTGACGGCAGAACATGGGACAGATATCGGTAAGTACCATCAGGACCCTATCAGGATAACGGTGCACCAAACCGGGTACTACTGAGTCTCTTTTCTCTTCCAGCGGGTCCTCTTCACCCATATCAGCCATGGTAATTTCTTCAAAACATGGAACAGCCTGTTTTCTGACGGGGTCATCAGGATCTGCCGGATCAATCAAAGAAAGATAGTAAGGGGTAACTCCAAAGGGGTATCTGGTGATAACTAATCGTATTTCCGCTTGCTCTCTGGATGAAAGGGGGATGTATCTGGCTAATTCCTCGACCGTAGTTATGCGGTGTTTGAATTGCCATTTCCAGTCATTCCAATCCTGGTCTGAAACCTGGGGGAAAAATTTGTCTTTTAAGGTTAAAACACGTTTACTCGGGGGTGGCTCCTCTTCCTCTTCAACACCCACCATGGTAGAGCATAAAGGAGGCTCTCCTTCTGCCTGTATCAAAGTCTCCGCTTTGATGGTTGATGATGCTGTCACTTTATCTCCTCTTTTTATTTAATTTTTGAGTCTGAACTCAGGCTCAAAATAATATATATCATTGTTATTAAATAGCACTTATTATGAAGCTTGTCAAGTGGTATTTCAGGCAGGCCTTAGAGGTACAAAAACGGCTGAAAAACCCCATTCTAAACCCGAAAAAAATCCTTGAGGAACTGAAGTCACATCATTATAAAAAAATCAAGCAGTTTGAAGTTGCTTATTATGCTGATTATTGATACAATAATCATTTGTTGGGTTAAAAATAAGGAGATACAAATGGCGGAAAAAATCGAGTTAAAAGTTGAGGCCCGAACAGTCACCGGTAAGAAGGTGAAATTTTTACGGAATAAGGGCATTGTCCCAGTCCATCTGTTCGGCCATAATGTAGAATCGCTGGCACTTCAAAGTGAAGCAGCCAGCTTGCAGAAAGTATTATCTCATGCCGGCAGGACGCGGCTGATCAGTCTCAAAGTGGGAGATGCAGCCCAGGAACGCAAGGTTATGGTGCGTGAAGTACAAAAAAATCCGATTAAAGGCAACCTGATCCATGTAGACCTTTACGAGGTGAACATGGCTGAGAAGATCAGGGTTGAGGTGCCCATAGTCCTCACCGGTGAATCACCCGCGTTGAAATTACGGGAGAATATGCTGTACCAGGACTTGAGCAGCCTGCTTATAGAATGTTTACCGGATAAAATGCCGGACAGGATAATGGTGGATATCAGTATTATTAAAGCAGCCGAAGATGCCGTCCGCGTGAAGGACGTGTCTATTCCGGAAATATCTATCCTGAATGATCCTGACCTGGTAATTGCCAAAGTCAGCGCCAGACCTGTGGAAGTGGTTGAGGAAGCCAAACCTGCCGCAGCGGCGGCGGCTGGAGAGGCGGCGCCTGAGGCTGGAGCGGCTGAAGGTGAGGCCAAGGGCGAAGCTAAGGCTGAGGGTAAAGCCGGAGCTGCTAAGCCTGAAGCCAAGGCTGAAAAAGAAAAGAAATAGTATTTCCTTATCAATTTATGATATTAAATCCCCCTTCTCTTGCAGGGAAGGGGGATTTTTTATGGGGCTAAAGGTATAATATGCGCTGTAATCCAGAAAAAGGAGCAATTCAAATGGAAAAAATCAGCATCAAACCTTCCACTTATTTATTCCCCATGCCGACCACCATCGTAGGGGCTAATGTCAACGGCAAACCCAACTATTTAACGATAGCTTATTGCGGCACAGTGCAGGCTGATCCGCCCATGCTGTCAGTGGCTTCAAACAGGCATCATTATTCAAATGCCGGCATCAGGGAGAACCGGACTTTCAGCATCAACATTCCATCGGAGTGCATGGTGGAAATCGCGGACTATATCGGCATCTATTCCGGAAGAAACATAGATAAGTCTGTGCTTTTTGATTGTTTCTACGGTGAACTTATAACAGCGCCCATGATACGGGAATGCCCTTTGAACCTGGAATGCCGGCTGGTGCAGGTAGTGGATATCCCCGGAAGAGACGAACTGTTTATCGGTGAAATTATGCATATCTATTGCTCAGAAGAATACATGACCGGAGGATTACCGGATATCAACAAGATCAGACCTATTATCTTTTCTTTCGGCGACCACAAGTACTGGAAGCTAGGAGAATACCTGGGACAGGCCTGGAGTGTTGGCAAAGGGTTTAAGGCGGATAAATAACCCGAAGATAAAATTGTTACCAATAATATAAAGCTATTTTCTCAGCGGTATTAATTGCGGTTGATCAATCTACTTAACCGGAATTATATGAATGGCGGTGGCCTTGAAAGAAGCAAAGACCGTCTTGCCGACAGTTAGTCCTAGCCCATCCGCCGACATTTTGGTTATCAGGGCGGTAAGTGGGAAACCGCAGTCCAGGTTAACGCGAACCAGCACGCCCGATAATAGCATATTTGTTATCTGTCCGGGGAAGACATTCCTTGCGCTGGTGGAGACCGGGGCGAGGGTCAGCGTGATATCCTCCGGCCTGATACAGACATACACACGGCTGCCAGACAGGCAGGTAGAAATCCCCTGGATGATATGATTTTGAACCCGTACATCTGCGACGCAATCCTGATTGGAGAGCTGGATGCCTTCCAATATGTTCTCCATACCCACAAACCTGGCAATTGACTCATCAGCCGGTGAGGAAAAGATTTCCCTGGGAGTGCCGGATTGTACAATACGCCCGTTCATCAGAATAGCGATCCTGTGAGCCAGGTTCTGGGCTTCGCTGCGGTCGTGGGTGACCATGACGGTGGTACATCTAGTGTCCTGGAGAATATTCACCATTTCCCCAAACAAAACCTGGCGGGTGGGTGTATCTACAGCAGCAAAGGGCTCATCCAGGAAAAGGATTTCAGGCTGTAAGGCGAAAGCGCGGGCCAGGCTGGTCCTCTGGGCTTCCCCTCCGGAAAGCGTTCGCGCATTTTGTTTGGCCAGTGCAGCAATGCCTAAACGCTCCAGCCAGTAGCCGGCCCTTTTGGCCAATTCGGGTCCTTTCATTCCCCTCATTTTCAATCCCAGAGTCACATTTTCCCAAACCGTGGTATTCAGCAGCAGCGGCTCCTGAAAGGCCACGGCGAAGCGGCGGCGCATCTGCATCATGGAGACGCCGTCAGGGACAACCCTGCCCTGGTAAAGTATTTTTCCGCTGGTTGGTTTAAGCAGCAGCGACAGGCAGAGCATGAGCGTGGTCTTGCCTGAACCATTGGGACCAATGAGTACCAGAATCTTATTGGGTATTACTTCCACCCGGGGTACTTCCAGCACCGTCCTTTTTCCATAAGTAACCGTAATATCCCTGGCTTCCAGTACCGGTCTTTCAGATTCTGACTGGCTCAACGTGATTTACCCCTTTGCTGGACGGTGGTGAGGATGAAATTGACCAGATATACCAGTATTAATAAAAGAACGCTGAAAGCCATGGCCCTGGCAAAATCGCCGCGGCTGGTATAATCAACGATAGCCGTGGTCATGATCTGGGTCTGTCCCCGGATATTGCCGCCGACAGTCATGGAGGCGCCGACCTCAGAGATAACGGCGCCGAAGCCTGCCATAATAGCTGCTAAAAGGGGTAATTTAGCCTCCTTTAACAGTAGCCAGACCATTTGCGGTGTGGAAGCCCCCAGCGCCAGTATTTGCAGCCGCAATTTGGGGTCGATCTGCTGAATAGTGGCCATGGTGAAACCGGCCACAACCGGCAGCGCAATGACAAATTGGGCGATTACCATAGCAGTGGGTGAATACAAGAGATGGAAAAAACCCAGCGGGCCAGTGCGTACCAGGAAGATATAGACGATAAAACCTACCACTACAGGAGGGGCGCCCATTCCGGCATTGACCAGGCTGACCAAGACACCCCTGCCAGTGAATTTGGTCAATCCCAAAGCGCAACCTATGGGAACGCCAAGAACCAGGCTCAGGGCAGTGGCAATAAGTGATACTGCCAGGGAGAGCAGTGTGACCTGGATCACCTGCGGATCGCCCTGGACCAGCATCCAGAATGCCTCTTTGATTCCCTCTAAAATAACATACATAACTAATTGAAATTATAAAGGAGTCTCCTTCCATATGGAAGGAGACTTCCGGGTTGTTTGATGCTTAATTTACTGGCTGCCCAGCGAAGCTTCGGTCTTACCGGCGTCAGGGAAGAAGAGAGGTGATCCATATTTATCCAAACCATACTGGCCTATAATCTTCTGTGTGGCATCACTGACCATAAAATCAGCAAAGGCTTTAGCTCCCTCTACATTGATCTTGACATTGGGGAATTTGTCAGGGTTGATCTGGATGACATGATAAATATTCAACAAGAGCGGATCACCTTCCAGCAGGATTTCCAGAGAGATGGTCTTTTTATTATTCAAATAAGTAGCCCGGTCGCTGATGGTATAGGACTGCTTTTCAGATACTACGCGCAACAGGTCTCCCATGCCCAGATTGGCTTCTTTATACCAGGCAGGATTGCTGGTTGATCCGTCTTTAACGGTAATGCCTGTTTTGGCCCACAGGGACTTCTCAAGCTGGTCGGTGCCGGAGTTATCGCCGCGGCTGTAGAAATCGATCTTGGCATCGGAAATTTTTTTAAGGGCATCCGTAGCCTTAATCATGCCCTTAATACCTGCGGGATCGGAAGCAGGACCCACGAAAATAAAGTCATTATGCATAACGATCCGGCGGCTGCTGCCATACCCGTCCTGCATAAATTTCACTTCAGAAGCCGGGGAGTGAACCAGTAATACATCGGCTTGACCCTGCTGTCCCATGGCCATAGCCTGGCCGGAACCGACATACACCGGTTTCATAACATAGCCGGTCTGCTGCTGGAAAAGGGGGATAAGCACATCCATCAGACCTGAGTCGCGCGTACTGGTGGTGCTGGACATCAGGATTTCAGGATTGGCAGGTTTTGCAGCAGTGGGCGCTACGGTGGTAGATGGAGCCGCGGTAGTGGCAGCGGCAGCGGTTGTTTTTGTGGTAGTAACAGGTGAAGCAGTGCTGGAGCACCCGGTTAAAGGCAGACATATCAGCATGGCCAGCAAGACCAGTGATAAAACCGCAAAAGAGAATTTCCGGATTGAAAAAAATCCGGATGCAAATTTTTCTGTTCTGAGAGTGAACGGTAATTGCATAGTTTTTTCTATTCTCCTCCTGATTTAAATAATAATATTTGAACGTTTTGGTCAGAAACTTAGCCTCAAAAATTAGCATAAAATACAATTCTAAGACCTTTTTGCACTTGAGCCATATTTTATATAATTAACCTTTCTTAGATTCCGGCGTATTGACTGATCTGATACGGCAGCCGGTATCAGGGACTGTGTTATTGATTTCTCCGGATTAATATAAATTCCTAGTATATAGCGTGAAATATCATTTTAGATTACAGTTTTGTAACGGTAATAATAACACAATTATACCAAACAATTGTACAAAACACAAGTTAACGTGGGAGAAGGGATGATCTCTTCATGGCTGACGTTAAAAAAGGCTTCTTACGCTGGGGTCATGGTTTTTCTTTTGGCTAACCGGGAGGAACAACCCCGGAGAGGTCGCCGGTTATTTTCGAAGTAACGCAAAAAATTACTAATCTCTATATCATGGCTGAGGTTATGTAAGATCGGAAAAAATGAGACCCGGGAATAAGACGGGGAAGGGACTGAACGGAGCAAGCAGATAGTATGGCGACTACTGCTTAAGAAAATACTCGGCGCAACCCATTATTTTCTTATCTCCCTTCCCCGTCAGAGGAGGAGTGGACTCAATCTAAGTCCCCGGGTTCAGGTTAATGGCCACTACAATTACCGGACTCTGCCGGAGAACTTTGCCCGGTAAATGTATTTAATGTAATGATATAATAATAACAAATTGTTTCTATTTGTCAATAGCTATCTTTGGCATTCCGGTAATTTTCAATTTAACTGGATTAGTATCCACATTTTAACCTTCATACATTGTATTATTTACCAAAGCACGTGATTCAGGAATAACAGGATCAATATCTGTCAATCAGGATTGAGTAACCAGGCGCCTTAAACTTGTTGAAAGATGTTATGGCACATGTTACATTTAGAATGATCCGGCAGAGAGATAATTGATGCTGGTTGGAGATAAAAAGAGGGAAGCGATGGCCGTTAAGAAGGTTGGAGAAAAATGCAGGTGTACTGTTTACGGCAGTGACTGCAAGATGACCAAAGTACGTTAGGAATCCCTGGCTTGCTAAGGCAAGCCTATGGAGAAAATAGAACAGGTACCTTAACCGGCAATTTACAATAAAGAAGGAATGTAATTAACGTATGAAAAGAGAACTGATGTCTATTCTGGTCTGCCCGGTCTGTAAAGGAAAACTGGAACTGAAAATAGAAAAAGAAAACGAGAGGGAAATTGTCTCCGGCGGACTCTACTGTGCGCGCTGTAAAATCAACTACCCCATCACGGATACCATACCCAATTTATTACCACCGGAGAGCCGCAACTAGTCCGGTTTATAAACAACCCCCTGCTGCGGGGTTTCCCAGGCTTCTACCGCGGAGATGAAGACCGGTTCCCCCCTGAGGCGTGTTTTAAGCTCATGGTAGATGGTTGCCGCCAGGTTCTCGGCTGAGGGGTTGATTCTGTCGAAAGGCGGCAGTTCGTTTAAAGAAGTATGATCGAAACGGTCTATGATCTCTTTCAGGTGACGTTTGATATCCGTAAAATCATAAGCCAGGCCGATCTCATTTAAAGCGGCAGCCTGAAGCCGCACCCGTATGGTGTATCTGTGGCCATGAATGTTTTCGCATTTCCCTCTATAGCCGCGCAGAAAATGGGCGGCATCGAAGTGTTTTTCCACTACTATTTCATACATGGTATCCCCTGCTATGAAGCTGGTTTGGGTTCACTTAATCTAACAATACCTTCTTTACCGGCTACTTCTGCCAGCATCTGTTTGACGGTCTTTTTATTAACCGGATGAACCAGATCCGGAGCTATTTCTGCCAGCGGGACCAGTACAAAAGCCCTTTCTACCAGCCGGGGATGGGGAACGATGAGCTGGGGTGTATTGATTATCTGGTCTCCGTAAAACAGGATGTCAATATCAATGGGTCTCGGTGAATCAATGGGCACCCTGCCCAGTTTGGCTTCAATCCCTTTAGCCATGAAAAGCAGGGTGGCTGCCGGCAGTCGTGTGGACACGCTAATAACCATATTTAAAAAGCGAGGCTGGTTGGTTTCCCCCACAGGGGCAGTATCATAAACCGGGGACTTTTTTTCTATTTTAAGCCTTTCGGAGAGGAAATCCAGGGCCAGATTGAGGTTTGCCTCACGGTTCCCCAGATTAGAGCCCAGTCCCAGATAGGCGGTAACAGCTTGATTGTTTACCATTATTTTGTCTCGCTCCCCCATTCCTGCATGAACTTTTTAAGCCGTTCAGCCAGTTTTGGACTGGAACGCAGACGCTCTATGAATACCGGGCAGGCTTCCAGCATGGAGTTCTGAGCTGCGGTTGCCATGCCGGATATAAGGTTCTGAAAACCGATATCTGCTGCTGAGGCGGGAACCGTCCCCATTGGGGAGGATTCCAGTTGCTTCCGCAGGTCTTCAGCGGTAAACTTCATCGGGGTAACACAGCTTTTATACCAGGGACATTCTTTACAGCGGACCACACTGTAAGCCTCATTAATGATATCACCCACGGTAGTTCTCCTAATTTTATTTTGCCATATCTGTAACGGGCTTTATTTTCTATTTTCCAGCACTGGTTACTGGCTGTCAAGTAAA
>CAYLRY010000036.1:0-12331 GCA_964386535.1 uncultured Dehalococcoidales bacterium | reverse complement strand
CTGTAACGGGCTTTATTTTCTATTTTCCAGCACTGGTTACTGGCTGTCAAGTAAAAAGGTGGTGAGATTAAGAACACCCGCCTTTAAAGGGCCTGGTGAAAGGAGCTTTAAGGACTGTGTAAAAGAGGAATGTGATCCGACTGCCAGGGGCTTATGAATGACACTCTTAAATGTTTCCATTAATGACTTATAAGGCTATTTTTTGGTTATAATCATTATGACAGTGGCTCAAGAAAATGGATGCAGTTAATAATAAAGAATAAACCGAACGTTGAAGGCGGTCTTACCTTGTTTTTAGATTCACCATCAGAGCGGGAACTGAAAGGAGTTATCTCCAAATGGACTCTGCCGGATTTGACCGGTGAACTGGCAGGCCTGGAATCACCTTCTGGTACAGCAGATTATTGGGGTCTGTGCAGCGAACTACGCCGCAAAATGAAAATTAATAGAAGCAGTAGCACTAAAGGCCGCCTGGAAAAAGCGGTCATCAACTGGCTTTATGCTTTTATCCGTATGAATATTAAAAGAGGCCCTGTCTTTGATCTCCGTCAGGTGCTGCGGGAAGGAAGTGCGGACTGCCTGGGATACGGCAAGCTCTTTACTACGCTGGGGAGGTTGTGTGGCCTTGAGACAGGTATTGTGGAGGTATTGGTGGACAACCGGGGCCGCAGCGTGCCTCATAGCGCTGTTCTGGTAAAACTGGCCGGGGGACGCCCCCGGTTCATCGATTTCTGGTACGGATCCACGGATATCCGGCACAAAAGGTTAGGCTTGCAGGTTAGAAGAGGCGGACGGTGGCAGGTAGAAGATATGGATTTCCGGGATATGTTGAAAACGGAGGCTATCAGCTATTTGCCTGATGCCTGCGTGGATGCCATTACCTGCTATATACTGGGCAACCGCGCCTTTAAGGATGCCGACTTCAAACAGGCTGTCTCCTTTTATAATAAAGCAATAAGTTTATATCCCTGGAATGCGCGCAGCTACTACAACCGGGGTCTGGCTTATGAAAACCTGCATCTGGCTGAAAAGGCGCAGGCGGACTATGCCCGGGCGGTACAGGATGAAGCTTCTCTGGTGCGGATCCTGGCTGCTCAACCTGAGGATGTGACGGCCCTGATGCTGCTTGATCAACTATTTATTCCTGAGGTGGACCAGCAAATCTACTTAATGAATGCCGGATATTCCAGCGGCAGGATGATATCTCCATCACGCATTGCCGAAAAGCTGGATATACCGGTTAAGGAAGTAGAAGCAGTGCTGGACATAATTCAAAAAGTGTTAGGTTAAGGATTCAGGCACTCTTTTTATATTCCTCCAATAGTCCAGAAGTCAGCTCTTGTAGCAGGGCTGGCGAAAAGCGGTTTTCCGGAAAAATATGCAGGGGCGTGATGGAAATTTTCCCATGATTGACGGCCCAGATATCCGTGCGCTTATCAGCCTGTTCATTAACTGCCTGACGGATCAGCATATAATAACTGCGTTTTCCGTCATGCCCTTCTTCAACAGTGTTGACATGGCTTTTATGGGCTAGCCGGGTTATCTGTACGCCTTCAACCTCAGCCAGTGGTAATTCTGGGAAATTTACATTAAGAAAGAGGGGGCAGGCAATTTCAGCCCGGCCGATGCGCGCTGCCAGAATGCTCATAAAACGAGCTACGTCATTTTGAAACGAAGTATTGATCTGCAACATCTGGCTGGTTTGACTGCCAGCCTGGTTTTCAATGGAAACATATTTTCCACAGGATACAGCTACGGCATTGAAACCCCGCAAATAGGCAGCCAGGGCGGCGCCCACGGTCCCTGAGATCAGCACATCTTCACCCAGGTTAGAGCCCTGGTTGATGCCGGATATTACCAGGTCTACCTTTTTCGAAACTACCCTGCCCAGGGCCACTATTACAGCGTCAGAAGGCGTACCTTCCACTCCGTAGGCTTCCACGCCGATAATAGGGGAAGAAATTTTTTGCACCCGCAGCGGTTTTCTGAGGGTAACCGCGGTACCTACTGCGCTTTGCTCACGGTCCGGAGCCGCTATAATGACCTCACCGATTTTACTTAAATGACGGGCGATAACCCAAAGGCCTTCGGCATATACTCCGTCATCATTGGAAAGCAGTATTCTCATAGAAAAAATGTACCATGTCAGGCATTAGCCTGTAAAATCCACCTTAAATGAGGTACCGGTTTTAGTTTCAAGGAAATATAAAGTCAGAGTCTGGATCCGGGTAATTCGGGCTGACCCTGGCCTGTTACGGGCACAGGGAAAGGCCTCCATTCTTGGAGGCCTTTGATATCACGCTAAATTGAAATCTTAGTGTTTAATCGATCTTCCGCCGTCCTGGACGATGATCTGGCCGGTGATATAGCTGGAAGCATCAGAAGCCAGCAGCACCGCTAATCCACCCAGTTCACTGGCTTCACCAAAACGTTTCATCGGGATATCCTCGTTTATTTTCTTTCCCCTTTCCTGCATGGCAGCTAACTGCTCCGGAGTAGGCGGAGTGCTTGAGGCAGGAATATCATGGTGGAGTTCGGAATGATGGACACCGGGAGCAATACAGTTCACCCGGATATTGTATCTGGCATACTCAATAGCCGCGATCTGTGTCATCACATTAAGCCCGGCTTTGGCGGCACAGTAAGCCACCGGAGCGATTTCCGGGATTTCCGCTCTGAGGCCGGCGGTAGAAGAGGTGTTAATGATGACGCCCTTGTTCTGCCTGATCATCACGGGCAGAACGTGTTTTAAAACCAGGAAAGGCGCCCTGAGGTTGGTGTTAATGATGAGATCAAAATCGGCAACCACTTCCTCGTGTATAAAACGGTGCGGTCTGGTAGTACCGGCGTTGTTAAAGAGGACATCTATGCGTCCGAATGTTTTCACCGTCTCATCCACCATTCTCCTGATATCTTCTTCCCTGGTCATGTCAGCGGATATGCCCAGCGTCTTAACCCCGTATTTGGCCAGTATTCCCAGCGTTTCATTAATTTTTCCCTGGTCGCGGGCAGCGATGGCTACAGTGGCCCCGTAGGCAGCTACCGCTTCAGCGCAAGCCCTGCCGAGACCGCGGCTGCCGCCGGTAATCAGAATAACCTTACCTGTAAGGTCGAAAATTCCTTTATCAGTCATTTAATCCTCCTTTGTTTAACTGAAGCATAATCTTCTTTAATGATCATAGGCTTTTGTGAGTATCTTGATGACGTCTTCTTTAGATACCTTTTTCGGCGTAAACATCACTACACCGGGACCGCAGGCGCCTTCGGCTATCTTCGGGAAATCTGCCATGGGAACACCCAGTTCTTTCAGGGTTTTGGTACCTATAGAATCACTGAATTTAATCAATGCATCACTTACTTTTTTAGCAGCCTCGGCTGCTGATGTTTCCGGACCGGTACTTAATCCCATGGACCGTCCGATAAGCCTGACTCCATCCGGTACCACATCAGCGATATATTCTATCACCTCTGGCAGGACTACGCCGCAAGCAGTGCCGTGGGGAATATGGTACATTGAACCTAGGGTGTGACCGATAGCATGGGCTAGATGAGTCATGGAGTCCTGGAAAGCAAATCCTGCTTCCATGGCGGCAAAGCTCATTTGTGTCCTGGCTTCAATATCATTTCCGTTTTTCACAGCCCTGGGCAAGAATTTCCAGGTCAACTCAATGGCGTTAGCACCCAGGATATCGGACATTTGGTTGGCCTTAATAGCTGTGATGGCTTCCACGGCGTGAGAGAACACATCCATACCGGTATCTGCGGTAATGGATGGCGGCAGACCTACAGTCAGCAGCGGATCGACAATGGCCAGAGTAGCTCTGGTAAGGGGACCGGCAATGCCTCCTTTCATCTGGGTAGCCGAATCGGTTATAACGGCAACGGCAGTGACTTCACTGCCGGTTCCGGAAGTGGTGGGAATCAGCACCAGTACCTTGCCCGGTTTCATCTGGACGCCAAATCTCATGTATTGTTTTGCCGGCGGTGGATTGGTCAATAAAAGGTTGATACCCTTGGCGCTGTCCATGGTAGAGCCGCCGCCAATACCAACCACACCGTCCACATTTTCTTTCCGACCGATTTCAGCGCCTTCATCCAGAACGGTATCCGGCGGATCAGCTTTAACTCCGTCAAATAAAGCCACCGCGATCCCGGCCTCTTTTACACTATTGATAACTTTATCGACAATCCCGGCTTTCTTGATCCCCTGGTCGTAAACAAACAGCACCTTACGGCAACCCAGCGACTTTAGCCTGGCTCCGGTCTGTTTCGAAGTGTCAGCGCCGAACAGGACCGGCGTCATGTGATTGATATTGTATTCCATGCAAATCCCTCCTTAAAAATTAGCCTGTATTTTTATTGATTATTAATTGATTGCTGATCTTCTCGTAAACCGCTATTGTTAAGTGAAATTCCGCATGATCAGATAATTTTTTTGCTACGAGAAATATTGCATAAATAGGACTGGTCAGAATGCTACCATGGAATCAAAGATGTGTCAAGAAAAATCTAGATGAAAACAGCAGTTGGTTGTTTTTTTAATCCTGGTTTAGTATCATCCACAACCCACCCGGAACCTGTCAATCTGAGCCTTTAAGACCTGTTACTTTCCAGAAGGGGCCCTCTTTTTCCTCCGGCATAGAGTACATGAAATATTTTTTAAAGGTATCGGTAGTGGCTTCAGACCCGCGGATGGTGACTTTATCTCCTATGAATACGCGCCCCGGAATGTTTTCAATGTAAAATTTGCCTGTGGTGTCTCTGCCTGCCACCACCAGTTGACCTTCATTTTTTCTTAACTCATAGGCCGGCGGCCATACAGGCAGATAGCTTGCGCCTGAATCTGTGTAAAACCGTATATATCCCCGTACCAGTACCAGTGTTCCCTCCATGGTTGAGTCGAACTGATTGTCTTCCGGCCCATAAGGGGTATACACATACCAAAAGGGAAAGAATTTGACATAAGAAGCATCCCAAAAAGGCTTTTTATCCTTGATTATATCAGCGGTTAAGGTTTGTCCGGTTCTCAAGTCCAGGATATCATAGTCAATGCCATATCCACCGTCCAAGATAACATTATCTCCCACCTGAGCCACCAACCGGCCTTTATCATCCAAAATTTGGGGTGTATGATGCGCTATATCCAGTGAATATCCATGGGGCCAGATCACCAGCCGGCTTTCACCGGTACGGAATTCTACTATCCTGATATATCCGTCGTCCGCTATCAGTCTCCCTTTAAAAAATTCCAGCGAGCTCGCAGAGCCGGGTAATGGATTGCTTTTCTGAACGGGGAAAAAGTAAACTTTTTCGGTCTGCTGAGAAATATCAGCGGGTCCGGATGTTTGAACAGTAGTATAGAAAACGCCATCTGTTTGCTGGGGATTAGCAGTGGGTTTTGTAATGCAGCCGCTCAATAAAAGTGCGGCCAAAATACAGGCTATAAAAAAGAGGGTGAATAACCAGTGTCCGGATTTATTACGGCACGGCATTGTTGCTCTCCTTTAAGAGATTTGACTAAAAAAATCTGAACAGGTTAAACAGTCAAGATTGCAGCCACGATAATATTTTCATTACCGTGGCTGACAGGCACATATAAGAGGTTAATTAGACTATATTTAGTTAAATTAATTGGTATAAATACACTAAATAATTGACATGGATGAAGTCTGGTTCTTTATATAAACAAATATATATGATGCTTCATCTTTTAAGGCGCTGTTACTAATACACTTAGTCCTGAGTTTACGATTCGGTTAATTGGCATATAACAAAACCAGGATTGATAATTGAGATCACCAGTGCTTAATATACCAAGTGCTACCAGACCGGCTCCTCCGTCTCCGGTAAAACAGGGGCCCCCACTATCTCCACCTAGAGAAAGAATAGGGAATCCGTAACAGTTACCTACTTGCACCAGGTTGTAATCCCGCCAAATACCCCAATAAGGGTCCAGGGCAGTAACCGTCGCATAGAGGTTTATAATCATTCCAGCGGTATAATTGGAGCTTTTGCCAAATTTAGATACAATATCTCCCAGGCGTTGATCCCAAATGCCTCTTGAGTTAGTAACTGGAAGCGCCCAATAACCAGAACCATCCCAATAATATCGGCAATTTCTATTTAATGTAGTATAGGGATCACATGTGTACCATGCATAGTCAAAATCTCCACCACAGGCTCCTCCCTGGTAAGTATTTGTAATGGGATAACCTTCAACACTTGTAAAGACTCTATTTGTAGCATTCCCATGTCCGCAGGATACTATTCCTCTTTCTCCAGCGTAAGTTCGAACGGTAAAACCAACTGTTGTGCTTAATTCTGGCAAACCACCGTAAAAGGTACCATACAAATTTTCGGGTAATGCATCGATATAATTTATGATGACTTTATCCGGAAATGATATAATTCCATGTTGAATAGCATCCATTAATATGCTTTTATCAGTCTTTAATATATCAAACTTTACACAATTGTCAACTGCATACACTCCGGAAACAGACATAATTCTTAAATTTCTTAGTTCAACCAGAAATTTGCTGTGTATATTATCCAGTTCAGCGTAAGATGAACTTACGGTACGTACATCAATATATGCCGGCAAATCTTGTGATATGTATTTGCTTAAGGTATTTTTGCCATCATGTGTAAAAGCAATGACAATTTTAAATTCCGGCTTATGTTGAATCCAGAGCCCTCCAAAAGTAGCAGACTCATACTTGGATAATTCATTTTCTATTCCTGGGAATGAGCGTATCAATTTGAATCTAATTAACGCTTCATCAATCGTAATTCCCAGATATTCAGCATATTGTTTTGCTTCAAGCATGGTCGGAGTTAATTCTTGGGGAGGGTTAGTATTATCATTTTCTGCGCTGGCGTAATTCGAAGCTCCGGTAAAAAGCATGATAAATGATACAACTAATAATGCTACAATATATTTTTTATATTTTAAAAATATAAAAATTATCCTTATTATTTATTTAATATATAATATAATAAATTTCAATTATATTAATATAAATATTAAAAAGTAATAATTATAAATTAAGAGGATAAAATCATAACTTTTATTATATATTATTTTATATTTTAATAAAATTTAATTATAAATAATTATAGTCCTTTGCCCTATCTGAAATAAAGATAGGGCAAAGGACTATACATCTGGCAGACTCCATATATTATTAACAATCGCATCTTTTTCCTCCTTACCAGGATACTAGTAATTTATTACCATGACTAAGGGTTAAAGCGCTGAATTAACAATGAAATATAAAAAATTAACTAATAAATGACTGTACTGCAAAAAAGTAGTATTTAAACATTTTGTTAAGAAATTTTGCTTCGAAAATTTGCTCAAAATACAGTTTTAGGACCCTTTTGCACTTGACTCATAAATACAATTTTTAGTTATATTTATTAAGCTAATTTCCGAGTTTATTTATTAATCAGTAATTCAAGTCTTTGAATAACTCCGCTTAGGCAACCTGACTTATACCCTTTAATTATGTTACAATATTAAGATGAATTTATCATGAAGAGGTTGAGCTTGAGGTAAAAATGTATTGAAAAAGTACTAAAGTAGCAGGGGGGCAATTCTTTGAGAATACTGGTTGTGGATGATGAAGTGCAGATAGCCCATATGCTGCAAGAAGCCCTTTCTCTTGAGGGGTATGCTGTAGATATAGCTTATAATGGAGAGGAGGGGGAAAGCCTGGCTGAAAGCGTTCCTTATGATTTGATAATCCTGGATATTCTTTTACCTGTGAAAAATGGCTTTGATGTCTGCAGATCATTACGTAGTAAAAAGGTAGAGACGCCTGTTTTACTGCTCACCGGGAGAATGAAAACGGATGCCGATCAGGTAAAAGGTCTGGATTGCGGGGCAGATGATTATTTACTAAAACCTATCCATCTATCAGTGCTCAATGCCAGAGTGAGAGCTCTTTTGAGGAGGAAAGCTGGCATCTCCAGCCCGATAATAAAAGTCGGAAACCTTACTATGGACACTATAACCAAACGGGTCAATCTTGGACAAAATGAAATTACACTAACCAGTAAAGAATATGCCATCCTGAGTTTTTTTATTCAGCATCCCGGTATTGTAATTACCCGCAGTCAACTGGAAGATCATATCTGGAATGGCGAATTAGACAATATTTCCAATATGGTAGATGCACATATCAAGAACCTGAGAAAGAAGTTGAGAACGGAAAACTATATTGAAACGGTTAGAGGCTCCGGTTACCGGCTGAACTCCAAATAATACAGCAATCCGGCGATGCTTTTAGAGTCGCAGATTTCACCGTTTTGAATCATCTGCCTGATCCGTCCGGGCTGGGTACGCACCACCTGGATACCGGCGGTGTCTTCTGCTACCAGGCGGCTGGGTTTGAGGCCGGCAGCCAGGTACAGGTAAAGGTATTCCGTGCAGAAGCCGGGAGAAGAATAAAAGCCGCCCATCCTTTGCAGGGTTTCCGGCAAATAACCGATTTCTTCCTGGAGCTCACGCCTGACTGCAGTCTCCGGGTCTTCTCCGGGATCGATACCGCCTGCCGGTATCTCCAGGATTTCTTTTTCCAGCGCCTTGCGGTACTGGCGAACGAGAAGTATTTCTCCATTGGTATCCACAGGGACCACAGCAATGCAGGCCACGTGTTCAACGATCTCGCGGGTGCTTTCCCTGCCGTCCGCAGTAATGACGGTGTCCTGCCGCAGATTTACTGCTCTGCCCTTATAAATATAGGTGCTGGCTATGGTTTTTTCTTCAGCCAAGCTGCGCCCCCTTTTTGACTATATAATATAAAGCTACTTCATCGCAGTCAGGGAACTTGGGGCAATGGAAGCATTCGGTCCAGACTTTTTTGGGCAATTTCATTTTATCCACCCGGATAAAATTCAGCTTTTCAAAAAAGCCGGGCCTGTAGGTCAGGCAAAAAACAATGGGTATGCCCAGCTCATCCGCCTCTTTCAGGCAGGCGGTGACCAGACCAGCGCCGTACCCGGCTTTCTGGTATTTCTCAGCCACTGCCAGGGCCTTGACTTCAGCCAGATCAGACCAGCTAACATGCAGGGACACGCAGCCCACTACCTTTTTACCGCTTCTTACCACAAAATAGTCCCGGATGTTTTCGTATATTTCACTTAACGGACGTGCCAGCATTTCGCCCTTGCCAGCGAAGTAGTTGACCAGCTTGTGTATTTCAGGTACGTCCGTGATTCTGGCTTTTTCTATTGAACTCAATTATTTGATACCTCTAAGTTTTTCTTCCAGCACATTGAAAAAATAGTCCTGCGGGTTTAACCTGAGAAAACGCGTTTTTCTTTCGCTCAGCTTTAAAACAACCACGGTTTCATTGTTAACCGGGATATTGATATGTCCGTCCACGCTCAGCGTGCCCTGGATATGGGATATCAGTTCCAGCTTAATCCGGCTGTCGGCAGGCAGTACCAGGCTGTAACCCAGTCCGAGGTGGGGCACAATAGGCACCAATAAGAGGTTTTTCAACTGCGGATAAAGGATGGGGCCTCCGGCAGCCAGGGAATAAGCCGTACTGCCGGTAGGTGAAGCCACCACCACCCCATCCGCCCGGTAGCTGGTCAGGGGTTTATCATTAATGCTGGTATTTACCTGAACAAGCCGTGCTGTTTCGCCTCGCGCCAGGACTACATCATTAAGGGCGTAATAAATGCCTGAGGCAGCATTACCGGAGCCTTCCGGCCGCAGTTCTGCTTCCAGCATAGCCCGCTCATCTATCCATCCTTCGCCGGCCAGCAGGGCAGGCAACTGGCTAATGGCTTCATCAGCTTTCAATTCGGTTAGAAATCCCAGTTTGCCCATATTAACGCCGAGAATGGGAGTTCCGGACTGGAACGCAACCTGGGCGGCCCGTAAGATAGTGCCGTCACCACCGGTAGTCATGATCAGGTCTGTGCCGTCCAGAAGCGACTTGGCTTTTTCGGTGTCCCAGGATGAGCAGGTCCAAACGCTGGTTCCCTGTGAAACCAGAAAATCACTTAATTCCCGGGCTTTAACCTGGGTAGGTAAGACCAGGGGGTGGTAAAGGAGGCCGATTTTTTTTATTTGCATTTTTTGTTTTGAAAAACGAATAATCTCTCAGGTCAGTGTAACACCGAGCGCGCTGGGTGTCAAAGCAGTACATAACCACATTCACCCATCAAACGAAGCTAAGCAACCCTGCCTATTTTAAACTGATTGATAAAATTACTTCGTGCCTGTTTGAGATAATTTGACGGTTGATTTTGGTTTAATCAGGATAATAGCAGGTGCGTTCATAATGTTCTAAGAAGAAATAAGCATCCAGACAATACCCCCCACAACCATGAGAATACCCAACCCCAGCAACAGGAATAAAACACGCATGCGGGTCATAGTTCTGGCCTCCTTGCCTGGCCTTTTTTAAAGGAAGGACTTTTTCCCTGCCGGTGTAAATCACTTTTGCGCTGATATCTTACCTTATAGCATAACGGAAGTTGCAACGCAAGGAGGTTTATGATATTCTCCATACAAAATACGTGTTTGTATTGATAGGGAAACCATCCCGGCTCAGGCGAAATTAGAGATCAAAAATAAAATCTCGAAGGTAAAAACACAAAATAAAAATTAAAAATGTCTTTGATCAACAGAAGTATAAATTACGGAATACATCATTCGTAAAAGCCAGGACTGGAAGCATCCTCGAAGCAATTTATAATCATCATTCAGCGCTGGTGATGGGGTTGCTTTAAGAAGATAGAGAAATTGGGGTGCACGAGCGCAGTACGGTAATTTTTTAAGCCGTTTTTTTAGTTTGTTTTTGTCTTTTTTATTAGTGAGATTTATCCCCGTGCAGAGCATATGGCGGGCGCTGATCAAAAAAGTAATAGCTAAGTAAAATATTTGTAACGGAGAACGGGTAACATGATGCAATATAAATTCCTGAAGGTGGACTTAACAACCGGAGAGTTTAAAACAGAGAATATTGATGAGCGGATTTTAACTGATTTTATCGGTGGGAGGGGGTTAGGCAACTACTATTTGTACCGGGATCTGGAGGCCGGAGTTGATCCCCTGGGGGAGAAAAACAAGCTGTTACTGCTGACTGGTCCGCTGGCCGGCACCGGGGCTTTATCCTCATCCAGATGGATGGCCATGACCAAAAGCCCGCTGACCGGAGGTTTTGCCAAAGCGGTGGGTGGGGCGGATTTTGCAGCCTGGCTGGCATGGACAGGCTATTCTTTTATAGAAATATCCGGGAAAGCCAAAAAACCCTCTTATATCCATTATCAAGATGGGTCCTGGCGGATTCTGGATGCGGCGGAAATCTGGGGGAAAGAAGTAAGTCAAACGCAGGAAATTCTCCAGCAAAAACACGGCAAAGATACCAGGGTAGCCTGCATTGGCCCCGCTGGCGAAAAACTGGTCAGGTTTGCCTCTATCTTCTCAGACCGAAGAAGCGCCAGCCGCTGTGGCGTGGGGACTGTCATGGGCTCCAAAAACCTGAAAGCAGTAGCGATCAATACCAAACGCAACGTGCAATTGCATGATGCAGAAACCTTCAGAAAATTAATCAAAGAGCAATCTGCAGCGTACCAGAACAGTCCTGGCTTCAAAAGCCATTCCGAATGGGGCACCACTGATACCCAGAGGACCACCAACATGCTGGGTATCTATCCGGTGAAAAATTTCCGGTACGGACGGCAGGAAAACTATGAAAGTATTCTGGGACCGGAGTACCGTAAATTACGGACGGGCGAGTTTGGCTGTTATGCCTGTCCGGCCCGCTGCGGTAAAGCTCATACCGTCACCTCGGGACCCTATGCCGGCTATAAGAGCGACGGACCGGAGTATGAGTCCATCTGGTGCTTTACCGGCCCTATTGCCAGCAACAATATTGAAGCCTCCATTGCTGCTGACAGCTTATGTGATGAAATGGGTATTGATACCATTACTGCCGGTAACTGTGTGGGGTTTGCCTTTGAACTTTTTGAAAAAGGCATTATTACCAAGGCTGACACCGGCGGGCTGGAATTGAAATACGGCGATCATGCCGCCATGATGACTTTATTAAAACAGATGGGACACAGGGAAGGCTTCGGCAATATACTGGCTGAGGGTACCCGCAGGGCCGCTGAAATAATCGGTAAAGACGCCTCAAAATACGCCATTCACTGCAAGGGCATGGAGCCTCCGGCCTATGAGCCCAGGGGCGCCAAGAATATGGGGTTCAACTATGCCACCTCCAACGTGGGAGCCAGCCATGTGTACGGTTACGGAGCTCAGGACGTCTGGGGAGCTCCGTTCCCCAGAAAGGTCAACCGCTTTGAT
>CAYLRY010000035.1:0-32812 GCA_964386535.1 uncultured Dehalococcoidales bacterium | reverse complement strand
ACTCCCTTATAGATATGCCCTGCCGTGTAGCCTTTGCGGAGCCGCCGGTCATGCACCTCTTGTTTCAACATCTTACGGTACTGAAGCACAAAATAGGCGCTTTGCCCCTGCTGATCAATATAAAACTGGTTAAAGCCTATGGTACGTAACTTGCGAATATCATTGAACATGCCGAAAGGCCGGCTGTTCAGTATCTGCCAGTATCCGTTCTCTTTTCGTACCGGAAACTCGAGGCCCTTTTCATCCACCAGTTTTTCTTCTTTGATTTCAATTCTGGTATTAACCAGAACAATATCACCATGGCAGAAAATCACTACCTCCCTATCTTTAAAAGCGGTAAACTCTACCAGAGACAGCTCAGGCGAAAGTATCGGGATCACGTTGACCTTCCTGAAAAAGAGGATATCCAGATCATTAAATACATTCAGGGAATAGTCCAGGTATACCGGAATGTCGAAAGCCGCCCTGCGGTTTAAAAAACCTAGGTTGCCGGTTAAAACCACCCCGGGTTTCTTCCGACCAAGCAATCCAATTGCCCGGGCCAAATCCATATCATTCATAATCCTAGGCAAATATGCCCCCAGAGTCGTCCTCTCCTGCCATTCCCCCGGTTCAGGGAAATCCGGTGCAAAAATGTCGTAAAAAACTATATCGGCTTCTGACCTGGCTATTTCTTTTGCTTCAACCAGGGAATAGGCTTTGGCTATAAAACGCTGGAGGAGCGGCGCTTTTTGCTTGACAATTCTGGGTAAAACCGCCTGTACCAGCCTTCTCTGCTGGATTTGTACAGGCTGCCTTTTTATTTTGAAATCCGGCTCAACTTTGATCCTGGTTGATGAAGTAAGATAAATCCTCGAACCGTCCCTGGCCCCAATTCCCAGGCTGACCTTTTCACCTGATGAAGCAGATTGAACTTTCCGCCCGTTCTGCGTGATATCCTGGACAATAGCTCCCGTTACATTATCGTTAATCCAGATTCCCACTCCATCACCCACAGACACAGGATGTTTGATAACAATCTCCCTGTTTTCTAATGTCCCCAACCAAGCACCGCGGTTCATTGGCTTTTCCGCTGAGATCAATTCCTTATCGCCGCCGGCAAAACCCTCGGTGAACTCCCGGTTAAAAACCACCTCAATTTCTTCTGATTCTTTCTTTGGGATCTGGAAATCGCCGGCCAGAAAAGAATCAATGGCTTTTCGATAAAGCCGGGTAGCTACAGCCACATATAAAGGAGAACGCATACGCCCTTCAATTTTAAATGCATTTATACCTGCTTTAATAAACTCTGGTATGCGCCTTACCAGGCAAAGCTCTTTAGTACTCAATGGATAGTGGTTATTGAACTTCTGCCGGCACAACTGGGCGCAGCAACCCCGGTTGCCGCTCCGGTTGCATATAAAGCTGGAAAAAAGACATAGACCGCTATAGCTGAAACATAAAGCCCCGTGAACAAATATCTCTACTTTCAAACCGGAATTGACCATTTTTTTTATTTCTGCCAGTGACAACTCACGGGGAAGTATTATCCTGTCAGCCTCCTTCACCAAGGCAGCACTGGCGGTATTCCCCAGGGCGCCCTGAGTGGACACAAAAACAGCCATATCAGGAAAGTTCTTTTTAATAATTCCCACGAAAGAGAGGTGCTGTATTATGACACCGTCTATGCCGGCAGCATAGGCTTTGGAAAGGATTTCAAAAAACCTGGAAATCTCACTGTTTTTTACCAGTGTGTTCAGGGTAAAGTAGACCCTGACGCCCTGGTTGTGGCACAAAGTCACGACCTGACCCAGTTCTTCAATGGAAAAATTTTTAGCCAGAACCCGCGCATTAAAATCACGTGTTCCCAGATATACCGCATCGGCGCCGTTTAAAACCGCAGCCTGCAAACTTTCCCAATCGCCGGCTGGCGAGAGTAATTCAGGCCTCAAAGTATATGTTCGCTTTTCCGGTTTAACCGGCATAACATTACCCACCCTTTGATTTTATTCGTTATGTCTTCAAATAATTGCGAATATTACGTAGCCTCGTTGAACCACAGACATATGAGCCCTAATCATCTAACCTTCCCATAGTAATATGAAGTATCCTGGTGGGCTGCGCCATTCACTTTACCAATTGCATGTGTTATTGCCTTTAAACAAATGCCTGGGAAATCATCTTTTACAATTTCTAAGATAACAGAGTCGGTTGGTTTAAGCAAACGGTCTATTTTCTGCGGACTACCAGTTCCAGTCCCTTTTGAGAAACCACTATTATACTAGTTCCGGAGACTAATGTGCCGCTTTCAGCTCTGGCTTTCCACAGTTCACCTTTGATGCTTACAAACCCCTTCGGCTCCAGTGAGGTGGTTACATAACCTTCAAAGCCTATCATGTTCGTAAAACCGGGTAGGGGTTTTTTCTTCATAATACGGCTGCCGATCATATAAGTAACCACCGCATATATTACAAACCCAATAATCAGCAGCACCAGACCCCAAAGAGGCAAATGAATATTATATCTGGGTAATACCCACAACACTATAGCAATGATGATTACTTCATCGATCAGGCTGGTAACTATCGCAATAATCAGTCTTGTGTTCATTTTTCTTTCCGGTTATATGAGAAGTATACTACAATTCTGAAAGATACGGTGACAGGTTATATTTTACAGAAATTTCTATTGCTAAGGTCTGAAAATGAGTGCTATAATTGGCAGGAAAGCCATGTTGGTATTCCTTCCATGCGGATGCCGACTGAAATGAGATAGACTATGACGTTAAGCCGAGAAGAAGTGTTACACATCGCCGCCCTGGCCAAGGTGGGTGTTACTGAAGCCGATGTGGATAAGTTTAAAGAGCAATTATCCAATATTTTAGAAAATTTCGAAGCCCTGCAAAAACTAGATACACGGGATGTACCTCCCACTTCTCAGTCCATCGCCCTGCAAAATGTAATCATGCCTGATGAAGTACACACTTCTTTATCTCAAGACGAAGTTCTCAGCAATGCTCCACAAAGAGAAGGCAATTTCTTTAAAGTTAAAATCGTTCTGGAAGACTAGTCTTTCCGAATAACGAGGTTTTTCTTGACCACAAAAACACAATTAACCATCCATATAGCGCATCAGTTGCTTAAGACCAGACAAGTTTCTTCTGTAGAACTAACCAGATCCGCGCTGGATATTATAAGTCAGGTAGATTCAAAGGTGCGGGCACTGGTTACCATTACTGAAGATTTAGCTCTTAAACAGGCTCAAAAAGCTGATGCCCTTATCGCCTCCGGTAAAATGACTCCCCTGACCGGTGTCCCTGGAATTATTAAAGATAATATCTGTACCCGGGGCGTTAAAACCACCTGCTCTTCAAAAATGCTGAAAGATTTCATACCCCCATACGATGCAACCGTTATTGAAAAGCTCAATAATAGCGGTCTGGTTATGGTGGGAAAATCAAACATGGATGAATTCGCCATGGGTTCCTCCACCGAAAACTCGGCCTTTTTCACAACCCATAATCCCTGGGATCTGAGCCGTGTGCCGGGAGGCAGCAGCGGCGGTTCGGCGGCTGCGGTGGCTGCAGGAGAGGCTATTTACGCTCTGGGTTCTGATACCGGAGGCAGTATCCGGCAGCCGGCCGGTTTTTGCAGCGTTACCGGTCTGAAACCTACATACGGCAGGGTTAGCCGTTATGGCCTGGTAGCCTTTGCCAGTTCACTGGACCAGATCGGGCCTTTGACACAGGATGTTCTGGACTCTGCCCTGGTCATGAACTGTATTTCCGGTTATGATCAACGTGATTCCACATCAGTGCCGGCGGATGTCCCTGATTATACGCAATGTTTGACTCCAGATCTCAAAGGTCTGCGCCTTGGTATCCCTGTTGAATATTTTGTTAAGGGTATGCAACCTGAAGTAAAAACCGCCATCGAATTAGCAATCCGGAAAATCCAGGATATGGGCGCACAGGTGGACTGGGAGGTCTCTCTTCCGCATACACCTTATGCCCTGGCTGTCTACTATATCCTCGCCCCTTCGGAAGCTTCAGCCAACCTGGCGCGTTATGACGGCGTGAAATATGGTTTTTCCTATCCTGAGGCCAAAAATATGTGGGATGCCATGGAGAAAACCCGTCAATTTGGTTTTGGGGCTGAGGTAAAACGCCGCATTATGCTGGGAACTTATGCCCTTTCCGCTGGATATTATGACGCCTATTATCTTAAAGCTCAAAAGGTACGCACCCTGATAAGGCAAGAATTTGACCAGGCTTTTAAAAAATATAACGCTTTGATTACCCCCACCTCGCCAACAGTGCCCTTCCATATTGGTGAAAGAGTGGATGATCCAGTACAGATGTACTTAAGTGATGTCTGTACTCTTCCTATCAATATTGCGGGTGTGCCGGCAATCTCCATTCCCGCCGGATTTTCCGGAGGTTTACCTATCGGGATGCAAATTATTGGAAAACCTTTCAGTGAAGAGACTTTGTTCAAAATCGCCTATGCTTTCCAGCAGGCAACTGACTGGCATTTGAAGAGGCCACAATTGTAATAAGGATAAAGCTATGAAAGCTATTAATGCCGTTGTACCCCGCGGACTCCAGGTCCTCTTAATAATGGCTGTTCTGGCAGTGCTGGTTATCCTATTTGCCCCTCAAGATTTCCTCTATCCAGGCATCGGCATTGCCGTCTTTCTAGCTCTGGTAGCCGTTTTCTTCATTTATCGCAGGTCTGCAGCAGTTTCTACAGATGCAGAAAATTTAAAAACCAGAAAGAAGAAAAGAAACAAAGGCTTCAAACAAGACCAGGATGTTAAAGGGGACACAGAAACTGAGAGTGAAAACTCAGAAAAGACCAGCGAAACAACGCAGGGTTCTGCAAATTCACCTTCTCTGGATGCCGCTGTTCCGGGGGTAAATCCGTACAGGAAACGTTTTACCACCCCCAGTGAGAAACCCAGTGCCTTTGATGTCGCTGATAAATATTACAGGATGGCAGCTATTACTCAAGCCGAAGAAGAAGAGCGCAATACATGGAAACCTGAACCCATGATTGTGGAACCGAAAAATGAAGAGCCGCCGGCAAGGGATTTGAATTCTGTAGTAACGAATACTGAAAAAACGGTCCATCCGGAAATGCCTCCAACGGTAGTCCCAGGGAAAGAGGCAAAGACAGATGAAGAAATCTCAGCCGCCCCTGTAAATGAAGAGCCCCGTTTGACTTTAATCAATGACGAGACCTCACTTACGGAAGAGGAAAAGAGCGAACTGGAAAATGCAGTCTGGTACCGTTGTGAAAATCCTTTTTGTAAATACACCCATTTCCTGGATGTACATCATATCATTGACGAGAAGAATGGCGGTACTAATCGCTTAGATAATCTGATCGTCCTTTGCCCCTATTGCCATGATCTGGCACATAAAAATGAAATCCCTGAAAAAGAAATGCGCTTATGGATCAGCAACCGGGAAAAAAGGTTTAAATTCAAGGTCAACTGGCGTTACGACTAAAGCCGGCATATCAACCAATTTTAAGTATTTGCCTGTTTTCACAAATCTTTATAAATAACTGCGCTTCTGCTTTTCTTTATATAGAGGAATCTCCGTTTTTTCTTTATTAATCCAGGTTTTTTCAACCAAATTCCATACTGTGTTCTGCTTCCCTGTCTTAATAACTTCTTAATAAAACCCTCGTAATATTAAATAAGAATATGAAAAATGTATTAGTATTGTGCGAGGAGGATATGATAGGGATTGAAGGGAAACATGGATAAGTACGCTTTATAGACTAAATATTGAAAAAAGAATTAAGGGGGAAAGTATGAATAGCCTGAAAGGCAAAATAATTGCTATCGCAATAGTCCTGGTCATTGCTGTTACAGCTTATGGAATCGGCTCTGTTTCTCTATTTGGTACGCAGAACGCTACAGCCGATACAACGGTATTGTACAATTCCAATACTGTTGCGTCGGTTTATGATACAGCCAGTCCGGCTGTATTTCAAATCCAGATTACAGAGAGCTCTACCGGCATTTTTGGAAACTCCACTCAAAAAGGGCAAGGGACTGGTTTTTTGATTGATAACCTGGGGCACATCCTCACCAATAATCACGTGGTGGAAGGGGCTTCCAGCATTAAATTGATCTTGCAGAACGGCGATACAGTGGAAGCCAAACTGCTGGGTACGGACTCTATTGATGATCTGGCAGTAATCAGCATCGACGCTTCTCTGGTTCGGGATATTAAGCCGCTTCAATTTGGTAATTCCGACCTGGTTAAACCCGGACAAATGGCCATTGCCATCGGTAATCCGTATGGTCTGGATGATACGGTGACAGTAGGGATTATCAGTGGATTGAACCGGACTGTCAGCGGAAGCAATCTCAGAGGTATGCTACAAACAGACGCGGCTCTCAACCCTGGCAATTCAGGTGGGCCCTTACTGGATGCCGCCGGTTTGGTAATAGGAATCAATACTGCCATTGAGACTTCTTTTTCTGGCGCTACAAATATCGGCTTTGCCGTTCCTTCCAACGTTGCGCTTAACGTTTTGCCTGAGCTAATCGCTGGTAACAAAATAACCCGGCCATGGCTGGGTATCAGCGGCCGGGCTTTAACCCCATCACTGGCAGAAGAGTTAAATCTGACAGTTAACGAAGGGGTATATGTAGTTTCTGTAACTGAAGGCAGCCCGGCTGATCAGGCAGGACTGGTAGGCAGCAATTTAACTGTCGGAGGGACGCCTGCCAAAGGCGGAGATGTTATTATCGCTGTGGACGGTACGGCAGTTAAGACAGTTGAAGCCATTTCAAACTACCTTTTAACCAAAAAGGTTGGCAATACAGTAACTCTTTCTGTTTTAAGAAATGGCACTCCTCTGAGTATCCCGGTAATTTTGGGAACGTGGCCTACCACCAAGGCCACCACCGAAACCAGTCCCAAAATTAAACCGGATACTACCCCGGACACATTACCAAACATACCGAATATGCCGGGATGGAACTGGAGGTTTAATGTAAGATAAACTGGGGTAACGGCATTGGCAATATATTTAATTTAAGCCATTCAAAAAGGCGTGATGTCGGCATCACGCCTTTTTGAAATACAACACCCCCAGGGGGGGGAGGGTAAGATTGAGAGAAAAAGGCTGTCCGTGATATGGTATCGGTTTGGCTATGGCCAGCCCCAGATTGCCGTAACCACTGCCGCCGTATTCCAGAGCATTACTGTTCAGGATTTCCTTCCATTCACCCTCTAAAGAAACGCCTAGCCTGTAGTTGAAACGCGGTACAGGAGTAAAATTAAATACAGCCAAAATTGACTCCTGCGGCTGTCTGGAGCGCCGCAGGAAACTGATTATGCTGTTATCAACATCCTTGACATCTATCCAGCTAAATCCGGATGGATCATAATCCAGTTCAAAAAAGGCTTTTTCGACCCGGTAAACCCGGTTCAAGTCCTTTACCCACCTTTGTAAATTTTCATGAGGGACGTAATTTAGCAGATGCCAGTCCAAACTGTTATCGTGGTCCCATTCGCGCCACTGACCAAACTCTCCACCCATAAACAGCAGTTTTTTACCAGGTTGAGCATACATATAACCAAAGAGCAATCTTAAATTAGCCAGTTTAAGCTGCTCATTACCTGGCATTTTTTCTAAAAGCGAACGTTTGCCATGTACCACTTCATCATGTGACAAAGGCAGCACGAAATTCTCAGAATAGGCATAAATCATACGGAATGTTAATTCGTTATGAAAATGTTTCCTGAAGATTGGATCCTGCGACATGTAAGTCAGTGTGTCATGCATCCAGCCCAGATCCCATTTCATTCCAAAACCCAGACCGCCCAGGTAGGTTGGATGAGAGACCAGGGGCCAGGTAGTTGACTCTTCTGCAATAGTCTGAACTCCTGGATAGCTTTGATAGACCTGTTCATTTAAGGTTTTTAAAAAATCAAGCGCTTCCAGGTTCTCTTTGCCTCCATATTTATTAGGCTTCCATTGACCGGCTTTGCGCGAATAGTCCAGATATAGCATTGAGGCTACACCGTCCACCCGCAAACCATCTGCGTGATAGATATCCAGCCAGAACAGGGCGCTGCTGATCAGAAAAGCCCGAACTTCGTTTCTGCCGTAGTTGTAAATATAGCTGTCCCAGTCGGGATGAAGGCGCTGTTGGGGATCTGCGTGCTCATAAAGATGGGTGCCATCAAAATAGCTCAGGCCGTGCTCGTCGCCAGGGAAGTGTGAAGGCGCCCAGTCCAGAATCACACCTATGCCATATTTATGAAGATATTCTACCAGGTACATAAAATCCTGAGGTGTACCATAGCGGCTGGTGGGCGCAAAATAACCTGTAGTTTGATATCCCCAGGAACCACCGAAAGGATATTCCATAACCGGTAAAAATTCCACATGGCTGAATCCCATTTGAAGAATGTAATCTGCCAGCTTCGGCGCCATCTCTCTGTAGTTAAGAGAACGGTTATTTTCTTCTGGAACGCGTCTCCACGAACCCAAGTGCATTTCGTAAATACAGATAGGGCTGCTTAAAGAATTGTATTCATGCCTCTTCTTCATCCAATCCTGGTCAGACCAGGCGTACTCCAGGTCCCATACAATGGATGCTGTATGAGGAGAAGTCTCGTGGAAAAAGCCCAGGGGGTCTGCCTTATCTACCGTGTAATTATTCAACCTGGAAACTATATGATACTTATAGAGGGCGCCTTTGAGAACGCCAGGGAAAAAACCTTCCCAGATGCCGGATTTTTCCCGTGGTTTTAGGAGGTGGCTCTCACGATTCCATCCATTGAAATTACCTGTTACACTGACTGTACGGGCGTTGGGGGCCCAGACGGCAAAATAAGTCCCGTTAATCCCGTTCACCACCAGTGGATGAGCCCCTAGTTTTTGATAAAGGCGGAAATGCCTTCCCTCGTTGAAAAGATAAAGATCATCGGCAGTCAACAGAGTTGGTTCTTGTACTGATACAGTAATATCAGGTTGAAGTCCTGCCGGCTGTTTCTTTTTAGTTTTCATTTTTTTAAATTTAACCCTGGTCTATTTATGGTATAAGATTGTGGGGATATTTATGTTTTATACCTGTTTTTTAGAATCTGTTACTCTGGCCTGATTAATTATTTTCAGTATTTCCAAAAATTGTCCGGATCTAGCGAATTCTTCGATCCCATATCGCGCTTTACGGCTCCAGTTTTCATCCCTTAAGGTACCGGGAATATTCTGTGGATCGGTTTCTAACCATAAATCCTCTAAATTTATTAAAAAGGCATAAGCCGGGCTGGCTGCCAGGAGTGTCCATACTGCCTTTAGTATAGCAGCAATATCCTCTCTGTTCTTGATATCTGGATGCAGCCTTTGTAATACATAAAACAGCACTTTCTTTATTTTTTTTCGCTTTATCAGTTCTTTCCTGGCCTGTTCTTTATTAACCAGATGTAATTTTACCCGCTCGGCGATATCCTTTTCCTGCCAGAAAGATGCAAAAGGGAACATGTCATGCGTATTAAGGCTGGCCACCGACCGTTCCGGTATCTCACCTAACTTGTTATCCTTAATCAACTCATACTGACCAACATACATGCGGAAGATTCCGTATTTATCCATCATCGGCCTGACTTCAGGCGGGACCATGCCCAGATCTTCTCCTACTATCAAGGTTTTATGCCGGATGGACTCCAGGGCCAGGATGGCATACAACTCTTCAGCCCGGTAACTCACATAGACGCCATCTCTGTTCTCCATGCCCTGGGGAATCCAGAAAAGACGGTGAAAATTCATCATGTGGTCAATTCTCAGCATACGGGCATTTCCAGTCTGATGTGCCAGAGAATCTATTACGTAACGGTACCCTTGTTCTCGTATTTGCTCAGGATGTAACGGTGGAAAGCTCCAGTTCTGACCGCTGGTAAAAACAGGGTCGGGAGGTGCGCCAGCATTGACCCCCTGAACAAAGGAGTCTCTTTCTCGCCATACATCATAACCATCCGGATGCACACCTACGGGTAAATCAAGGTATAAAAATACGTTTTCACTGGCAGCTTTACGGGTCAGGCTGGCAGCCTGTTCCCCTGTAATAAACTGGCTATAAAGGTAATATTGCTTGGCTTTTTCATTATAATCACCTTCCTGCAAGCTCCCCTTACGCAGTCGTTCCGGCCATTTTTTCCAGCTATTACCCAGTCTTTCTCCGGTTGCTCTAAAACGAGCATAATCCTCCAATCTGCAATTGGATTTAACATATTGCAGCATTTCCTCGTAGCGCTGTGCCTTTTCTGTAAAAATGGATTCTCTTAATTCCTCAATCAGCCGCCGTTTCAATGCCCACTGGCGTCTATAGTCTATTCTGCCGTTAGAACGTAATTCTGAAATTTCTCTTTGAAACTCGGAAGACTCCATCAGTTTTTTCGCAGCCTGGCAACTCTTCAGTTCGGGAATTTTATTGACATCCATGTAAAACTCATTCCAGAATAAACGGCTGACAGGCATGTATGGCCCCGGCCCATATTTTTCATCAAAAAAGGAGGGCATTAACGGAAGAGTCCCTACCATCTGGCCACCCGCCCCTTTCACCCAGTCCATCAGGTTTTCCAGATCGGAAAAATCGCCAGCCCCCCAACTCCGGCTGCTATGTAATGCATATAAAGGGATGAATGCACCCCATATTTTTTCGTTAACAGTAGAGGGAAAATAGGCTTTATCAGGAGCGGAAATAATCAGTGATTCTATATTCTGTCCAAGCAAATTCAAGTTGAGTCTGTGATAACCGGGTGGTAATGGTTCTGGCAGGTCAAAACGGAGAGTAACATAATCCAGTCCCTCAACTCTGACCTTTTCAATAATAGTTAACTTGGAAGCTTCTAAACGCAGTTTCCTAGTATCGCCGTTCTCCAGCAGTAAAGTAGCTTCAATCCATGACCCCAGTAGCTTTGCCGGTAAATGCAAGTCTATTTTCTGAATTTCATGTTCCCGGATGGCTATTACTGGCTCTACAATCCGCTGCCAGGACTCTTGCCGTTTTGCCCGGATAGCTGAAGGAATATCCTCTTCGTTTGATATAGGCGCACCCAAAGCCTTTAGCGTGGCCAGCAAAGCGTCATGTGAAGCTGTTTGTATCCGGTTCTCCATATCTAGGTAGCTGGTTTTTATTCCGTAGATAACAGCCAGTTGCCGGAGTGGATCCACTTTCGCACCTACTTTTCTAGCTTATCCCTGGAATTTTCCCGCTAGCATGCACATTCAGAGTTTCCATTTCGCTGGTTGGGAAATAGGCATTTTGCACATATTGGTATAACATGCGCTGAGAATTGAAATAAGAACCATTCAAGGCAATAGCATTACGCATAACCCGGGCAAACGCTTGCGGCCTGGCATAATACATTGGCATGATTACATATTCAAGCTTATTATACAATGATGCAATTTCTTGCTCCGGATTACTGGCCATCTCCCAGCTCTCACCAATAGACCAACCGGTCACACCTTCCACATGACCTTCAATCCACCAGCCGTCCAGTATACTCAAACTAGGGACTCCATTTAAGGCAGCTTTCATCCCGCTAGTACCCGAAGCTTCCTGAGGTTTGTATGGATTATTCAACCATAAATCTACCCCTGAACATAGATACCTGCCCAGTTCCATGTCATATCCCTCAAGATATATGACCCTAATATCATTTTTAAGCTCTTGAGCCGCTTTATATATGGACCTGATGATATCTTTTCCACTTTCATCCCGGGGATGCGCCTTGCCCCCATATATAATCTGTAAAGGACCAGCGTTACGTACTATCTGCCTCAGACGGTCTATATCAGAAAAAAGAAAATTGGCTCTTTTATAACCTGTAGCCCGCCGGGCAAAACCAATTGTCATCACATTTTTATCCAAATTTACACCCGTCCGTCTGACAACTTCTTCTAAGAGGTCCGCTTTAGCCCTGTTATGAGCGTCCTGGATTTCTTCAAGCGGGATTCCTACACTGTAGCGTAAATAGAGATTATCACTCCTCCATTCCGGAATGCGTCTGTCATATAACTGGATAAAAGAAGGTGAGGCCCAGGTAAAGACATGGATGCCATTGGTTATGGAGTTGATGGGATAGTTAGGGAACATGCTTTGAGATATTTCTTCATGACGCATGGAAACCCCATTAATATAGTGAGAAAAACACAGGCCTATATAGGTCATATTTAAAACATCCTGTCTAAAACAGGAGGCTGCCTTCAAGTTTTCGGTATGCTGATCTCCCAGCACCCGGTGTACCATATCCATGGGGAACTGGTCAGTGGCAGCCGGTACCGGAGTGTGGGTGGTAAAAACGCAGACTTCTTTTACTTCTTCAACACAGGAGTGGCTGATTGTAGCCTGACGCTGTCTTTCCTTTTGCTCTTCCAGTAAAGAAAGAATTAATAAGGCCGAATGCCCTTCATTCATATGATACGCCTTAACACTGGTATATCCCAGTGCACGGAGCATAGCTATGCCCCCCATGCCAAGTACGATTTCCTGACACAGGCGGTAGAAATTGTCACCGCCATAGAGATAGTCAGTAATACCCCGGTCCCAGGGACTGTTTTCAGGTAAAGCCGTATCTAGGAAATAAACCGGGATGCGCTTTCCGGTATACCCTTTCACTAGATACCGCCAGGGACGGATATTTACACGCCGGCCTTCCAGGATTACCTGGGCTCTGGTATCCAGGGGTTCCAGGTATTTTGCCGGATCCCATACTTCAGGACTTTCGGTCTGATTGCCGGCAGCATCAAGATGTTGCTTGAAATAGCCTTTACGGTTTAAAAGAGTGATACCTATCATGGGTAACCCCATATCGGCAGCGGCACGCAAGGTATCTCCTGCCAGTACCCCCAGACCACCGCTGTAGGTTGGCATATCTGATTCTAGGCCGACTTCCATAGAAAAATAAGCTACCACAGCAGGATAATCGGCCGGGTTATACTCTGTTACCATAAAAATAACTCCTATAATTCAACTCTGGCATAGTCACCAATGAAAAGCCGGGTGGCCTCAAATTGTTGAGCCTGTCGTTTGACCTCAGTATTCCTTCCTATCACGCTATCAGCCAGGTGTTTTACATTTTGAATTAAAGAATTCTCCATAATCACTGAATAATCTATGGAGGAATTCTCAATTAAAGTACCCGCTCCAACGGCTGTAAAGGGGCCAATAAATGAATTGCGGATTTTACAACCCGGCGCTATACAAACAGGGCCTCTTATCAGGCAGTTTTCTACCCTAGCTCCAGCTTCAATTTGCACCCGTCCAATAATCTGGCTTCCGGGATTTACCTCTCCCTGTATATCCCGCCGTACATATTCATCCAGGATTACGCGGTTAGCTTCTAGAAGGTCATCTTTTTTCCCGGTATCCAGCCACCATCCCTGTAAGATGTGGCTTTTTACCGTCTGTTTCATATCAAGCAACTTCTGGATGGCATCCGTAATTTCATATTCTCCTCGCCAGGATGGCTTTATCTGCGCAATAGCCTGATGCACGACCGGTGTAAAAATATAAGCTCCTACCAGCGCCAAATTAGACTTCGGCTCTTTGGGTTTTTCTACCACCCGCGAGATCCTGCCCTGATCCTCAATTTCTGCAACGCCGAAAGCCCTAGGGTCAGCAACTTCTTTAAGCACAATTAAAGCCTGCGCCGGAGTTTCTTTAAATTCTTTCACCAGGCCTTTAACCCCTTCCTGAATCAGATTATCTCCCAGGAATAGCAAAAAAGGCGAGTCTGCCAGAAATTCCTGTGAAGTCTGTACTGCGTGAGCCAGCCCCAGGGGTGGGCTTTGAAGAATATAGGTAATGCTTGCTCCCCACCGGGACCCATCATTCAAAGCCGCTTTTAAGTCAGGACCTGTTTCAGGTGAGATCACGATGCCGATATCTTGAATGCCCGCTTCCCGTATTTGTTCTATAACATAATACAGAATCGGTTTATTGGCTACCGGCAATAGATGTTTGGCCATAGTACTGGTAAGTGGCCTTAGCCGGGTACCTTTACCTCCGGCCAGTATCAAAGCTTTCATGGTTTATAATACCAACTCCATAATTTTTTCAGTCAGCAGGTTACTAGTATTTTATACTATTTATCTATTTGATGATACCCCTTTTTGAATCTATATCTCCCTTCTTGAACCTCCGTCTGTATGCCCAAAATCCACCAACAGATAGTCTTAACCGGCACGAGGTTACTATACCAATTTGGTAGAAAAAGCAGGATCGGTTAGCCTGGTTTGACATTAAAACATCGATCCATTGCCATCTAGCCAATCTTTACATTAAGAGTTATTATAAGGATAATCGAATACAAAACAAAGGCGGTTTCCATTTCTGAATTGTGAGAGCTTTCACTTTGTTGATCTATCATTGAGTTATTTAGACTGAACCTCCGGTATCAATCTGACAAAAAATGAGTCTGGAAAGGTAATAAAATAATGACGCCTATAAAAAATGACATTTTAACCATTGGTATTGATCTGGGTGGTACCAAGCTGGATACAGCGCTGGTAGATGCATCAGGCAGGATTATCGCCTCTCATTACCATTTGCTGAATGATTCTAAAGACCCGGATTCAACCGTTGCGGCTATTATCGATTCAGTTCAAGCCTGCTTTAAGGAATCCGGACGCGGGGCATCGGCGCTTGGACTGGGAATAGCCGGTCAAATCGATAGTCAGAATGGAATCGTGCGTAATAGTCCGAACCTACCAGCCTGGCATAACGTACCGCTACGCTCACGTTTGGAGTTAGTCCTGGGTATTCCTGTCATAATTAATAATGATGTGCGAATGGTAACCTGGGGAGAATGGCAGCACGGCGCCGGAAGAGGCATTAATGACCTGGTTTGCCTCTTTGTGGGAACCGGCATCGGTGGGGGTATCGTTAGTCATGGTCGCTTACTTCAGGGTTACAGCAATACCGCTGGAGAGCTGGGGCATATGACGGTGGTTGCCGGGGGCAGGAAGTGCCATTGTCCTAATGACGGTTGCCTTGAGGCTTATGCCGGCGGCTGGGCCATCGCCGAACGCGCCCGGGATGCGGTACGTGCTAATCCTCAGGCCGGGCAGGGGCTTTTGTCCCTGGCTGGAGAGATTAATAATATATCCGCTATTACCGTTTCTCTAGCCTTCCGCAATAACGATCCTTTGGCCCACCGCCTGGTAAAAGACACCACCAAATATTTAGCGGCCGGGTTAGTAAGCATTATCCATGCTTTTAACCCCCGCCTTATTATTCTAGGAGGCGGGGTTATCCAGGGATTGCCGGATTATGTATCTTTAATAGAAACACGCGTCAGATCTCAGGCTCTGCCAACGCCTTTGGAAGACCTGCATATTACCGTGGCAGCCCTGGGAAATAAGGCTGGAGTTGTCGGAGCCGCAGCACTGGCCAGAAGTTTAATAAATGATGAAAATAGGGAGGGAAAAGCATGAAACCGATTCTGTCCCTGCAAAAATATGGACAATCTATCTGGTTGGATTTTATCAGCCGCGGTCTTTTATCCAGTGGAGAGCTCAAGCATCTGGTAGACGAAGGTATTACCGGAGTTACCAGCAACCCCAGTATTTTTCAAAAGGCCATTTGTGAATCCCATGATTATGATGACCTGGTTATAGCTGCACCAAAAAATAAGGCCCTTGACATCCAGAGTGTTTATGAAAAGATGGCAATAGATGACATCCAGAAAGCTGCTGATTTCCTGCGTCCGGTTTACGATTCTACCGGTGGAGCTGATGGGTTTGTCAGCTTCGAGGTCTCACCGGAGCTGGCCTACCAAACTGCTGAAACGGTAAATGAGGCAGAGAGGCTCTGGAAACTGGTCAACCGCCCCAATCTGATGATTAAAGTCCCGGCTACAAGAGAAGGTATCCCTGCAGTGGAAACCCTTACTACCCTGGGCATCAATGTAAACGCCACCCTTATTTTCAACTTGAGTCATTATGAAGCCGTTGCTATGGCTTATATACGGGGATTGGAAAAAAACCGTGAGCCCAAACGAGTAAGCTCCGTCGCTTCTTTCTTTGTCAGCCGTATTGATACCGCAGTGGATAAATTACTGGAAAAAAACGGAAGTCAAGCTGCCCTGGATTTGCGTGGCAAGATTGCCATAGCTTGCGCTAAAATGATCTATCGCCGTTTTAACGAAATTTTTTATCAAGATCCCTTTGCCGCCCAGCGCAGCCGCGGCGCTAAAGTACAGCGTATCGTCTGGGGCAGCACTGGTACAAAAAATCCCCGATATTCAGACCTTCTATATGTTGAAGAAATAATCGGCCCTGATACTATCAACACCGTACCTACCCCAACCTTAAACGCCTTTCTGGACCACGGTCAGGCACGTTTGTCTATTACGGAAAATATGGATACCGCTCTAAGGCAAATTGCTGATCTGGAAAAATACGGTATTGATTTGAAAGCTGTGACAGAGCAATTACAGAAAGAAGGAGTCCAGTCTTTTATCCAGGCTTTTAACCAGATGCTGGAAAGCTTGAAGGGTAGATGCGGGTAAAAACACTCACTTAAACGCAGGATTCTTTTTACTTCTTATTTTCAAAAGACCCCAGCATAAAACTTAAATCACTTTCCAGTTCAGCGATTTTTTCAGCCGGGAACAGTTCATCTACAGAATCCAGCATAAGCTTGGTTTCTGCCTTATCTGTTCCAATAATATGAACTCTGAGGGCTTCTTTGCCCTGTGATTTGAAAGTCAGTGTTCCCCGGTAAATAAAGCTAGAAGAATCACTCGGTATAGAATAAGTTTCCAATTTGTCCTGATCCCGTGTGACCCCTTGTTTTAAAACAAATTCTTTTATCTCATCGTATAACAACGTTGGATTAATCTCTTTATAGGTTTTTCTGATTTGCATCGGACGCCTCGCCTTCGCCTATTCTGTGATTAAAAGATATCATATTCCATGTTTATTAACAACCATTCACCGGCATCTCCGGTCACGGTCGTCATCAGTACGTTTTTTCAGCTCTTCCTCAGCCGCTCGTAACGTCTCTTCATCGTCGATTATTGAATCATGATCCCATATTTCCCGAGAAAATCCTCCGGCAGGTTCATCCGCATAAAAATCCCTGCCGCAGTTCAAGCAGCGGCAGGTCAAATAACGCTGACCTCTCCAGGTTTTTATACCAGGCCTTTCCTCACCTGGGCCTGCCACCGTTATAGTCTGTGTACTGCCGCAAAAAGAACAAACAGGGCCCTTGCCTGATTGTTTGCGTTTTGTTTCTTTTCTTTTAAATGGCCACATTACCCTGTATTGTATCGCATTTTTTCCTGAGTTAACAGGAATAATTAGCATATGTTATAATTTATATCACTGAAATGATTTTCCCGTTAACCGGGAAAATCATTTCAAAAATCATAAGGGAGGATATGAATGAATTCAACAAAATGTAAAGCTGCTGTCCTCTATGAGATAGGTAAACCCATGGTCATTGAAGAAGTTACCATGGACGCCCCCGAGAATGGTGAAGTTAAAGTCCGTATAACAGCTACCGGCATCTGCCATAGCGATATCCACTCCATACGTGGTGAGCATGGGATCATGCAACTCCCGGCTGTAGGAGGTCACGAGGTGGCCGGTTACGTAGAAGAGATCGGCGAAGGCGTTACTTCCGTAAAGCCGGGCGACCCTGTAGTAGTTTCACTGGAACCTGCCGGCTGCGGGCAGTGCTACTATTGCATTCTGGGATTCCCCGGCGCCTGTGAGAAAAAACGACCAGTGCGTCCTCCTGGCACTAAATTCAAAGGAATCAGCGCTCCCGGCCGATACGTCAACAACAGAGGTCAACGTCTGACCCAGCTTGGTGGTGGAGTAGCCGGCTTTGTGGAGTATACTGTAGTTAAAGAAAACCGCCTGATCAAGATGCCTCCTGATATGCCGCTGGACAGGGCCTGTTTGCTGGCCTGCGGCGTCATTACCGGATTTTGCTCTGTTACCAATACAGCCCAGGTTAAACCTATGAGTAGTGTGGTAGTGATGGGCACCGGAGGAGTCGGGCTTAATGCCATTCAGGGGGCTGCTTTGTCAGGTGCTTATCCGGTGATCGCTGTAGATGTACTGGATAATAAATTGGAGGCAGCCAGAAAATTCGGCGCCACGCATACTATCAATGTCAAAAAAGAAAGTGACCCTGTAATGGCAGCCTATAAAATTACCTCCGGGCGAGGGGCTGATTATGTTTTTGTCACTGTGGGTGGTAAAGTCCCTCTGCGCCAGGGATTTATGATGTCCGGTTTTCGTGGAGTAACGGTCATTATCGGCCATTCCGGAGAAGATACTCTGGCTGATTTCGAACCTACTGACTTTATCGGCGGCCAGAGAATGTTGATGGGCAGCGGTGCAATGTCAGCCCGCGCCCTGGTGGATATCCCTCGCCTGGTCTCCTGGTACCAAATTGGGCGTTTTAAGCTGGATGAGTTGATTTCTGGACGTTATCCCCTGGAGAAGATAAACGAAGCAATTGAGTCAACTGAAAGAGGAGAAGCCCTGCGTAATATCATTATTTTCTAAAGGAGCTTTATATGCAGTATAAAAACCTGGGACGGACCGGCCTTAAAGTTTCTATTATTTCTCTGGGTTGCCTAGAGTTTGGCCGTAAGGTCAATGAAGCCACCTCTCTTGATATTATAAATACCGCTCTCTTCGCTGGGGTGAACTTCATTGATACAGCCGATATTTATGGCAAAGAGAGATTTGATATCCCTGACCGTGGCACCTCTGAAATCGTAGTTGGCAAAGCTCTTAAAGGCAAGCGTAATTCCGTAGTGCTGGCTACCAAGCTGGAAGGAAAGACCGGTCCCACAGTTAATGACCGGGGGCTTTCACGAAAACATATCATGACCGGTGTGGAGGAAAGCCTGCACCGGCTCCAAACCGATTATATCGATATTTATTATGCGCATGCCCCGGATTATGCCACCCCCCTGGAGGAAACCCTAAGAGCTTTTGATGACCTGGTACGCCAGGGCAAGGTTCTGTATATCGGTATGTCTAATTTTTATGCCTGGCAATTATGTAAAGCTTTATGGATAACTGACAAAAACAACCTGGCCCGTCCTGACTGCATCCAGACGTCCTACAACCTCATTGCCCGTGATTGTGAAATAGAACTCCTGCACCTGTGCGAAAGTGAGGGAGTTGGTGTCAACGTCTGGGCGCCTCTGGCAGGCGGAATGCTGACCGGTAAGTACAGTCAGATGGACCCTACCAAACCGCCTCCACCAGGCGCCAGGGCCTATCCCGGCACCTGGAAAACAAACAATTTTGAAGCCATTGCCAGACTCAAACAAATTGCTGAAGAACATGGACATAAGCTGACACAATTCTCACTGGCCTGGTTGTTGAACAATCCGGTGGTAACCTCTGTGGTTTGCGGCGCTTCTTCTGTAAAACAACTGGAGGAGAACCTGGGAGCCATTGATATAAAGCTTTCGAAGGAAGAACTGGCTTCCTGCGATGAGGT
This sequence comes from uncultured Dehalococcoidales bacterium, assembly GCA_964386535.1. GTDB lineage: Bacteria > Chloroflexota > Dehalococcoidia > Dehalococcoidales > UBA3254 > CAYLRY01. The sequence continues at coordinate 13,318 of CAYLRY010000035.1, read as the reverse complement.
CTGGCAAGACCTTAGGCCGCGCCCCAGTATGTTCTATGCCCGGGGATACGGATTTGTTTAGGAGAACAGGAGAAGTTTCAGTTTTCAAATATTTATAGCATACCGTTTAACGGGTTTCGGATTTCCGGTTCATCCGGATCAAAAGTTGAACGTCCAATTATCTTTATTGATGCTTTGCTTTCCGCTCAATATTCAACCAAATAATATACTAATGAGGCTATTAATACATCTGCCAGGTTATTTGGTAGTCCGGGTAATTTCTCCGTTGTTTGCTGTACTTTAAAAAGGTGTTACTAATATATTAATCGCAGAACAATAACTGAAAAAAATTCTAAAAATATACTCATTCGATCTTTTCGCGCTTTAGCCAATTCCGTTGTTTGAATTTGTTTATAGGCAGGGTTTCAGTATTTAGAGATTTCTTGTTTATTCATAAAGGATTTGAGGAGTATTAAGCATGACAGAACGTAAATACGCCAAAAATATCGTCACCGGGCCCCGTTTGCGTCCAATGCCGGGTATCGGGCCCAATCTGGTCACCGTGCCGGCGACAGCCTCTGATTTATCTCTTATGCAGGTAGTCCCGCCTGCCGTTTCCGCCAGCATCTTGGCTGGAAGCGCCTCCAGGATGACCCGCCTGTTGTGGATGGATGATGAAGTGGTCAAAGGGTCTTCATACATGGATTTTGTCTGGTACCATCAACCGTCTGAGTCAGGCCCCGGCCCCCATATTCACGATTTCGATGAAACACTGGGCTTCATCGGCACCGATCCGCAAAACCCCCGTGACCTGGGGGGAGAAATGGAATTATGGATTGATGATGAAAAATACCTGTTGGAAAAAACCTGCCTGGTCTTTGTACCCAGGGGTGTAAAGCATTGCCCTATGATTTGCAGGAGAGTAGACCGGCCTTTCGTGCACTTTACCGCAGGAAACCAGGCCATGTACCAGAAATCCCCTGAGTTGACTTAGAAAAAGTACTGGTTTTTCAACGAGCCCGTCCCGCCTCGGGGGATGAGTGTATACTACTGTTAATACCGGTTGATATATGGGTTATTCCGGCGTTCAGATCCGATTGTGGTCTGGCGTCCGTGTCCAGGGTATAGTGTGGTATCATCCGGTAATACCATTAATCGCCTGTGGATGCTATCGATCAGTTGACGGCGGCTGCTTCCCGGCATGAGGGTAGTACCTATGCCTCGATACATAAGGGTGTCACCGGTAAATACCTTGTTACCCATCTGTAAGCAAATACACCCTGGGGTGTGTCCCGGTGTATGAATAATCTTAAAGTTCAAACTGCCGGTCTCTATCAAATCTCCATCTTTAAGCAACCTATCCGGAGGAGCGGGAGTTCTATAAGAAATGCCGAACATCATGCTGTAACTTCCATGGCCGTGCAGAAAATTAGCATCTTCCATGTGAATGGCCGTTTTAGCGCCTGTGTAGTTCTGTATTTCATACAATGCGGCAATATGATCAGAATGTCCATGTGTCAGCACAATGGTCCTGATTTCCAGTAGTAACTCGTCGATGGCTTTGATAATATCAGTAGCATCGCCGCCGGGGTCAATTATCAATCCCTGTCCGGTTTCTTTACAACCAACTATATAACAATTAGCCGATAATGATCCAACAACCAGGCGATTTATGATAACAGTATCAGTCATTAATCTATCTTAAAGGCTATTTAACAACCCGGCCTTATTATACTACAGTATGGATTACACTCAAAATTGTGCTTGTCCGTCTTTTTACGCAGGTGTATAATTATTTTCTGCACTTAAGCTTCACTCGAGGAGATCAAATGGATATCCTTGATTCAATTACTAAAAGAATGAGTGTCCGGGCTTTTAAACCGGATCCAGTTTCCAGAGAGGTGCTTCAGGAGATCATGGACCGTGCCTTATGGGCGCCATCCTGGGGTAATACCCAACCCTGGGATTTTTTTATAGCCGCAGGGGATAAATTAGCGGATATCCAGAAGGGATTTGTGGAAAAAGAGGAAGCAATTCCGGCAATGGAGATCCCTCGTCCCCAGCAGTTCCCGGAGCATTATGTAAAACGCCGCCAGATCATGCCTGTACCTCCTCCCCAATCCAGGGAAGGCAGAGAGCTGGTTTACCGGAACTTTGGTGCGCCATGCGTGATTTATATCTGCACTGACCGCTTTTACTATTATCAAAGCAAAGGAGTAAATGACTGGGCTATCTTCGATTGTGGTCTTATTGCGGAAAACATTATGTTGTTGTCTCCCAACTACGGATTAGGGACTGTTGCTCAGGCCCAGGCAGTTGCCTTCCCTGATGTACTACGCCGGGTTCTGCAACTTCCGGATTCACTGATAATCGTACTGGGGATAGCCATCGGCTATCCTGACTGGAGTGCTCCGGCTAACCAGCGCCGTTCAGCCAGAGCTCCTGCCGGTGAAGTGGTGAGATGGTGCGGATTCTAAGTATACAGAGTGATACTCTTTTTCATAAAGTTATACTCCACAACCCCTCGCAATCCATTTCTCCTGAGCAAGTGTAATGAAAGAACCGGATACATGTTCTCCCAAAACTCCAGCCGCCAGGCGTGATTGGACCAGAGGTAGTATCGTTGGCAATCTCTGGTCATTGTCCTGGCCCATGCTAATCAGCAACACCCTTAATGCCATTGGGCCCGCTGTGGATATGATCTGGGTAGGCAAACTGGGGTCATCCGCTATCGCGGGCGTAGGGGTTTCCGGCCTGGCTGTCATGGTAATGAACGCATTGGTCACCGGTTTTTACACCGGTACTACCGCCATGATAGCCCGATTTGTAGGAGCCAGAGATGAAAAGACCGCTAACCGGGCTGCCCAGCAAGCTTTTGCCATCGGCCTGGTTTTTTCAATCATAATGGCTCTGGTGGGCATCTTCCTGGCAGAGAACATCATGACTATTCTGGGAATGCCGCCGGAAGTGGTCGCAGAAGGGGCTGCTTACCTGCGGATACAATTCGCTGGTATAATTACCATGAGCGCACTTTCGGTCTCACAGAGTATTATGCAGGCCTCTGGAGACTCACGGAACCCTCTCAAAATAAGCCTTGGTTTCCGGTTGATTCAAATAGCCCTTTGCCCGGCTCTCATCTTTGGCTGGGGTTTTTTCCCCGCTCTTGAAGTCAAAGGAGCGGCTTTAAGCAATGTGATAACGCAAGGTGTGGGCGCCTGCGCCGGCCTCTGGATTCTTTTCACCGGACGCACTCGTTTGAGGGTGACCCTTAGAAATTTTCGTTTTGATGGCAACCTGATCTGGCGCACGGTCAGAATTGGCCTTCCCTCGTCCACCACCTTTGTACTGATAACTTTTACCGAATTAATGCTGGTGCGCTTTATTGCACCCTTTGGCGCTGTGGCCGTAGCAGCCCATTCCCTGGCCATCAGGATTGACCAGTTCATCCAAAGCCTGACAGGCGGACTGGGAGTATCGGCAGGTGTATTGGGAGGTCAAAACCTGGGCGCCGGTCAGCCGGAGCGAGCAGCCCGGACCGGATGGCTGGCCATCGCCATGGCCAGTGGGATCACTCTGGTCTGCTCCGTCATAGTTTGGTTCTTCATAGAATCTATCTTGCGGATTTTCAACGCCACTGACCCCACCCTGATTGAAACCGCGGCTACCTTTCTCAGGATACAGATCGCCAGCTATATGGTCTGGGGGGTGGTGATCGTCCTCACTCTTTTTCTGAATGGAGTCGGTGATACCCTGATTCCTCTCATGACTAACGTTGTTACGATGCTGGGTATCCAGCTCACTCTAGCCTACGTACTCCCTGAGATGACCAACCTGGGGGTCAATGGTGTTCGCTGGGCTATAGTCATCGGCCAGATGATGCGGGCGATTATTTATCCTCTTTACTTTTCCTCAGGCCGCTGGAAACGGAAAAAAGTCTGATAGAAGAATTCTTTCATAATAAATAATTATGAGATAAAAAATAATGAAACTGGCTTCTCCGCAAAGGGATAATTGATCAGACAATAAGGTAAACAATAATATCGCCCACATTCGTACCAGTGTTACCTGTTATGATCAGGGACCGGCCGGCTTTTTGCAGCAAGTTATAACTGTCAAAATTTTTTAACCTGTAAAGATAGTCAGGCACTCTGGATTTATAGGTATCTAAAGTAGTATGGTCTACTATTGCCCCTGCTGCATCGGGTATAAAATCGGACCCGTCTGTGCCCACACAGGCGCAAACCCATTCTCGTTTAAAACTTCTTAATAATAACGGCGTCAAAGCAGCCCAATGCTGGTTTCTGCCTCCTTTACCTGGAGAATCCGGCAAGCAGGGGGTTGTTTCTCCTCCTAGAAGCAAGGTGTTGTATCCTGCATTGACTTCCTCTAGAATCTCCGTGGCTCTTTGACCGGCAGCTACTTCAGTATCTCCGCTCTGATCTTCAGCTATTATCAGGGGTCGCAGCCCCAGGGAAACGGCTTTTACCTCCATGGCCTTCAGAGCGTATCTCACATCCCCGATTACATAGTTGTCAGCATTTTCCAGTGTTTTAGGCGTTTCAGCTATTTCACCTTTTAATCCCTTTTCCATCACTGCTACTACTGCCGGTGGCATCTGGTCCAGAATGCGGTGATTTTGCAGCACTGCATAAGCGTGTGAAAAAGTGGTTGAGTCTGGAAAAGTCAATCCTGAAGCTATCACACTGAGATCATTCCCGATAACATCTGAGAGTACAAGGGAAATTACCCTGGCAGGCGCAAAATGCTGCGCCAGTCTTCCTCCCTTAATCATAGAAAGGTGTTTTCTCACCGTATTAATTTCCCTTATATCCGCTCCGCAGGCCAGCAGTAAACGAGTTGTTTGCTGTTTATCACTGAGTGTTATGCCTTCTACAGGATACGGCATCAGTGAGGAAGCACCGCCGGATATCAGACACAGGATTATATCCGTCTCTTTGATATTGAATCTAAACTTCAATTTTAATATCTCCTGAACCGCTTTTACTCCGTGGACGTCAGGAACAGGATGACCGGCCTGTACAATTTTGATCTTTCGCGTCTTAAATTGATCTGGATTAGCCTTATCGATTATCAGTCCGGCCTCAATTACATCCGGACCCAGTATCCGTTCCAGCGTCTGAGCCATTAAACCGGCCGCTTTTCCTCCCCCAACCACGAACAGACGTCCTTTTACCGGATATACTACCCTGTTAATAATCAGATATTTTTGGGCCGTATCAAATGAGACCGATTGATGTATTATGTTGTCTGGAAGCACCCGCAGGATCCCGGCTTCTATGATTTCCAATGCCTTTCTCCGCTGTTCGCTAGTTGCCAAATCAGCTTTGTTCTTGATAATCATTTTTTCTTTCCCTGTATCACAATATCTTCCAATGATTATATAGTTTTCATGATTAAGGCTGAGCTAAGTGTATAGTTGTTATGTTTTACTTTCGATCTTTGAGATTTAACTTTTAGTCTTAGTTTAAAACTCGGAAAAAAGCTTGTTAAACCATTCCCTTTGGAAAGCCTACAGGATATAGTATAATAGAGTGTAATCAAATGTCTTCACAGGTATTATACCGGAAATGGCGTTCACAGACTTTATCTGAGCTTGTGGGTCAGCCCCATGTTACTCAGACGTTGCTTAATGCCCTGAAAACCGGTACTATTTCTCATGCTTATCTTTTTTGCGGTCCCCGTGGAACAGGGAAAACCAGTACCGCTCGTATTCTGGCTAAAGCGGTCAACTGTCTGGGTAATAACGGAAAAGGCGAACCTTGCAACCAATGTGATATGTGCCTGGCGATTACCGAAGACCGTGCCATGGATGTGATTGAAATTGATGCTGCCAGTAACCGCGGCATTGATGATATTCGCGACCTGCGTGAAAAGGTCAACTATGCCCCTTCCCAGGCTCGCCGGAAAGTTTATATTATCGATGAATTTCACATGCTGAGTAAAGATGCCTCCAATGCCCTTCTAAAAACCCTGGAAGAGCCTCCACCTCATGTCGTTTTTATTCTGGCCACCACCGAAGCTCATAAAGTGCTGCCCACCATTCTTTCACGTTGCCAGCATTTTGATTTTCACCGGCTGGCCCGGGCGGATGTAGTATCTAAATTGATCCAGGTCTGTGCTGCCGAAAAGATCACTATTGAACCGCAATCCCTCAATTTGATTGCACGTAGCTCCACCGGCAGCCTGAGAGATGCCTATAATTTACTGGAGCAACTGACCACCTACTATGGAAATAAAATCGAATTCTCTCAGGTACAAGCTCTGCTGGGTATCACCGGAGACTACCGGGCTCGAGAGATCCTGAAATATATTGTAACCAACGATATTTCCAGAGCTATGGCTGTTCTTAATAGCGTCAACAATGACGGATTGGATTTGCATCAATTCAACCGTGAACTGGTGGATGCTCTCCGGAGCTTGCTTCTGATCAAAACGGGAACCCCTGAAGTCATAGACCTGACTTCAGACGATATCCGTGAATTTAAAGAACTGTCTGAAAAAACCTCATTGATTCAAATATTGACTGCTATTAAGCTGTTCGGCCAAATTGAGATTGGGAATAACGATAGTTCTACACTGCCTTATGAACTGGCGCTGGTTGAATGTTATTTGTCTCAAGAAAAAACTACGTCCAGCACTAATATGACTGAAAAAGTAATCTCTCCGGCTATTAAGGCCGGAACTGCCAGTATGACCGCTCCTCCTCAAGCTAAAAAAACTGTTATTGAAGTATCTTCATCTCAGGATGTTACCCCTGCTGTTCAGCCGCAGGTAGCCTCTGTGGCTGCCGCTCAGGTGAAATTTGATACACCGGCCTCAGCACCTACTCTCAGTAGTGATATAGAACGTTTACGTTTGAACTGGAAGCAGGTTATTGATTCTGCCGATGCAGGTCTTAAACGCTCCAGCGCTGCAGCGTATCTTAAAAGCGGCAGCCGTCCGGTTTCCATAGAAGGTGATGTGGTTGTCCTCTCTTTCAGCTTTAAGATTCATAAAGAAAATATGGAAAAGCCCGAAAACAAACGTATTGCAGAACAAATCATCAGTAATTATTTAGGACATCCCTGCCAGATAAGCTGTATTTATGACCCTAAAAAAGATATCCTGGTAAACAAAGCTCTGAAAATCGGGGCTCAAATTACCAGTGTGGAGGAAAAATGAACAAACACTTGATACAGCAGGCCCAACAACTGCAAGCCAGGTTAGCTAAAGCTCAGGAAGAACTGGCTAATTTGACTCTAGAAGTCAGTTCCGGTGGTGGCGCAGTAAGGGTTACTGTAGATGGGCAGCAAAGAGTTAAGTCGATTAAAATAGCTAAAGAAGTAGTCAATCCTGAAGATGTTGAGATGCTTGAGGACCTGGTATTGACTGCTGTTACTGAAGCTATAACCAAATCTCAGGATGCTGCCTCCAAACAGCTTGGAGGAATCACCGGCGGATTCAAGATTCCCGGATTGATGTAATATTCAAGGAGATTTTAAGGAGATTTAAGTTGAGTCGGCAACCTGTACCCACCACAGAAGCAGTATCCAAACTGATCCAGGAATTTAATAAACTTCCTGGAATAGGTCCCAAGAGCGCCCAACGTATTGCCTATCATTTGTTGCGTGCCGGTAATGACGAGAATCAGGCCCTGGCAGAAGCCATTCTACAGGTTAAGCAAAAAACTCGCCTGTGTTCTGTTTGCCTGAATATTTCTGAGACGGAAGTCTGTCAGATATGCAGCAGTGATTCGCGTGACCGTACCAAAATTTGTATTGTAGAGTTACCCCAGGATATTCTGGCGCTGGAGCACACGCAAAAATATAATGGATTATATCACGTTTTACATGGAGCTCTCTCTCCTGGTGATGGCATAGGCCCGGATGACTTAAGAATCAAGGATCTGGTGGAGCGTCTGCAAGCAGGCCAGGTTACCGAAGTTATACTAGCTACTAATACCAACCTTGAGGGAGAACAGACTGCTATGTACTTACAGCGTCTGATTTCACCCCGGGGTATTAGAGTCACCCGTCTGGCCAGAGGCTTGCCCTTTGGTACTGAACTGGAATATGCTGACGATATTACCTTAAGCCGCGCCCTTGAAGGAAGACAGGAATTCTAAAATAGTCGATGCTCACTTACCAAAAATGATCATCTTATACGTGATAAAATTCACTTTTAAAAGACCATGCTGTACAATAAGCAAGGATAAAAAGATCGAGGGTAATTGTGCCTGATAAGCTCAACCCGCTTGATAATATAAAAAAACGCACCCCTGATAAATTCGCCTCTGAAGATATGATATTCAGCCACATCCATCGTGGTGATAGGATTTTTATCGCTTCTGCTTGCGGTGAACCGCAATATCTGGTAAGCGCTCTGGTTAAGTATGTAGAATCCTATCCCAAAGCTTTTTTTGATGCTGAAGTAATTCATATCTGGACAATGGGACTGGCCCCTTACACTGAAGAGCGGTTTAAATATAATTTCCGCCACAACTCTTTCTTTATTGGAAATAGTACCCGCGGTGCTGTCAATCAGGGTTTGGCGGATTATACCCCGGTATTTCTATCCGAGGTACCTGATCTGTTTGCCCGAAAATACGTCCCTATCGATGTTGCACTCATTCAAACTTCCCTGCCGGATGATCACGGTTATATGAGCCTGGGTGTCAGCGTGGATATTGTGAAAGCTGCCGTAGAGCAGGCTTCTCTGGTCATAGCTCAGGTAAATTCTCAAATGCCGCGTACTCATGGAGATGGTTTTATCCATGTAGACCAGGTTAATTATTTGGTGCCTCACGATGAACCGATATTGGAATACAATTATGATGAAGATACCCATGCCCAGGTTAACCTGGATATCGGAAGATATGTCTCTCGCCTGGTTCAGGATGGAGACACAATCCAGGTAGGTTACGGCAGCGTACCCAACTCCATTCTGATTAACCTGGCTAACAAGAAGCATCTGGGAATACACACTGAACTTTTTACTGACGGCATTGCAGAACTGATGAAGATGGGCGTCATCGATAATTCTCAAAAAAGCATAGACCGCGGTAAAACCGTCACTGCTTTTTGTATGGGGAAAAAAGAAACTTATGATTTTATTAACGATAATCCCTCAATAGAATTTAAGACTATTGATTATACCAATAACCCGTTAATTATAGCCCAGCACGAGTCTATGACAGCCATAAATACCGCCCTGGAGGTAGACCTGACTGGGCAGTCCACTGCTGAATCACTTGGCAAAACCTTTTATAGCGGCATGGGCGGGCAGGCCAATTTTATGCGTGGAGCGGTGTTAGCCCGACGCGGTAAGACTATACTGGCCCTGCCTTCCACAGCCAGCAATGGGACCATTTCCCGTATTGTACCCTTCCTGAAAGAAGGTTCAGGCGTTACTCTTAACCGCGGAGATGTTCACTATGTAGTTACAGAGTATGGCATCGCCTATCTCCATGGGAAAAATATTCGTGAACGAGCCATGGAGCTAATTTCCATTGCTCATCCCAAATTCAGACGTGATTTGATCCAGGAAGCTAAAAAACTGAACTTGATTTATAAAGACCAGGCCTTTATTGCCGGCAAAGCCGGCGAATACCCCAAAGAGTTGGAAACCTACCGGACTACCAAAGCCGGTCTAGAAATATTTCTCCGGCCTATTAAAATCAGCGATGAACCTTTATTAAAAGACCTGTTTTATGCTCTTTCGGATAACAGTCTATACCGCCGCTTTATTTCCCGCCGCAAAGATATCCCTCATGAGCGATTGCAGGAGTTTGTGGCCATTGATTACAACAGAGAGGTTGAAATCGCAGCCATCCTCAAGCAAGATAATAAGGAAATCATGGCTGGAATGGGCCAGTATGCTATTGAACCTAATACCCATACGGCAGAAGTAGCCTTTGTAGTCAGAGACGATTTTCAAAATCAGGGCATCGGCAGCGAGTTGCTCTCTTATCTGACACTGCTGGCTAAGCGGCAGGGCCTTTTAGGGTTCTCGGCTGAAGTCCTGGTTGAAAACCAGCCTATGCTCCATCTCTTCGAAAAAATGGGTTTCATTATTGATAAGAGAGTTGAGGAGCAAGTTTACGAACTTAAGATGGCTTTTAGTGAGGCAACAAGTCATGTACAATAGCCCAGATATAAAATATTTATTCGAACCCAGAGGTGTAGCCGTTATCGGTGCCTCTCGTGATAAAAGCAAAATAGGTTATAAATTTGTTGAAAACATTTCGCTTTCAGGATATAAGGGCAGGGTGTATCCTGTAAATCCTGAGGGGGGGGAAATTCTGGGTTTTAAGACCTATAAAAGCCTCGCAGACATCGAAGGCGAGGTAGATATAGCCTGTATTGTAATACCAGCTAAACATGTTTTTAATTCGATTAAAGATTGCACTGCCAAGGGAGTTAAATTCGGAGTTATAATTGCTTCCGGATTTTCAGAAATAGGTAATTCCGCTGAAGAAAAAAGAATTGTTGCTCAGGCGCATGAACACGGTATGCGGATTTTAGGCCCCAATATTTTTGGAGTTTATTCATCCATAGCGTCATTAAATGCAACTTTCGGCCCCAGTAATGTCCGCCCAGGACATGTGGGCGTTATTACCCAGAGCGGCGCTATCGGCATCGGCATGATGGGTAAAACAGTCACTGAAAATATCGGAATTTCAGCCATTATTTCCGTAGGCAATAAATCCGATGTGGATGAATCTGACCTTCTTGAATACCTTATAGACCAGGAGCAGACCCGTATTATTTTAATGTATATTGAAGGTGTGGTTAATGGCGAACGACTAGTGCAAACGCTAAAAGAAGCGACCTTAAAAAAGCCGGTCATTGTTATTAAGTCAGGAAGATCCCGCCGGGGAGCCATGGCGGCGGCTTCTCATACCAGTTCGCTGGCTGGCGAAGACAAAGTTTTCGATGATATAATCCGTCAGTGCGGCGTTATACGTTCTGAAAATATCCAGGATGCCCTTGATTGGTGCCATTTTCTGGCCAATATTCCGGCACCCAGGGGTGAAAACACCGTTATTCTGACCAACGGTGGCGGCATTGGTGTTATGGCTGCCGATGCTTGCGAAAAATATAATGTTAACCTTTATGATAACATACAAAATCTGACCACCACGTTCGCCAATGTAATTCCACCATTCGGCTCTTTGAAGAATCCCATCGATCTTTCCGGGCAAGCTTCTGCAGCTATCTATGAAAATGCCCTGACTGCGGCATTAAATAATAAATCAGTCCATTCAGTCATCTGCCTGGCCTGTCAGACAGCAGTCTTTGATCCAGAGGGATTCAGCCAAATAGTGGAAAAATTGTACCCAGAGTATCATAAGACCAAACCCCTGGTTTTTTCCCTTTTTGGTGGAGCCAAAATCGCTGATGCCATTCAGTCTTTCCACAAGAGTGATATTCCGGCTTTCGAGGATGTTTACGAGGCCGTGTCTTTATTGGGTGCCATGTATACCTATTATCGCACTAGGAATAGTCCTGTTGAACCTGTTCAGAATGTGGACATGGATGGAGACAAGCTTAATGCTGTGATCCGGCAGGTAAGGGCTGATAACCGTACTTTCCTACTGGCTTCGGAAGCCCAGGCTATTATGGATATCGCCGGGATCCCCATCCCTAAAAGCCGTATTGCCCATAATCTGGAGGAAGCTATCCGGTATGCCGAGGAAATCGGCTATCCTGTAGTAATGAAGATTGTTTCCAAGGACATTATCCACAAGAGCGATGCCGGCGGTGTAGCCCTGGATCTGGATGATCGCAAAGAATTAATGGACGCCTATGAAGCCATTATGCATAACACCAGAGCTTATAATCCGGAGGCTATGATTGAAGGCGTAGAAGTTGATGAAATGGTCAAGTCTGAGATTGAAACTATAGTCGGCGCCCGCCGGGATCATGCCTTTGGCCCTATTGTGATGTTTGGCCTGGGTGGCATTTATGTTGAGGTTATGCGGGATATAGTCTTCCGCGCTTTCCCGGTAAGTCATAAAGAAACTCTAAACATGATCAGCCAGATTCGTTCTTATCCACTCCTTCTGGGTGTAAGGGGTGAAAAACGTAAAGATATTGATAGTGTGGCGGATACTATCATCAGGGTAGGTACCATTTTACAAAAATGTGAAGATATATCTGATATTGAGATTAACCCTCTTGTAGTGTATAGCCAGGGTGAAGGGGTGAGGGCGGTTGATATCAGAATCTTGCTCTCAAAACCTCAGGAGGCAAAATAATGAAAAAATTTATTATAGGCTCAATTAGTGAAGGAGCCGGTAAAACCAGCTTCATCGTTGGTCTAGCTAAAGCTTCAAGCCTTAAGCTGGGTTACCTGAAACCCTTTGGTGATAGGTTGATTTATCGTAAGAAGCGTTTATGGGATTACGATTCAGCCTTGGTAACCAATATCTTTGGATTGGAGCAGAGTTCGGATGAAATGACTATAGGATTTGAGCATTCCAAGCTCCGTTATATGTATGACGCTGCTGGTACCCAAGCCAAATTACAGGAAATGGTCCGTAACCTTCCTCCAGACAATCAGCTACTTCTGGTAGAAGGCGGCAAAGACCTTACTTACGGGGTATCAGTCCATCTTGATACCCTATCTCTGGCTAAACATTTAAATGCCAAATTAATACTCATAGTAAGCGGCGATGAAGGCACTATTTTCGATGATATTTCCTTCGTAAAAAAATATGTGGACACCTCGGGGGTCGATTTCAGCGTAATAGTAAATAAAGTAACCAACCTGGATGACTACAAAAATACACACCTCCAGGACATTACAGACATGGGGATCAAAGTACTCGGCGTTGTGCCTTTCGAGCAAGAGCTAACATATGTTTCGGTCGGCTATGTCGCGGAGAGATTGCAGGCACGGGTGATTGCAGGAGAAGGCGGGCTAGGTTTACGGATTAAACACGTCTTTGTAGGAGCTATGTCCGGCGATGCAGCCGTACGTCTGCCTTTATTTAAAAAAGAAAACAAGCTAGCTATTACCTCCGGTGATCGCAGTGACATGATCATTGCCGCCCTGGAAAGCAATACCTCAGGCATAGTCCTTACTAACAATGTTATACCGGCCCAGAATATCGTCACCCTGGCTTCTGAGAAAAACATTCCGTTGCTGCTGGTGCCCTTTGATACCTTTTCAGCCGCTAAACAGGTAGATGATATGACCCCGTTACTCACCAAAGATGATAGTCACCGCATAGATCTACTGCAAAAACTTATCTCTCAGCATGTTGACTTTAAAGAAATGCTATAATTAAGCAATATCGGAAGAGCACACGTCTGAACTCCAGTCACGAGATTCC
>CAYLRY010000034.1:0-33124 GCA_964386535.1 uncultured Dehalococcoidales bacterium | reverse complement strand
AAACTGGCTGAAGCACTGGCCAAGTCCCCGCTGCCTCCCGGCGTGGTCAATGTGATCACCGGCCCCGGCAGCTCAGTAGGCGAACAACTCGCTGCTCATCCGGATATCTGGGGCATTGGCTTTACCGGAAGCTCCGAAACCGGTAAGAGGATAATGGAACTGGGCAGCAAGAATGTAAAGCGCATGGACCTGGAGTTGGGCGGTAAAAACCCCTTCATTGTTTTCGATGATGCTGAGATGCAGACCGCAGTAGAGACAGGCCTCCGCGCCTGTATGCGCAACTGCGGCCAGGTCTGCGCCGCTCCCGGACGTTTCTACATTCATGAGAAGGTCTATGACGAGTTCCTGGAAAAGTTCATCACTGGCGCTAAGGCTCTTAGAGTCGGCAATGGTATGGACCCCAAGACCCAGATGGGCCCTGTGGTCAGCAAAGAGCATCGCGATAAAATTGAAAACTATATTCAGGGCGCTGTGAAGCAGGGCGGCAGGGTGGTTCTGGGCGGTGAACGGCCTACTGCTCCTCCGTATGATAAAGGCTTCTGGGTGATGCCGACTGTCATTACCGGCGTTACTCAGGATATGACCATCGCCAGGGAAGAGGTCTTTGGACCTGTGGCTATCTTCATGCAGCCCTTCTCCTCCGAACAGCAGGTCATCGACTGGGCCAATGACAACCGTTATGGCCTTTCCTGCGTTATCTTCACCAAGAATACCGGACGCGCTATTAGAGTGGGCAACCAGATGGAATGCGGTGATGTCTGGATCAACGAACATCAACTGGCTGAGGGCATGGCCTGGGGAGGCTTTAAAGAGAGCGGCATAGGAAAGGGCGGCATCAAAGAGTATGCCCAGGAGAAAGTTATCTATGTCGATCTGACCGAAATGAAGCACAGACCGTGGAATGAAATGTAAGGGAAGAAAAGGAGGGTCACTGTTTTCCAGTTTTTAATCTCCCCTCTCCCTAAACTCGAAACAGGAAACTCGAAACTCGTAGGTAAAAAAGGAGCGATAAATGAAAGAATATAAGATGTTGATCGACGGCCAGTTGGTAGACGCCGTCTCAAAACATACCTTTGATGTATATAACCCGGCCACTGAAGAAGTTATAGGTAAAGTCCCACTGGGCGGCAAAGAAGATATCGAAAAAGCTGTAGCCGCTGCTAAGAAAGCCTACCCCATCTGGTCTCATAAGTCTTTGCAGGAACGGCAAATGGCCATCAATAAACTGGGCGATGCCATTGCCGCCATCGGCAAAGAGCTGGGTGAGCTTGAAATTGCAGACCATGGTTATCCCATGCAGATGGGCATGAGCCTCGGCATGTCAGCCGGTTTCATGATCAGGGGCGGTGTTGATGCTGTTCGTTCTGTCATGGGCAGGACTGCCCCCCGGCGCTCTAATGCCCTGATCTACATGCAGTACGAGCCCATTGGTGTACTCGGCTTAATCACCCCCTGGAACATGCCCCTGGTAATGGTCATGTCCAAGCTGGGCCCCTGCCTGGCTACCGGCAACACCTGCATCATTAAACCGCCAAGTGTCGACTGTCTGTCAGCCCTAAGACTGGGAGAGATTATTGCCAAGTCTGACCTTCCTCCGGGCACCGTTAACATTGTCACGGGTCCCGGCAGCACTACAGGCGAAGCTCTGGCTGCTCATCTGGATGTCCAGGGCATTTCCTTTACCGGCAGTTCGGCTACCGGTAAGCGCATCATGGAGCTGGGCTCCCGAAATATCAAGAGGATGAGTCTGGAGCTGGGCGGCAAGAACCCGGTTATCGTCTTTGACGATGCTGATCTGGATGCAGCTGCTGAATATGCAGTAACGGCGCAGTGCAATAACTCCGGCCAGATTTGCGGTTCTCCGGGCAGGTTCTACCTGCATGTGAAAATTCACGATGAGTTCATCGCCAAATACATAGAGAACGCTAAAAAGGTCGTCACCGGTCCACCTACGGATCCTAAAACCACTATGGGTCCGCTGGTCAGCAAGGAGCACCGCGACAGCGTGGAAGCCTATATCAAGTCCGGCCTTGATGAGGGGGCCAAACTGGTAATTGGCGGAGTACGGCCTACCACCCCGCCGTTAGATAAAGGTTATTATGTATTGCCTACGGCTTTCAGTGGCGTTACCCAGAACATGAAGATTGCCCGCGAAGAGATCTTTGGGCCCGTTTCCTGCTTCTTGAAATTCTCCACAGAAGAAGAAGTCATTAAACTGGCCAATGATACCTCCTATGGCCTTTCTTCCATCGTATGGACTAAGAACATCACCCGCGGCATGAGGCTCGGCAACGAGATCGTCTGCGGCAACTTCTTCGTCAACGGCAGCGGCCTGACCGACGGCCAGCCATGGGGCGGCGTCAAAGAAAGCGGCATTGGACGGTCCGGCGGTGAAGTCGGCATCCTTGAGTACTTACAGCTTAAGGTAGTCAATATTAACTTGATAGAAAGGAGGCCTCAGCCTCTTCCGCCACGTTCATAGAATAACAGATTAACCCTGTACATTGGGATTCCGTTTCCTTGAGGAAACGGAATCCCTTCAGGCTCAACTTGTCCGGCCATAGTTGGTAGTGCTTCTCTGGGTTCCTAATATCTTATAAGGAGTCTGAAATGAATGAAGTGCTGTACCACCGTTTGATTGATTCACAGGCTATTAATGCTGAGCTGATAAACTTGATCGAACGGGAATGCTCACTGGTACATTCTCTTAAACAAAAATACGAACATGGTGAATCCACAGGTGAAGAAAAGGCCCTGGGAGAAGATATCACAGCCAGGCTGGAAGCCATCGACCGGAAGCCGGTAGAATCATTGAAGACCTTGTGCCTGGCTTATGAACATCTACTCTGTGTTTTACCTGAGTTTATCGCCATGAACAACAAGCGGATGGTGAGTTTTTTCTTATCTGAGTTACAGGACCAATAGTTCCGATATTTACTTCAAAATCCATCCGCTGGTGACCAGTACGCAGGATAACATGAGTTCTACGATACCTGACGGCAGACCATCATGTGTAAAGTGATAGATGCTTAAAACCAGCAGGGTGAGGGCAATTGCCCCGCTTATCACCATAAGAGCCGTCCGGTAATGCTTCAACCTCCCATCTGAATCTCTTCCCTGTCGCTTGATAAAAGTCATGTAGACCAATACTGCAATCACACACCCGAAAAATATCTCAATGGTGCCGGAAACCCAGCCCCCGCCGTGTGTGATATGATATATCCCTGCGCCGAAGTCAAAGAGAAGGAATATACCAGCCAGTATAAGAGCCAGCCTGGTACGCCTGGTTAATGCGTTGTTTATTTTTCCGCTATCTTTTTGCACTTCTTCTGTTACCCCGGCAGGTGTTCAAAGACTGGGATTTCAAGGAGAATTCCCCATTATAGCTTATCACTGGTGACTAAAGATAAAAACCGACTGTAACCTGAGCGCTGCCGCAGGCAGTTCTGTGCCGGATCTGATCCTGTCTCCATGAAAAGAGGGATGCTGGATACAGGCGGAAGCCTGTATAATCATCAGGGCATTCTCTGGATAATGCTTTTTTTCACTCCATTAAATCCCATCTTCTCGATTAGCTGTCCGGTATCCAGTCCAGTTCTCTTAATTAATCTCAGCAGGTTGTCTGCCATTTTAAAAGCCCTGTCTTCTGAGACAAATTGAGCTATTCTGATGCCCAGCCTGGTCTCCGGTCCTCCTCTGCCGCCCAGCAGCACCGCCAGGCCTTTTTTCTTTTCCATAATGGCCTGCTGGGTGCAGGCTGACCGGCATGCTCCGCAGAATGCACAGTTTGTATAGTTGATTACCGCTTTTTTGTCCTTGAGTTCAATTGTTTTACGTTTGCAGGCCACAACACACAGCCCACAGCCGGTGCACCTGGTGGTGTCTATCACCGGCAAAACCACGCCGTGAAAACCTATATCGCTGAGATGCGCTATACCGCATGAATTGGGGCAGCCGGCGCCGGATATACTGATTTTTAAATCAGGGATATTTAATGACTTTACATATTTTTCAAGCCTTTTCAGCAAGGCCTGCGGGTCAGCCACGCCTTCAGAGCAATATCCCCCGAAACAGGACTGGAAATTCTCTATGTTGTCCTTAATCAACTCCAGATTGACGGCAGCCAGTTCCCGGCTGACTTTCGGAATTGACCCTGTAGCCACACCTGGTATCTCGGGGGCGCCCCGGACTGCGAAGTGGATCAGACCAATTCCGTATTTTTCCGCCAGGCTGGCTATATTCCTGACCTGCTCTGAAGTTACTTCTCCACAAACAGCCCGAATTTTCAAAACTATATTTTTGTGCTCCTTTTCCAGATCATCCGACCGGTGGATTTCAGACAGCCCTGGTTTCCGGCTGATATTTCTCCTGAGCCTGGATTTGAACTCTTCGAAACCCAGCCGGTTGATGACGTCCGCGGCCCTTTCACCTTTTTGGCCTTCAGCAGCCAGCAGGTCAAAATAATTCTGCACCAGATTGACGCATTCATCTTCCGTTAGATTATCAGCCGCCTTCATCCCTACAAAAGGATTGACACCCAGTCTTCCGCCTGCATATGCTGTATAGCTTTGCCTTCCTCCTTCATTCACTGCAATGAAGCTGATATCGTTTAATACACGACACATAGTGCAGTCTTCAGAGCAGCCTGCCACACCGATTTTGGTTTTGTGGGCTGAGAGGCTGTAAAAAAAATGGTCCAGCTTCTCACCCAGAGGAATGCAATTGACTTCTGCTTTTGCGCAGATTTTATCGTCATAGCAGATATTGAGGTTCCTGACCGTAGGGCCATTATGGTCCAGCGCCATCTCTAGTTCTTCCAGCTCCCGTTTGACTTTAAATATATGACCGACATGTACAAAAGGTATGATGGGAATCTGCCTGGACGTAAACAACAGGAAACCTCGAGCATATTGATCGGTGAGATCCGCAATTTTCCGCAATTGTCTGGAACTCAAATTACAGCACTGAGTTTTGACCCAAACAGAAAACATATTTTTTTCTTTAAGAGGCACCAGCCCCATTTTTTTTAGTTCATCGATACTTAATTCTGGTTCGTTCATGTATTTTCCCCCGGTATTATTCTCAGTATGACATCACCGCAGAAATAAATCTTGTTTGCGGCTTATATAAAAAAATGTTGGATTACTGTTAACCTGCTTTGAAAACCTGTATTACTTTTATAATAACAATAAGATTACGTTTTTGATAATCTGAAATTCGCATCACTGCAATATATGGAAGGTGATTCTGCGTCCGGGTAGCTCGTTTCCGGCGGCAACCGACACCTTTATGCAGTTTTTCTCTTTACTTTTCCCAGACCACCCGGCCTCCTATAAGGGTGCATTCCACCGTAATGTTTTTAAGATGGTCGGGTGACACTTGAAGAGGGTCATCGCTCAGTATGGCTATGTCAGCCAGTTTACCGGGGGATAAAGAACCCTTAATTAATTCTTCAAAGCCAGCATAGGCTGCATGGCGGGTGTACATTTGCAGCGCATAATAGGCTGAAACGGCTTCAGAAGGCAGGACTTTCTGCCCGTTTTCGGCTGAGCGGGTCACTGCTGCGAAAATGCCCACAAGCGGGTTGTTGGGAACAACGGGAGAATCAGAACTGCCGGCAACAATCAGGCCGCTTTCCTTCAGGGATTTAAAAGGGTACAGCCATTGTTGCGCCTGCCCGGATACCTGGGAAAGATATCTCTCTCCATGATAAAAGAGGAAGGGAGGCTGGCTGACAATTACAGCCTTCAGTTTGGCCAGTCTCCGGCGCTGGTCAGGAGGGCATTCGGAACAGTGTTCGATGCGGGGGCGTTGATGGTGGAAGGCAACAGGCGCCTGTTCAGCCACCGATTCCAGGGCGATGATAGCGGATTCCACAGTACTTTGTTCCACAGCATGGATAGCCACCTGGAATCCTGACTGCGAAGCAAGCAATACAACACGGTTTAATTCATCTTGTGAAGGTGTCAGCCGTCCGTCAGCTTCGCTTAATATTATCTTGAGGCCGCCCAGCCGTAAATCCTCATCCCCGGATCCGGTGAGCAGGCCTGCATCCTGAAATTCAGGCAGGGCATCAAGACCAGGCATCATGTTTATCCGGCTGTGTATTTTTTTCCCCTGTTTCAGCTTTTTATAGAACAGCCATTGATCCAGGTCATTGCTGACGGTAGCTTCTCCGAAGGAAGTGATACCCAATGAAAGAAAATGCCGGTCAGCTTCTGCTACCCCGCGGTCTATTTCTGCCTGAGATAGCTGGGTTCCGGTCTTCTTATGTATAAATTCCCACATCTCAAAGAGGATGCCATTAGGTTCACCTGTTTCGAGATCACGTTCTATTACGCCTCCCGCTGGGGCTTCACTTTCATTGGTAATCCCCACGAGACGCATGGCCAGACTATTGAGTACACAGACATGCTGCGAACGGTGAGAGATGATCACAGGATGACGAGGAGAAACCTCATCCAGATCCTGACGAGTAGGATGCCTCTTTTCCGCTAAATAAAATTCATTATAACCTGAACCGGAAATCCATACGCCTTCGGGAGTAATCTGTGTTTTCCGCTGTATAGCCAGTTTAATATCATTTATGGAATGTACAGAAGCTGGACTCAAATCCAGATTAAATAAATGGCGTATAAAGGAGAAAAAATGGCAGTGTGCGTCATTAAAGCCCGGGACAAGCGATTTACCCTGACAATCAATTACCCTAGTATTTATCCCTTTCACCAGGCCCGTATCCTTGCTGGAGCCTACCGTCATAATACGGCCGTTTAATATAGCCAGAGATTCTGCTGCCGGTTTTACCGGATCGCAGGTTATTACCCTGGCGTTATTTAAAATCAAATCCGCATATTCAGACATTATTTCATTAATTCCTTTCAGGTAAGGCAAATGGATAACTAATTATACTGCAGTCCGCATATGCATTGATAATGGTCTGTTTGATACCGGTAAATTGACAACCGGTCTTGATTAAGAATATGATTAAGCATTACCTATTCACTTTAATATATAATTGTTATTATTTTAAATATTATTGGAGGAAATTTAATCCAATGAAAACAATTGTGCAAATAATGGGGATATTAATAGTGATTTTCTCCGTCTTACTCACCGCATGTTCCGGGACAGAAAATCCCTCTGAACCTTCAGGCTCCTTGTTGACTATACCGTTGGCTTCATCTGCTCCAGCTTTGGGTGTAAGCGGTACTTCAACATCCGTTATTCCAACGTCAGGCGGACAATCTGCAACCAAAACGGCAAGTGAACTGGTATCTGATTCTCTGGCAGCTATTGAAAAATTGAAGACCGTGAAAATGAAGGTGGATACAGATATGATTATTGAGGTTATAGGGGGAGACCAGCCTGGAAAAATGACCATGAGTCAGTCCGCTTCAGGTGATATCGATAATTTTGCTAAAAAGATGATTATTAACATGAATATCTCTATGGATATTCCTTATTCCGGGAAACAGAATATTGCGGCTGAGATCTATGGTGCCGATGGGTGGCTTTATATGAAGACCGGTATGCCTGGAATGGAAGAACAATGGTTGAAGATGAAGCTAACGGAGGATATCTTTAAGGAACAAAGCGGGATATCCAATATGACTACTTTTATGCAATCTGCTGCTGATTATACTCTGGAAGGTAGTGAAAGAGTAAATGGTGTTGATTGCTATATGATAACTATTGTCCCGGACCAGCAAGTGATCTCCAATTGGTTTGAGGAACAGCTTCAGACAAGTACGTCCGGATTCGATTTGAGTCAAACTGATTTGATCAAGACGTTTAAGAAGATGGCAATCAAAGAATGGATTGCCAAAGATAGTCACATGTTGATACAGGAAAAGGTGTCTCTTTTAACTGAAATGAAAGCCGAAGACCTGGGCCAGGAAGCTAGTAGTCTGGATAAAATGACTATGAATATCAATATGACCATGAATTATTCTGATTTTGATCACCCGGTTAATGTGGTGATACCGGCAGAAGCTCAGAAAGCTAAGGAAGTCAGTTCAGGTCAGTAAGGTTTGACATTGACAGTGCGGGCTTCAATAACTAAAATAATAAGGTACAATTAAACTAGGAACATGCTTGGCCCTGGGTGTAAGATAATGTGCTGTTCTAGGGATAGGGGCGTGGTTGTACAAAGGATGGTGATGACCATTGGCTGATGTTATCGCTCAGGAAAATGAGAGCTTTGAGAGCTTGCTCAGGCGGTTTAATAAGAGAGTGCAACAGGAAGGAGTCCTCTCTGAATTACGCCGTCGCGAGTTCTTTGAGAAACCCAGTATAAAGCGGAAAAGAAAAGAAGCGGCTAAGAAGCGTAAAAGCACTCGACCTGCAAGGAAATAGTCAAGGTTGGAATTAACCAGGTAGGTTAAATGTATGGATACGAATCTAAAACAGAAATTGAATGACGATCTGCGCCAATCCATGCGGGACAGAAATGAACTGAAGACTTCTACACTACGTATGCTGCTTTCAGCTATCAAATATGCTGAAATAAAACCTGATAAGCAGATCACTCTTACCGATGGAGACATCCTTGGGGTAATAGCTAAAGAAATAAAGCAGCGGGAAGATAGTATTGCTGCCTTTAAAGCAGGAAATCGGCAGGACCTGGTAGATAAAGAAAGCGCAGAAATGGCAATACTTAAAGCCTATATGCCTCAACAATTAACCCGTGATGAAATTATGTTTGAAGCACGGCAGATGATAACTGAAGTGGGCGCCAGGGGGCCTTCCGACAAAGGTAAAGTGATGTCCAAATTGGTAGCCAAGCTTAAAGGCAAGGCTGACGGTAAAATGATCAATGATATCGTAACCGAGATATTAGCCAAATTATAAAATATTAAGCGGATCCCTTGTATGAAGTATTAAGGCCACCCAGTATTCTCAAGCGGGTGGCCTTATTCATACCCCTGTTTATAATAAGTTGCGGTTCCGTTAAAATAAATAAGAATGTCTGCATTTTTTTATTAAACATAAAATATATATAAAGGTGTGATTGAATGCACAGGATTGAAATTCGTTTGAAGGCGCATCTTCCGGATCCGGCTGGACGGGGACTGGTGAAGGACATTCAAGATCTTGGCATCAACTCGATTACGGATGTGCGTATCGTGGACGTCTACTGGCTGGATGCTCATCTGGCGCCGGACAAAGTGGACCAGATATGCCGGCAATTGCTAGCGGACAGTGTTACACAAGAATACTGGTGTGAGCAGAGTGAACATCCGGATGATAAGGGACAGGGATATCAGATCGTAGAGGTGGCCTATAATCCGGGGGTAACCGATCCGGTTAAAGACAGTGTATTAAAAGCGATAAAGGATTTAGGGATTCCAAATGTATATGCCGTAGCCACAGCCAAACGTTATCTTCTGAAGGGAAATCCTGACCAGGCTGAACTGGAAACCATTTCTTCACGTTTGCTGGTCAATCCTATTGTCCAGCATGTGGTAAACGATGAGCAATCGCCTTTCCAGGACAATCCACGCTATATCTTCGAATTCGTAAAAGTCTTCATATTGGAGGTTGATACTGCAGAGCGGGAAAAAGTGCGCCAGCATTACGGGTTCAGCGAAAAAGAGTTCCAGATTATACTGGACTATTTCAAGCGAGAGGGACGCGATCCGATTGATGTGGAAATGGAGACTCTGGCTCAAACCTGGTCTGAACATTGCGTCCATAAAACCTTTAGAGGAAAATATACCTATAATGGCCAGGTTATTGATAATTTACTTAAAAATACCATCATTAAGGCCACACATGACCTGAACAAACCATGGTGTTTATCCGTCTTTGAAGATAATGCGGGCGTGGTGGAATTTGATGATGAATGGGCGTTATGTTTTAAGGTTGAAACCCACAATCATCCTTCAGCACTGGAGCCTTACGGAGGCGCCTCCACAGGTATTGGCGGGGTGATTCGGGATCCTATGGGAACGGGGTTAGGAGCCAAGCCGATTCTGAATACAGATGTCTTTTGTTTCGCACCGCCTGATTTTCCGGCAGAAAAACTGCCTAAAGGAATTTTACATCCGAGGCGTATTTTTAAAGGGGTACGGGCGGGTGTAGCGGACTATGGTAACCGGATGGGCATCCCAACATCCAACGGCGCCATTCTTTTCGATGAACGCTACCTGGGTAATCCTCTGGTTTTTTGTGGGACAGTGGGGCTGATGCCGAAAAAAATGGCGAAAAGAGGACAACATAAACCGGGAGATCTGATATTGGTGGTTGGCGGACGGACCGGCCGGGATGGTATTCACGGCGCCACTTTTTCTTCCGTGCAACTGGATGACAAGTCTACCGAGGTCTCGATTAATGCGGTACAAATCGGCAATCCGATTGTTGAGAAAAAAATGCTGGATGTGTTATTACAGGCCAGAGATCTGGGTCTTTATACCAGGATAACAGACTGCGGGGCGGGCGGTCTCTCTTCAGCGGTAGGAGAAATGGGAGAAGAAACGGGCGCCCGTGTTTACCTGGAAAAAGTACCGCTAAAATATGCAGGACTGTCTTATACCGAGATATGGATTTCAGAGGCTCAGGAGAGAATGGTGCTGGCTGTACCTCCTGAAAACAAAGAGGCCATATTAAAGCTTTTCGCCAGTGAAGATGTGGAGGCTACGGTCATCGGTGAGTTCACCGGTGACGGTCGTCTCCAGTTAGATTATCAGGGCGCTATGGTCTGCGATCTGGATATGAGGTTTTTACATAAGGGTATTCCACAAATAGAAATGGAAGCGGTCTGGCACCCCAAACGCTTTGATGAACCGGATTTTCCGCCACCTGATCTGGGAACAGAGCTGAAAAAGCTTCTGGGATCCTGGAATACCTGTAGCAAGGAATGGGTTATCCGCCAGTATGATCACGAAGTCCAGGGAGGCAGTGTGCTTAAACCCCTGGTGGGTAAGGATAATGATGGACCGGGGGATGCTACGGTTATACTGCCCATTTTACATTCGCAGAAAGGTGTAATTGTGGCTAACGGCATTAATACCCGTTATGGTGATATAGATACATACTGGATGGCAGCTTCTGCCATAGACGAAGCTTTAAGACAGGTTATTGCTGTAGGCGGTAATCTAAAAAGGGTATCTTTGCTGGATAATTTCTGCTGGGGCAGCCCCAAACAGCCTGAAGCAATGGGCGCTCTGGTCAGAGCGGCACAGGCCTGTCATGATATGTCTCTGGCTTATGGAGTGCCTTTTATTTCCGGCAAGGACAGCCTGAATAACGAATTTGAATATGAAGGACGCATAATTTCCATCCCGTATACTTTACTGGTATCGGCCATGGGCATTATGAAAGATGTCAACAGAACAGTCTCTATGGACCTGAAAGCAATGGGTGATTCTTTATACATAATAGGCGCCACCGGAAACGATCTGGGAGGATCAGAGTATTTTGCCTCTCATAACGCTATAGGGAATAATGTGCCCCGCGTAGATCCGGTACAAGCCAGAAAAACTTATGAGGCTTTAAGCGCTGTGATGGAGAAGGGACTGGTTAAGGCCTGCCATGACTGCAGCGAAGGCGGCTTAGGAGTGGCTTTAGCTGAAATGGCCTTTGCCGGTGGACTGGGGGCTACTGTATTTCTTAAACCGGTACCGAGATCCGGTCCAGTTTACCGTAATGATTATGTGCTTTTCTCTGAATCTAACAGCCGTTTTGTGGTGGAAATCTCTCCTGAATGTGAAACGGAGTTTATCAAGATGATGTCAGGCATCACAATGGCTCCCATCGGTCATGTTAACCAGGAAGATAGCCTGATCATACATGGACTGAATGGAGAAAAGGTGCTTAATGTAACTCTGGCAGAACTTAAAGAAGCCTGGCAAAAACCATTAAGATGGTGATAAGGAAGGTATTATTCAGATGAGCAAAGTAAGTGTACTTGTGCTGCGTGCTCCGGGGTCTAACTGTGATCAGGAAACAGCTTTTGCATTCCAGCAAGCTGGAGCTACAGCATCTCTTTGTCATATAAATCAACTGGTCCGCCACGAAAGACGGATTTCAGATTATCAGATCCTGGTAATACCCGGAGGATTTACATATGGAGACGACATTGCGGCAGGACGCGTGCTGGCTAATGAACTGAAAGTGAAATTAGGGGGAGACATTACTGAGTTTGTGGCAAACGGCGGCCTGATATTAGGAATATGTAATGGTTTCCAGGTGCTGGCTAAAGCCGGAATTTTACCAGATATTAAAAACACTTCGGCTCCTCCTCTGACTCTGACAAACAATGATTCAGGAAAATTTGAGTGCCGGTGGGTCAATTTGATGATCAATAAAAATAGTCCTTGTATATTTACAGAAGGTATAGACAGCATGTATTTGCCCGTGGCCCACGGAGAAGGTAAAGTGGTGACTGATGTACGGGGTTTACGTGAAATTAATGTAGTACTGTATTACACAGATCCTGCCGGCAACACTCAGGCCGGATACCCGCACAACCCCAATGGTTCTATGAATAACATTGCCGGAATTTGTGATCCGACAGGACGCATTTTCGCCCTGATGCCGCATCCGGAAAGGCATATCCGGTTTACCCAGCATCCGCACTGGACCCGTAAAAAACCGAAGGAGTTCGGAGATGGGTTTACCATTTTCCAGAACGCAGTGAATTTTGCGAAGAGAAAGTAAAAAGACGCCGGTAAAAACCGGCGTCTTTTTGTTCAACATAGTAAAGACTAATTAAAGCGATTAGTTTTTATACCCATCCGCGGGCTTTCATAGCATCTACTACACGCTTCACTGCCACCGTATAAGCAGCCTGCCGCATATTGATTTTATATTTGCGGCTGGCATCCAGAACAGAATGGTAAGAACTGCTGATACGTTTGTCCAGCTTCTCATAGACTTCTGCTTCATCCCAGTAATACATATAAGCGTTCTGTACCATCTCAAAGTAGGAAACAGTAACTCCGCCAGCATTACACAGGAAATCAGGAATAACATGAACACCATTGGCATATAAAATATCATCGGCAGCGGGAGTGGTAGGTCCATTTGCCAGTTCAGCTACTATTTTAGCCTTAATTCTACCGGCATTCTTCTCAGTAATGACATTTTCTATGGCAGCCGGGATTAAAACATCTACATTCAACTCCAGGAGTTCTTCATTGGTAACCTGTTTTACGTTTTTCATTGTGCAAACTGTCCCGCTTTCCTGTTTGCAGGAGAAAGCAGCTTCGGGATCAAGACCGCTTTCATTAAGTACTCCACCACGGCTATCACAGGCAGCAATAATTTTACAACCGAACATTTCTTTTGCTAGTTTCGCGGCGTAATATCCTGCATTACCATAACCCTGTATAGCTACAGTGGCCTTTTTCATATCGATGCCCAGCGCTTTAGCAGCTTCGCGAATGGTATACATACCGCCTTTGGCCGTTGCATCGCCCCTGCCGGGCGACCCGCCGATGCTAAGCGGCTTACCGGTAATAACCCCGAATTGAGGTTTACCAGCGATAATTGAATACTCATCCACCATCCAGGCCATAATCTGAGGTGTAGTATAAACATCCGGTGCGGGGACATCTTTTTCGGGTCCAATAAAGGGCGCAATAGCTCTGATATATGCCCGGCTCAGGCGTTCCAATTCGAACGTGGACAGCTCTTTAGGGTTGCAAATGATGCCGCCTTTACCGCCGCCCAGGGGCAGGTCCATCAGGGAAGTTTTCCAGGTCATCCAGGCTGCCAGGGCGCGAACGGTGTCAATAGTTTCTTCCGGATGGAAACGGATGCCGCCCTTGGCTGGGCCTTTAGCATCATTATATTGGACCCTGAAACCCTGGAAAACCTTGATATGACCGTCATCCATACGTACAGGTAAAGACACGTGCAGTTCGCGAAGGGGGTTCTTTAAGATCTCAGTGACTTCAGGACTGAGCTTGAGAATGTCAGCGCATTTTTCAACCTGTTGTCTGACTATGGCAAATGGATTGTTTTCGCTGATGACATTGCTTTCTTTGGGTGCGGTTTTGGCCATTATTTTATATTCTCCTTTTAATTATCTCCGAATTAAATCTTTCGGATATTTTACTCATAAACAAAGCGAAGGCTTCTCGACTCAGGATCTGACCGGAATTCCTCTTTCTCTTAAATACTTTTTGGCATCAGGTATGGATATTTCACCAAAATGAAAAATAGAAGCGGCCAGGACTGCCGCAGCTTTGCCGGTAACTACAGCCTCATAAAGATGCTCTAGTTTTCCCGCTCCGCCGGAGGCAGTAACGGGGATATTAACAGCTTCAGCTACCGCTTTAGTCATTTCCAGGTCATATCCGGCTTTTGTACCATCAGCGTCTTTAGAAGTGAGCAAAATTTCGCCGGCGCCCAGTTTTTCCACTTTTTTAGCCCATTCCACAATATCCATACCGGTAGCTTGATTCCCGGATTTTACCACAACCTCCAGCCTGGGCTTTCCATTCTGATCGGGATTTTTCCGGCCATCTATAGCTACCACCAGCCGTCCTTTACCGTATTTGAGGGACGCTTTTTGTATCAGGTCAGGGTTTTGAACGGCTGCTGAATTAATGGATATTTTATCAACCCCGATGTCAAACAAAGCCTGCATGTCATCCAGAGTGCTGATTCCGCCGCCTACGGCAAAAGGAATGGTAGCTGCCTGGCGAACTTTTTTTACCCATTCCAGCCTGGTACGTCGATTTTCCACGGTTGCGAAAATATCCAGGAAGACTAATTCATCCGCACCCTGATGACAATATGTTCGGGCTGCCTCAACAGGGTCCCGTGCGTCTCTCAAATTTACAAAATTAATGCCCTTAACAACCCTGCCTTCTCTGATATCCAGACAGGGAATTATTTTCACTGGATCCATTTTAAAACCTCTCTGTAGTCAGCAAATCTTTTATAATCAAAAACAGTGCACATACTGTGGTTTTCGATTTCAATCCCGGCTTCAGCAGCAGCAGCTACCGGATTTAAACCACCGAGAAGAACTATGCCAATCCGGTTAGTTTCTACATTAGTCTCACAGACCGACTCGCTGGTGTTGCCAATTACAAAAACACCATTAAAACCGGCTTGTCTTAAGCGGCTTACCACATTGCGGGTGACCGGTTCACACATGGCCGGAATTTCCCGGAAATTGGCCAGTATCTCACCATTCCCGGAAAGTGTAGCCTCTTTAACAGAAGTCATTCTGGCTTTAATAAAGATCTCAGACGGATCGAGTGAGGTACCGTTGTAATGAATTATTTCAGTGAAACGAATCGGCTGGTGGTTCTGTAATTGCAATAATCCACCGAATCTGGAGTCCATGGGAATGCCGGCTTTCAACAAAGCGCCATTAACCACGATGCTGCAGGCTGATGCCATGCCGATGCTGCCCTTCGGTATGGTAATATCTCCAAGTTCCTGACCTTCACGTGCAACGGCTATGAGACGGCTGACACAATATCCTTTTTCAAATACCGGCAACATATAATGAAAAGCTTCTTTAAATTTGCTCTCAGGGAAAAAAGAAATATTGACCGGCACTACGCCATTCAAATTTTCCAGATCAAAATTAGTACGAAAGGCCAGGTGTTCAATACGAGAAATTGCAAAGCCCACCTTGTCATTGACCAGAGCGTTTTCAATTTCCCGCAGCCCTTTATTGGTAATTATCCGACCGTCACGGTCCGTAACCAGTTCGGTGAGCCCACGCTCATCCGTAAGTCTGAGATGATATCTGACAGCCCGTTCGCTGAGATCTACTCCGTGATCCTTAAGCAGTTTGGCAATCACTACTGAACCGGCAGGTTTGTTCAGTCCACTCAGCACTTTCAGAATGGAGAGCATTTTTCTTTCTACGTTTTGTTCCAGTCTAAAACTCATAGCTTTAAATATGGCAAACGCTTACCGATGTCATAATATACAACAATACATTGATTGTTGTCAAATAATTATTTTGTGAATAATTAGATACAATATGCGTGTAAAATTTCGGAAGTCAGAATTGACAGAGATAAAGATACGGCAAAAACCGGCCATTTTCAGCCCTATTTTGCCGACAGGTGGTGATTTTCAGTCTTTTAATATATAACCGCAATCGCGCTGGTTTAGGATCATATGAGGTGGGATATCATGCAGCTTTTTACGTAGCCGGCGGACGTATATACGGATATTTTCAGTATCGCCGGGAGACTCTTTTTCCCAGACCGCTTCCTGTATACGGTGGTAAGAAACTACCTGATTCTGGTTCTGCACCAGAAGTACCAGCAAGCGGTATTCAACTGGTGTCAGTTTAACCGGCTCGTTATCCAGCTTAACTTTCTGGTTGATAAAATCGATCTTTAGCCTGGAACTCAGGCCTGTGCCAAGGGTGGTTTTAAAAGGTTCTCTTTCCGTTCTTCTCAGGACAGCTTTAACACGCGATAAGAGGGTCATGTAATTAAATGGTTTAGTAACGTAATCATCGGCTCCACTTTCCAACCCCCGTAGGACATCTTCATCATCTGATCGGACAGTCAGAATGATTACCGGTACGGTAGAGAATTCGCGTACTGCTTTTAAAACGTCAAACCCACTCATATCAGGCAAATTAATATCCAGGATAATGACATCCGGTAGTTCTTTTCTGACTGCTTGCAGGCCTTCTTTTCCGAGAGTGGCTGAAACCACGCTGACATCCGGCCAGCGGAACTCGAATGCCACGCTGACGGCATTAATTATGCTTTTATCATCCTCAATTACAAGTACTTTCATGCAACAACCCAACAACTAAATAATTAAAATGTAGATTTTTAATACTCTCAGTATAAGCCAATTTTTAATTAATTTCATTACAAGGGATAGTGAAAAAGAAGCTGCTTCCTTTTCCGGGTTTGCTTTTTAACCAGATGCGGCCTGAATGCAACTCTACAAGCATTTTACATAAAGCTAAACCTATACCCAGACCTCCGGAACCTTCGGCATGGTAAGCCAGTTGATAACCGGCATCGAAAAGGGTGCGCTGTCTGGATACAGGAATGCCGGGTCCGAAATCCCGGACTTCTACCATTAAACGTGTCTGATCCCAGGATGCCTTTAAAATAATTATTTTGCCTTCCCTGGCATATTTACAGGCATTATTTATTAAGTTCAGGATAATTTGCCTTAAACGGTCAGGATCTGCATCGATTTCGGGGAGTTGTCCTTGACAATCAAGTTTCATGGCCATTCCGCATTGCTGTATAAGAGCGCGGGTCTCTTCCTCGATCGAATGCAGCAATTGCTCAATATTAACCCTTTTCAAGTGTAATTTGAGCGTACCGATTTCTCCCCGGGTGACATCATGCAGTTCTTCGATGCGGCTGTTAAGATTATTGGCGCCTTCCCATATGTATCCCGCCAGTTTTTCCAATTTGCTGCCTCTTGTTTCATCATAGAGCAACTGGCTGGTAGCGATCAGAGAGGTCAGGGGTGTTTTAAGTTCATGTATCAATTTACGGGTAAAATCAATCCTGACACGCATTTCGCTTTGCAGCTTCTGTCTTAGTTTTTTCTCTCGTTGATATAAAATGCGGGCATTTTCTTCAGCGCTTTTTTGTTCTACGATATGGCCGAGCCTCTCAGCTATCACGTTTAAAAGATTTCGCTCTTCCTTAAGAAAAGGACCTTCGTCCGAGCCGGGTTTTTCTTCCAGATAACAAACCTCCAGCAGACCTGAAGATTTTCCGTTAACATTGATTTCCTGAATCTGAGACCAGGGTGTGGGTTTGAAATTAGAGGATGAGAAAACGCCGTTTTTTATCCGGATGCGAGCACAGGTTATAGAGGGATACTGCCAGGCAGGAGGAATCAGATTGACTACGCCCTGAAGGATATCATCCAGTGAAAGGCTAGGATTGTCTACCAAACGTGAAATACCATAAAGACAATTTAGCTCTTTAACCCTCTCACTTAAAGCATGAGTCAATGCGCGGAGCTTGTCCTCATCCGTAGTAAGATTGGATTTTTCCATGGGCTGATCTGACATTGACATTATTTTAAATCCGGTAAGCAAGACACACAAAAGTCCGTTAAGCGCTGCCGGAATAGCGCTGGATGTAGCTATCAATTATTTCTCTGGCGATACTTATCTTCGATGGGATTTCCGGTAAATTATGTACGTCGAACCAGCCTGCATGGGAAATTTCTTTACCATCAGGCGAGAGTTCTCCGCCAGCATAATCTGCGGTAAAACCGATCATTAATGAATCCGGGAAGGGCCAGGGCTGGCTACCGAAAAACTTAATATTTTTAACCTGAAGACCAACTTCCTCCAGGATCTCTCTCCTTATACAATCCTCCAGGGTTTCGCCAGGTTCCACGAAACCGGCAATAAGACTATGCATGTTACCCCTGAAAGCAAGATTATGGGTTAAAAGTATTTTATCATCCTTGAAAACTGCCGTGATGGTAGCCGGCGAAAGTCTGGGGTAACAGGTTAAACCGCAAGCCGGACACCTTTTTGCCCTCTCACCATTAACTATCTCGGTTTTGTTACCACATCTACCACAGTACTGGTTCGTCTGATCCCAACTCACAATCTGGAGCGCTCTACCGGCTAACAGGAACAGATCTTCATCCAGAGCATTCCATAATGACCTTAAATCCCTGAAAGACATATGTTCTGGAGGACTGGTTTCCGGGGATACTTCTGCTGAATAACAGGGACTTTCCTCCAGCATCCCAAGGTACTGTGTCCTGGCAGGAGATAACCGCCATTCTGCCAGACTTTTAACACAGGGTATTTCAGGTTTATTTCCAGTTTCTTTGACTAACAATCTGTTCAAGCAAAATACAAACCAGTAACTATCCTCTTGGCTATTATTTTCCATACTAATAGCAGGCTTATACCGCTTATAGATACTTTCTCTGGTCATGTTAAATAAATTCCTTAATTATTAAATAATTATTTTAATACCCATGAATATTAGCCTGACTGGATCTCCTTACCTATGTTGAAAGCCTGTCCCAAAAATTTTCCCAAAGAAAAATAACCCATTCCTGCAAACATCACAGGCTTGATTTTTACAGCATCCGGCCGCCCGTTTGTCAGATATTCTTCGGAAATATGGGTTTCCGTGATTTTACCTATGATAAGTTCATGACTACCTAAATTTAAAATTTGCGCTACTTCACAGGCATGATTGAGTGGACATTGCTCAATAAAGGGGGCTTTTTCAGTTTTACCGAAAAATACGCTGAAACGACAGTGTTTAGCTTTATCTGTTTCGGCTCCTGTTACCAACCCGCAGTAATCGGTTTCCCTGATAAGATCTTCGGAAGGTATATTTACAGAGAAAACCATATTCTGCCGGATTCCCTTCAGTGAATAACGGTGATGCTGTAGAGCAATGGAAACATGCGGCGGACTGCTGCAAGCTACACCGGTCCAGGCTACTGTGGCGAAGTCCGGACGTCCGTCAGTTACGGCTCCAACAATTACCGTAGGACAGGCTGTTAATATCGGTAGAGGCCCCTTTCCTGCTTCCATGACTACTTTAGCCATAAATCCTGCTCCTTAAAAAATCCTTTATTCTTAGTCTACTATTTTATAGAGGATCCGGTAAATAACACATACTCGAACTGGCGTTTTATCTTATTTGAAGCTACTATTATAGTAGAAAGACGCAGCTATCCAATTGAATAATCTAACGCAGGGTGATGATGGTTATAAAGTGTGAGAAAAATACAGGCATTAATCCCAAAGCAGTTTTATTAGATCTGGATGATACGCTTATAATAGATGACGCGCTTACAGAGCAATCCTGGAAAAAGGCCTGCCGGAAATATGCTCCCCTAATAAATAATATCAATGAGGAAGAACTGTATGAAATTATCCGGAACACCAGTAATCAATATTGGGCAGATCCGGAGCAGCACCGGAAAGGCCGTCTTGATCTATATCAAGCCAGGCGTAGAGTGGTAAGGCAGGCGTTAGCCAGCCGGGGATTAAACCTGGATAAACTGGCAGACGAACTGGCGGATACTTATTCATTTGAGAAAGAAAAGGCCATTACACTGGTACCGGGAGCTCTGGATACTTTAATGTATCTCAAGCAATCAGGTAGGCGACTGGCTTTGGTGACCAACGGTAGTACGGAAATGCAGCGCCGGAAGATTGAACGTTTTAGCCTGTCTCCTTACTTCAACTATATTTTAATAGAGGGAGAATTTGGCGCTGGGAAACCGGATGAAAGGGTTTTTAGAACCGCTCTGGAAAGGTTACAGGTAAACGCTCCGGAAGCCTGGATGGTAGGAGATGATTTACAGAGGGACGTCGGCGGCGCCAGGAATACAGGCATCCACAGTGTGTGGGTTGATTGGAGGGGCAGGGGATTGCCGCTGGACTCCACCATAAAGCCGGACTGTATAATACGCAGCGTTCCGGAGTTATTAAGTTATATAATACCGGACGAAAATAAACAACCATGAAATCCTTCATGGGATCAGGCCAGGGCCTTGTTCAACTCACTTTGCAGCACTTCCGGTTTCACACCGGAGTCAATAACATCCCAGGGCAACTGCTGGTCTTTGGGCCATTTTTGATGGGCATACCAGTCAATGTCCAGACCATGAATTTGCATGGCCTGACGCCATTCCGGAAGAGAATTCTTTCCTATCCTGGCCAATACAGCAGCCAGATTAGAATCTCCCCGCGATAAAACGGTCTGGACCTGGCTCCACTGGGGGCTTTCATTTTTGATCTGAATGCCTTTGTGCATTAACCTGTTTTTTAAAATACCAATCCTGCGCTGCAGTACTTCCAGGGAGGCCATCGGTAGCCACTGGAAAGGGGTGCCGGCTTTCGGTACGAAAGGTGAGATATTGATGGTCAGGCGCGTTTTACAGCGTTTTTTGTCCAGGATGTTTTTAGCTGCCAGAGTTAAACTTGCTATTGAAAGTACGTCTTCATCCGATTCAAGCGGAAGACCGATCATAAAATAAAGCTTAATTTGCTGAATACCTTTCTGAGCGGCGAGAGTAACCGCCTCCAGGACGTCTTCTTCCTGAATTCCTTTTTTAATCACTCTCCTCAGAGTTTCTGTTCCTGCTTCAGGGGCCAGGGCAATACTGCGTAACCCCCCTCTGACCAGCAACTCTAGCAATCTAGATGTTAATGAGGTTATTCTTAAAGAGCTGACGGAAAATTGTGCTTCCATTTTGATCAGACTTGAGAATAACTGTTCTATTTGTGGATGATCCGTGACTGCCGGTCCGACCAGCCCCAGGCGTTTCCGGAAGAGCAGACCTGCCTCCGCCTGTTTTACCAAGTGGTCCAGAGACCGGAAACGTGCCGGTCTGAAGGCAGAACCGACCAGGCAAAAACGGCAGGAGTGAGCGCATCCCCTTTCAATTTCAATCAAATAAAGATCGTGCAATTCAGTATTGGGTGTTAGCACTATTGAATGTACCGGAAAGAAGTCAAGATCACTCAACCATTGACGGGAGATCTGCTTATCAGAATTAAAACGCGGTACCAGGATGCCAGGTACCCCTGCCAGAGCTTTAAGCAGATCGTCTCGGCTGCCGGAGATACCGGATGCCAGGATAGGCAGCATGGAAGGTAGTAAAGCCTCTGCTTCACCAATACACATTGCATCAAAAAAAGGGGCTACAGGCATAGGATTGGCCGTAATACAAGGCCCACCGGCGATAACTAAGGGTTGGGAGGCATCTCTCTCTGAAGAATATACTGGTATGCCGCTGGTCTTCAAGATTTTAGCGATATTGAAATAGTCAAGTTCATAATTCAGAGAAAAGGCCAGGACTGCAAAGTCATTCAATGGACGCTGTGATTCTATTGAAACCGGGAGTAAATTTCTGGTATCATTCTCACTATCCCAGAAGACCCTTTCGCAGACAGAGTCATCCAGGCTGTTAAGAAATCCGTAAATAGCCTGCAACCCCAGATTAGACATGCCGATGTAATAAGAATTGGGGTAAACAAACGCAAAAGGCAATTTGCCTCCCCAGTCTTTCACAACAGTCCCGGTCTCCTGGTTCAGACGCTGTCTGGCCTTCTGAATTTCTTCCCAAGTTATTGAATGTCTGGTTGGATTCACTCTTCATTCACCAGTAAACCGACCGGGCTATTAATCCTTAAGTTAAAAAGGCCTGACTCGCAAATCCGTAAATATGGTATCGCCCCGGTGGTTAAAATTGAGATGGTAGTCCGGATATCCGGCGAGGTACACCCCAGATCCAGACTCTTTTTTTGAATACGATCCAGTTTTTCAGCCAGGATCTCCATGGGGGCCAGTGAAAGTATCCCTCCAATAGGAAAGGCTAACTCGTCTATAACAGTGTTATTGAGACAGACAGTCACACCACCGTTAATCTCTTTAAGGCGGTTTACTGCCAGCGCCATATCTGACTCACTGGCGCCCACCACCACTATGTCTGATGAATCCCAGGTAGTGCTGGTTGCGATGGCCCCTCGCATAAGTCCCAACCCACGTATGAGTCCAGTGAAAATCCGGTTAGGGGGATAAAGGCGTTCAATGGCGGACACTTTGATAATATCCCTACTGGCCGGCATCTGCAGCAGACCATTCTTAACAGGTATTTCTAAAATAGCTTCGCGTGTCAGCAAATGGGTCACTTGGTCTATTACCCTCACTTTAACCATTGTTTGGGCAGTGCCGGCAGGAATATCGAAATCTTCCGGTTTAATCTCACGGTCAAGATGAAGGCTGTTCCAGGTATAACTTGGGTATTGGTGGCGGCGTGGTTGGACAGTTAGAGAACCGTTTTGTGCCACAATCTGCCCGTTACTGATAACCATTTCTGGCTTAATATTTTCAGGATCAGGGATAATGACGATATCCGCGAATCTACCCGGTGCAATACCTCCGATGCAGTCATCTAAATTAAAATGTTCTGCCACATTCAGGGTAGCCATTTGAATGGCCTGGACTGGAGAAATACCCAACCGGATAGCTTTCTGTACCAGATAGTCCATAAAACCCCTATTAATCAACTCACAGGGACCGATCCCGTCAGTAGACAGAGAAAGCCGGCGGAAGTCTATTTTACGATCCTTTATACTGCTCACGGCTTCCAGGTCACTGCGGACTTCCCCCTCGCGAATCATGACCGTCATACCCAACCGCAGTCTTTCCAGCGCTTCATCACCTGAGATCGGCTCATGATCAGAGGTAATGCCCAGGGCGGCGTAAGCCTGCAATTTGTTACCACTGGCGCCAGCGGAGTGCCCTTCAATTTTTTTCCCAGCAGCCCGGGTAACCGCCATGAAACTTAATCCAGAAGGGTCACCTGAGATTACTGGACCCCAGTAGACTTCCCCCAGTCCTACAACTTCTTTTCTTTGCAACCAGCGTTTAATCTTATTCAATGCAGGCAGATGGTTTCTGTAGATTGGGCTGATAGAACCCATGGGCGGAATAGTAATCCAGAATTTCATAGGCTGGTGTCGAGTGGATTTTAGAAATTCTTTGATACCACGGTAGCCCAGGCCTGAACTTAGTTGTGCGACCTCGGAGATAATGGTGGTGGTTCCTGTTTTCAAGGCAAATTTTACCAACTCATAGATGGAATAGAGATAGTCAACGTGACTATGACCGTCAATTAGACCGGGAATGAGGGTTTTCCCGCCAGCATCAATGATGCCGGTTTGTGGTCCGATACCTTTGGCTGGATACTTACCGGCATAAGCTATTTTATCCCCTTTAATCAGGACGGTAGCATCTTCTATTATCTCAGCAGTATAGACATTAACCAGTTTGCCATTCACAATAGCAAAATCTGCGGGGATTTCACCCAGAGCTACCCTGGTCAATTCATATGATGAAAAAGCTGAAGTATGATTGATATTGGACACAAGCAAGCTCCTTTAATCTGACACTATTAACCAGTGTAACAGATAAAGCTTCTGGTATGAAATTCCACTATTAAAGCCCAATTAATTCTGTCCATTGACAAGCGAAGCAGGAATTACTATACTCGAAATCAGCCAGAAAAGATAAATACCTGGAAAAATAAAATTTTCAAATAGGCCGGATACTGGTTAGCCGCCTTACCTGTTTAATATCCGAGAAGCCGGGAATAGAGATTTTTACTTCCCGCGGGGAGTACAATGAGATGAAGACCCCACGAATTCTTATTGTAGATGATGATCCTGCTATCAGGAAATTTATCCGTGCCAACCTGACTGCCAGAGGTTATGAAGTTTTTCTAGCGTTAGATGGAGAAGACGGTCTGCGGGTAATAGAAACCGAGATGCCTGACCTGGTATTGCTTGACATAATGATGCCCAAAATTGACGGACTGGAAGTATGCCGCCGTGTGCGTGAATGGTCAAAAATTCCCATTATCATGTTGAGCGCTCGGGCAGGTGAAATGGATAAGGTAAAATGCCTGGATTGTGGTGCAGATGACTATTTGACCAAACCATTCTCATTAAGAGAACTCTTATCCCGCATTAAAGCGGTATTACGCCGGGTTGGGGATGGAAGTGAAAAATCTACAGTTTTCCGGTATCAAATTGGTGATCTGATAATAGACCTTAATCAAAACCGTGTTTCGCTGAATGAAAAAGATATCAGTTTAACTGCTACCGAATTTAAGATAATATCCTATCTGGCGGTCAACGCAGGACGAATGCTGACATATGACCAGATCTTAACCAAGGTTTGGGGAGAGGAATACGCAGGAGACAATCATCTACTCCAGGTAAGTATTGCCCGTATCAGAAAAAAGTTGAATGACAATGGGAAAAAGTCTCAATATTTTGAAAACCGGATCGGCATTGGCTATTCAATGTTGAAAAATAAACCTGAGTGACAGGTGTGAAAGTCTTATTTTGCAGGTTTTCGGAGGGGAATACTGAAACTGAAGGTAGAACCCTGGCCGGCCTGGCTTTGAACCCAGATGCGGCCTTCATGGGCAGTAATGATGCCTTTGCAGATTGCCAGTCCCAGTCCGGTTCCCCTGGTTTTTCCCTCAACCACTCTTTGTGCTTGAAAAAACCGGTTGAATAATTTTTTTTTGATCTCCGGGGTCATACCTTTACCCTGGTCACGAATACTGACTATCAAATTGTTACCGTCGGCTTTGGCTTCCAGAGTAATTTCAGTACCATCAGGTGAGAATTTGGCCGCATTTTCTACCAGGTTGGTGATTACCTGGGCTATGCGGTCAGGATCCAGACACAGAGAAGGTAATCCGGGGTCAATGATTAATCTTAAGTTATGATAGGCTGTCAAAATATTCATTCTGGGCTGAGATAATTCAAGGATGTCTTCAAACCGGCAATTCCGCCGGTTTAAAGATAGTTTGCCCGCCTCAATCCTGGACATATCCAGCAGGTCCCTGATTATAAGCATCAGGTGATCAGCCTGGCGGTTGGCTTCATTTAAAAATTCCAGTTGTTTTTTTCTGCTCCATTTTACATCCGGCTCAATCAAAGTTTCTATAAAACCTTTAATGGAGGCCAGAGGGGTTCTCAATTCGTGAGATACATTGGCCAGCAATTCATT
Organism: uncultured Dehalococcoidales bacterium; assembly: GCA_964386535.1. Taxonomy (GTDB): domain Bacteria; phylum Chloroflexota; class Dehalococcoidia; order Dehalococcoidales; family UBA3254; genus CAYLRY01. The sequence continues at coordinate 7,631 of CAYLRY010000034.1, read as the reverse complement.
TTTAGCCATATCCAATTGTTTGAAAGTTTCATTTTCAAGCGCCTTAATTTCTATCAGTCTTCTTTCAGTGACATCTTCCAGAATCCCATCGAAATAAGTTATTTCGCCCTTATTGTTTTTAACAGGGAAAAAAGTACCTGAAACAGTGATCAGGTCTCCGTTCTTTTTCCTGTAATTCAATTCACGGGAGTAACTGTTTCTGCAAGATAAAGTTTTCAGGGAAACTTCTACTCTTTCCTGTGGATTGGCATAGAGATTGCACACGTCCATGTCTAACAATTCTTCCCTGGAATATCCAGTTATTTTTTCCATTCCATGATTTATATCCAAAAAACGGCCTTTGGCTCCAGGAGTGCTGCGGAAAATGCCCAGTTTTACGTTATCCACCAGGTTCCGGTATTTTTTTTCTGAATCCTGAAGGGCTCTTTCAGAACGTTTTCGTTCGCTTATATCCACCCAGTTACTGATGTAGAAGCGGGCTTTTCCCTGATCCATAACAGGATTAATGGTCATTTCCACCCAGAATTCATCTCCGTTTTTTTTACAAAAACAGCATTCCTTTTCGTTCCTGACGTCCAAAATGCTTCCAGACATCTTTCGTGAATAGCTTTCAGTATTGTCCGGCGGCCACCAGGGATAGGGTGCTTTCCGGCCTATGATCTCTTTACTGATATATCCGGTCAGGTTTTCCAATGCCTGATTTACGAAAATGACGGAAGAATCCCGGTCAGTAACTACTATAGGGTGAGGCGTATTATCCAAAAGAATCGAATTAAAAGCCTCGCTTTCTATCAGATCAGCTTCATACAATTTTCTCTCAGTTACATCAATCCACGTGATCTGATAACCATCAATGTTGCCCTGAATGTCTGTGATGGAGACTCCGAGGGTTTCAACCCAGAGATAATTCCCATTTTTAGCCTGGAAAAGCTTTTCAGTTTTGCGATTAAAATGGCGTTGTAAAGCTTCTTGAAACACCTCCAGGTACCGTTCAATCATCCCATGCGGCCAATAAGGGTAAGGTGGTTTTTGTCCAACCAGTTCATGTAAAAAAAAGCCGGTCAATTTTTCGAAAGCCGGATTGGCATATCTGATGGAAGTATCAGTATTTATTATCATAATTGGGGTTAATGGATTGTTTAAGAGTCTTTCTTGAAGCCGCCGGCTAGCTTCCAGTTCCTCTTCAATCTTCTTGGATTCAGTAATATCACGCACTATGCCCTCGACGGCAATAATGCGGCTGTTATTGTCTTGTATACTGATGTTTGTGTGTTCTATCCAGATTACGCAGCCGTCTTTACGAATCCAGCGGAGCATGTGCTGTTTAGCTAATTGAGCGGGATTTTCTCCAAGATCCGGCCAGAGACTGCGGTCGCCGGGATAGGTCATTTTTTTTATTATTTCAGGATCAGCTAAGTATTCTTCCGGAGTGTACCCGGTGATGGCTGTTGAGGATGGACTAACGTATTCAAATCCTATTGTTGGAAAAAGGCGGAAGCGATAGAACAGGAACCCGGCATTTTCAGCCAGCAGCCGGAAACGCTCCTCAGTCAGCAATATGTTGGTGTTATTTTGATCCATTTTGTACGTTCAGGCTTTTACACGTTCAACTTTTTCCTGTAGATAATATCCCAAACCTGGCCGTGTCTGGATATAACCATTTCTTCCCTTTTCTGCGTTTATTTTTTTCCGGAGCCGGCTGATATTAACCCAGAGAAGGCGGTTTTTTTCAATACATTGTTGTCCCCATACTTTTTCTAAAATAAATTCAGGAGCTACTACTCTGCCGGCGTTTGCGGCCAAAAAAGATAAAATCTTATATTCAATAGCAGTCAGAGGCACTTCTTTGCCATTTAACATAACAATTTGCCGGTTGAAATTTATCTCAAGTCCTCCATCACCGTAACTCAATATTGTAGACTGGTACTGGTGCTTCTGAGTTCTGCGCAGAACAGCCTTGATCCTGGTTAACAATTCATTTAAGGAAAAGGGCTTGGTGAGGTAATCGTCTGCACCTATCTCCAGGCATCTTAATTTGTCAGTTTCATTATCTTTGGCGCTTAGCATGATTATAGGGACCTTAGACCATTCACGTAGGTTCCGGCAAACTTCGAAACCGTCTAGCTTAGGCATCATAATATCTAGCAGCACCAGGTCGATTTTCTCTTTTTGGAAAATTTCCAGGGCCGCTATTCCATTCTCAGCTAGCGATACCTCGTAGTTTCTGGCTTCCAGATTTGCCCGGATAAATTTCCTTATCAGGGGGTCATCATCGACTATCAATATTTTTTGTCTGATCGTCATAGGATACTCCGGTCTTCTTCTATATATTCAAAGATGTCAATATGGGAGTGAAAATATATGTTTACAGGCATTTTTTCGTGATTATTTGTAATTAGATTCTTTAACAGCATAATCCAGGAAGCTTACAAAAATCTTACAAATAGCCCGATAATACTTACAAAATATTCACAGAAAACAAATATCGTTCTCGATACGGCACACTATTGACAACCTCTGGTGAACGATTTAAGCTACAAAAAATAGAATATGTAGTTATGTCAAAGTTAAAATAAAGAGTAAATAGGCCAGATATGGCAAAATGAGATATTACCCTGTCCTGATTGACAGGGGTAAAGGCAAATGAAACCATCTAGAATATTAGTGGTAGATGACGATCCTACTATCCGAAAATTTGTGCGTGTCAACCTGGAAAGCCGTGATTTCCAAGTATTGCTGGCTTCAGACGGAGAGGAGGCGCTGAAACTGGTAGAAAAAGAATTGCCAGATTTGATTATTCTGGATATTATGATGCCGAAAATAGACGGATTAACTGTTTGCCAGCGGGTAAGGGAATGGTCGAAAATTCCCATTATCATGCTCAGCGCCAAGGACAGCGAGCAAGATAAAGTGAGATGTCTGGATTGCGGGGCGGACGACTATTTAACCAAGCCTTTTTCACTGAGAGAACTATTGTCCAGGATAAAAGCTGTATTAAGACGGGCCCAGGATAAAGGTAATGATGCTCTAATACCGAATTTTCGTTTATACGATCTGGAAATTGACCTGGCGAATAATACTATTTTACTGCGCGGGCAGGATATCCATCTTACCGCCACTGAGCAAAAGCTCTTAATATATTTAACCATTAATGCAGGAAGGGTAGTAACTCCTGACCAGTTACTAGAGAAAGTCTGGGGTGAAGATTTTATTGGAGATGACCGGCTGCTTCAGGTTAATATTTGCCGGTTACGCCGTAAATTAAAAGATACTGCCCGGAATTCAAAGTATATACGCACCCGTCCGGGAATAGGATATTTTATGCCTAAACCCGATGCAAAAGGTCTTTAAAGAAGTTTGAACTGTAAAATTACTTCAGGATGCTACCCTGATATTATTTTTATAGTCCTTAAGTTGGAAAAATGAACGGCTCTCATTCTTTAAGTCCAACGAATAGGTTTCCTGCAATCTGTGTGCTTCAGCTTTTTCGTTTATGTCCAGAATATCCTGTAAAGCATATTCCAAAGTCTGTTCTTGTCCGGAGTTATCCATTGATATATCTAAAAAATCAGGTAAAGGACTATCATAATGAGATCTACGGACTAACCTGGGGGTCGCATTATATAAATACTTGTTCATCATTTGTTACACCTCCCCTTGCCTAAAAAGTACGGCAATTTACTCACCGCCGGGATAACCCAATAAAAAGAGGCAGCAGTTTTACCCCATCTATTAATGTGGTATTACTGCTGTCGATAAAACACTCTTTTATCTTTCGAGTCACCCGGATCTCCCTTGAAACACCGGAGGACAAGTATATCAGTTAAGTTTATTATAGCAGTTATCTAGCACTTGGTATAGCCACAGCCGGGACAAACAAAACAGCCTTCCTGATAAACAAGGAGATTAGCGCATTCAGGACATTGTCCGGCAGTATTTTTTACCAGTCCGAAATCCTGTATTTTAGCTTTCCCGTTATTGTTATTTTCATGGGCATTTTCGGCTCTGGCGGATGCGGTGTGTTTTTCCAGTACACTGGCAATAGCATCTGCGCAGGAAAGCACTGACTTGCCGTTTTCCCAGGCTATTGAAGGACAGCGGATGCCTCTTAGCTGTCTTACCAGAGTATCCACATCTATGCCTGACCTGAGTGCCAGAGAGATGAGCCGGCTGATTCCCTCCAATTGCGCCATGGCGCAGCCGCCGGCCTTTCCCAGAGTGGTGAACACTTCGCATATACCCTGTTCATCAGAATTGACCGTAACATACAGGCTTCCGCAGCCGGTAGTAACCTTCTCAGTGCTTCCGCGGGTTACTTTAGCCCGTTTTCGGGGGGTTAAAGTAGTAGCGGTTTGAGGGGCTGAAACACCGGGTTTATTATCACCTGCATCAGTTGAAATACCGGACTTTCCGGTGGTTAATACCTGTCCCTGGCGGCTGCCGTCCCGATATATTGTAATACCTTTTAAACCTTCCTCATAAGCCAGCATGTAAACTCTGCCTACATCTTCCCGTGTAGCCTCTCTGGGGAAATTAACGGTTTTAGACACAGCATTATCAGTGTATTTTTGAAAGGCGGACTGCATCCTGACATGCCACTCTGGTGCAATTTCATGTGCGGTAACAAAAACCTTTTTTATCTCATCAGGGATCCCCTCAATTTCGCTTAGGTGAGCGCCGTTAGCCAGTTTTTGCATCAGCTCTTCAGAATAAAAGCCAAGCCGGCGCGCAGTAGATTCAAAAATGGGATTAACCTCGATCAGATGAGCCCCATCCAGGATATTCTTGGTGAAACTCAGGGCGAATAAAGGCTCAATGCCACTGGAACAACCGGCAATAATGCTTAGAGTGCCGGTAGGCGCAATAGTAGTACGGGCTGAATTGCGTACCCTGACTCCACCGGGAACATCATAAATACTGCCTTTAAAGGCAGGAAATACTCCACGTTCAACCGCCAGTTGCTGTGAGGTTTTTAAAGCCTCTTGACTGATAAACTGCATTATTTCGGAAGCTATTTTCAGGGCTTCTTCAGTATTATATGGGATGCCCAATTGCAGCAGCATGTCCGCAAAACCCATAACGCCCAGGCCTATTTTACGGGTTTCTTTCGTTCTTTCCTCTATCTGCGGCAGAGGGAATTTATTTACGTCAATGACATTATCCAGAAAGTGAACGGCTGTTTTGACCACCCTTGCCAGTTTCGGGTAATCCAGGGCGCATTTCCCATCACTGAAATTCAGCATTTTGGATAAATTTAGAGATCCCAGATTGCATGATTCGTACGGCAGGAGAGGTTGTTCGCCGCATGGATTGGTGCTTTCAATTTTACCCAGGTTGGGGGTGGGGTTATCCTGGTTAATGCGGTCAATAAAAATAATACCCGGATCTCCGGTCCGCCAGGCCGAGTCCACTATCTTATTGAAGACTGTTTTAGCATTCAGTTTTCCAGTAACCTCATTATTATGAGGATTAATTAGGTTATAATCTTTACCGGCTTTAACAGCTTCCATGAATTCACTGGTAATGGCAACGGAAAGATTAAAGTTGGTCAGGGAGACCATATCTTCTTTGGCGGAGATAAATTTTATAATATCCGGATGATCAACGCTGAGGATACCCATATTAGCGCCCCTGCGCATGCCTCCCTGTTTAATAACATCCGTAGCGGTATCAAAAGCCCGGATAAATGAAACAGGACCGCTGGCAATGCCTCCGGTAGAGCCCACTCTGTCCTTTTCTGGTCTCAACCGGGAGAATGAAAAACCGGTGCCTCCTCCACTCTTGTGGATTAAGGCGGTATATTTGACTGCATCAAAGATGGATTCCATGGAGTCTTCCACCGGTAGAACAAAACAGGCTGAAAGCTGCCCCAGTTCTTTACCGGCGTTCATGAGGGTAGGTGAGTTGGGCAAAAATTCCAGGTTGGTCATCACCTGGTAAAAGTCTTCTTCCAGGACCCGCAGGTCTGCGGAAGGATTATAGACGATATCCGCCGCAGCTATGGTACCGGCTACTCTGTGGAACATCTGAGAAGGGGTTTCAATGGCTTTTCCTGTCTTGTCTTTAGTCAAATATCTTTTTTCCAGGACATGCAGAGCGTTTTCAGTTAAGCCTGTAACCGGAGACTTCCCCGGTAAGGGACTGTTGTTGATGATAGGCTTGCTGCCGGTTTTAATCACAGTTGTCTGCATCTCTGGTTGTTGCTCCTTCTGCATTTCTTGTTCTTCCTGCGCCAGGATGTTTTTTACCAGGCTTTGTATTTCAGAAACACTGGGGAAATACCTGGTTTTGCTCCTGGGTTCAGCGACCAGACCTTCCATACCAGGCAGAAAACGCTGATCCGTACGGGCTATTACCTGATCAATAATTGATTCAATTCGTTTACGGTCGGATATCCCCATGGACTCAGCCGCTGAAAAGATCGCTCGCGCAATCTGCGTGCGATTAATAGGCATACCTGCTTTATCTCCTGATGAATTATGGTTGATCATTTTTCCTGGTTTTTCTTGATTCTCCAGGCCCAGCATCCGGCAGTAAAGGCAACTGTCCAGGCAACCAGTTTCTTTCTTTCTGATTGACTACCAGGTTGTCCACCGCTTCTTTCAAGGCGGTGATATCTGCAAATTCACGGTATACGCTGGCAAAGCGGATATAGGCAATATGATCCAGCGTTTTAAGCTTTTCCATCACCAAATCGCCGATAAGAGTACTGGATATTTCAGCTTTTCCCAGGGTATATAGTTCAGCTTCGATTTCATCTACCAGCTTCTCAATAGCCCCCGTAGGAAGCGGGCGTTTTTCACAGGCTTTGCGGATGCCGCTTAACAGTTTATCGCGCTTGAATTCCTCCCGCCTTTGATCTTTTTTAATAATAAAGAAACTGACCGGCTGCAAGCGTTCATAAGTCGTGAAACGGTTCTTGCAGCTAACACACTGGCGCCTCCTGCGTATGCCTTCATTGACTTCACGGGAGTCAATAACCCTTGAATCAGTATGACCGCAAAAAGGACAATTCATTTTTCCGCACTCAATGCCTTGTGGTGCACATGTATTTTTACCACAATAGGTAGTGTTTGTCAATAGGTATTTAAGGGTATTTGGAGTTAACCAAAACGAACGAATTCAAATCAAGATGGAAATATCCAGAAGTTACCACCCCGTTGAAAAAGTCCCAGGTGCAGGCTCTTCGTTAAAGGAATTATACACCTGAGTATGTATTATATTTTTACTTTATACCAAAATAAGGGGGTAGAGGGGTATTTTAAGTTCTGCAAGACAATCCTTTCGCGGATGAATTATCTTAAAGATCAGTCCTTATCTTAAAAGAAACCCCATGCCGGGATCAAAGTGATATGACTGTTTTTCCGGTGGTTTTTAGGTATTTTAAACCTGCCATGTATCGTGAAAAGTACTTGATGTGCATTATTTCTTTATATTAAGCCTGAGGGTTAAAAGTTAGCGGCTGCCGGATTCAGGCAGCCGCAAATAATTATCAATTGGTTATAATTAAAGCGTAGAACTGGGGAAAAAATGTTTAAGGTTCGGAGGGAACGCTACTTTTATTAGTTTTCAAGGCATAGGTATAAATAAACTCTTCGGTCAAACGGTGAGCCTCCTCATCTGAGTACTGG
>CAYLRY010000033.1:0-34900 GCA_964386535.1 uncultured Dehalococcoidales bacterium | reverse complement strand
CCTCTATCCTGCGGGCTATAAGATTCAAGGGGAAGCTCAAATTCTCTAATCCGAAAGCGATTTCCCTCTCAACATCAGTGGTCAGGAGCTGGTTCTCGGGATCCTGGAAAACCATTCCCACCCTGGCTGCCATTTCTCTGGGTGGACACTCCAGGAGGTTCATCCCCTGAACCTCAGCCCAGCCGCTAATGGTCCCGCCGTGAAAGTGCGGCACCAGCCCGTTGAAGCAGCGCGCCAGTGTGGACTTTCCGCTGCCGGACGGCCCTGTAATTAGAATGAACTCACCGTCTTCAATGGTAAGGTCTATATCTTGCAGTGCGGGTTTCTCCGCACCGTTATAAGTGAAACTAAATCTCCGGAACTTAATTATATTCAACCCTCCTTTTTAAAAGGGCGAAGGGTATGATAAGAAATAGAAAAAGGCTGACTATTCCGGGGAAAACCAATCCGGAGATACCGGAGCAGAGATTCTCAAATGAAGGGAAAAACTGGAAAGTCCCGTACCCGCCTGCACGCAGGATAATACCTGTAACCAGCGGCATAATAGCTGCTGCCAGCGTTATCAAATCCAGACTGGATAGTTTAGTCTCATGGAAAAATACGCGCTTCCGTCCCGAGCCAAAGGCTCTGGCTTCCATGGCCTCAGCAATCTGCACTGCGCGGTCAAGCGAGTTCGTTAAAAGAGGCAGGATGATGCGCGCCCGGTTCCTGAGCCTTACAAACCAGTTGCCTGTATCCAGCTTCACTCCCCTGGTCTGATATGCCTGGTTGATACGCTCAACATCTTCAATCAGACAGGGAATAAACCGGGTAGAAAGTGATACCACCAGTACCGATTTATAAGGAATTTTTAGTTTGAGAGAAAGTGACAGGATGTCATCAGGATGAACAGTCAAATTAATCAAGGTAAAAACGGCCATAATCACGATTAGCTTTAAGGCCATCTCTGCTCCAAAGGCAATAGCTTCCAGGGTAATAACGGGACGGCCCAATACGGGAAGGTTAAAAGGTACTGCGGCCACAACGTGAATACCATGATGACTCATCAGTGCGTTTATGATAATAATACTGAGCCCGAGCCAGAGGCTCAGCTTTAGCGTAGAGATCGACTGGCGCCAGGTTCCTGCCAGCTTTATTAACGCCACCAAAGGAAAAATGAACGCCAGGGTGTATAGCGGGTTATCGAAGATAAGACAGAGGACTATTAATACAGTTGCCCATGCCAGCTTAACAGCAGGATTCAGACTGTGGACGGGGGTGTCTTTTTCCTCATATTGAAGCGTTTTCATCATGGGATCTTTATGATGGCGCCTTCATTTATTATAACGGCAAAAGCTTGATCCAGATCATTCCGGTTGTTTATCAGAGCACTAACCGCACTTCTTACGCCTCCTGGATCGGTACCGGTTATCATCCAGACTGCACTTTCCCCAGCGCCAATACCGTCAGGGTTCCAGGGGTTTTGTGTAGCTTGAATCAAGCCGCAATTCCGGCCGTACTCTTTGGATAAATTACCGGCAACATCCAGCACAACCACTTTTCCATTTTCCGAGTACGCGAAGAAACCTAACTTTTTGTGCAGGCTGTTTAGCTCGGAAATAAGGCTATTTTGAAGACCAGCTATAATAATCAAATTGTTTTGCTCTCGGGACTCCCTGGACAGTGCCTCCGAACTAACCGCGGAGATTTGAGTAACGCCTGCCTGCTTCAGGTTATCCTGTAGAGACTCAGCCTCTTTTTGGAACATGGATTCGCAGGCTACAACTGTCGGTATTGCTTCGGAAGTGAACCCGCTCAGAAAAGGCTGCGGATAACTTCCGATAATGGCTGGTACAAACTGTTGATAGCTCCAGTCTCGAAAATCCCAGTGTTCTATATCACCTTGCCTGAGCTTGTAGTCCCCTGCCCCAACATTGCTGAGAATGCCGTTGATATAGAAAAACCAGTCCTTTTTCTTAGAATTGGCGCTGCCATATTCTGAACTTAAACCGTTAATAGAATTGACAAATCCACCGCCGTATTTGGTCTCTACCTGTGCCGCTTTTTTTAAGGCATCCATAGCCGTAATTCCCGCATCCACCGGAAATGTAGTATCGAATAACAACTCCCGTCCGCAGTCACGGGTCGCCATTATTCTGACTGAGATATGATTGACCTGGGCCGCATCCCGGCTGGTAGGGGAACAAGAACATAATACAAGAATACCAGCCAGGATGAAGACTGCAGCCAGCGGTATTTGCCGTACCTTCAAGTCTTATTTACGCCTTCTTGAGATAATCAGGAAGATAAGTATCCCTGCTGCTATTACACCTCCAATAATGCAGCCGATCAAAATCCAGTTGGTTAGTGGAGCAGAAGGAGGCGGTGTAGTAACTGGCGGAGAAGATACCGGTGATGTTGAAGATACCGGTGATGTTGAAGATGCTGGCGGCGTTGGGGATATTAACTCTTTAAGCAGAAAAGGAATTGACAGATTGTCCACACTGGCGACGTGTGCGCCCGGCCTGTCTTCGGAAACATTGAAAACGATGATCTGAGTCTCACCGCCTGCTAGATTTACTTCGCTGGTTGCCGCCGCCATATTGTCTATTTTAAGCACTGCCCTGTAAGTTCCGCTGAGATCACCGGAGTTAGTCACTGTTACCTGAAACACCAGGCTCTCTCCAATACTGGCTTCGGTTTGATTGACGGTCAGCGAGCTAATACTGAAGGAGGCTGGAAGTGGAGGCCTCCTGACGTTAAAGGTCCCCTGTAGATTGCCAACCGTCAACGAGTACGTTCCGGGCGTATCGCGGACGATATTGAAAGCCACCTTCTGACTTTCGCCGCCAGTCAGATTAACCATCTTTTTAAGTTCCACAGTTCCATTTACGTTTAACGTTATTTCACAGGATCCTGAAAGATCGCCTTCGTTAGTTACCTGAAGGGTAACGCTCACGGGTTCTTTTACGTAGACCTCAGCAGGCGATACAGACAGGTTGGTAAAAGTGAAATCTGCGGGACGGGTATGCGCCAGGATTGCAAAGATTGAAAAATGGCTTATACCGGCGTTGATTTTATTTGCCGCTGCATCAACCGTACTGTCTAGTTCTATCCATTTACCTGTGATAGCATCCCACCTGGCGATGGTTAGCTTGTTTTCATCAACGCCTGCCGGTAACTGGACATCATCGTAACTGCAAGTCAGCATTATCGCCGGAACAAAGGTTGTACCATCAGGACCGATGCCGTAGGGCAGGCCGATGATGCTTAATTGCGCTGGTAGAGCTGGAGGATTTGTTACCGGTAATATGTAGATCTGGTTTATGGCCTGTCCTGTAGCGGTTAGCCCCCTGGTTCCCGTGTTAATAGATAAAGAACATTTGCCATCCTGAGATAGGGCATTAATTGTCTGGGTGAAAGTGCCATCGCTACGGACCGCCTGGTAAACGCTGGTAGTACCGGGTGGTAACGGAGCTGGGGTTGAAACTGGCATGGCTCCTCCTCCCCCCCCACCACCGCCACCGCCACCATCAGGGATGATAACCTGAAAGCTCCACGTTTGGCTGGCCGGATTGCCGGCTTTATCGCTTACACTAACCCTGGCCGAGTGAGTTCCTGAATTCAAGTTCACGGCGTTGAAAGTTATCGCCGCAGGAGTTACTCCAGAGCTTCCGGTGATGTCAACATTATCCAGATACAGTCTGGCTGTACCCGGATTGATGCCCGAAATTGTGTCTGAATAACTCGCAGAGATTACTGTGCTGGTGGTATTAATGACTGATCTCTGGGCCGGTGCTAAATTAGAGATAACCGGCGGCCAGGTGTCTTCAGGCCACGGTGCTCCCAGCAGCGCAGGAATGGCATAGGCTGTCATCCACTCGGGGCTGGTTTTTTGCGCCGCCGTCCATTTGAAGGCCCCATCAGTATCCTGCAAGCTTAAAAGATGTCCTATGGCGTTATTACCTGTATTCTGCCACTGGTCCGCTGTTGGGCTCAGCCCCAGGTCCTTGATAGCCCTGATTACCCAGGCGTCAACCGCTGAGTTAGTCGTTCCCTGTGACACAAAACCGCCATTATTTTGCTGCTGGGACTTGAGATAATTTATGGCGTTTATAATCGTCTGAGAGCCAGGTGGCTCTCCGGCGGCGACCAGTGCAGATACTGCGGCCGCGGTGTTGTCCGCATCACTGTTTCCACCATCAGTCCAGCTCCACCCGCCATCGCTGTTCTGCTTATTTTTAATGAAAGTTGCCATAGCTGGCACGGCCTGTTGACCTTCTCCTACCGATTTTAGGGCCAGGATACCCCAAAAATCATCATTCAACAGGGAAGCGTCTCCCATCTGGCTACCATCAAAAAAGCTTAATAGTTTACTGACATAGTCAATGCCGCCAAATGAACGCGGGTTTTCTCCTGCTGACACAATGGCCAGTATGGACCTCTCCCAGTCTGTAGCTTTGTTGCCGTCCAGATTGGCAGCGGCATTATCCCTTAAATATGTAATAATTGAGTTGCTGCCGGTAGACCAGGTATGAGGGTCCTGACCGGCTGCCGAGATAGCCATTACTGCCCATGAGGAGGCAACAAAACCCCCAATGCTGCCATCTGGCTGCTGGGACTGCTTAAGAAAAGCCAGCGCCCGGATTATTTGAACATCGCCTGCACTTAACGGATACAACTCGGCAGAAAGAGCCAGTTGTACGGACTGGCCCGGTGTGAAAACCGCAGTCTGGCTGGCTTTATTATTATTAATAAAAAAATTGATGGTTTGTCCGATTTCAGCCTGTTGACCGGAGACGACCAGCCTGGCGGCGAATGTTCCCGAACCACCATATTGACCGGCTTCTGTGGTCGTCAACCGGCCACGTTCAACTTCGCCAATTTTGGCAACTATCAAGGTTCCTGCGGGTGCTGCCATTCCATTAAGGGTAACACTCCCGTAGAATTCCTCCGGTTGAGTAATATCGTTGGCAATAACGGCAGACGGGACAAGAGCAAACAAACAGGTTAAAACCAATAGCAGGATCAGGCCTGGATATTTTAGATATTTATTCAATTGTATTTTTCCTCCATGCCTCAGGAGCTTATTGCCGCCAGTTGTCCGGGGCCGGTCATATATAACCAGTAACCTTTCCAGGGCAGCATCTGCCGGCTCTCACTATGCGGGTCGGCCGCGGGAGCATCCTTGATGATGGATACTTCGTAGGTTTGCAGACTGGCGTCAAAACCCATCAGGGTAGTCCATCCGCTGCCGGCAGAAGTTAAAGTGGCATTGGCCGCAGCGGAGGTGAAATCAGTGAAACCGATGGCATTCCATCCTGCAGCCAGTTGCTTTGTGGGTGGAACTTGCCGGGGATCAGGGTCAAAGACTGGATGTAACTCGGCAGCGGTTGCTGAAAAGATCCAGATGCCGTCCAGGGGTGAAACGGTTGCAGCGGCTTCCATTGCCACCCAGCCGCTGGAAGGATGATAGGTAAAAATAGAGTGCCCGGCTGTATTGACACTACCGAAAAGCGCCTGCATGGTCGAACTTCCAGGGGCTAACCGCTTTGGAATAGAAACAAAATTCCAGCCCGGTTGCAGATTTAAGGAGGCATAAACCAGGACACCGGCTGTATTTGACCTTATATAGGTCTCATAAGTCCCGCAGGTGGCAGAAATGGTATATCCGCCTGGAGGTAATGAAACGTTTAACACCTTTCCATTAGCATCAGTGGTAAAAATATGTGAAGCAGCCTGGACAGCCGCCCCCTGAACTTCTTTCCAGTTGACTCCATCAAATGCCTGCACCGTGATAGTCAGGGTATCTGTCCACGGCAGGCTTGTCTTATCCACTGACAATTTTAAAGGCATAGCGCTCCACCCGCCGAAATACCATAAAACCTCTTCATTATCTGCGAGGGTAAAATCTACTGCGGCAACGCTGGGGCTTTGCCAGTTAACCCGGTAGAGCCAGCCATTTAAACCCTGGTTACCATCTCCGGCCACTGATTCGACAAAGCCGAGCGGACCGTAGGCGCTGGATACGATAAAGCTGAATCCGCCGGCCTGGGCTGCCTGGTTTAACGCTCCCAGCGCGGTAGGATGATCAACGGTGAAAACGGATCCCTGCTTGTCAGTTATCATAGAAGTGCTGAAGGTCACCTGGCCGCTCCAGATAGTCGTTGTCTTGCCTTCTATCCTGACCTTAACTGTTACGGGAGACAGTACAATAACCGTCACCGGCTGCGATAGAATATTGTTCATCTCATCTGGTTCAGCGACGGTATCAAGGGAGTCAACCGTTACCCTCAGTAAATAATTGCCATTGGTAGCTGGATTCCAGGTGAAATTTACTGAGAGCGGCCAGTAATAGGCATCGTTGTGGGCCGGGATTGAGTTGCCGGTTTTAGTGGCTATTTCAGTGTAATTTCCTCCGGAAAGAGAAGCCTCCAGCTTCACCGCAAAGCTGTCAGCGGCTGCGTTGCCATTATTGGCAATGGTCACGCTGACGGTGTTAGTGGCTCCTGCATACAGAGTGGTGACTGCAATTTGAGATGGCTGCAGGTCCGGCTGGGCATTTGCCAGTGCCGGCGAAGCGTTTACCAGACCTGCAAAGGCTACCAAAAGGCAACATAGGAACCGGATTATCCTGGTCATGAGCTTTTTCCTCCATCGTTGATAATCTATTGTACTTGATTTAATACAAGTTAGCTTGATTATAACAAGGCTATTCAAGGGATGTCAACCTGGGGCAGTGCTGAGCTAAGTCCCCAAAAAAACCTGGGCGATGGAGGTATCGCCCAGGTCAAAAAATAACGGTTCAGAAATTTATAATATTTAAGTAACTTTTGATACGTCGATTATATCATAGTTGATGTTCGATTCCTGGAGACGTGTGATTAGAGTCGAAATCATATCATCGGAGCATACCGCAACGGGTGATAACCCGCTGTGAGCAGCTTCTATAGCCGCTTCAGCGCCTCCAAACCGGCAAAAACCATCCATAAATTTCCGTAAAGCAGCAAAGGATTCCAGGCCTATAGATACAGTGAAAAGACTCTTTCCCAGATGTTTCTTTAATTCAGCATAATTGACTTTTTTTGAGCCTCCTTGCTGTATTCCTGGAATTTTCAATACGGTAACCTTACCTATTATCATCGGCACTATACCTTCTATATTGGTAATCCCGATGTCTTCTCCCGCTTTTGCACTGGAAATCGTGACGCCTGTAGCCCGGCAGGCTGCATCGGTGGTGGCCATGAGCAGCCCATTTTTCATAACCAGTCCAACTTTCTGATCTTTTTTCAGGTCATTTTCTGCAATGGCAGCGCTAACGGTAATACTGGTGATAGCCGCCCTGACGTAGCCGGTGTAGTAACTCAGTTCTCTTAACATCTTGATTATCCAGTTGACCCCTTCGTTGGTTACTCTGTAACTGAACCGCCCCTCTGATTGAAGAAACCCTTCTTGAATAAGTTGTGAAACATAATCGGAAACCGCCTGTGGCGTTATACCGAGTTTTTCTGCAATGGCTCGCTGCTGGATAGCGCCGGAATTGGCAATTTCAACCAGAATTTGAAAACGGGTGGTCTGATTTTTGTTTCGTAAGATTTCAATCATAATTCACCTGACCTTATTAATAATCAAATACACTTGATTGTAATGGTAATTGCTTGTGGCGTCAAAGGGGGGAGAATGCTCCTCTCAGGTATGACAAAACCAATGATTGATAAGTTGTTCGGTTTAGCTCCCGATAATTCACTGGACAATCCACAGGCCATTGTAGTCCAGACACAACGGCGGCTATGCGCCAGGTGATGCATAAGAATTTTTCAAATGAGACGGCGCAAGGCAAAAGTCATCTGGTGGGAACTGTTTGGCATAAGGCATCAGTACTTTGGCTGTAAAAAGGGTATGATTTTATCCAGCGGGTTATGAATGACATGCCCGGAGTCACCAATCAGATCAACCGTGAAATCTGAGGCCGCCCTGGCCGTTAACCGTCTAATATTTTTCTAATAGAAAGCGGAGTAAACTGAGTATAGGAAAAGCACTCCTGGTGGAGCCAGGCTTTATCCGCCAGGCTTATTAGGCAAAATCGGATAAAATCAGGAAATCCTTGTAATAGATTGCGCAAGCTGCCGCCTGAGAGCATTTATAAAGGCGAAAGGAGAATATTGAGAAAATGGTTAATAGCAGGAAGCAATTGAGGCTGTCAGATAATGACCTGGACTTTGTGATCCGGGAGGCTGCCCCTGGATTTAGCGATAAAGAGAAACTCAAGCAACTAATCAGGGAAGATGCGGCTTTCCGAAAGGCTCTGTTGGGTGATGAAAGGGTTTTTCACCGCATAATGATGGATGAAGAAATTTTTCTTAAGATCTCACCGGCTTTGTATTTTGAGATCCTTCTAAGGAAGACGTTTAAAGAGCTTCAGAAAACCAGTCACACCTTAGAGAAAGTAGGAGACGAGCGGATCCCGGTATTTGATAGCCAGGAGGTGGTCACATTTCTCGGTAGAGAGGGGATAATGGAATATCTGGCAGATATGCTGGCCTCATTTACCAGGACCGAAAGCTATACCATTCCCGTCCGGATCAGAAAGGGCATCTGGAGAAGAATCCGTTTCAGCGATATGGATATTGATGTCTTGAGCCGGCTGTGCGAATCAGCCGGTGAAGAATACCGTTTCAGCTTTTATAAAAGGATTGCCGATGTTTGCCTGTTTATCCTGGGCATTTTTCCGGAGTTCGCCCAGTTTGATTACCGCTATCCAGTTTCCCGGGAAAAGCGGCCCAGGATAAAGACCGGGCGGAAAGGAATGCAGGAATATGAAGAGGAAGGCCGCAAATATTATAAGCTGGCAGCCGGACATGAGTCAGCTAAAATGCTGGAACTTTCCGGGATTTTTCAGCTTTTGCAGGAAAATTTCAGTGTGGCCAAAAAGCCTTTGAACTTTATCTCTCAGCATTACTTCTCTCAAAAAAGACAGCAGTTGTTCGGAGCAGAGAGTTAGACAGGAAACATCATAAAGGATTGACCGGCGGCAGGCTGGGGGAAGCACAAAATATCTACTGTTCTGCTGGATATTTTTACCCCCTTTTTAACCTGGAAACCCTGGCCGGGGGCTGGTATGGACAAGGTAGACAATATATTGAGTAAATCAGGGGATTAAGCCTTCTTTTTACTTTTCAGGCCGGGGTTTTATCCGCGGGTTGAAACTCCTTAAACCGGTAACCCAACCCTCGCTCATTGAGAATATATTGAGGATTCCTGGAGTCAACTTCGATTTTTTGCCTGAGGTAACCGATATACAGGCGGACATATTGATCATCATCCCGGTATTCTGGTCCCCAGACCCGGGATAACAGGGTTTCGTGTGTTAGAAGCTTACCCGGGTTGGTTATCAATTGATAAAGTAAACGGTATTCGGTAGGTCTTAATATCACTTCCTTGCCCCGGACTATGACCTTACGTTGATCGAAATTGATGCGTAAGCCATCATCCACAATTACTTCAGAGTGCTCCAGGAGTCCTTTGGATTCGGTCCTTCTCAGCACTGCTTTAATGCGGGAAATCAATTCGCGGGGACTGAAAGGTTTAGTCATATAATCATCAGCGCCCAGGTCCAACCCGCGCACCCGGTCAAACTCCTCCCCTTTGACACTTAAAAATATTACCGGGACCTGGGATACTTCGCGGATTTTCTTAAGAGTAGCCAGGCCGTCCATTTCCGGCATCATTACATCCAGTATTACCAGATCCGGAGTATCCCGGACTACTTTTTCCACGGCCTGAAATCCATTTGAAGCGCTGATAACCTGAAAACCTTCAATTTCCAGGTGTAACTGTATGGATTGAACCATGCGGGGCTCATCATCAACCACGAGAATGGACTTATTAACCATGTTTTTTCATCTCCTCTCTGATATCCTCTAGTCCGGTGCCAGCGGAAGTGTAAAAGAAAAGTGGGAGCCCTTTCCAACCTGGCTGGAGACTTCTATGGTCCCGCCGTGGGCTTCAATAATGGTTTTACAAATAAACAGTCCCAGCCCCAGTCCTTTAATGGATTGGCCAGGACAACTTTTCCGTTCCACCCTGTAAAAACGCCCAAAGATACGCCTCTGTTCCTCTGCCGGAATACCCAGGCCCTGATCACTGACTGTCACTTTTACCGTTTGTTTATCCTGCCTGGCTGAAATAGTGATTTCACCGCCATCCGGCGAATATTTAATGGCATTGTCTACCAGGTTAGCCAGTACTTCTTCAAGCAACTGTGGATCAGCCGTTACAGCCGTCAGGCCTTCCATTTGGATGTTCAGGTGGTGTTTTCTTGTCAGAGCCTGTCCGCGGCGTACAATTTTTGCCGCCAGACTGGCCAGATCTACCGGTTCTTTATGCAGAGGAGAGGCTCCATTGGAAATTCTGGAGGCCAGCAGCAGGCGGTTCACTATGCGGCTCAGATTATCGCTTTCATCTTCTATAACCTTTAATCCTTTCTCAAGGACATCCGGCTTCCACTGGCCTTCACTAAGGGCGCTGGAATAGCTCTTTATGATCGTCAGTGGGGTTTGCAATTCATGTCCCAGCATGGATAGAAAGGTTTCCCGGAGATTTTCCAATTGCCGGACTTCGGAAATATCGCGGACAGTAGCCACAGCGTTCAGGGGTTCCCCTTCCTGATTTCGTATCAGCGAATATTTCACTGAGACCTCAATATCCCGGCCGCTTTTGGTCCGCATTTTTCCCTGTCTTTCCAGTACCTGGACAGCCTCCGGTTCACTGGAGAAAAGCGGACAAAAATGTCCACACCAGTTCTTTCCTTCCCAGTTACGAAAATCCAGGATCTTAAGGCACTTTTGACCCATTACTTCTTCACGGGAATAACCGGTCAATTTTTCCATGGCCGCGTTAAAACCCACTATATGACCTGAGGAGTCCAGACTGAAAATCCCATCCGGGCTGTTCTCCAGGATAAATTCTGTCCGCTGTTTTTCCTCAGCCAGCAGGTGGGCTAACCGGGCATTTTGTAATGCAATTGCCGCTTCCTCCGCAAAGGCGGCCAGGACCGGCTGGTCCAGGTTAGAAAAGGCAGCCGCTTTCAACGGGCGCAGGATGTAAATCAAGCCCAGAGAAACCTCACCGATTTTGAGAGGCAGGGCCAGGATGGGATTTTGCGGGATCCGTTCAATTGATAATGGCAAACCCAGGTCTGGTAAGAGCCTTGATAGCAGGTCGTAACTCTCGCGGCTACCGGCCAAATCCGGGGCGGCCTCGGTCAGTAGCGGACTGAGGCGGTTCAGGGTGGATGTGTCCAGTCCGCAGGAAGCGCTGACCTCAAAACGGTGCCTGGCTTCATTCCAGGAGGCGATAATGCCGGCCGTGCCTCCCAGAGCCTGGAGCGCTTTCTTAAGGATGATATTGAGAGCGGCTTCCAGATTTGATCTTTCAGAGCTTTTTCTTGGTGTTTTTGGCATATGAACTCCGTTACCAAAAAGCATCAGGAATTTCTTATGCAATTCTGTTATTGCTCTTACATTATTCTAATATAATCTGATTAAAAATAGAATTAGCAAATCGATGGGAAGACTGCTAATCAGGGCGGCGAACTTTTTCCGAAAAGCCCCGATCCGCCTGAAAAATGTTTCTATCAGTTCTGGAATTATGGAGGTGGGTTTTTATGGATATGGAATTGGTCAAAAGCTGTCCTCAATGCGGAGGTACAATTTACCGCTATCTCAGCCGTTATGATGGCTGGCATGAAGAATGTTTCCAGTGTGGTTATAGCGTCCAGCCGGTTACTAAAATGGAGAATAATTATAAATCAGCAGAGAAAAAGTCTAATATAGCAGTATAATAAATAATAATAAATTATTTATTTCATAGTTTAATATTGGATTAAAAATCTTGGAAAGAAGTACGGGCCGTGATTAAGTGCTGCCCGGGGGTAAAAAAATGAAGGAGGTATGAAATATGACCATGCAGCGTTGGGAACCCTTTAAAGAGATGGTAACTTTAAAAAATGCCATGGACAGGCTCCTGGAAGAAAGCTTTGTCCGCCCCTCCAGTTGGGTCTTTGATGTGGAAGGTCGGGGAACAGCCGCCCTGGATATGTACCAGACCGCCAATGATGTGGTGGTTAAGGCTTCCCTGCCCGGATTGAAGCCGGAGGAAGTAGATATCTCCATCAGCGGGGATACCCTGACTCTCAAGGGAGAACATAAAGAAGAAAACGAGGCCAAAGAGGAAGATTATTTCTACAGGGAACTCCGCCACGGCTCTTTTTGCCGGACGGTTACCATTCCGGTGGCAGTCAAAAGCGAAAAGGCTGAAGCCACCTTTGAAAACGGGGTCTTAACCCTGAAAATGCCCAAGGCAGAAGAGGCTAAACGGAAGCAGATAAAGATCAGGGCCAGGCCCATGATAGAAGCCTCCTCTAAATAATATTAGATAAATATTTCCTGGAATTTTAGAATAAGAGCTTCCTGCGAAATCTCAGATTCTTGCAGATGGTACTGGTAGCTTCTATAGCTTGAAGCAGGGTTTTCCCGCACATTAAAACAATATCCTGCTCGCAGGAAGCTCTTCCAGATTCAACGGTAATACAGAACGAGTTCACTGGTTTATTCAGATAAGATGCAAGCAATTGAAAGGGCTTTAAGTTAAAACGGCTCAAATATAGATTATACCTGTGGAGGAATGCATGCCCATATACGAATATGAATGTGAAAAATGTGATCTGCGGTTTGAATTAAGAAGGAGGTTCGGTGAAGACGGAAGCGGCATCTGCCCGCGATGCGGAAATGAGGCTCAACGCCGTTTCACTCAGGTTCCCATTATTTTCAAAGGATCCGGCTTTTATGTAACCGACTATCGGAAAAAAGCTGATAGAGAAGAAGAAAAAGCAGCCGAAAAATCGGTAGCTGGCTCCAGGGACAGTAAATAAATTCATTCATGTGCTGGAATCTTTAAGTTGAGGTTTCGCTGATGACAATGACAGACCAAAAAACAAATCAGCCGGAGGTTAAAGAAGAACGGGAAATAACCTTTAAATGCAAGTTCTGCGGCGAGGTCAAACCCCTCAGAGAGATGGTCCGGATAGACCGTTTCTTCCCACCAGTAACCGCCTGCGCCGGTTGTAATAAAAATATGGATAATGCACATTAAAAATGAAGATAAGATACAGTTAATAAGGTGTGGGTTGTGGCTGGAATGACATATTTCAGGAGGTGAGGTAATGGAACTATCTCCTTTAGCCAGAGAAAAACTGGCCAGAATTGGAGAGCTAACTGAAGAAGAGAAAGACAAATTAAAATACACCGGCCAGCTTAACGCGCTGCTGGCGGAGTACTTTACCAAGAAGCTCAGCCCGGAAGATCTGTGGAAAGAGCTGAAAAAACACAAGGAGGAAGGCCGGACCTCTCTTGTTCTGGAGGCGCAGTTAAAATTGCTGGATACTCTGAATTTATCCGTTAGTGATGTTGATTTTGATAGCCGCCGTAAAGCTGTGCTGGCGGCAGAGACCCTTAAAGACGGCGCTGACTACCTCCATTTGGAACAGGAACTGAAATCCATTGAAAACTTGCGCCGGGAGTACCGGGAAGAAATGGAAAAACGTTATAAAACGCTCAAGGCCAGGGTGGAGCAGCAGGTCAAGCAAGCATCAAAGCAACTGGCTCAGCAAGCCGCTGCCCGTGGAGCGGCAATTGATATTGAAGGTTCGGTGGAAGCCAGTACCAAAGCCACTCCAGAATGGAAGGATTTTATCACCAAACACGAAAACGCTTATAACCTGAAATTCAAGGATCACCTGGATAGGTTACGGAAAAAATTGCAGGGTTAGCTTTAATGACTGGAGGGAGACTGGAAAATCCGGCACAGGAGAAAGCTCACCTGGAAGCAATTTTCCAGGAGATGATAACTAAGAAAAGATATCTTTCCGCAATCAAACTCGCACAGGCCTTAAAGCTTGATCCGGAAAAAGTCCTTGAATTACAGGAAATGGCGTTGAAGCAGATGGCCTTTGAATACAGGAATGCTTTTGCCCTGCGTAATTTGGCCAGAGAATGGGGATTTAATAAAGCGGTTCTGGAGAAATTGCTGGAAACAGGTTTGAAAGAATATGAACAAGGTTCTGAGAAAAAGCGTTTGGAGCAGGCTTATGATATCAATACCGGAAAATACTTAACACTCCGCCAGTGGGTGGAGCAGTTTCTGAAAGGAAAAAACCACTAACTTATACAATTCTTATATTTCTCTTACATTCTTATTATATTTGACCTTTTATAATAACATCAAAGCCTGACATCAGGCGTAAAGATAATAAAAGGAGGATTTAAATGGCAACCAAACTGGGTGAAATTGAGGCAACTGTGACTTCTAATGTTAAAAAAAGCGAGGAACTTTGGGCCATATTAAGAGTCAACTTGATAGACAAATCAAAGGAGATAGCTTTTAAACCCGCTGAGGATCTGGCGGTTAATGACCGGATAAAGATAACCATAGAAAAAATTTAACAGGGTCAGTTTGCCGGAAATTGAAACCGCTGACAGATAAAAGATATTGAAGAGAGGAGAGCATAAGATGGCTATCAGGATTGGAGAAATACAAACTGAAATCACTGGAGATGTCAAAAAGGCAGAAGAAGTTAAGGCTGTTTTCAGGCTTAATTGGGGCGCTGAAGTTACCAGTAAAGCCGAATTTAAACCGGCAAATGATTTAAAAAAAGGAGATAAAATCAAATTAGTAATTGAGAAACTTTAATAATTTAAAATATAATTATTTATAATAATTAATATATTTTATTAAATAAAATAAATTAAATTATATAAATATATATTCATTTGCTATAAAACTGGCCTGAAAAGATAAATCTTTTTCAAGGATTTAAGTAAAAAAAACAGCATGAAGAGTACGTCAGAAAAGAGGCAAAAAAGTTATGAATCCAAAAGTTAATCCGCTGTCTGACCGCGTTTTGGTCAAACCTGTGCAAAAAGTAGAGAAGACCAAAGGTGGGATTTACCTTCCGGATACTGCTAAAGAGAAACCTCAAGAAGGCGAAATTATAGCTACCGGACCAGGTAAAGTAAATGAGGAAGGGAAGACTATTCCGCTGGAGGTCAGGGTTGGCGATAAGGTGATATATACCAAATACGGAGGCTCCGAAATTAAAATAGATGATGAGGAAATGGTCATTCTGCACGAAAGTGATATTCTGGCTATTATAAAGAATTAATCAACCGTGCACTGCAAAGGAGGAAGCATATCATGGCAAAGCAGATTATATTTGGGGAAGAAGTCAGGCATTCTCTGAAGAGAGGCATTGACACTTTAGCTGATACGGTCAAAGTTACCCTTGGCCCCAAAGGTCATGCAGTCGCCCTGGAAAAGAAGTGGGGCGCTCCCCAAATTGTTGATGATGGCGTAACTATTGCTAAAGAGATTGAGTTAAAAGAACCGTTTGAGAATATGGGAGCTCAACTGGTGAAAGAGGCAGCCACGAAGACAAATGATGCTGTTGGAGATGGCACCACCACCTCTACAATTCTGGCTCAGGCAATAATAAATGGAAGTTTTAAGAATATTGCCGCCGGGGCTGATAATCTAGCTCTTAAAAGAGGAATTGAAAAGGCCACCAGGGCGATTATTGAAGAATTAAAGAAGAATTCGACTGAAGTCAAGGGGAAAGAACAAATCGCCCAGGTAGGTACCATTACCGCCAAAGATAAGGAGATTGGAGACTTTATTGCTGATGTAATGGAAAAGGTTGGTAAAGATGGAGTTATTACGGTAGAAGAGTCAAAAGGCACCAAATTTGAAACCGAATATGTAGAGGGGATGCAGTTTGACCGGGGCTATATCAGTGCTTATTTTGTCACCAATGCAGAGAAGATGGAAAGTGAGATCGAAGATCCGTATATCTTAATTACGGATAAAAAGATTTCGGCTGTGGCAGATATCCTCCCCGCATTGGAAAAAATATTGAAAGTATCCAAGAACCTGGTAATCATTGCCGAAGATGTTGATGGAGAAGCCCTGGCCACACTGGTAGTCAATAAACTGCGCGGCACTTTGAACATTTTGGCAGTCAAAGCCCCCGGGTTTGGCGACCGGCGCAAGGAAATGCTGGCAGATATCGCCATACTTACTGGAGGTAAAGTTATTTCCGAAGAGCTGGGGCGAAAACTGGATTCAGTCGAGGTTCAGGACCTGGGCAGAGCTCGCCGGGTTAAAGCTGATAAAGATAACACTACTATTATAGAAGGTAAAGGCAAGGAGTCTGAAATCCAGGCTCGCATCAAGCAGATCAAAGCTCAGATAGCTGAAACCACTTCTGATTATGACCGTGAAAAATTACAGGAGCGACAGGCCAAGTTGACCGGCGGCGTAGCCGTGCTGAAAGTCGGTGCCGCTACAGAAACCGAACTTAAAGAGAAAAAACTTCGCGTTGAGGACGCCCTTTCTGCCACCAAAGCTGCGGTTGAGGAAGGCATTCTGCCGGGTGGTGGAGTGGGTTTACTGACGGCCGCGGTAGCCCTTGATAAACTCAAATTGGAAGGTGATGAAGCTACAGGGGTTGATATTGTGAGAAAGGCGATTGAGGAACCCATCCGTATTATAGCTGAGAACGCCGGGCGTGATGGATCCGTGGTAGTAGATACTATCAAGAGAAGCCCCAGGGGATGGGGATATGATGCGGTGGCTGATGATTATGGCGATATGGTACGGAAAGGTATTATTGATCCAACTAAGGTAGTCAGATCCACCCTTCAAAATGCCGCATCGATTGCCTCTATGGTCCTGATTACCGATTCTCTGGTAACCGATATCCCGGAGAAGGAAAAAGTAACCATGCCGGCGCCCCCCGGCGGATATGGTGGGATGGACTAAAGTAAAAATAGATTAGCTGTTACATTTATCCAGAAAACTTATGCCCCTTTCTTCAAAGCAGGAAAGGGGCATAAGTTTTTAAAGCTGCCTTTCATGTAATTAATAACCAGAATCCCATATTGACGCAAAAACCGGGGAAAAATTTCAAACTGTTCCTGCACATGTCTTCTCTACAAAAACCGGAATCAAATTGACAGCCTGTCAAGTTTAGAACTAATATTCTAAAAATGGCGCCTGGAGAACTTGTGGATACTGAAATCCGGGCTATTTGGTCTTAATCTTTGTTTTGGCAGAAATTGTCATTGCGGTTATATACTCTAAAGAAATCAAACAGTGATTATTACCGGAATTAAGTAAATCAGTCAAATTCATGTTATACTAAAAGGCAATGTCAGGGTGATTCCAGTTTTAAATACAATAAAGTTCAGCTTATTATAAAATTTATATAGAATATATATTAAATCATAATTGATATTATTTACTATTTTCAGGTAATAATATTCTGAAAGGAGCAAGGAAAGTGATGTATCGCAGCGATGCAGTAAAAAAAGGTGTAGAACGCGCAGCTCACAGGTCATTGTTGCATGCCCTGGGAGTAACCCGTTCAGAATTGCAAAAACCATTTATCGGGGTGGTTAACAGCTATAGTGAAATAGTGCCCGGTCATATGCACTTAAGAGAAATAGCGAATGCTGTGAAAGCCGGAATTTACAGCGCTGGCGGCGTACCTTTTGAGGTCAACACCATTGCCATCTGTGACGGCATTGCCATGGGACACAGCGGTATGAAATACAGCCTGCCCAGCCGCGAGTTAATTGCGGACTCTGTGGAGGTGGTAGTTCAGGCGCACCAGTTCGATGCGCTGGTCTTCGTCACCAATTGCGATAAAATAATCCCCGGGATGCTGATGGCTGCTGCTCGTATAAATATCCCTTCCATTTTCATCAGCGGCGGGCCGATGCTTTCAGGCAACTTCTGTGAAGAAGGCCAGACCAGCCACCTGGATGTAAACTCAATGTTTGAAGCAGTAGGGAAGGTTTCCGCGGGCCGGATGACAGAAGCCGAAATGGGCCAGTTGGAAGAAGCGGCCTGTCCAGGTTGCGGCTCATGCGCCGGCATGTTTACTGCCAATACTATGAACTGCGCGACTGAAGTGATGGGTTTGGGTTTGCCCGGTCACGGCACTATACCAGCCGTTGATGCACGCAGGTACCGCCTGGCTAAAGAAGCAGGAAAGCGCGTTATGCAGCTTCTGGCTGACGGCGTACTCCCGCGCCATATTATAACTGAGGAATCCATCACCAATGCCCTTACTGTAGATATGGCCCTGGGAGGTAGTACTAATTCCGTATTACACCTGATGGCCATAGCGCATGCAGCCGGTATTAAATTCGGCCTGGAAAAGATCAATTTGATCAGTGACCGCACTCCCCAGCTCTGTAGTTTAAGTCCGGCTGGACCTCATCATATTGAAGACCTGGACCGGGCCGGCGGTATATCCGCAGTTATGAAGGAACTGGCCCCCATATTAATTCAAAATGCGCCTACCGTAAGCGGCATGGAGGTGTCTGAAATCATTGCAAAAGCCAAAGTGCGGGACAGCAGTGTAATTCGTTCCAGCAGCAACCCCTATTCAAATGTGGGAGGGCTTTGCATACTCTTCGGGAACCTGGCGCCGGACGGCGGTATTGTGAAACGGAGCGCGGTGGCTCCTGAAATGAAAGTAAACAAGGTCAGGGCGCGTGTTTTTGATAGTGAAGAGCTGGCTTCAAAGGCTATCATGGGAGGCGAAATAAAACCGGGGGACTGCGTGGTTGTGCGGTATGAAGGGCCCAAAGGCGGTCCCGGCATGAGGGAAATGCTGGGCCCCACATCCATGATCAGCGGCATGGGATTGGACAGTAAAGTGGCTCTGATAACCGACGGCCGCTTCTCCGGAGCCACCCGCGGCGCAGCCATCGGGCACATCTCTCCTGAGGCGGCTGCCCGGGGCCCCATTGCAGCGCTGAAAGATGGAGATATAATCGATATTGATATTCCCAGTTATAAGATAAACGTTCAGCTCAGTGATGTGGAGATCCAACAGCGGCTGAACAAGATTGAAAAATTCGAGCCCAGAATTAAGACCGGGTATTTAAAAACCTACATTGAGAAAGTTACTTCTGCCAATACAGGGGCTGTTTTCGCTGATTAAAGGTTTAAACCGGTTGATTTTGTGTTTATAAGATCTGGGGGCAATCCGCCCCCGGATCTTTTATCTTCCGGGTATCTTCGCATGAACCTTTATCCAGAAGGTTCTGCGGGTTTGCTCATAGTTTCGAACATCTGGTAATATTGACCGCGGTGTTGCATCAGTTCCTGATGGGTGCCGCTTTCCACCAACCGGCCCTGGTCCAGCACCAGGATGCCATCAGCCTGTGTGATGGTGGAAAGCCGGTGGGCGATAATCACACAGGTACGGTCCTTAGCTATCCGGCGGAGGGATTCCTGCATGATTTTCTCAGTATTGGTATCTACACTGGAGGTAGCTTCATCCAGTATCAGGATAGCCGGTCTGGCCAGGATGGCCCGGGCGAAACACACTAGCTGGCGCTGCCCGGCGCTCAGGCTGCCGCCTCTTTCTCCCACCCTGGTCTCATAGCCTTTCTCCAGACGGGAGATAAAATCATGCACCCCGGCGGCTTTAGCCGCCTGGATGATTTCTTCATGTCCGGCCTCCGGACGGCCGTCCCGGATATTATCTTCTATACTACCTGAAAAAAGGTAGGGTTCCTGAGGCACCAGGGCTATTTGCCGCCGCAGAGATTTCTGGGTTACTGAGTTGACATTATGACCGTCTATCAGTATTTCACCCCGGCTTGTTTCATAAAAACGGTTGATGAGACCGGCAATACTGCTCTTGCCGGCCCCGGTTTTGCCGGCAATGGCAATGGTTTGCCCTGGTCTGATCACAAAATTAAGGTCATGCAGCACCTCGTTCCCCGGCTGATAGGCAAAGCTTACATTCCGGAACTCGATTTCGCCTTTCAGCGCAGGCAGTTCCACTGCCCCGGGCGCATCCTTTATTTCAGGCTCCACGTCCACCAGTTCAAAGATACGCGCGCCGGAGGCCATGGCCCGTTGGATTTCCGTATAAATGGTGGCGATCTGCTGCACCGGGGTGGCCAGACGCTGGATATAAAGCAGGAAGGCCAGCAGAAAGCCCACTTCCATGAGACCGTCCAGGACATGAAAACCGCCGAAGACCAGGACCAGGACATAAGAGGTATCGGTCAGCATCTGAGTCACCGGCATAATGGCCCCCTGCAATTTGGCGGCTCTCTTATTGGCATCCAGGTTGGCTTTGTTCACCGCATCAAATTGCTTTACGCTGGCGGCTTCCCGGGAGAGGCTTTTGGTCACCCTCACGCCAGAGATGCTTTCCTGAAGGTTGTCATTGACTACAGCTATGGCTTTGCGGGCCTGCGTGAAAGCCCGGCGGGCATAAGCCTGCCAGACCACCATTACAGCCACCAGCACCGGCAGTGTGCTCAGAGCAATCAGGGCCAGTTGCCAGTTCAGAACCAGCATGATAGCTGCTATGCCTATCACGGTCACCAGGTTGACTGAAAGCGAGATAAAGTCCTGCGTGAAAAGGGTTTGTAACTGGTCCACATCATTCTGCACGCGGGACATGAGCTTGCCCACTTTATTACGGTCGAAGAAGCTCAGGGACAGGGTATGCAGGTGGCTGAACATGCGGGTGCGCATTCTGAAGAGGATGCCCTGTCCGGCCTGGGAAAGGTGCAGGGTTTCCAGGTACTGGGCCCCCAGCATTAAGAGCAAAACCGCCAGGTAGACCAGGATGGCAATGGTGAGGCCGTTCATATTACCTGCCACTATCTGGTTGGTGGCAATACCAACCAGGTAAGGCGTGGCCAGGTTAACGGCTGTGCGTATCACGACTCCCACAGCGCCTATTACCAGATGCCATTTAACCGGAGATAGAAATTCTCCCAGGCGTTCCATCATCCCCCGGTCGTAAAGCTTGCCCAGCGCTTCTTCGCCTTCACCGGCGCCGCTGCGAATCTGCGGTCCCGGACCGCCGCCGCTAAACATGATTTTCTCCTCTATTAAAGTTCACTTCCTGGCCCATATATGTCCTGTAATACAGTCCCCGCATCTCCATCAATTCATCATGTTTGCCCTGCTCAGAAATCCTGCCGTCCTCCAGCATCAATATCAAATCAGCGTTTTTGATGATGGACAGCCGGTGAGTGATGACGAAGGTGGTCCGGCCTTCAATCAATTTTTCCAGGGCTTTCAGTATCAGGTGTTCGGTCTCCGCATCCACTGATGAGGTGGAGTCGTCCAGTATCAGGATGCGGGGATTTACCAGTAAAGAGCGGGCGATGGTCACACGCTGTTTTTCGCCTCCGGAGAGGGTAACTCCTCTTTCGCCCACCCAGGTATTGTAGCCTTTAGGCAGGCTTTGAATAAAGTCATGGACCTGGGCTGCCCTGGCCGCCGCCTCAATCTGTTCCATACCGGCATGCGGCAGGCCGTAGGCGATGTTGTCCCGGATGGTGGCTGAATACAGGAAGGTATCCTGCTGTGCGATGCCCACATTACTGCGCAGGGAGGCAAGGGTAACCTCCCGTATATCCACGCCATCAATGGTGATGCTGCCCTGATTAACATCATAAAAACGGGAAATCAGGTTGACCAGGGTAGTCTTGCCGCTGCCTGAGCCGCCCAACAGGGCTACCGTTTGCCCAGGCTGCACCTCAAAGCTGATGTTTTTCAATACCGGCTTTCTTTCGTCATAGCCGAAGGTGACATTGTGGAAGGCTACAGCGCCTTTGACCTTTTCCAGCCGGATAGCGTTCGGCTTTTCTTTGACCAGCGGCTCAGCATCCAAAATTTCAAAAATGCGTTTCCCGGCTGAGATGGTGCGGGAGATCATACTGGACAGGGTGCCGAGGCGTGATACAAAACCGGCCAGCATGCCCAGATAGAGAATAAACTGGGTAACGCCGCCGATGGTCAGATTCCCATTCATTATCTGCATGCCGCCATACCACAGGACCAGGATGGTGGGCGCGCCGGTTAAAAAGGTCATCACCGGGGTATAAACGGCCTGCAAACGGGCGGCCGCAATCTGCTGGTCGTAAAGCTTCTTTGCATCAGTTGAGAATATTCTGTTTTCTTTATCTTCCAGCGAGAAGGCTTTGACCACTTTGATGCCGGTCAGACTTTCCTGAAGAGTGGTGCTCAGGGAGCCCATTAACTGCTGCACCTTAAGCCAGACCGGTTGGAGGCGGTTGGTGACATAGAGGGTCTGCCACAGGATCAACGGCATAAAAGCCAGGGTAATCAGGGCCAGTCTCCAATCCAGTGAGAACAGCAGGTATCCCACGCCGCAGACCACCAGGATGATCTGGATCAGATTCAGAAGGCCTGCGCTCAGAAACATGCGCGCAGCTTCGATATCCGCTGTGGCTCTGGACATAATCTGGCCGGTCTGGGTCTGGTCATAATAATTAAAGCTCAGCTCGTGCAGATGGTGATAAAGCTGGTTGCGGATGTCATAAGACGCCTGCTGGGAGACCAGTTGAGTGATATAAGTATCTCCATAGCGGCCGGCGCTGCGCAGGATAGTGGTGCCGATGATGATCAAAGCCAGGATAACCAGTGTGCTGCGGCTGCCCGAATTGATCACCGTGTCAATGCCGTTGCCCAGCACCCGGGGTATCACCAGTCCACCCACTGTGCTGACGGTGATGCAGATAAAGCCCAGCAGCAGTAGCGCCCAGCGCCTGCGCACAAAAACGATCAACCTGAAGATTGTTTTCATCTTTGAATTAACCCTGGATTTATTCTAACGAGGTGATTTATTCTTAAGATCATCTTACATTGAATGTTAGATCTAACCTGGATTGTATTTCGAAAATATCAGAAACAGACCTTCAAAAAGGTTCATGCCCAAAGGTTCTATCATTTCATCTGCTAAACCCAGTAGCATCCAGCCTCTGAGTATGGTTTCGATCCCCGCAGTCTCAGGCCAGGCAAAACGGCCGTCATGTAAATCAATCTCGTGCACAATCTCACCAATGGGGCGCAGTCCTGGATGCTGCAGGCCAAAGGCTATTTTCATAGTCTCAAAGGTACATAAGTTGCCCTGATGCCCGAATTCGGCAGAATTCATATCAAAAGGCACTTCATGAGGTTGAGGGTTTTCAGAATAGCGTATAACGGCTTTTGGATCAATAAAACGGCGAATGAGCCAGATGGAAGACAGCCGGTCCACAAAAGGATGAGGCCTGGTAACCCAAACTCTGTCACGATATAGCTCTATTTCCTTTTTAGGTATTGAAATAGCCGGGGCTGGCACAGGTGTAATTCTGGCCTCTAAATTTTCCAGCTCAGCTAACACGGTTCTTCCCTCCGGAGTATTAAAATAATCCACCCTGGCAATATCGGAATACCGCCGCCGCAGCCTGGCCAGGCCGCTGTTTATCTCGATCATATCAAAATCATTTCTGGCGGCCAAAGCTTTATTCATTTCCTTTATTTGTTTAGAGAGTTCGGCATAATCTTCAGCACGGGCAGCACAGAAAAGATCAATTATTTTTTGATCACTAATTCCCTCGAAATGTTCTACTCTCATAATCAATGCTTCACCGTTAGTAGCTCGAATTTCCTGGGCCAGCCATTGAAACGCCTCCATGCATTCTTCCTGGAACGGTAGAATATAAGCCCCGCCCGCCAGGGCGATAGCTCCCCAACGTCGCAACCGTCTCCACAGCATTACCCGTGTATTGGAACTCTGTTTAGACGGCAAAGAATAGTTAAAAACTATCCAGTCCATAGACCGTTACTATAACATTTATTACAATTAATTGCAACATTTATTTCAACTGTTTCCGAGAGAGGTACAGTCCTTGATCTAACCCTGCATTTTTAACCGAAAACGAATTTGTAAGCAAGTCCCAGGATTCCGCCGCCCAGGATGATCCAGTGTGAGCTCACTTTGTATTTAAAGACCAAAAAGAGCGAGGCCAGGGTAAGCAGGATAGAAAATATGTCCACTACAGCGGTGCGGGCAATGGTTACGGTGGCGCCTGCCATCAGTCCCAGAGCGGAGACATTAACCCCATCAATAAAAGCGGAGGCCCACCAGCTTTTTCTGGCCAAGATCACGATTTTTGACAGCAGGGCCACCAGGATAAAGGACGGCAGGAAAAATCCGATTGTGGCAATAATGGCCGAGGGGATACCGCCTAATATATAACCGATGAAAGTAACACTTTTACTGAGAGGCCCCGGCAGAGCTTGTCCCACAGTAATGGCATCAATAAGCTGGCTATTATTAATCCAGCCCAGACTGCTGACAAATTCAGAGTGGGCGAAGGCAATCAGCACATAGCCAGTGCCGAACATTACTGCTCCGATTTTTAGAGAAGACAAAAAAAGTGTGGTATTGCTGAAAGTTGCAGCCGCGTTATTCAAGAAAGGACTGAGCCGTAGAAAGGATAAATTTAACCAGGCAGGCAGGCACAAAAGGGCAAGCCCGCGGTGTCTGAATATACTCTTACCGCCTCGCCATAGCAGGATAACAGCAGCGCCGGCAAAAAGGAGTATCATCTCCTCCACCCCAACCAGATACAAGGCGAGAGCCGCTACACCTACCACCAGCAGAAGCCAGTCTTTACAGGCTTTTTTCCCGAGGGTGACCAGCGCCTGGATAATAATGGCGATGACCGCAGGTTTAATGCCATAAAGCACTGCCGAAACTTGAGGCAGTCCGCCGTAATTAACATATATCCAGGCAAGGACCAGAGCCATTATCGAACCGGGAATCAGAAAAAGCAGACCGGCGGAGAAGAAACCCTTCCAGCCTGCCCGGCTGAGCCCCAGATGGGTGGCAACTTCAGTGGCGTTAGGGCCCGGGATAAGGTTGGTAGCTCCCAGGATATCCAGAAAGCGCTGATCATCCATCCACTTACGCCGGCGTACCACTTCATCATGCATCATAGCTACTGAAACCGCCGGACCTCCCCAGGCGGTCATGCCAAGCCTTAGAAAAAGTAGCATGACCTCTTTTAATTTTGATGAGGTGGACAGGGGAGCCTCTGCTTTTATGGGAGTATCCTTATCATTTTTTACAGATCCGTGATTCAAACCACATAGCCGTGCACCTTCTTGAGCACCTGGGCCATGTTTTTACCGAAGTTCCAGGCCGTCTTCAGCCCTTCTTCATCTTTGGAGACCTCACCCTTGCCCATGCCGAAGGCCATATTCCAGTAGGTGGAGCCTGGTACGATCATACCGGTGATATGGAACCAGAAGTCCAGCTCAGCGATGGTAAAATTCTGTCCAGCCCGGCGGGCAACTACCAGGGGGCCTCCCACCTTGCCGCTGAAAGCATTGCGGCTGTGCCGGGCCATAAAGCCGGCGCGTTCCATCAGGGCTTTGATTAAAGCGGTAGCTGATCCGTAATAGACCGGCGAGGCCAGAATAATGCCCTGGGCCGCTTTCATTTTTCTATAAATGGGCTGTAAATCATCTTCAATGGTACAAAAATCCTCCTTAACGCAAGCCATACAGGCGGAACAGGGACTGATATTCTTGCCGGCCAGGGAAACCAGCTCCGTCTCTATCCCTTCCTCCTCGATGGCTTTTAGAGTATGAGCTGCCAGAATCTCGGTGTTGCCGTTTTTCCTGGGGCTGCCTGAAATAGCGATGACTTTCATATTTTCCTCCGCGATGATAATGCACTCTTATACTACCCAACCTGCTTTGGGCTGGATGCTGCGGATTTTTGAGGCCCAATGGTTTTACCATTGTTTCTGTTCGGAGCTGTAATACAAACCAGAGGGACTGGCGGTAATGGTCAAAGTAGGCCTGTGAATCTCAAGGAATTTCCAGGGACAATGTAATGTGTGGGCAGGAATACAAACCAGAGAGCTTTTACTGATATAATAAGTCTCACCTGCCAGATCGATGCTGTAAGTGCCGCCCAGGTCGAAAGGATGCTCCGGATCACATCCAATCATGGAGATGAGTTCCGGCCAATCATGCTCATGGACCTCCGCCGGAGCCTGTCCGTAACCTTCGATTTGCCAGTTTATATTTACATAAAATGAGCCTTTGACCATATCATCCTCCATGTGGAGAATATTGGTCACTTTGCTGGTCCTTTTAACAGAAGCCGGAGGTTTTACGGCTTTCTCTTTGGTCTCAGAGATGATGGTATAACGGGGTAGAGAGGGGTCTCTCTTTGCCCCGGGATCAGGGCTCATACCAATCACGGCGTAACAGATGGGATGCTCCATCTGATTAATCTGGAGCGGGCCGAAAGGAACTCCGGCAGGAACGAAGATCAGGCTGCTCTTATTGAGAAGGTTCTTTTTCCCATCTACCCAAACCGTCATCTCTCCAGCCAGACTGAAAGGATTATCAGTGTCAGCGCCAACCAGCGCCATAACCTGGTTATTCTCGCTGATGCGGGTGCCATCAACTATCTGGTCAGGGTTGCTGCGCCAGAACCATGTACAGTCCACCGCAAAAAAGTCTTTAAGGCGGTTTTGATCAACCTTCAGCACATGGGTTGATTCGAAACCTCTGTCACTGATAATGCGGTCAGTATACTTCAAGGTGGACAATTTATTACCCCCGGATTTAATTTATTAAAATATTTTCCATCTTTAATTAAGTATATTTTATAACCCTGTCATATAAAATGAAAGCGTTTTTGTGCTGAATTTGACCAGTAAATATTTTAAACCGGGCCTGAGTAATTTCGCTGGTTTGGAGAATGCTGGAAATATCCTTTCAACCCCCTGAATCCCCCAATTCTGGGGGGAGTGTTAAGATTGGGGGACGCCCCCAAACCCCAGCCCGGAAGTATCCGGGACCTCTTTTTCAGCTATCTGGTTTGGTATAATAAAATTACTTCGAAAAAGGAGTTTTTACCCCAAATGCCGCTCCTTGCATAGGACAACAGGGACATAAGGGGGCGGCTTTGCAGCCAGCGGCCGTTTTCTTACCTGGGGGGCTGGCGGCCAGACAGAATGAAGGATTAAAATGAAATAATGCTTTAAGGGGGATAGTATGGGAAGAGTCCAGGATAAAATAGCTATGGTGACCGGAGGCGCAGCCGGGTTGGGAAAGGAAACCTGCCTTCTCCTTGCCCGGGAAGGTGCCCGTGTAATTGTCACGGACATACAGGATTTAAAAGGCGCAGAGACGGCAAATGAGATTGTCAGCAGCGGCGGCTGGGCGCGTTATTATCATATGAACGTGGCTGACGAGGGAGAAGTGAGCCGGGTTTGTGAAGAAGTTGGCCATCAATTCGGCAGGATAGATATCCTGGTTAACAACGCAGGGATCAGTGGTCCTCTGAAACCCACCCACGAAATAACTATCGCCGAATGGGAACAGGTACTGGGAGTGGATGCCAAAGGCGTCTTTCTGTGCACCAAGCACGTCATCCCTTTAATGAAAACGCATGGAGGCAGCATCGTCAACATTTCATCGGTTTATGGAATTGTGGGCGGCATCGATAATCCGCCGCCGTTCTTATATCATGCCGCCAAGGGGGCAGTGAGACTGATGACCAAGTCTGACGCCCTCTGCTACGCCAAAGATAATATACGGGTCAACTCCATACATCCCGGCTGGATATGGACGCCGATGCTGGATGAGGTTGGGAAAAAATCGCCGCAGGGACAGGAAGAATTCAACCGTGAATTTCTCAGGAACATTCCGCTGGGGCATTTTGGCGAGCCGCAGGATGTGGCCTATGGCGTTTTATTTCTGGCCTCAAACGAATCTAAGTTCATTACCGGGTCTGAACTGGTAATTGACGGAGGTTATATAACCAGATAACGTTACAACGGAGAAAATATAAAGCGATTCCGACGCGGCAAATAAAGCAATTCCTGTTTCGCCGCGGTTATAAGACAGGCCCGGAATGGCGTACCGGAACGTTTCACAGTGTTTATCCCGTAGCGAATGGATATCCCCTATTTTACCTTTTATATCGCCGGAGGTATCCGGGACTTATTTATCACCGGCTCCTGAGGCCAATATAGACGGAACGTCAACCGGAAGCTGCCGCCGGCTGGAGCCGGCAGCCAGTTGGGCATTTTTGTGGAATCAGGTAAATGGCGCTGGACATAGATATCAATGGAGCCGCCGGGGCCAGAATCCACCATCAGATATTCTCAAACAGACAAGATGCTTACTGCGCCTTTTTGGTAATAAGCGCAGGACCGTTTAGCCCAGTTTGATGGCGAAAAACCGGCTTGATTAATTACGGTTATATATTACGAAACGCCTACAACAAGGCCTGGTAGACCAGCTTTTCGAAATCTTCCTGATAGTTATTCCCAGGCATCATTCTGTGATTGAACATCTGGGTAAAACAAATAGCTATCAATTTCTCCCTGGGGTCCACAAAGAAGCTGGTTCCGGCAGCACCACCCCACCCAAATGTGCCAGCGGAGCGCATCACGGGACGGGGGCTGCCTCCCAGATAAACACCTACACCCAGCCCAAAGCCAAAGCCTGAACCGTTCATCGGGATAGGGATGCCACCGGTGTGATTCGAGGTCATCAGCTCAACAGATTTCCGGCCAAGAATCCGCACCCCCTCAAGCTCGCCCTTATTCAACAGCATCTGGGCAAAACGGGCATAATCTCCTATGGTAGAAAGCACTCCTCCCATATCACCGCCTGGGCCAAAGCAGACTTTTGGCCCTTTAACCTTTTCACTGGTTTCCCCTTTATCATATATTGCCATTTCCCATTTACCGCTTTTTTTACTGGGACGGTAGCAATTTGAAAACCGTCCTGCTCTAGCTGTATCCAGATAAAATGAGGTGTCCTTCATGCCCAATGGCTCGAAAATACGCTCCCTGTAGAATTCATCCAGCGGACGGTTAGTAATTTTTTCAATAATGACGCCTATCACCGGATAGCCAACATGATATACAAAATCAGTGCCCGGCTCAAAATTCAAGGGGATTCGGGCATGAGCCTCCACCCTTTCCAGATAACTTATACGTGGGGGAGCATCCAGGCTCTCCAGCAAATTCCAACCGGACTCAGCAATCTCCCCGGCATATTGAGGTACCAGTGAAGCTGGCGTGCGGGCGGGGGTTGCCAGACCGGTAGTATTACGCAGGCAATCACGAATAGTGATTTCTCGCTTTGCCGGGACTAATGGGACTTGAAAACCAGGCCCTGCCGGCTCTGCTGACGAATCAGGGGGAGCTATGACGAGCGGATTTTTGAAAGCCGGAATATACCTGGAGACAGGGTCATCCAGTTCCAGGAGCCCTTCTTCATAAAGAATCATTATCGCCACCCCGGTAATCGGCTTGCTGTTAGAATAAAGCCGGAAAATAGAATCCTCAGCCGCAGTTTTACGGCTTTCCAGGTCAAGATAGCCCTGAGCCTCAAGGTGGATGATTTTTCCCTCTCTTGCTATCAGAGTTACGACATTGGGAATTTTGCCCTGATCAATGTATTTTTGCATCGCAGGACGGATTCGAGCCAGGCGGGAAGAGGATACTCCCACATCTTCCGGTTTGGTATAAGGCAACGGCCAGTTATCGAAAGCACTCATGTAAACCTCCTGACTAATTAATAAATTATGTGTAATGTGCTGTTCTGTATTACTGGTTTCACTTTTCAGCAGTTTCCATTACGGGGTCGAATTTCCCCGGGGCTTTTATGGCTCTACCGGGACCTGGCGAGTTATGAGAAGCTCGAACAGGGTCCCGGTATTTTTCAATGTTCCCACAAAACCCTCAGGGTTTATAACAGCCTGGGTAACAATATGCAAATACCTGACGGATTCAAAACATGAAGTAATATCCCGTAAAAATCTAAAAACATCTAAAAAATTGGATTTTCCTGAGGCGTTGGTGCTAACCAGAAAAGCCCGGTTGCCCAGTTCAATATCTGCTGTTCTGAAATTGCGCCAGTTCTTAAGCGATACATGCGAGACAATCATGCTTGCCTCCCTGTTGATACATAAAATGACAGGCTAATTATGTAGTATGGAAACTGGAAAATCAACACTTGTTCTTTTGACACATATTAACGGGTTATGTTACCATATAATCAACTCCAAAGCTGTCTTACCTAATGAGAGATCGATGGTGGACAGCCGGTAGATGAAAGTCTCAACGGCATGGCTGGAAACGGCCATGTTTCCCGGGTGGAAAAGGAGAGAACATGATATTTTCTATGAAATAGCGCCCTTATTGAAAAAAAAGGCGCTATTTTTTTATTTTAAGGAGACTCTTTCCGGAGTTCTCTCTTTCGGTTAGCTTCATCTTAGTTAGATCCAGGTGATTGATGCACCCCTGTGTAAGTTTGCCAAATATTCAGGCTTATAACTATAGCAAGAGCGTAAAATGAGAGGAAATTTATCATGAAAAAACTTTTAGTCCTGGTATTATTGCTGGTGATAGTTATCCCCATAACCAGCAGTTGTTCTCAGGAGCAGAAGACAGAAAAGCCCATCGGTATGGCTGTTGAATTTACCGACCATGCTGCCTGTGCGTATATTGCCCGGGATAAAGGCTATTTTGCGGAGGCTGGCCTGAACCTGGCAGCTTATGAGAGCTATGTCACCGGCACAGCCCTGGCAGCAGCTTTAGCCCGCGGGGATATCCAGACGGCTTATATTTGCCTGGTGCCGGCTATCAGCGCCTATGCCAATGCCGGCGTGCCGCTGAAGGTGGTGGCCGGTACACATAAATACGGTTATGGCCTGGCGGTAAATCCGGATAAGATCAAAAATGTGCAGGACCTGGCCAAACCGGGCATTCGCATCGGGTGCGTGCAAACCGGCTCTGCGGCTGATGTGGCACTGCAAAAAATGGTCGATAAATATGGAATGGATAGGGCCACAGTGGCCAAGAATATACAGCAGATGAACCCTCCCAAACAGCTACTGGCCATACAGGCGGGGAAACTGGACGCTGCTCTGATGCCGGAGCAATGGGCGACCATGGCGGAGGACTGCGGTTTTCAGATGCTGCTGACCGCCAGAGACATCTGGCCGGATATGCAGGGAAGCGTGCTTATTGTCAAAGAGGAATTGCTGAACGAGAACCCTGAAACAGTAAAAAAGCTGGTAGAAATATCCCGGAAGGCTACCGTCTGGGCTCATAATAACCCTGGTGAAGCTGCTGAAATCATGGCCAGACAGATCCAGTCTACTGGAGACCAGGTTTTCCCGGTAGAAGTGGCGGAAACAGCCAAACAGTTACAGATTACCTCTGAAATCATGCTGCGTTCCATGGAAAGACTGGAATATGCCGTTGGAATTGATCCGGCTATGGTACAG
Source organism: uncultured Dehalococcoidales bacterium (assembly GCA_964386535.1). GTDB lineage: Bacteria > Chloroflexota > Dehalococcoidia > Dehalococcoidales > UBA3254 > CAYLRY01. The sequence goes on along the minus strand of CAYLRY010000033.1, from coordinate 3,696 downwards.
GAAACCATAGATTACATGGCATCTCTGGGCTATATTAAGGCCGGTTTCCCGGCCGAAAAAATCCTGGACTTAAGGTTTCTTAAATGATGGCTTTTCTCAGGCGGCTTAAACCAGGGTGGGGGCTGGTGCCGGTAGTCATCTTTCTGGCACTCTGGGAACTGGTAGCCAGATTGGGGGTACTTCCAGGTCATTTTCTGCCTCCGTTTTCCGAGGTCATAGCGGAATTCTACCACCTGAGTATCAGCGGAGTGCTGGGAGAGAATTTCCTCAGCAGCCTGATCAGAGTGCTGATCGGGTTCACAGCCGGGTCTATCGCGGGGATTACCATCGGTACCCTCATGGGATGGAACAGGATCGCCGGCACAGCCCTGCACCCGCTGATCAGTCTCTTTTATCCCATTCCTACTCTTGGCTGGATCCCGCTGCTGATGTTATGGATCGGGATTAATGAGATGCTGCCCATCACTTTAATCTTCATCTGCTCTTTCTTCCCGGTACTTTACAACACGGTGACCGGCATCCGCAATGTTGAACCGGACTACATCAGGGCAGCCAGGAGCCTGGGTGCTCCGGATATGAAAATACTTTTTACCGTGGTTATGCCGCTGGCCCTGCCCAACATCTTTACAGGTTTAAGATTGGAAGCCGGCATGGCCTGGCGGGTGATCATTGCCGCCGAGATGGTGGCTATCCCTACCGGAATAGGGGCCTTATTAATGAAAGCAGAGAGCCTGATCCGTATTGATATTATCATTGTCTGCCTGATAGTTCTGGCTGTGATGTGTCTGATCTTTGAGAAGTTTTTTGAATACCTGGAAATAAAAATGACTGCCAGATGGAGGCAACATGCCGTCCATAGTAGTTAAAAATATTAGCAACTTTGCCTGCCGCAATGTTGACCTGGAGATCAGGGACAAGGAATTCCTGGTACTCCTGGGACCCAACGGCTCCGGGAAAAGCACCTTGCTCAATGTGATTGCCGGGCTGGTTGAGTACAGGGGACAAGTGATTATTAACGGGGCACCTGTAGACCACATACCGGCCAGCAGGAGAGGCATCGGCTACCTCTTTCAAAATCTGGTTCTGTTCCCTCACCTGGATGTTACAGCTAATATTGCCTACAGCCTGAAGGTGAAAAAGTGGCCGCAGCCAAAGATGGAAGAAAGGGTAGTCGAGCTGCTAAAAATGATGAGTATCAGTCATCTGGCTGCGCGCTATCCCGGACATCTCAGCGGCGGAGAAAAACAAAGGGTGGCCCTGGCCAGAGCTCTGGCATCCTCACCTGAAGTATTACTGCTGGATGAACCCATGTCCAGCCTGGATGCGCAAACAGCCAACTATTTAAGAGGTGAACTGAAACAGATACAGCGCCGCCTGGGTATTACCGCTGTCTATGTCACCCATGATTTGATGGAGGCGGTTAGTATGGCTGACAGGATGGCGGTGATCCTGGACGGCACAGTTCAGCAGATAGATGAACCGGAGAAGCTGTTGTTTTCTCCCTGTAATGAAAAGGTTTCTGATTTCATCGGAGCGCCCAATATCCTGGATTGCGATTACTGCCGGAGCACCGGACAGGGGGTCATGGAGGTCGGCTGTGGAGGTCTGAAAATCAATGTGCCCCATGACGGAAACACAGTACACAAGATAGCCATCCTGCCCCGGCATATCTATGTCTCTGAGAGCAAGCCCCGCGGGCCAGGAGTGAATAGTTTTATGGCCGCCGTAACGGGCATCAATCATCGTAATGAAACTGTAAGAATTCATCTGAGAGTGGGTGACCTTAAACTGGTATCGGAAGTACCGGGGCATTTATTCGAGGAAATGAATCTGAAGATAAACCAGGAGGTTCACATTATTTTAAGAATGAGAAGGATCCGCGTATTTGAAAATAACAGGACTTAACCTGGAAAATTCACAAATAATAAAAATCCAACTGATAAAGGCCGGCCTGCCGTCAGCGTTTTTTTAAAATAGGCGCAGGATATTTAATTATGAACCGCAAAGCCGGGAAGGAAAATCTGGAAGGAGACAGTGAATGCAGGTTTATAAAATACTAAAAGAACAACTTTTAAAGTACATGAAAGAGAACGGTCTGGAATCTGATGAAGTCATTATTAAAGCCAGGCCGTTAACACCGGAGGAAGCCATCGGTAATCCGGAAGACAGGGACTATCCCCTGATTACCGGACGGGAAAGAATGATGCAGGCTGAATTCAGGAATGCTTTCGGTCAGGCTTATACGGATATGTTTGGAAACTATACTGCCAGGCTTCAGGATATTGCCAACATGGAGCTTAACAATAACTTCCGCAGGGCCATCTTTATTGCCAGCCTCAATGCAGTGATGCGCTATCTGGGCTTAATCGAGAAGAGCATTCACTGTAAAGACAATGACCCCAGGGAATGCGGTCTGAAGCTGGTGGACTATGTGGCTGAAAAATACGGCAAACCCAAAATTGCCATGGTAGGTTTTCAGCCGCGGCTGGTGGAATCGCTGGCCAAAAATTATGAGATTAAGGTTACTGATATGGACCATGCCAACATTAATTCGGAAAAATACGGGCTTACGGTACAGAGCCCGCAGAAAACCAGGGAACATGTGACCTGGTGTGATTTGATTGTGGCAACGGGCAGTACGGTGGTCAACAATACCATCAACGATTTTTTGGTGGGCAAACCGGCCATTTTTTACGGCATTACGATAGCAGGCGCAGCCAGGATTTTAGGATTAGAAAACTATTGTTATTGCGGCAGAAGCTGAGGCCCGGATTAACGGGCTCTCTCAATCACCTCAGCGGGTAAAACAACCGGCAGCCTTTTGCCTTCTTTTAGTGCTCGCCCAGATCCAGGGCTATATGATGGGCTGTGCGGGTAGCCTCGTAGACATTTTTGGCTGCTAGGCAGTCACCGAGCTGATGAAATTCCGGCGCACAGAAGCGAAGCTCTTCCGCCTCCTCCCACCGCGGGAGACGGCCCAGAGCGCAGACCACGGTATCAGCTTCAAAGAATTTCTGCCCCTCAGCATCCTGTCCCAGGACGCCCGTTTCATGTATCTGTACAGCCTTTGTGCCTAAAACCAGTTTTATGCCCAGGCGTTCTATCTGAAGGCCGATGGCCTGTTCCTGAAGTGTATTATCACCGGCATTGAGTCCCGGCAACATTTCCATAATTGTAACATTGTGACCCAGATCGCCCATATAGATAGCCAGTTCAGCGCCTACCAGGCCGCCGCCCAGAATAACGATCCGTTTGCCACCCTTTTCAGGAGATATGTAGAGCGACTCGGCGTGGATAACGTGGGGGCCGTTGATGCCGGGTATCTCCGGGATAAGGGGTTTTGAGCCCAGGGCAGCTAAAATGACATCCGGTTCCATCTCCTGCGCCACTTTCCTGGTCACCGCGGTATTCAAGCGCACGTCAATTTTCTCTCTGGATATGAGCATCGTCTGCTGGTCGATGTACTCATGCAAATGCTTTTTGAACGGTACGTTGTCCTCGCAGCGGAGAACACCGCCCAGCCTTCCGGATTTCTCGCACAGGATAACCTGGTGGCCGCGTTTGGCGCAGGTCAGTGCAGCCTCCATCCCGGCGATTCCGCCCCCTGCGATGAGCACTTTCTTGCGCCTGGCCGGGATCCGCTGGAACTTCTGCTCAGACTCGTCAGAGATCTCAGGATTCAGTGCGCAGACGATC
>CAYLRY010000032.1:0-35050 GCA_964386535.1 uncultured Dehalococcoidales bacterium | reverse complement strand
CGAGCTTATTTTTGGCATCCTTCACAGCCTCATTCTGGTAAGCCAGGTCCATAAAGCCTTCCGGGAGGTACTTCTTCTCTATCTCTTCTTTGTCAATATTGATTTTCTCTTTGAAATACTCGTACAAGAATTTCAGATAAAGCTCATAGGGAGTGATGTTATTGTTAAGCCATGTCCGGTTCTGAATCGTCTCAATATATTTGTCTTTAACGTCCACAGCGTTTGCCCAGAGCTCGTTGAACTTAACCAGGGCAAATTCGTAGTCGTTCCGGTCCTTCAGTTCGACATTGAATTCCAGATTGTCAACAAGTCCAGCCTCCGTAAAATTGCTGGAACCGGTGATTACTCTGCCGACATCCTTATCGCCTTCGACAAAGGTCATGATGTAAAGCTTCGCGTGAATATTCGAAGAAGGATAGGCTTTGATTTCTAGCTTACCGCTTTGGAGCCATTCAATAAACTTACTAACGCCCCGTTCCACATCGGCTTTATCTTCAGAATTCTCCATCTCAGTGGCTACCTTGGTGGAATACTCACTCTTGGTTTCAGCGTGGGAGAATTCAAGGACTCCTTGCTCGGGTGTTTTGGCTTCTTGAATTAAATCTGAGGTTTGCTTGCCGGTACTGATTCCAATGAGGACTCTTATTTTTTCAGCCGTTTCTAGAGATTTGTAAAGTGCATAAAAACCGCTGGAATAGAAATAGCCAACCAGAACATCGAAAAACCGGGTACCTTTAATCAATACACGGAATCTTTCTTTGAGATTTTTTTCATTCTCATTAGTAATAAATGTTCTATCCGTATGCAAATTAGTACCGTTCCTGACTTAAATAATTTTTAATTATGCTTATTTTACACCAGCATTATATGCCTAACAATACCTGAATTCCCATCCAATCATTCCCTGTTTATATTGATGCTCATGGAACTCAGGGTGTTGACCAGCATATCCAGGTGGGTCCAGGACTGCTCCATATCCCGGGAGAGCTGTTCCATCCTGGGCAGGTCCTGGGTAAAGAGCGCCAGGGCGTCATTGATGTCCCTTTGCAGCTTGAGAAGGTTCAGCCCTTCCCGGAAGAGTATGGCGGAGCTTTCAATGAGGCTGAGAAAGCCGTCAATCCGCTGCTGGACCACCAGGGTTTCGCTCCTGATTTGCTGTTCAGTTTTATGAAACTCATTCCATAACTGCATCTGCATGTCCACGTATTTAACCGCCTGGGTCAGCGCCGCCTTTTTGGTCCTTAAAATTTCAGCATCCTGGTCGTTTAAGGCCCTGAGAGCTGCGGTGTATTTGCTGTGCTGCTGGTTCAACCTGGCTGTTTCAGCCAGCACTCCGGTTTGCAGTTCTTCAATGGCGGCGACCCTGGAAAGCAGACCTGCTCTTATTACCTCCCTTCGCCCCGAAAGGTTTTCATAGCCGGCGGTGACTTTTTCCAGTTCGTCAATCACCTTATTCAGGAATTTTTGCTGACCAGTATCCCTGCGGTTTTCAATTTCAGATTTCAGCCGGTCGACCATATCGATGTTCTGCTGTATTTCTTCAAAGATGGAGTTGTTCTGTTCTTTCACCTCATTTACTATGTTCTGTGTGGCCGTAGCCAGGTCCTGGGGCATGGCCTGGACCTGAGAGCAGGCCGTCAGGCATAAAAGCCCCAGTACGAGCATGCCGGGTGCAGCAAATATCTTTTTCATGGCAGCTTAAACCTCCTTTCCGTTTATTTTACGTTTCCCAGTCCAGCATTGAGCATTACCCGTTAGTCCGCCGGCCGCAAGGGGGCCCCCAGGAAATGGGACTTGATGGTCAATATGTTATTCAATCCCGGCAGCATGACTATGATCTCAAATTGCTTCAGGAGGGTGAGGAGTTCTCAATGACGAGATGATGTCATAATTCAACCAGTATTGATCCAACCTGATTATGTTTTTAAACCACTTAGAGGTAATCCTCCTGGTGTCCAGCCAAAGATGCGGGACACGTGCAAAGTCTAGCAGGGGGGTTTGACAGCATTATGTCAAAATGTTGTGAGGGAAAAGAGAGTTTTTACCGGCAAGGCCGCCCCTTGCATAAGGAAAGAGGGACGCAGGGAGGCGGCCTTGCCGCAAGCGGCCTTTTTCATTGTTCAGGGCGCCGGCGGCAAGCCGGAATGGACGGTTCTCCACCTCCTTCACTTTTCCGGCGAACACAGTGTATCAGATATTTGCGACAGCCTATTGTCAAAAAGCGCTGTCGCAAAACCAGCCGGATTTGAGCGCATCCAGCCTGAGAACGGTTTACCTATTTTGACAGTATTCCGGTTGAAGCCTATAATTCAGCCATATTTCCGGAAAGGAGGCAGAGATGAACGACAGGTTAAAAAAAACGGAACGTCTGATGAAGATCTGGATGCTGCTGGCCGGCAATCCGAACGGCTACACCGCCAGGGAGCTGGCGCAGAGGTTTGGGGTCAATGAGAGGACCATTTACCGGGATTTCATCACCCTGGGCCTTGACCTGTCTGTCTCAGTTTATGACGATAACCGGCGGTGGAAGATGGATTCCAAGCAGTTCCTGCCTCCCATCCGTTTCACTCTGCCGGAGGCGCTGAACATCTACCTGGCTGCCAGGCTGATGCTGTATTACTCCCATCGTTATGATCCCAACATTGATTCCACCTTTACCAAACTGAGTTCCGCACTGCCCGGCTCATTATCCGAACAGATACAGAAGACCATTCAATGGATGCAGAAACTCAATAAAGATGAAAAACACCTGGGCATTCTGACCACAGCCGCCGAAGCCTGGGTATCACAGCGCAGCCTGAAGATTGTGTACCGAACGCTGGAGGCCGGGGAGGCGGCGGAGAGGGTGATCGACCCATATTATATTGAACCGGCTTCCTCAGGTCATGCCAGTTATGTTCTGGGCTTTTGCCATCTGAAGCAGGCCCTGCGCATGTTCAAAATAGAGCGCATAGAATCGGCAGAGCTGACCGCTGACCCTTACACCATACCGCCGGATTTTGATGCCAACACCTACTTCGGCTCCTCATGGGGCATAGTGGTGGAGGGTGAGGTGAAAACCGTCAGGCTGCAAATATTACACCCACAAGTGCAGAGACTGCTGAGCGAGACCATCTGGCATCCTTCACAATCGTTTGAGAAGCAGAAAGACGGCACGCTGATCATGACCTTAAAAGTGACGGACACACCGGAGCTTTTCTCCTGGATTCTGGGCTGGGGTGAAAGGGTCAGAGTGCTGGAGCCGGTAGAACTGGGCCAAAAGATCCTGAAAACCGCCAGGGCGATTCAAAGGGTATATAAGTAAAGGGAAGGCGGCGCCAGAGGCAGGGCTGGAAGCGCGAATAATACCTCGTTATTGCTCCTAGAGAATGCTACAATAGCCTTACAATATAAAAATTGGAGGGAAGCAAATTGCATACCATAAAAGCGGCTGTTTTACGAAAAAAGGGAGGGCCCTATGAGATTGAGCCTGTTGAGCTGGAGGACCCGCGTGATAATGAGGTGCTGGTGCAAAACGTGGCTTCGGGCATCTGCCATACCGATATATCCATCGGGGAGTCCCGGGATGCGGCTGCTGAGCCGGTTGTGCTGGGGCATGAAGGCGCCGGGATAGTGATGGAGGTGGGAAAAAAGGTGAAAAGCGTGCGTCCCGGTGACCATGTGCTTCTTTCCTACCAGTACTGCGGCGATTGTCTGGAATGCCGGAGCGGGCGTCCCTGGGAGTGCCGGCATTTCTTCAAGCTGAATTTCGGTTTCAGGCGCCTGGACGGCACTAATGCCATGCAGAGCAGCGGCGTGTACGGGCATTTCTTCGGCCAATCTTCATTCTCCACTCATTCCCTGGTGGCTGAAACCAATATCACCCGGGTTTCCCCGGACCTGGACCTTGAAACGCTGTCCCCGCTGGGCTGCGGCTTTATGACAGGATCCGGTTCGGTAATGAATTTAATGAAAGTACCGCCAGGGGCCTCCATGGCTGTTTTCGGGACCGGAGCGGTAGGAATGGCGGCCATCATGGCTGCCAGAATAATAGGCGCCCGGCCGGTCATAGGCGTGGACATTCATCCGGCCAGACTTGAGCTGGCAAAGGTGCTGGGGGCAACTCACGTAATCAACAGCCGTCAGGAAGATACAGCCTCTGTTATTTCTTCAATTACCGGCAGCGGGGTGGACTTTATACTGGAAACCACAGGCAATTCCAAGATATATCAGATAGCGGTGGATGTTCTGAATCCCCGCGGCGCCATAGCCAATACGGCCGGTTCGCTGGAACAGAAAAAGCTCCCCGGAGAGAAGAAAAGCCTGAGAGTGACTATGGGCAGTGCATTCCCCCAGAAGTTTTTACCTGAGTTAATCAGCTTTTACCAGGCCGGGGAATTCCCCATTGACCGCCTGGAGAAATTTTATAACTTCAACGAAATCAACCAGGCCATGGCTGATTCCAAAAGCGGTGCTACCATTAAACCCGTGCTGCGCATTAATCCGGCATAAAACCGGTACCATTCAGGGAATCCGGTAGTCAGATTTTTTGATTTAAAGATTTCGTACAATGAGAGCTTAATCTGTAATAAGCGCCACTTCATCGGAAATCTTTGAAACCGGAAGATCAAGGAAACTACTCAGCGCTTTTCTGGAACTAAAATTCCAGAACGCTACTACCGAAACATTGGCCACGCTTAAGGAGTATAAACATGTCTGGAGCTCCGGGTAAGTGTGACAACCGGCAGATTTAGGCCAGACCGGTCCGGCAGCCGGGAACCGGACCAGACAGAGAGAGGCTTACAGTCTTTAATTCTAATAGCTACAGGGCTCTTTGCGTTAATCCTTCACTTCCAGGCCCCAGGCCCGGAACATTTGTTTATACCTTTCCGGCTGGGGAAAATCCGGGACTATTCTTTTGTCAGGAACGGAAGAGGAGAAGGCCCTGCCGGCGCTTTCCCGGAGATTGGTCAGGAGTCTTACGATCTTGTCCCGGGGCACGCCTAACATCATCTCGTCTTCACCGGTGAGCCCGCGCTGGTATTCACCGGGGTCAGGCAGCACCACCCAGACCTGTCCTGTCTGCACCGGATACACTACAGAATAGGCGCAGGACGGCTGGAAGAAATGACCGTTTACCTGGCCTATCTCATCCGGTTTAATGGTTAAGAGCATAGTGCGCAATTGGGCTGTGTTAGAGTAGATAATCACCACGTCCGGCTCAAAGGTGGCGCCGGTAAGCGGAGCGCTTAAGATCCCGGTGTATCTTCCGTAATCAAAGCTTTCATAGGGATAGCCGGTATAGGGAGAAGGCTTTTCCACCAGACCATAAGCCATCAGAGCGCCCGGGCACCAGTGGTCTTCTTTCAACATGGCCACCATCACTTTTTCACGCCGTGACATAGCGAAAGCCTGGCACTGGGCAAGGTGCACGTTATGGCCCTTTTTCGGGCGGTAGGCCACAGGCGGAATATCCGCTTCCCTGAACAGCATTTTTACTGCAACAGGGGATGAACTCAACTTGAGGATTCGCTCCAGGTCCTCACCGTATTGATTATAATCGGCAATGGTGGTCATTTAGTCTTTCCTCCACTGGTTGTTATTTGTGTTTGCCAATAGGAACAAAAGCAGCCCGGTTTAAATCTCACCGTAAGGGCTATTGATATTGAAGGTTCGAATCCTCTCTCCCCGGCCAGCCTCATTATTTTTCCTTTTCAGTTTACGCACATTCCGGATTTTCTTCTTCCGGTTAATTTTAAAGTTGACCTCCCCCAATGTCAATTTATTAAATGATTTTCCAGGGGAGGAGTTGACATTATGGTATGAATTTGCATAATAATTATATGCAATAATATTATGGAGAAATTTGATGTCAAGAATAACCATAACAATCCCTAATGAATTGATTAATGAATTGATGGAGGTGCTTGAGGCGAGGTCAAAAACCGAAGCGGTAATTAATGCGATAAAAAATGAAATAAAATACAAGAAAAAGGAGAAAATTAAAAATCTGGCCGGTAAGGTCGATTTCACTGCCGAAGCTTATGAATTACGGCACGGAGATAAAAGGATTGGATAAGGTACTGGTAGATACCTCTGCCTGGATAGACTTTTTCAGGAAGAAGGAACCCTGTTATTCCAAAGTATTAAAACTGCTTGATAGGGATCAAATATGCTGTATTGGAATGGTATTAGCTGAACTTATCCAGGGAGCCAGGTCCGCAGAAGAGATCAGGGCTTTAAAAGATTTCACCCATGTTTTTACTTTCCTTGAGGAATCACCCAAACTCTGGGAGAAGGCGGGCGAGTTATCCTTCTTATTAAAAAAATCAGGCTGGCAGACAGGACTCTCGGATTGTTATATTGCCACTGTTGCGAACAAAAATAAAGCCGGGATATTAACATTGGACAACCATTTCAACTTGATTAAAGAACACCTGGACATTGTTTTTATGTAAATCGGTAGGGAATGAAAGACGTGCCGAGGTGTAACGGCAAGAATAAAAGCAGGACCCAGGTATAACGGCAAGGCGGTTTATTAAGGAACTGCTATAATAATAAAGATCGAACTTCCGGTCCGTTGGAGCTCATCAGAGGCTTTCCATCTCCTGACGGATTTTATATATTAAAGGCATATTGCTCTTTGTGAAAACAGGGCAAGTGTGTAATCAAGGGGAATTGATATGGATAACCTTAAAGATAAAACAGCCATCGCTGGGGTCGGTTACACCCCTCAGGGGATAGTGCCCGGCCGCAGCTCTTTAAGCTTTCACCTGGAGGCAGGCAGAAATGCTATTGCTGATGCCGGGCTCAGGGTACAGGACGTAGACGGTCTGCTGATTCAACCCACCCTGGGGGATCCTTCGGTTTCGGCTGCTCTGGTTGCCCAGCACCTGGGGCTGCGTCCACGGTTTCTCTCTGCCCTGGATGCCTGGGGCGGTTCAGCAGGTTGTCAGGCTCAGGTGGCAGCCTGGGCAGTCACGTACGGACTGGCCAATTACGTTTTATGCACTTATGGGGAGGATGCCCGCTCAGGATTCAGTAAATACAATACCAATTTAGACGGAGGGGCGGAATGGGGGTATTTCGGCGCTGCCGCCAGTTATGCCATGGCAGCCCGCAGGGCCATGTATGAATTTAACACAGGTCCTGAAACCTGGAAAGAGATAGCCGTAGCTCAACGCCGCTGGGCCAATCTGAATCCCAGGGCCATGATGCATGACAGGACCATGAGCTATGAGGATTACTACAAATCAAAGATATACGTGGAACCTTTCCGGCTGTTTGATATCTGCCAGATATCGGACAGCGGGCGGGCCTTTATCGTGACCAGTGCTGAAAGGGCTAAAGACTGCCAGAAACCTCCGGTTTATATTATGGGGCTGGGGCAGGACCACCCGGTCAATAATCCGCCTCAGGCCGTTCATCTGACCGGCCATACCGGGGCTGAAAGGTCAGGTAAAGATGCTCTACGGATGGCCGGGATCAGCCTGAAGGACATTGATGCCTGTGAATTCTATGACTGCTTTACTTATACTGTTGAACTTGAGTTGATGGACTATGGTTTCTTCGGCAGAGGAGAAGGCAGGGATTTTCTGCGGGCATCCCGCCTGGGCCCAGGAGGGGATTTTCCTTTAAATACCTCTGGCGGGCTGCTTTCGGAAGCCTACCAGATGGGCTTCACTCCCCTGACAGAAGCGGTTGTACAGTTGAGGGGAGAGGCCGGAGACAGACAACTGGGGGAAAAAACCGGGACCAGGGAGCCTTATATTATCCTGGTAAGTAATAATGGGGGCGTTATGCAAACCCACAGCACTGTTATCTTAAGGAGATAGGTTGAAATGGCAGTTTACAATAAACCTTTACCGCCAGTGAACGAGGAAAATAAACCCTACTGGGAATACTGCCGCAGGCATGAGCTGCGGATGCAGAAGTGCACTGAATGCGGGCATATCCGCTTCCCGGTAAGCATACTCTGCCCCAGATGTCACGCGCTGGAGAGTGAGTGGGTAAAGCTTAGCGGTAAAGGCACAGTATACAGCTTTACGGTCTACCGGGTAGCCTACCATCCGGCTTTTAAGGATGACATACCATATGTGCTGGCCATCATCCAGCTAGCTGAAGGGCCCCGCATGGAAAGTAATGTCACAGGCTGCCGTCCTGAAGAAGTCAGAATAGAAATGCCGGTGGAAGTTACCTTTGATGATGTTACAGAGGAGATCTCCTTACCCAAATTTAAACCGGCCCTGGTCAGGCAAGGTGATCAAAGCTGATATTTTATTCTTAATTATAAAACAGATAAACTCCTCCTGAGCGGTGTGAAATCACCATCAATCAGGAAGGATTGAAATGCCGGTTCAAACCGGCCTCACAGGAAGAGGGGCACTCTTATCTAATGAGAGCGGCTGACGGCGGATTAAAGAAAAGAGGAAAACAAAATGACGCAATTACCGGAAACCATGAAAGCCCTGGTAGCTTATGCCCCCGATAGATACGTGCTTGAAAGGGCCTGGCCGCGACCCAGAGCGGGAGCAGGCGAAATAATACTAAAAGTGGAGGCCTGCGGGGTTTGCGCCGGAGATGTAAAAGCCAGGCATGGCGCAGAACGTTTTTGGAAAGACTTTGTCATCCCTCCGTTTATCCCGGGCCATGAATTTGTTGGCCGTATCGTAGAAACGGGCGGTGCTGTAACAGGATTCTCTGTGGGAGACCGGGTGGTCTCCGAACAGATTGTTCCCTGCGGCAAATGCCTGTTCTGTCAAACCGGCAAATACTGGATGTGTGAAGTCCATGATATCTACGGCTTCAGGCCTCATGTCAACGGTGGAATGGCTGAGTATATGCGTCTGCCGGCCAATGCCCGGACATATAAAATCCCGCAGGACCTGCCGGTGGAAAAGGCAGTGCTGATTGAGCCTTATGCCTGTTCCAAACACGCGGTGGACCGGGCTCAGATCGGGCTGGAAGACGTGGTAGTGATCTCCGGCTGCGGAACACTGGGTCTGGGCATGGTGGGGATTGCCAGGTTGAAGAATCCCAGGCTGTTGATAGCGCTGGATGTTAAGGCTGACAGGCTGAAAAAAGCCAGGGAATTCGGCGCAGATCTGATCTGGAATCCTCAGGAAATCAACCTGAAGGATGAAATCAAAAAAGTGACCGGCGGGTATGGTTGTGACATTTACATTGAAGCCACAGGGCATCCGGCCAGCATTGTCCAGGGGATGGATATGATCCGCAAACTGGGACGCTTCGTTGAATTCAGCGTATTCGCCCAACCGACCCAGCTTGACTGGTCGGTCATCGGTGATCAGAAGGAACTGGACCTTCTGGGTTCCCATCTCAGCCCCTATTGCTTCCCTTCAGTAATAGACTGGATTTATCAGAACAGGATCGGAACCAGGGGTGTGGCTGAGACGTTCCTGCCCCTTGAAGACTGGGAAGAAGCCTTCAGCAGGGCGGGATCGGGTGAAGGCGGCGTATTAAAGGTGGTAATCAAATCTTAATCCTCTTTATGCCAGAACATTTGCATAACTGATGAGCCAGACGGGGATTAAGTTTAAAGTCTGATAAATGAAAATGTTTAAACAGGAGAATAACCGATGCGTATTATAGATGCTGTAATTGACCACCTGTTTGAAACTGAATTTACGGACCTGCCGGCCGGTGTGGTGGAGGTATCCAGGAAACAGGTACTGGATACGCTGGCTGCCATGGTAGGCGGCAGCACCTGCGAAATCGCCGGAGAAATCAGCGGCCTGGTCAGCCTGGTCAAAAGCTGGGGAGGGTCACCGGAAAGCACTATTGCGGCCTTTGGTGGACGGGTACCGGCCCCCAATGCAGCCTTTGTGAACGGAATTTTATGTGTACGCCTGGATTTTGATGATACGCAGGTCAAAGGCCTGAAAATCCATGTTTCCAGATCCATAATACCCACTGTTTTTGCCGTGGCGGAATATAAAGGACAGGTTAACGGCCGCCACCTGTTAACTGCCGTTGCCGTGGGACATGACCTTAGCCTGCGGCTTAGACGCGCAGTAGGGGGAGAAGCAGATTCTTCCTTCGGCATGATAACCAATTTCTTCGGTGCAGCCGTGGCAGCCGGTAAAATACTGGGACTGAATAAAAAACAATTTGAGGCTGCCCTGGGTCTCACCTTTCATCAGATAAGCGGCGCCCAGAGCGGTCCGGGGACTGCCGGCGCCGGCGCCAGTATCAAGGGGCTGAATAACGGGCTGGCGGTTAAAACCGGTGTTATCAGTGCTTTGCTGGCTGAAAAAGGCTTTACAGCCAATACGGATTTTCTTGAGCCGCAGAACAGGAGAAACCTTTACAGTATATTTTTCCAGGGGTCATACTCACCTTCATTATTGACCCGGGACCTGGGAAAATACTTTTGCGGGCTGGATACTGCCCAGAAAGAATACCCCTGCTGCCACGGTCAGCATACTGCGATAGAAGCTGCATTAAGCCTGGTCAAAGAATTTGATATAAAACCGGACGATGTGGCGGAGGTAGTGCTGCATGTTTGTCCCGGAGATTATAACTATCTGGCCAATCCCGCGAAGGTAAAGCAAGACCCGCAGAATATCATTGAAGCGCAGTTCAGCCTGTACTGGGGCGTGGCCAGCGCCTTGGTGTATGGAGGGGTAAACATCAGGAATTTTACAGCCACAGCCCTCCAGGACAAGGCCATTCGGGAAATGGCGCACAAAATATCCGCCGTTGCTGAACCGGAGCTGACCAATAACGCAGGTTTTAATCCGGCCATTGTGGATATAAAAACCCGGGATGCGAAAACTCATACCAAGAGGATCGACTCGCCTCTGGGAAGCACTAAAAATCCCATCAGTTATGCTTTTCTGGCGGATAAGTTCAGACACTGCTGCGATTACTCCGTGCGCCCCATTGATAGGGAGAAGCGTGAGCAAATCATCCGGCTTGCAGAAGATATAGAATCGTTGGAAGATGTCAGCCGGATCATCCGTCTGTCAGCTTAGGTTTATCCGTATAATGGAATATCAGCCGGGGTTATGTCTGATATTTGTATTATACATTCGATTCCATAAACCGTATTGACATGTCAGATTCAGTATGGTAAATTGGAAACTAATTCAACTGACTGGTAAGTATACAAATTTAATATAATATTTTATTTAAAATACCGTCTATCTTATTCCCGATAATATTTTTTTGACAAGGAGTTTGGTAACATGAAAAAGCTTGCACTGAGTAAATGCACCTTGATCCTGGCGGTAATTTGTGTTGTTATTTCCATTCTTGTTCTGGGATGCTCGACCTCTTCAACCACCCCGACAACAGCCGCAACCACACCGTCAGCCGTTTTACCCACCACACCTGAAAAAAGCGTCACTACACCGCCGGCTTCCACCGCGCCGCCTGCGACGAGCCTGACCTCACTCCCTTCGTCAAAACCCCCAACAACTCCAGCTTCAGGCATACCAGCTTCAACCGCCAAACCGGGGCAACCCCAGTATGGGGGTACACTTTCGATTCTCGGACTGGGCCTTCCTGCTGAAAACCTGGGTTATATTGCAGTCGCCGTTCCCAGATGGAATCCTACCTTGCCGGCTCCCTGTGTCGAGAGACTTATCTCCTGGAACAATCAGGGTTTATTCGCTCCGGGATTAGCCACCGACTGGAAATGGAGCGATGACCATCTATCCCTGACTCTTACCGTGCGCAAAGGGATCAAGTTCCATGATGGTTCAGATTTCAACGCCCAGGCAGTTAAGTATTTACTGGACCTGGTTAAAGATTCCAACCGGTCTGAATTGAAAAGTGTAAAAGATATCCAGGTTATTGATGATGCCACGGTCAAAATTAACCTGAAGGTATTTGATGCACTGCTATTAACGGACCTGGCAACTACTGCCGGCGCCATAGTATCACCGACCGCTCTTCAAAAATACGGCATAGATTACAATGTGACCCATCCGGTAGGTACCGGGCCGTTCAAATTTATTAGCTGGAGCCGGGATGTTAACCTTAAATATGAAAAGTTCACCGGCTACTGGCAGAGTGGGAAACCTTATCTGGATAACATACAGTATATTTTCGTGGCTGACCAGTTAACTGCCAGAACCGCCTTTATCTCAGGAGCAGGGCAAATTTCCGGCACCTTAAATCCTCTTGATGCTGCAGACCTGGTAAAGAAAGGCGATTTTAAGGTCACTTCAAATATAGGCCCGCTCATAGCTTTTGCTCCTGACGGATCAAATCCTGATTCACCATTTGCCAGTTTAAAAGTCAGACAGGCAGTGGCCTATGCTATTGATACCAAAACTATAGTCAATACCATTGGTTACGGTTATTTGATACCTACCAACCAGCCTTCGGCTCCGGGTCTCTGGAACTACAATCCTGATGTAAAAGGTTATCCTTATAACCCCCAGAAGGCCAGGGAATTGCTGAAAGAGGCTGGATTTGCCAGCGGTTTCAAGACCACCATTTATTATGAGGTTGGCTATGATGATATCAGAAATTTCTGTCTGGCAGCCCAGCAGGCTCTCAACAGCGTTGGTATAAATGCCACACTGGAAGCTGTGCAAATGGCCAAAATGACCGATCTTATGACCAAGGGCTGGCGCAACGGTCTGATAGTAACCAGGGCTACCATGGGGACCAATTATTCGCCTCTGAATACCATCAGGAGAAATTTCTCAACTCTGGGGACCAATACAATCTCCATTTTCCACGCGGATGAAATTGAGTCCCTGCTTAAGCAAGCGCTTTCTGAAACCGATGAGAGTAAATTGACAAAATATATGCAGCAAATCAATAAAATGATGATTGATGATTATTGTTCCATTATACCGTTTTACAGCCGCGTAAGTATGTGGGCCACCACACCTGAAACCCACAATGCCGGCTGGCTGACCGGTGAAGATTACACCGTTACGCCTGCCGATACCTGGCTGAGTAAATAGTCCTTAAAAAATAACCCGTTGACACGCTAATTAAGTCCCTCAACTTTTTTGGAGGATGAGGGACTGACTCCAGAGTTCAGGTTATTCAATCCGGAGGAGAAAACCGATGACAACTGGAGAAGGTAATACGGCCCGGTAAGGATACTTCCAATCCACTGGAAACACCCGGCTACGGGGAAAGCAGGAGGACATATGAAATTAGAAGAACTTGAGAAAAAGGTACAGCTTCTGGAGGAAAAAATTAAGCTTCTGGAAGCCGAAAGAAAATCTCTGGATGAAATAAAGGACAGAATCCAAAGGCTGGAAGATGCTGAGGAAATAAAAGAACTACAAAACAATTATATCTACTGGTTAAGCAACCGGGAATGGGAAAAGATTGTGGACTGTTTTGCTGAAAACGGACGGGTACAAATTGAAAAAACACCCAGGCGGGAAGGTAAAGAACAGATTGCTGAAATGTTCAAGCACCTGACAACCGAATATCAGTGGTTTCAGGAGGGCGGACGAATTCTGGCGCAGCCTGTCATTTCAGTTAAAGGCAACAAAGCCCGGGGTTATTGGACCATGGCGCAGTTCCGCTTTAACTTCACCACTAGCTCGGAGACCGTAAGCCTGTTCGGGCCCGGCCTTCAGGGAAGGTACGATGTAAAGTATGTCAAAGAAAACGGCAAGTGGAAGTTTGCTGATATGAAATACGTGCGACCCTGGCCGGTAAATCCCACTTATGGGGCCTTAAAACCCAAAAAGAAAGCCGCTGACGCCGGTAAGGACAAGGACAAACAGGGACAATAGTTAACCGGCCAGCGATACCGGTAAAAATCATATAGTGGTTAAAAGGCCGCCCCTTGCATGAGGAAAACTGAAAGCCAGGGGCGGCCTTTCAGCCACCTGTCATTTTCATTCATCAGGGTGCCCGGTTGTCAGCCGGTATGAAGAATTACCCGGGACTAATATCTTTTGCCTGGCCCAGGATAGCCGGGTGCATTAGCCACGTTCAAGAAAATAACCGGCTTATTAATAACTTTGAAATTGAGGGGTGAATGTAACATGCCTTTGGGTACATAAACAATAGTGGGTTCCGTAATAACGTGAATTTCCTTTTCCGGGCCCATGGTGAGCTCGATGACAGCATCAAAATCTGAGATGTCCTCCGAATTGGCTCCAAAGAAGTGAAAGATTTCATCGAAGTCATGGGCATGAGATTCCTCCATGGATATTGGCCTGGTAATGCAATTCCACCTGAGAAAAAAATTCTGCATGAAACCGCCAAAGCCGGTCTTGCCGCCCTGGCAGATGATCCTCCATTTCACAAACTCACTTTTTACCAGCGGATTACCGATGAAATGCTTATCATACTTACCTGTAGATGCCGCCATCCCTGTACCCTCCTGATCCGGACCAGCCGGTAACTCTTTTTATTATAAAACCACCAATTAATTTAAATTGATTATTAGTTCAAATAAACACTCTAAACAGTAACGCTTAATTTTATGGCCTTAATATTGGCCAGATCAGAATATCCTGCTTTAATCTGCAATGTTTCGTTTATGTAAAGATACTGATCATTAGTTTGATCCCAGGCAGGCCACTCTATCAACCCTTTAACACTGGGATTGCCTGTTCTGGCAAATTGCGTCCAGATACTCATCATGTCCTCAGAGATTTTTCTATCCGTTTCTGTTAATACTGGCATGGCTGATTTTGCTCCGGAATAGGTGAAACCCCCAGAATGGGCTTCCCAGGCCTCGGTTATATCCAGAGACCCGAATATATAGTGCAATTCCAGCCCATGCGGACAGACACAACCTTCCGCCCTCCAGTTTACCGGCACCCAGTCAAATATTACGGCGTATCCTTTTGAACCGGCCTGACCCGCAGCCAACAGCAGCTTTATATAGTTGGCTATCATCCGGTCCTCCACCACTATGCCCGGGCCGGTCAGCTCTCCCATGGTGGCAAACACCATGAAGGGAACAGGGTTGCCCTGACCGTTACGGCATAATTCAAGCAATGGAGCCGGGAAAAACCACCCGTCTACCACCATATGCCAGGGCCCCATAAACTCGTATTCAGGCCCCAGTTCCACATTAAAAGCCTGTTCTATTTCAACTATTCTTTCCCACGGTATGGCCCGGGCTGCTGCCAGAGGATCGCTTTCCTTATCTACTCCCAGCCTGGCAAAATATTTCTCACCGAATTGCTCCATATCCTTCAATGGGTAGGGATCAAATATTCTACCTCCACTCTGGATGATAGCCTGCTGAAATAATCCTCTGGCCAGAGGTGAAGCCAGCATGGTGGCTATTTTCAACCCGCCTCCTGACTGGCCAAAGATGGTCACATTTTCAGGATCACCACCGAACGCCGCAATATTCCTCTTTACCCACTTCAGGGAAGCAACCATGTCCAGAAACAGATAATTACCGGAAGCTCCCCGGGGTGATTCACGGGATATTAACGGGTGAGCAAACAAGCCAAATATTCCCAGGCGGGTATTGACCGTAACGAGCACTACACCCCGATTGGGTAGCCCGGTACTGTTGGTAAGAGGCGTATTGCCGTTACCATAACGGACGCCTCCGCCGTGAAACCAGACCATGACCGGTAATTTTTCATCAGCCTTTTTAGCCGGAGTCAAAACATTAAGATAAAGGCAATCTTCACTTGAGGGTGTTTTCAGCATTTTCCCGGAGGCATGAATATCTGCATACTGAGCAGCCTGAAGACTGTATTCAGTACACCTGCGAATACCCGGCCATGACTTCAGCGGCTGCGGCGGTTTCCAGCGTAAATCGCCCACCGGCGGAGCAGCATAGGGGATTCCCCGGTATACATGGACCTCTTTGCCGGGTTCACCTGTCACAAAACCGGAAATTTCACCAGTATCCAGTTTGACTGTATTCATCTAATTCCTCCTCATCCTGTATTGTACGGCGTATTTATCCAATAATGATTTTTATATATTAAAATCCAATAAGGTAAAACCCATTACAGCCAGCCGGATTGAAATCACCATATCAACTGTCTGGTTAGTTAAAATAATAGTAAACCAATTTAACATATTGATATATTTTTGTCAATATTAAAACGGTTGTTGATTACCTGTCAAATGTAGCAAAACCAGGCTGACTGTTTCCCTCAGAACAGGGCAAAAACCTCATGACTTTTTGAGACTATCTTATGGTGGATTTTCCAGCAAAACAGCACTTGACAAGCTTCATCATATATGTTAGATTTTGTCTTACTATTCTTGTTGACTGACTGGGTAGTTAATAAGAACTTACCATTTGAATTACACCTGCTCAATTGCACCTTCTCAATGTAGCGCTGAACAAGAACTCTCCAACGAAATGATCCTTTTACTTTGAATTTGACGACAATATTTATTAAGGAGAAATATTATGAAAAGACTGGTGATTCCCCTCTTAATTCTGTTAATTGTGGCCTTTATTATCTCCGGATGCAGCAGCAGTACCCCGTCTCCCACAACTTCTCAACCTGCTCCTACAACTGCTGCGCCCGCCACAACTGCCTCTGCAACTGCCACCAACTCTAAAGCAGCGCCTGCCACAACGGCTGTATCCTTGAAGCCCCAGTATGGCGGCACCCTGAAAATTTTAACCGGAGCAAGTATGGATAATATAGGCTATCCCGCAGCAACTGCGCCGTCGTTCAGACCCTTCCTGCCTTATCCAGCCCTGGATGAATTACTGCGCAAGGATGAACAAGGTAACTCCATACCCAATCTAGCTACCGGCTGGAAACTGGACAAAGACGCCCTCACCCTTACCTTTTTCCTGCAAAAGGGAGTCAAGTTCCATGACGGAACTGACTTTAACGCCCAGGCGGCCAAATGGTGCATGGAAAACCTCATTTCGATCCAGCCGGCGCAGTTGCCCAATGTGAAATCCATCGATGTCATCGATGACTATACCCTCAGGGTTAACATGGCGAAATGGGATATCCTGATGGTCAGCTATTTCAACGCCAGGGCGGGGCAATTCTAT
Organism: uncultured Dehalococcoidales bacterium; assembly: GCA_964386535.1. Lineage (GTDB taxonomy): Bacteria > Chloroflexota > Dehalococcoidia > Dehalococcoidales > UBA3254 > CAYLRY01. The sequence continues at coordinate 18,117 of CAYLRY010000032.1, read as the reverse complement.
TCGCCCACTGCCTTCCAGAAAAACGGCAAGGACTGGGCTGTCCTCAATCCGGTGATGACCGGCCCCTTTAAATTCGAAAGTTTCAGCCGTGATGTCAGCCTGAAGTTTAAGAAGTTTGAAAACTACTGGCGGAAAGGCCAGCCCTACCTGGACGCCATAGAATGGTCTTTTATCGTTGATCCAATGACGCGCAAAGCTTCTTTCCAGGCCGGGGAGGGACAGATAATAACCGATTTTAATGCCCAGATAGCTGACGAATTGAATAAGACAGGTAAATATCAGATAACGAGTGCTCCATTTTCAATAACCGCGCTGTTCCCGGACGGCGCTAACGCTGACTCTATCTGGAACAAACTGGAGGTAAGGCAGGCCGCAGCCTATGCTCTGGATACCCAGGCTATCGCCAAGACTTTCGGTTACGGTTTCTACCCGCCAACCAATCAGATAGGTTACCCCGGGTATGCCATGTATAACCCGAATATCAAGGGCTATCCGTATGATCCAGCCAAAGCAAAACAACTCCTGGCCAAAGCCGGATATCCCAACGGATTCAAGACCACCATATTTACCATTTCAGCCAATACCACTTTGTACCAGGCAGTGCAGGGATACTGGAAGTCGGTGGGCATAGATGCCGAAATAGAGATCGTGGAGTCAAGTAAAAACTCAGAGCTAGATTTGAAAGGCTGGAAAAACGGCGTCTTTACCGGTCATGCCCCCTATGTTGCTCTGGGTTACCCGCCGGCTAAAATGCTCGCAGTACAATTTACCAAAAAAGCCATGTACGATGTTTCCACCTACCGCCCTGACGAGGTAGACCCGCTACTGGAAAAAGCCATGAACGAAACTACTGAGGAATTGATGAACAAGGATTTGCAGGAGATCAACAGGCTACTCATTGATCAATACTGCGCCCTGATCCCGCTGTATGTTGCCCCTAATTTTGCTGCCAGGATTCCTACAATCCACGATGATAGAATTTACGATCCGTGGGGTGACATGTGGTACCCGGAAAACGCCTGGCTGGAGAAGAAGTAATACCAGAAAATTGAAAGGTTAATTATCAATGGCTTCAGAGGGCTTGGTTCCTTTTCTCTAATCAGGAGCGAGAGCCTGATTAAAGGACGGGAATGGGCCCTCTATTTAATAGATTTTGCTTTTGTAAGCCGGTGTTAGCAGTTTGATGTTAATTATTCTGCAACCAGATAAAAAAATAAGGAGGTTATGATGGCTGAATTAAAGTATGCGAAATACCTAACCAATGATTTTATTATTCCGGGATTTCAGATCAAAAACCGGGAAACCGGTGAAAAATTCAAACAGTCGCCTAAAAGATTAGCTTTTGATGGGATGGAACACTGGGGCTTGAACTACTGGATGCGGCTGACCTATGTGACCGAACCCTTCAAGATGGAACAGGTGCCCCATGTCCATGATTATGATCAGGTCGTTCATTTTTACGGCGGAGACCTGAGCAATGTCGAAGATTTCCAGGCCGAAGTCTGGTTTTTCCTGGGTGAAGAAGGCGAAAAGCAGGTTATTACCAAGCCTACCATTATGTACATTCCAAAAGGGCTTAAACACTGCCCGTTAACCTATGTCAGGGTCGACAAACCGATCATATTCCAGAACGTTTGCTTCACCGGTGAATACCTGAAAACTCTGAACGATGGCAAGCAATTATACGTGCGCGCCAGAGACGGAATATAGTTTTAGAAAGAGAAGGGCCGGTCCGTCATAACGGATCTGCCCTCTGGTTTATATGTACCCAATTCTCTGGAGCTCCTGCGGCTGCTTTATTATCCATATATGATTACTTCATCACCCTCCCACTCATACCGGGTATCCAGGCCTGCTTCCCGGGTTATTTTGTCCAAATGGTCAAATACCTCCTGCCCTTTTTCATCATGCTTTAGTATTCGCGGTTGCCTGTCAGTAATCAGGCAGGGAATGTAGCCTACTCTTGAGATATGCCCTTGGTTGATTGAACACCTGGCAATGATAGTACGCCTTCTTATAGGATCATTCACCAGCGAGTCAGGGAAGGGAACCCCTGAAGATTGGACATGAATACCTGATACATTTCGAATGTATTTTGCCAGCCTCGCTAACTTATCTGAGGGTGTGGCTACGTCCGGGACAAAATGACCCAGGTTATGGAAAATTGCCTTTCCCCTGTATATTTCAATTCCTTTAAGCATATGGGAGTGGTGTCCCAGCACTAAATCAGCCCCGGCGTCTATGGCGGCATATGATATGGTCTGTTCATACATCGCCAGTCTGTGATGAGCTCCGTCAAGAAGACCTTTATGGAAAGAAACCACCAGGACATCGCAATCAGGTCTCAACTTTTGGATATCTTTGATCATATCTTTAAGACTGTTTGGATCCGGAAAAGAATATATATTCGGTGTGGATCCAGGCCCCGTAGAAACCGGTTCATAGTGCGTAATAACATTTACAAAGGCACATCCAGGTCTATCCGGTAAAGCCCATGAGTTTTTTGGCCCCACACAATTATAGGCCAGCACACCAACTTTGGTGCCCTTACGTTCAATTACCGCAGGACGTCTGGCTTCATCAATATTCATTCCAGCTCCACAATACGCAATACCCAGATTCTTGAGGCCGGTAATAGTGTCTTCTATGCCGGGCGCTCCCAGATTGTACATGTGGTTACTGCACGGAGTTATAACATTGAATCCAGCATAGGCTAAAGCTCTCATATGAACCGGCGGGCAACCAGGAGAATAATTGGCATCTTCCTGGACTTCTAAAAAGGGCTCGCCTCTTGCCGTAAACGGGCACTCCCCCTGCCCAACTACCACATCGCCTGATCTCAGCACGGGAGCCACGAACGAAAAGGCCTTTTCACCTAATGACCCCTCCAGTATAATATCCCCTACGGCCAATAGATTAAGTGTTGCGTTATTCATCTTTTGCTCCTCCGTTTTATTTTAAATTGACCTGATAGTTATCACGCTTGTTTTATTATTACATAACCGGATCAGGGCTTAAGTCAATAAGGCCGCTTTGTTCAATCTCCGGTATGTATTCCATCACTTGGTTGAAGAAAGCGGCTGAGCAAATTGATTATTTTGACGAACACACAGTCTTTGATTTAAATACGATACCTTGTTCGATCTGAACCGGCGCCTGACTTCCCCTGATACCGGAATGCCGGTACCGTTCCGGTAATTCCGTGCAATTTCTGAGGCAATAATCGCCGCCTTAAGGTTCAAGCAACTGGTCAATGTTGGTATCGGTCATCCAGGAGGCTTTGAATACCCTCATATTTACAAATGTTTGAGTCCTTTTAAGGCCCGGCAACCTGGAAATAGTGTTATCCATAAACTGATCGAAGTCCCGAGTATTACGAAATATCAAAATAGATATGATATCAAAAGAACCGGTACAACGAGATAGGAAATTAACATGAGGGTCTTTCTCAAGTATTGAAGCTGCCTCTGGTAATTTGGCTATATCAATTTCAATTCCTATTACACAGCTAAAATCAAAACCCAGCATAACTGGATCAAGCACCGCTTTTAATCTGATAATTCCCCGTCTCAAGATTGATCTTAATCGATACCTGATTGTTCCCTCTGAGGCATGCAGCTTTTTTCCCAGATCCAGGTAGCTTTGCCTGGCATCAACGCTCAATTCTTTAATGATTTTACGATCCAGATCATCAAAAGAAAGCGGTTTTTTTTTACCTGTTCTCATATTTTTCTCCAACAAGTGGTAAATAATAGGTAATTATTGGTCAGTATGGCAATAGTAAAACTGCCGGCAATTATTACTCATATACTGATTTAGTAGAGCAATTTTAAATTATTCTCAAAATATTAAAGAAAAATGTCAAGTTCTACCTCAGTATGCGCTTAATATGTTACGAATTTCGGAAAAAAAAGCGGTTTATTTTTTTGACTTCTATGATTTCAGAAATTAGATTCTATTTAAGGACATTCTCAAATAATGCTGGTTTTTCTTAATATTCTCCCTGGATATTAGTAGAGATAGAAGAGAAATGCGTCTTAATGAAGTTGAAGCCAAAAACTTTTCCAGGCCGGACGGGTTAGAGTTTCTGTTTTACCCTCAATCCATAGCTGTGGTAGGAGCTTCAAATAATCCCAATTCCCGGGGTTATGATTTTATGCAGCACCTGATCAATTTTGGTTATAAGGGGAAAATTTACCCTGTAAACTTGAAAAGCTCTGAAGTTCTGGGAATTAAAGCTTACCCTGCACTGGAATCTATTCCGGATAAAGTAGACCATGTTATTTTTTGCATTGGCCTGGAGAGTATGCCGGCCTTCCTGGAAAGTGCAAGCATAAAGAATGTTAAATCAATTCATATTTTTTCAGCTCGCGGAGCCGAGACCGGGAGGGCTGAGGCCAAAACCCTTGAAAATGAAATCCAGAGAAGGGCCAGACAATACGGCATCCGTTTACTGGGCCCCAATTGCATGGGTATTTATTGCCCGGAATCCGGTTTGAGTTTTTGTCCGGACTTCTCCAGGGAGCCGGGAAATATCGGCGCTTTCATACAAAGCGGAGGGAGTGCCACTGATATCGCAAGACATGGCGCTCTTCGCGGTTTAAAGTTCAGCAAGCTTATTAGCTACGGCAATGCCCTGGACATCAATGAGATGGATCTATTGAAATACCTGAGTGATGATCCCAAGACTGATATTATTATTGCATTCATAGAAGGTCTTAGAGGAAATGGGAGGGATTTTTTAAACGTGGTGCAAAAGACAGCAGCTAAAAAGCCGGTAATTATTTGTAAAGGTGGATTAAGCCAGGCAGGAGCCAGGGCTACCATATCTCACACCGCTTCTGTGGCTGGTCCCTCTCTGGTATGGAATTCGGCTGTCCGCCAGGCCGGGGGTATTCCTGTAAATGATATTGACGACCTGGTACATATGGCAGTGGCCTTCAGTTTTATTCCTCCAATCAGAGGTCGCCGTGTAGGAACTGGAGGTAGCGGAGGCGGAAGAAATACAATTTCCGTTGACCAGTGGGAATCTAATGGTTTTGAGGTGGTGCCTCTCCCGCAAAATATACGAGAAGAATTTAAAAGGCGTGGGGCTATACTCTGGGATTGCCTGGAAAATCCCGCTGACCGCTCTATCACGGTTCCCGGGGACCCTTATACAGTGCCTGATTTACTTAAAGAAATGGCTGAGGACCCTAATTTTGACTTTATTTGCGCCAATGGATCAGCCGATGACCACCCATATAACCGGGAGACCTTTGCCGATTGGATCATAACAATGGTAGAAGGATTATTTAAATTAGCCAGGGAGACCTCCAAGCCCTTCTTTCTGATATTAAGTGAAAGGCCCCTGGGAGAGAAAGAAATGGACTATTGGCTCTGGAGGGAATTCGCCCATATCAGAACTCGAGCTGTCCAGGAAAAGGTAGCCTTTTTTCCCAATGTGAATAAGGCTGCCGAGGTGGTTAATGAATTAATTACCTACTATACACGTAAGCCGTCTTTAAAAATTGGCGATCAAAACAGGTGTTACGCTGCTGTTAATAGCCTGGTCTGAATATGCCCATCAGCCGGCAGCTTTTCCATTTTTATCTGAATTATTTCTATATCTACTGTCTAGTTAGTAAAAATTCGGGGTATTACCAAGGGCTTACTGTATTTAGATAATGGATCTTCACGCCCTTATCTCAAATAAACATGGCTCAGCGAGCCAAAATAGTTTTCCTAAATTGATACATAAAATCCGCGCTTGACTCAGGCTATTTAATCACGGATCTTGTAATTCGTTCTCTTGACAATTGCCAACATATATGTTAAATTAGCCTTTACAACATTTGTTTACTGACTGGATAGTTAGTGGTATTTTTTGAGACCACAGGATATCCAGAACCATCCTGCAACTTAAATCGAAGGTTATATACGAAAATGGCAGGATATTTAACAGTTGGTGCATAAATCAAACCCGGTTTATTTTTCTCCAACGTTTAAAAAATTGGGGTTCGCCCTGTCCGAATCAGGATTAATATTTTTACCTGTATTAAAGACAAACACAATTAAATTTGTTCATCAATGCAGTTCAAGTTAATCTGAGCTTTATTTATTATAGGATCCAGATAATTTAGATTCCAGACATTATCCAATTTTTGAAATACTCGCTTCATCTGGGCTGGCAGATTACTTAAATAATTACTTATAAAACCATCATACATGAGCTTACCGGTAATTGATCATAAAGAAAAGATTAAGCCAAAACTCCAGCGAAATGAGAGTCCGAGACAGGCAACTCTCACTGCGGAGTTAGAAAGGAGGGCATGTGTGAAGTAGATGGATATATCCGGCTTTTTTAATCTACATGATGGATCTCTTTTATCACTTCTCTGAATGTAACCTCCTGTTGTGCGTGAAGGACTTCCCAAAATAAGGCTGAGGAATAACTCATAAAAAAGACCAGTGAAATTTGACATGAAGTCATTTAAGGAGATAATGGCATGATAATGAGCATCTCTAAGAAAATAGTATACCTCGGGCTGATTTTATGTATTGTTGCTTTATTAATTTCCGCCTGCACCAGTACAACTGCTCCGGCCACAACATCACCCCCTGTTTCAACATCAGCGCCTATTCCCGCCTCAACCCCTGCTATAACTCAGACTAAAGCCCCGCCGCCGACTACAACACCGGCCGCCGCACGCCAATATGGAGGTGCTTTAAAAATTATTGCTTCAGGCCCGGCGGAAAACCTCGGCTACCCGGCCCTGCCTGCGCCCAGATATAATCCTCTTATCCCTTACCCGTGCGTAGAGGTTCTCTTTCGCCCCGATGAAAAAGGAGTACCTTCTCCATGGCTTGCCAGCGGCTATCAGTGGAACGCTGACGGAACAACGCTGACGATAACGCTAAACAAAGGGATCAAGTTTCATGATGGCACTGACTTTAATGCTGCAGCGGTAAAATACGACCTTGATCTTTTTCTCCCTCCATCACCTCGACCGGAGCTGGCGAATGTAAAATCGATTGACATAGTCGATGACTACACCGTTCGCCTGAATCTAAAGGCCTATGATAGCCTGCTTATGAGTCATCTCTGTTCCGTGCCGGGTTCAATGATATCTCCTACAGCCATTAAGACGTACGGCGACCAGTGGTGCATGTACCATCCGGTAGGTACTGGACCTTTCAAATTTGTCAGCTTCACACGAGATGTGAGCGTAAAATACGAAAGATTTGCAGACTACTGGATTAAAGGAAAACCATATCTGGATAGCGTCGAATTTATGCTTATTACTGATACAATGACAGCCAGAGCCGCTTTTCTTGCGGGCGAAGCAAATGTATTAACAGGTTTAAGCCTTTCAGACACGGTTGAACTTAAAAACAATACTAAAAATAACATAGTGTCCTGCCAGCAGTCATGTGTGTCATTAGCCGGCGACAGTGCTAATAGCGATTCTCCGTTTAGCGACGTAAGAGTAAGGCAGGCAGTTTCATATGCAATTGATACGAAGGCTATTGTCCAATCTGTTGGTCGTGGGATATGGGCAACTACCAATCAATTGGCCAACGCCGGGGATTGGGGCTATAACCCGGATGTGGCAGGTTATCCATACAATCCCCAGAAGGCAAAGGAATTGCTGAACGCAGCCGGATATCCCAACGGCTTCAAAGCAGAAATAATTTATACAACCGGTAATCCCGATCAACAATCGGCATGGCTGGCGATTCAGCAATACCTGAAGGCCGTAGGTATAGATATCACTCTCAATGCGGGTACTTCTTCAAAAACCAGCCAGTATGTATCGCAGGGATGGAAAAATGGCTTATTAACCTTCAGCGGCATGGTAGAGGTCGGCTATCCAACGATCCGCGCTTACACGCTCAACCTGGTCAAATCATCCAATGAATACAAGTCAATCATTCGTCCTGATGATCTGGATAATGTTTACCAGGCGGCGTCCAGGGAGACCAATCAGGCTGCTCAGCAAAAGCTGGTTTGGGAAATGCAGAAACTGGCCTTTGACAAATACTGCCTTGTAACTCCTATTTATATCAATTTTATAAATGGGGCCACAGCTCCCAATGTGCATGACATCAGACTGTTTAATCCCTGGTGGGTACATTGGAGACCGGAGAATGCCTGGTTAAGCAAATAACCGTGAATATATTATTGATTTACTGTTAATGAGGTAAATAAATGGTGCCACGGGTAAATACTTGAATATAAAAACCAGAATTTGACCCTTAAAATTTCTTACCCGGATCGTATTTAGAAAGAAATTAACTGATAAAATTAGAAGGAGAAAATTAATAATGGCTCAAAAATTAGCTGGTAAAGTGGCCATAATAACCGGAGCAGGTGGAGGCATCGGCGGAGCTCTGGCTTTAGATATGGCATCTGAAGGCGCCAAAATAGTAGTTAACGATTTCGATAAAAATCTGGCTGATAAAATCGTTGATGAAATCAGAAAAGCCGGAGGCACCGCAGTGCCTAACTATGACTCCGTCGCTACGATGACCGGCGGCGAGAACATATCAAACACGGCCATCCAGAATTTCGGGCGCATCGACATCCTGGTTAATACAGCCGGTTTTTCCAGACCAGGGAAATTAATTGAAATGACCGAAGAAGCATGGGATTCAGTTATTGCAGTTCACATGAAGGGTCATTTCGCCTGTAGCAAGCCGGCGGTAATACAAATGATTAAACAGAAGAGCGGCGGTAGAATTATCAACTTCTCATCTCGCGCCGGATTTGTTTTTGCCCCAATGGCTTTTGGCATTAGCTACGCAGCCGCCAAGGCTGGAATAGTTGGTTTCACAGCCAAGCTTTCCGGTGAACTTAAGGAGCACGGCATAACGGTAAACGCCATTTTCCCAAGTGCCCAGACCCCGGGTTTCCCCGGAAAAAGACCGGAAGCCGGACCGCCTGAGATGGTAACACCCATTATCGTTTACTTATGTACGGATGAAGCCAAAGATATTACCGGCCACATGTTCTCTGCCTGGGAGGGAAATATAGGCATTTATCCACGGCCTATACAGGGTCAGACTGTGATGATCAGCAAGATTGGTAAATGGACTCTCGATGAGCTCAGTCAACTCGTTCCAAACATGGTCAAGAGAGTACCTGTATAAACAGGAAAACTCCATGCGTACCATGTGTTCCTGGTGAAATATCCATCACAGTCAAAAGGATTGATGAGTTTTATGACGGCTGTGATTCACCCTGGAATCAAAAAGCTGTCAGGCTCACCTGTTCTATATGCACGTCTGATAGCGTAAATTCATTTATCAGCCAGGGTAATCAATATGTAACTTATAGAGGGAAAAAATCAATTGGGTTTCATGCTTATAAAAATATAAAAGGAGAATAATTTACATTATGAATCTAAAAGATATAGAGAAAAGGTTACAGAATATTGAAGATATCATAGAGATAGACAGGCTGGAAAAGATATATGGATATTATCTGGATAACGGCCAAATGCAGAAGATTGTGGACTGTTTCTCGGACAATGCGGAATCCATTGAGATAGGCGACCGGGGCGTTTTCAAGGGAAAGGAAGGCATAAAGAGGTTTTTCTTCGGATATCTGGGAAGAGGAGGAGGGGGAGGAGACCTGAAAGAGCTCAGACCTGGAGGCATGGCTTTCCATATGCAACATCAGGGGGTGGTTACTGTTGATCCTAATGGAAAGACTGCCAAAGGGAGATGGTATCTGGTGATGATACAGGCCAGGCCTATAGAGCCTGGGGGGCCGAACAGGTCAATCCTGGGACACGGTGTATACGAAAATGAGTTCGTTAAAGAAGACGGAGTATGGAAGTTCCAAAAGATGTTCATGAGCCTTCATTACAGATCACCGATTGAAGGAGGTTGGGCCGAGATGCCCAATATGGCGGTTGGGAATGCACCGGGACGTGATGAAGATCCTACTTTCTATCATCCGTATCCCAACATGAAAATGCTTCCCTTCCACTGGAAGCACCCGGTTACTGGTAAGTAAAAAATGCTGGATGTCAACTTAAATAAAAAACTGGGCAGCATTGACTTAACATGGAGCAACTTCGAAATTGGGGTTGGCCTGATGATTTTCAATGCATGGACCAGAGAAAAGGGGTCAAAATGGCAAACAGGAATGATCAAGATATTACATTGTATGCTGTGGGTGATATAGGACCTGACAGAGAGGATCCGGCATCCATATTCAGACATGTTCGAGATACTATCAGGGAGGGAGATTTCGCCTTTACCCAGCTTGAGTGCAATCTATCCAATCGAGGAGTGGGTCTGGCAGAAAACGCCCGTAATCCTAAAATAGCTGAGGCAATCAAGCAGGCGGGGTTTAATGTGGTCTCTTTTGCCGGGAATCACTGCCTAGAGGCTGGGGTGGATGCTTTCTTTGATACAATGGACAATCTGAAGAAACAGGGACTCCCGGTTATAGGTGTTGGAAAGAACATTGAAGAAGCCAGGAGACCGGCGATTATTGAACGCAAAAATACCAGCATAGCTTTCCTGGCCTACAACTCGGTTATACCTCAAGGACATTGGGCTGAGCACAACAGACCAGGCTGCGCTCCTCTAAGGGCCTGGACGCTTTATGAACCGACTGACCCTTCTCAACCCGGCACGCCCTGTCGTATACATACCTTCCCATACCGAAACGATCTTCAAGCGATGATGGGGGATGTGAAAAAAGCCAAATCGCAAGCTGACCTGGTCATCGTCTCCATGCATTGCGGCATCCATTTCACTCCTGCTGTAATCGCTGAATACCAGAGAGATATTGCCCATGCTGCTATCGACGCAGGAGCTGATCTTGTACTCCAGCATCACGCTCATATACTCAAGGGGATTGAGGTATACTCCGGAAAAGTAATATTTTACAGCCTGTGCAATTTCGCTCTGGAGCTACTATTTATGACCGCGGAACGCACAGCAAACCCTGCTTTCAGAGAGAAAGCACACGGCCTTAACCCTGATTGGAATCCACCTTACCCGGACTATCCCAGTTTTCCCTTTCCGCCTGATTCCCGGAAAACGCTTATAGCAAAATGCATCATTTCCGGAAAAAAGATTAAAAAGGTTTCATTTCTCCCCACTATTATTAACCAGCAGGCGGAACCGGAGATTTTGAGACCAGATGATAGGCGGTTCGGGGAAATAGTAAAGTATATGGAAGACATTACCAGGGATCAGGGCCTTGATACCAAATACGAGGTTAAAGGCAACGAAGTCATGATTATCGGATGAAACCAATTAAGCTCTTGAGGTCTGCTAAACAACCTGAGATCTATCCATATCCAGCATAAAAGTGAGACCAGGAAGTAATGTAACCCAAAGCCAATAATTTTCAGTTTTGTGGATATCAATTAATAACCGAAAGGAGAAAAAATGGTTACTGGATATATGGGGAAGCTCTTGTTCGTGGATCTTTCCACGGGGAAGATCACGGAGGAAACTCCCGATGAAAGCCTTTACCGGGACTTCCTCGGAGGATATGGCATCGGGGCCAGGATTCTTTACAGCCGCCAGAAGGCGGGCGTTGACCCGCTGGGACCGGAGAATACTCTGGGGATCATAACCGGCCCTCTTACCGGTACCCCTGCCGTTACAGGTGTCAGATATCAGGCTGTAGCTAAATCACCGCTTACCGGTGGATGGGGGGATGCCAATTCAGGAGGGGATTTCGGGCCTTTTCTTAAATTCGCCGGTTATGATGCTGTTTTTTTCACAGGCTTGGCACCCAAACCGGTCTACGTGTTTATTGACAACGGCAAGACAGAGATAAAGGATGCCCGTCACCTCTGGGGGAAGAACACCTATGATATAGAGGATGCAATAAAGGCTGAGCTGGGAAAAGATGTCGAGTCCATCTGCATCGGCCCGTCCGGGGAGAAACTCTCCCTTGTTTCCAGCATTATCACCACCAGGGGTGCTGCGGCGGCCCGCTCCGGGCTGGGGGCGGTCATGGGCTCCAAGAAGCTCAAGGCAGTAGCGGCGAGGGGCAGCATGCCGGTCAACCTGGCCCATAAAGAAGAATTCGATAAGTTGCGCCGTGAGCATGTGGAAGCTTTGAGGGCGCCAGGGCCGGGAGGAAAATCATTCATCGAGTCGTTTCATCACGCAGGAACTTCAGGTAATGCGGACCGTTCAGCTCAGACCGGCGATTCGCCGGTTAAAAACTGGGGAGGTATCGGCGTCATTGACCTGCCAGATGTCTCTGGCCTCAAAGGTGATTATTTTATCCAGAATATTGATAGGCGGTACGGTTGCTGGCACTGTCCTATTGCCTGTCAGGCGGCACTGAAAGCAGGCGAAGGTCAGTATAAATACCCTGCGGGAACCCGGCGCATTGAGTATGAAACCCAGGCTGCTTTCGGATCCAACTGTTTGGTCACTGACCACGAGGCGCTCAATATGGCCAATCATATCTGCAACAGCTACGGCCTGGACACCATTTCCGCCGGCACCATTATATCTTTCGCTATGGAGTGTTACGAACACGGCATCATCACAGCCAAGGATACCGGCGGGATCGATTTGAAATGGGGCAATCCACAGGCCATGATTGCCATGTTGGAGAAGATGGCCAAAAGAGAAGACTTTGGTGATATCCTGGCCGACGGGGTCAAGGTAGCAGCAGAGAAAATAGGTAAAGGCGCCGAGAAGTATGCAGTGCATATCGGAGGGCAGGAGCTGGGCATGCATGACCCCAAGCTCATCCGGAGCGCCAGGGACACAAACCCGGCGGCTCGCTATCAGATGGATCCAACTCCGGGCCGCCATACCGCGGGCTTCGGACCCAGTGGTTTTCGGGATATTGTCCTGAACGCTCTGGGACTTTGCGTGTTCAGTTCCATGGGGATAGATGCCAGCAAGTTCTGGCCAGGATATCTAAACGCAGCCACAGGATGGAACGTCTCAATGCCGGACCTGATGAGAGCCGGGGAAAGGATTACCACCTTAAGGCACGCTTTCAATCTGCGCGAGGGCATTAATCCTATTAATTGGAAGGTACACCCCAGAATTATCGGTGATCCTCCTCAGGACAAGGGTCCGCTTGCCGGTGTGAGGGCAGATATTGAGGCGCAGATATACTGGAACCTAGGGGCTCTGGGCTGGGACCGGGTCTCAACCAAGCCTTCCAGGGATAAGCTTATAGCGCTGGGCCTAGAAGATGTGGCCAAGGACCTCTGGCCTGCGCCTGCAGGTGGGGGGCCTCCCGGACCGCGATAGGATTAAACTGAGAGCCGTTTAATTTTTCCAATCGAACTAAAACTAACGAAGGAAGACTGGGAAGGTTATATTGGTAAAATACGAGCTTTTTCTATCCTTCTAACTAAAACAGGAGCCGGATAAATAACCCCCGGCTCCTTTTTTTAACTCAATGTTGCTGCATATCTATGATCAGCAGGGTTATGTTCAGAACATTGCCTGATAGCAATCCCCTTTTTCGTGGTTAGATCAATTTCTTACATGCATTCAAACCAAAGCTGTAAATCAATCTCCCGGATACAAAAATCACTGCCGTTACCCGGTAAATATGTTGCCTAGGGCGGAAACCTTTTTACAGGAGGCGGGCAAGCTGTCCAGCATCTGCAACTTCCTCCAGGTTCCTTACAAGTGATATCACCTGTTCCTGATTTTCAACCGGTATAGGGTGAAAAGAGTGCTGGCAACACTCTCGGAACTTGATCGTAATATCGTCAAAGTTCATTGGATTACCGACTGTACCAAAGGGATGATCTACCCGCCGGGTGTAAATTTTCCCGTTTTTCATCCTTATATCTACAGCGGCAGGGGGAAAGCCCTGATAGACTGCCATGGCCATATCGATTTGAGGAGTGACTTTGTATACCAGGTCTCTAATCCTGTTGTCCCCCAGCGCCTCCAATGAGAAATTCCTGAATCCGGCCTCACCATAAACCACAGCACTGGCTATTCCCCACAAAATGCTGAATTGCAACTCCATAACATTCTGCGGATTCTGCTTCTTTTCCAATGGACTGGCAAGGAGACCATAGTCTTGCGGGCTTAAATGGAGGGTAATCTCCGCTATTTCTTCTGCTTTGATCCCGTTTTCTTTCACAAGATGCAAAGCGGCCTCAATTGAAGCATGCTGGCCATGGCAACAGGGATATTCCTTCTGGCTGACCTGAGTTCCCGCAAATGTTTTGCCCAGATCTAATGTCAACAACCACGGCAAGTAAGCTCCTTCACAAAACAGCATGTAATAATTTTCTTTGTTACCTGGTTCCAGGAAATCTTTGGAGGCGACAAACCCTTTTTCGGCAATGAGTGCACTGAGGATCCCACCTCTGGCGGCAAAACCGTTGCCCAGGCCTTTTAAACCGGCGCCGGCACGCAATCCGGGGGCATCATTGCCGGCACCGCTCATCTGGTGGAAAGCAAGGGAAAGGGCGTTTTGAAACTGGTTGCCATCCAGCCTGAGTATCTTTCCAGCCGTGGCCGCAGCGCCGAAAAAAGCGCAACTAAACCTGATAAGCCTGTCGGCGTTGCGGCCGGAGGCCTGTTTAATACGGCAGGCCAGGTCATATCCTAAAGCCACGGAGGAAATCAATTCACGCCCTGTGATCTTTCCCTGACTCTCTGCCATGGCCAAAGCCACCGGCACGATAACGCTGGAGCAGTGAAGGTTTATCCAGGTGACTATGGTATCATCGTAGTCAAGACGCATACCGGAGATGGCGTTAATGAAGGCAGCTTCAGGGGCAGGTACTCTCACATTAAAACCCAGGATGGTGCTTTCCTCTTTGCCTCCCCATTTCTTGACTATATCAGTCAATCCGGACATTTCTCCCTTAATGCCACAGGTGGTGCCGGCCACTATCACCCCAAGTGTATCAAGGATTTGCTTTCGAGTTGCCTCAATAACCTCTGGCGGTAAAGCGCTGTAATCGGTCTCAACTAAATAGGTGGTCAGCTTATCCAGAATACTCATAATGTACCTCCGCATTGAAAATATTTTTACTATAAAAGTATTTTATGTATAGTAATATTAAGATTAATATTTATTAGTTTATAATAAATTAAAATATAATATAATTATTCAATTATAGCATTCTTATATCATGTTAAAAACCGGTAAATAAACCCGGCATAAGCCTGACAAAGGTATACACTACAGGCGGCCTGAAGAAAAACCTGGACCAGACCGGAAAATCACCATATTCATAAAGTGAATGAGCCACATATACTCCCCTATATATGTGGCTCATTCTAAGGAGGAAGGAGATGAAAAAGTGAGCTAGTGAACCTGGTCTGTTCACTAACCTCTAAAAAACCATCCTTCACCCGGCTAAACCGGGCAACCGAAAAATCAAATCCAAATCCAATCCAATATTCCAAAACATAAAAATCCA
This sequence comes from uncultured Dehalococcoidales bacterium, assembly GCA_964386535.1. GTDB lineage: Bacteria > Chloroflexota > Dehalococcoidia > Dehalococcoidales > UBA3254 > CAYLRY01. The sequence goes on along the minus strand of CAYLRY010000032.1, from coordinate 2,731 downwards.
GAACAACCCGGGAGCTTTACGGCGCAACTATGTTTTAAACGCCTGAGGATGAGCAGGTTAAAATAGGACTTGCTGAAAATACGGTTTATTCAGCCACTTAAAACTTATCCACTCTTGACTATCCAGCGAATCAAAACAATACTGTATATTTTCGCCTAGCTGGTGCAGTAAAGTCTTGCTTACTTGATATAACCTAAGAGTAGATTTAAGCCATGCTCATCTATCGATTTTTAAACTGCGGCTTCCTTTTCTCACTGAAAGCCTGCATTCCTTCCTTCTGGTCTTCCGTTGAAAAACAGCGGGCAAAAAAGCATTCATCCATGTCCATGGCTGAGGATAAACTCATGTCCATTCCGCTATTCATGGATTTTTTAGCATAAGCCAGAGCTACACTGCTTTTAGTCAATAATTTCCGGGCCAGAGCTCTGGCCTCATCCATCAATTTTTCAGCGGGTACCACTTTATTAATCATACCGATTTCCAGAGCGGTTTGGGCGTTAAAAACTTCTCCGGTAAAAACAATTTCTTTAGCCTTAGCCATACCGACGAGCCTGGGAAGCTTTTGCATGGCGCCTCCCCCGGGCACAATCCCCAGGTTTATCTCCTGCTGGCCAAACTGCGCATTCTCCGAGGCGATCCTCAGATCGCAGGCCAGGGCCAGCTCATTACCCCCGCCAAAGGCATATCCATTAATAGCTGCAATTACAGGTTTGCTTAAATTGAAAATGGCATCACCTGCCTGGCGGGCTATTTTTATAAATTTCTCGATGGTCACCGGGTTATTATCTTTCATGCCCAGAATATCCACTCCGGCCACGAAAGCTTTTCCAGCGCCGGTCAGAATAACCACCCGGATTTCAGGATCATTTTCTATTTCAGTAAACATGCCATAAAGTTCACGGAAGACATCCATATTCAGGGCATTTAAGACCTGAGTGCGGTTTATGGTAACAATGCCGATACCGCCGTCTTTAGTTAATTGCAAGCTTGAATATTCCAAATCTTTCGCTCCTGCTCTACCTGCCCGGATTTCTAGTTTAACACCTTCAGGGTTAAGGCCAGACGTGTATCCTGACCTGTCATAAAATCTCCGGGAATCTCTTTAAAGCCAACCTGTACTTTTTTACCTATCAATTCCATACCGGCTTTTTCCGGATTTATGTCCAGCACATTACCCATTACCCGGCCGCCGCCCTCCAGATCAGCAATGGCTACTACATAAGGCCCTTCAAATCCGGTGGGGACTGCATAGCATACCGTAAAACTTACTATTTCACCTTTTCCGCTCAATTCGGTGATATCCAGGTTTTCGCCCCCGCAGGCAGAGCAAACTTTACGCGGGGGACAGGTGACGGTTCCGCACTCCAGGCATTTAAGTCCCAGCAGTTTTCCGGCTCGGGCCCCTTCTCTCCAGGTTGTGAATGTCAATTTATATTCCATTATTGCCATCCCTTTTTATAAATAATATTGGCTACTGAAGCAAATGGACCTCCCAGTGTATCTGATAAACCGATCTCAGCTCCATCTACCTGGCGCGGACCGCAATTGCCTCTGATCTGATTAACAATTTCATACCCCTGAGCCACACCGGTAGCGCCTACAGGATGGCCTTTGGATTTGAGGCCTCCTGAAGGATTAATAGGTATTTTCCCCCCGATCTGGGTTATGCCCTGCTCTACCGCGTAGGCGCCTTTCCCGAAATCAAAGAACCCCAATCCTTCGCTGGCCACTATTTCAGCGATGGTGAAGCAGTCATGCAGCTCTACCAGATCGATATCCCGGGGAGTTAAGCCGGCCATTTTATAGGCCCTTTGTACAGACACTTCGCGTGCTATGGGGCGAGTATAATCCTGCTGAGTAGTGAGTCCACCTGAGCTGGCCTGGCCTACGCCCACAATCTGGACCGGTTTGTCGGTCAGGCGTTTAACCGCCTCTGCGGAACACAGTACCATGGCAGACGCCCCATCCGAAATAGGGCAGCAATCAAAGACCTGAAGCGGAGCGGCAATCATGGCGCTGGTGTAATACTTGTCCCTGGTAATCTCCTTCTGGAATTGAGCCTTCGGATTTTTAGCCCCGTTCTTATGGGCTTTCATGGATACCAGACACATATATTCTTTCAGCTCTGCCAGCGGAATATTATACTTGTGAGAGTACATATGGCACATCATGGCAAAGAGTCCCGGAAATGTAATTCCGGTAGAAGCTTCATACCGGTGATGATTGCCGGAGTTCATTAACCTAGTAGCATCCGGTGTAGGGGTAACTGTATTTCTCTCACAGCCTGCTGCCAGTACAATGTCCGCATATCCGGCTGCTATCCACATAAAGGCATTAACAATGGCAATTGTGCCTGAGGCACAGGCTGCTTCCATTTTAATGGCCGGGACATGGTTTAAACCAATCTCAGCCGCAGCATGCGACCCCATGACCGTAATACCTTCATTGACATCTCCGTTGGCATTGCCCAGAAACAGCGCCTCAATGTCTTTGGGCTTCAGATTGGATTCATTAAGAGCGTCCATGGCGGCCTCGCCAAAGAGCTCCAGTTGACTCTTGGTTTCGGAACGGCCAAATTTAGTCATTCCTACCCCGGCCACATATACTTCTCGCATTTTCAGATTTCCTTTTCCGGTTATTTTAATATATTCTATATTTTAATTTATTGGCTACTTATATTCGTAGAAACCTTTTCCGGTTTTACGGCCCAGCCACCCCGCTGCCACCATCT
>CAYLRY010000031.1:0-35102 GCA_964386535.1 uncultured Dehalococcoidales bacterium | reverse complement strand
CATATAGAAATTGAAAATGGCTTCAGGCTAAATTGATCTGGCAAAGACAAACTTAAATTAGACTTTTACCATGGTGTTTCCCCATCAATTTCAAAATAGTTAAAAAGATTTTTTTCTGGATATTCTCAAAAGTAATTTGTCCTTATTGTTTTTCTTATACGATACAGTGTTTTCCACATTATAAAGCTGAGGATGTCCCTGATGTGCCGGTTATCCACTGGATATTAACATATAGTCAGAACATGCCCGAGTACTCTTTAAGGAGACTGTAATGGGATTAAGAGCATATTTAATGGTTAAAGTAATTCATAATATGAAACCTGCGGAATTCCAGCGGGCTATGCAGGAGCTTGAAGACATCCCCGGTGTGGATTTTGTTGACCCCGTAATCGGCTCTAGCGATGTAGTTGTCATGATCGAAGCGCCGGTAACCGTTGATTCCATCGCTAACATAATCAGAGAGTGTAAATGGGTTATTGATGTCGATGTATTGAGAGTTGTCAGCTTTATGGAAAGTTGCCGCGGTTCCAAAACCGGTTTGGTAAAAACTCTTAACCGTAGTGCTTTACCCCAAGTTTCATTAAACTGATGCACAATCCGTAATGGAGGATTCAATATGACTATGGAATTAATCCGGCACGAATCAAAAAGTAACACCGGCGTTATTGATGCCATATGCGCCAGACATCGCGATCAACCGGGAGCTATTATTACTATGCTCCAGGAAATCCAGGAATATTACGGATATATTTCTTCAGAAGCTATTTTCCGTCTGACACGAATTACTGGTGTTCCAGCCAGTGATATTTATAGCATCGTTACATTTTATTCCCAATTTCGCCTTTCTCCTAAAGGAGAAAATCTTATCAAGATTTGCCGCGGTACTGCTTGCCATTTAAATGAATCAGAAGAGTTGTCCCGGGCAATTTATGATTATTTAGGCATCCAAGACAATGAGACTACCCCTGATGGGAAATTTACCATAGAAAAGGTCGCCTGCCTTGGTTGCTGCAGCCTTTCGCCCGCAATAATGATTAATGATGAAGTATTTGGCCGTCTCTCTCCTGATAACATACCCCAGGTTATCAGTGATTTCTTAGCAGCCAGGACCAGCGCCTCCAGGAATTAGTTTCGTGAAGGTTAACCCGGAAACTAATCAATTCTGGACGATTCGTGTTGGTATGGCCTCCTGTGGAATAGCCTCAGGCGCCCGTAAAGTATTTGATGCCCTGAAAAATAGAATCATTGAAGAAAATCTGCCGGTTAACCTTAAACAGACCGGGTGTCTGGGAATGTGCTACAATGAACCGCTTGTCGAAGTTATCTCTCCTTCCGGAGAAAGTTACTTTTACGTCCATATAACCCCGGATAAAATCCAGCAAATTGTAAATCAACATGTTATTGCGAATCAACCTGTTTACGCATGGCTTTGCCCTGAAAACCAGTGGAGAAGCTTCATGGGCAACCAGAAGCGCCTGGTTCTAAAGAATTGTGGTATTATTGACCCCGAAAACATCCATGATTATATCGCAGCCGGGGGGTATACAGCCTTAAAAAAAGCTTTGCTGTCTATGACGCCGGAAGAGGTCATCAATGAAGTGTCTAAATCCGGTTTGCGCGGCAGAGGCGGGGCTGGTTTTCCTACCGGTACTAAATGGAGCCTGGCCAGGAAATCCGAAGGCAGTCCTAAATATCTAGTCTGCAATGCAGATGAAGGTGATCCGGGAGCCTTTATGAACCGCAACGTTCTGGAAAGCGATCCCCATAGTGTCATTGAAGGAATGCTGATAGCTGGGTATGCCATTGGAGCCGTCACGGGTTTTATTTACTGTCGAGCTGAATACCCTCTAGCTTTGAAACGTCTGGATTTGACTTTGAAGGCAGCCAGAGAAATGGGTTTCCTTGGAAACGGCATTTCAGGCCGGGATTTTAGTTTTGATATAACCATCCGTCAGGGTGCCGGCGCTTTTGTCTGCGGAGAAGAAACTGCGTTAATGCAGTCCATTGAAGGTAAACGCGGTATGCCACGTACCCGTCCTCCTTTCCCAGCCCAGTCAGGTCTATGGGGTAAACCAACAAACATCAATAACGTGGAAACATATTCCATAATACCCTGGATTATTAGCCATGGAGGAGACCAATACAGCCTTTACGGTACTCCTAAAAGCAAAGGAACGCGTACCTTTGCCCTGGCAGGTAAAATCGCCCGTGGAGGACTTATAGAGGTAGAGTTCGGTACCACCATTCGGGAAGTTGTTCTGAATATCGGTGGCGGCACCTCTTCAGGATTGGATTTTAAAGCCGTACAAATGGGCGGGCCTTCCGGAGGTGTAGTTCCGGCTGCACTGGCAGACACTCCACTGGACTATGAAGCCATCACCGCTACAGGTGCTATCATGGGTTCCGGTGGTCTGATAACCATGGATTCCAGTTCATGTATGGTGGACGTGGCCAGATATTTCCTCAACTTCACCCAGGATGAGTCCTGCGGCAAATGTACCTTCTGCCGTATTGGAACATTGCGTATGTTGGAAATTCTGGAAAAGATCACCCATGGAAAAGGTTGTATAGAAGATCTGGAAATCCTGGAAAAACTAGCGCTGGCTGTTAAACAGAACTCCCTTTGCGGTCTGGGGCAAACAGCGCCCAACCCGGTATTGACCACTTTAAAGTATTTTAGAAATGAATATGAAGCCCACATTCTGGAAAAGAGATGCCCGGCTGGTAAATGCCAGACCCTGGTTTCTTACCGGATAATGGCCGAAAAATGCTCCGGATGCGGTTTATGTAAAAAATCTTGTCCAGCTAATGCTATCTCAGGCAGCCGCAAGGAACCCCATTATATTGAGGCTGATAAGTGCATCCGTTGTGGTATGTGTTTGAAAACTTGCCGTCTTGGAGCTATTGAAGTCCGTTAGAGGAAATTTGTTGTCAAAAATTACATTTACTCTAAATGGTAAATTAACTGAAACCGAAGAAGGAAAAACCATTCTTGAAGCGGCTCAGGAAATGGGTGTTACCATTCCCAGCTTGTGTCATGATCCCCGTCTAAAACCTACGGCTGCCTGCAGGCTTTGCCTGGTAGAGGTGGAAAAAGCCAGAGGGCCTCAGCCGGCCTGTAGTACTCTGGTTGCGCCGGGGATGATTGTTAAAACCCATACTGATGCTGTTCAGGAAAGCCGGAAGATAGCCCTGGAACTCCTTCTGTCTGACCACACCGGTGATTGTCTTAGCCCCTGCCATCTGGCCTGCCCGGCCGGTATTGATATTCAGGGACAAATTGCTTATATTGCTAACGGACAATTTGGGGAAGCCCTCAAACTTATCAAAGAATCCAATCCTCTTCCTCTGGTATGCGGACGGGTTTGCCCTGCTTTCTGTGAAGCCAAGTGCCGCAGGGCCAGGGTTGACGAGCCTGTAGCCATTAATTTATTGAAGCGTTTTGTTGCAGACCTCGAATTGGAAAATGCAAGCCCGTATCTTCCTGAGATAAAACCAGCCACCAATCACCGGGTGGCCATTGTAGGAGGCGGACCTGCCGGTCTGACTGCGGCTTACTTTCTGGCTCTGGAAGGTCATGCCGTTAGTATTTTTGATGCCGGTGAACAACTGGGCGGCATGTTGCGGTATGGCATCCCGGAATACCGTCTTCCTAAAGCTATTTTGGATAAAGAAATAGCGTCCATAACCCGTATTTGCCATGAGGTTCACAACTCTGTAGCCCTGGGCAGGGATTTCTCCCTCAGCAGCCTGAAATCTGATGGATTTGAAGCCGTATTCCTGGCTCTGGGCGCCCAAGTCAATCAGTCAATGCATATTCCGGGAGAAGATGCTCCGGGAGTTTACTCAGGCATCGCTTTTCTTCACCAGGTAGCCGCACATAACCCGGTAGAAATAGGTCAAAAAGTAGCCGTTATTGGGGGTGGAAATACAGCTATTGATGCCGCCCGGACAGCCCTCCGCCTGGGGAGTCAGGAGGTTACCGTCATCTACCGCCGTTCCCGGAAAGAAATGCCTGCCAGCATTGAAGAGGTTGAGGAAGCAGAAAAAGAAGGTGTCAAGTTTTTATTTTTGGTATCTCCCATTGAGATACTGTCCCTGGATGGCAGCCTGAAATCTATCAGGTGTACCCGTATGGCTCTGGGATTACCGGATTCATCAGGTAGACGCCGGCCGGAACCGGTGAGCGGCTCGGAATTTAATTTGGATGCCAGTGCCGTCATTCTTGCGGTTGGACAGGCTGTTGACACCTCTTGCCTGGACCCGGATTCCCAATACTTTCTGATAAATAATAACCGTATAGCTTGTAAACCGGATTCCATGGAAACCCTTATATCAGGTGTTTTCTCCGGTGGTGATTGTACTTCAGGGCCGGCAACTGTAGTAGAAGCTATTGGGGCCGGTCACCACGCTGCAATCTCTATAGACCAGTACCTCCGGACTGGAAAGGTCACTCCTGTTGTCCAACCATATAATTGTTCCAAAGGTGAGTTGTCGGAAATTGATCCCCGTGAATTTACAGATGTGATCCCCATTCCTCGCAGCCGGGCGCCTTTACTATCGGTTGAAAAACGTAAAAACAGCTTTATGGAAGTTGCTTCAGGATTAACCCGGGAGGCAGCTCAAAAAGAGGCCAGCCGCTGCCTTTCTTGTGGTTGCCAGGCTGTTTATGACTGTAAATTACGCGCACTGGCTACTGAGTACCGTGTCAATGATAAAAAATACGCCGGGCAGAAACGTCATTTACCGGTGAGGAAAGATGAACACCACTTTATTCTGAGAGACCAGAATAAATGTATTCTTTGCGGACGTTGCGTCCGCATCTGTTCCGAAGTTGAAAACGTCAATGCTCTGGGTTTTGTTCATCGAGGCATCCATACAGTCGTTGAGCCTACCTTGGGAATGCCTCTGGCAGAGACCGATTGTGATTCCTGCGGACTCTGTGTTTCTACCTGCCCAACCGGTGCCATCGTACTAAAATTACCTTTACCTAAACCTGGACCATTCAAACCTGCTGCAACTGCCTCTCTTTGTCCTGATTGCGGCACGTATAACCACGATCTCTTCCATGTTTGTCATAACCAGTTAAAAAAAAGCTAACACCTCTTCTTATCTCGTTTTGTTTCAGGCCATAAGCCTCCTGATGCCGCCCTCTATCCATCAAGATTGAGCTGCCTGAAAATTCTCGAGTTAATGTCAAAGTACAAACCGAAGCATCATTTGCTCTTAACTTGATTCACCATCCGGCGGTTCGCCGTTACTGCGCCTTACTGGAGATGCTCGGTTTTTGTAAGAGGAATTTTTCCGGAACAATATGAAGGGGATTGCTTTTTTACAGTATATTATTAATGCGGAATTGAAACTGCAAAACGTCCAGATAGCTACTGAATTCAGTACAGGGCTTTTCCTTTATTTACTTAACGCTAGCGGACTGGAGCCTGTCAGCTAACCAGTCATTTTTGTAACAAGAGTATTCAGATAAAAACGGCTTGTTTGTAGAACCCGGTTTTACAGCTCTGGACACCGCTTTTCGTGCGTCTTTCGGTTATGGAAAGCCTGTAATTGTTCTGCTGGCTGAATATGATGCTCTTAACAAACTGGGATATGGTTGTGGTCATAATATCATAATTGCTTTGGCTGCCGTTGCTGATAATATTTTCAACATTTTCATTCAGATTAGTCTGTTTTTGTAAACATGTCTGGACAGGGGTCCCTGTCTACCCTGGACACTTTCGGATAATTGTTTATTGTTAGCCCCACCCATAACGTAAGCTGTGCGGTTTTTAGGAGTATACTATCTGTGACTAATGAAAAGGGTATTCGGCATTCTTGGAAAATAAGTCTTGCTTATTCGAACATCTCGTGCTATGCTGTAGAACAAGTAAACTGTTAGAAAATAATACACCTTGCAGTCTATTGTCAAACTATTTAACTTGAGACGGATATCTTGATTATGTTATGATAAATGTGAGAGATCCTGTATATAATAGATTATAATATTACGATTAATCTGTTAGTCAAATCACGAAAAAACATGGAAAAAAATAGCTTAACTGATAAAGCCGGAAGCGATAGGGAAAAAGCACTGGAATTAGCCATAAGCCAGATCGAAAAACGTTTTGGTAAGGGTTCAGTAATGAAACTGGGAGAAAGCACAGCTACTAAGATAGATGTGATTCCTACTGGTTCATTATCTCTGGATATTGCTTTAGGTGTGGGTGGAATGCCCAAGGGCCGTATAAGTGAAATATTTGGTCCTGAATCATCAGGTAAAACCACCCTTGCCCAGCATGTCATCGCTGAAGCTCAGAAGCGGGGAGAGGTAGCAGCTTATATTGATGTAGAGCATGCTTTAGACCGTTCCTATGCTGCTGACTGCGGAGTGAAAACGGAGGACCTTTATATCTCTCAACCTGATACAGGTGAACAGGCTCTGGAAATTACTGAGGCTCTGGTAAGAAGTGGTGCAGTAGATGTTATTGTAATTGATAGTGTTGCCGCTCTGGTCCCTCAAGCAGAGATCGAGGGAGAAATGGGAGAATCCCATGTGGGTTTGCAGGCTCGTTTAATGTCACAGGCTTTAAGAAAGCTTGCAGCCGCGATTTCAAAATCGAATACAGCAGTTATTTTTATTAACCAGTTACGTGAAAAAGTGGGTATCGTCTACGGCAATCCAGAGGTCACTCCGGGAGGAAGAGCTTTAAAGTTTTATAGCTCTGTTAGAATAGACCTCAGACGTGTTGAAACCATCATGCAGGGGAACGAAGCCGTCGGTAATCACGTAAAAGCCAAAATTGTTAAAAACAAGGTGGCTCCTCCTTTTAAAAGTGCTGAATTCGATATTATGTTCGCCCATGGGATTAGCAAAGAGGGCGATTTACTTGAGTTGGGTGTGCAACTGGGGCTGATCACGAAATCCGGTGCTTTCTTCTCTTATGGTGATATCCGGCTTGGTCAGGGTAGAGAGAATGCTAAACTTTATCTTGGCCAGCATCCTGAAATCGCCAGGGAGATAGAGCAGAAGATTCGCGCCTCAGCCTCTAATGTTTCTTCTCCTGAAGTTGCCGTTGAAAATACTGATTAGTCCGTTTAAAAAACGGATAATTTATTTTTAAAATAACATAAAAGGCTGAGGCAAAATGCCTCAGCCTTTTATGTTTAAAATAAAAATGGATAATTCAAAAATAATTACTGCTATTAATCCGGGAAAACATACCGGTCGCCGGCGATCGGACGTTTTTCTGGATGGAATATTTGCTTTTAGTCTGGATAATGAGATCATAGCTGGACGTTCATTGAAGATAGGACAAAACCTCTCTCCCCAAGAAATTACCGCCCTGAATGCAGAGGACTCCTACCAGAGTTGCCTGGACTTAGCTCTCCATTTTTTAAGCTTTCGTCCCCGCAGTGAATCTGAAATCAGAGAACGCCTGGACCGCCATGGTTATAATATTGAAAACATCAACAGGGTAATAAACCACCTTAAAAGTCTAAATCTGGTAAATGATGTTGCCTTCGCCGAATACTGGAAGACAAACAGGGGTGCTTTTCGTCCACGAAGCCGGAGAATCATTAGATTGGAATTACACCGTAAAGGTGTAGAAAATGAGGTTATTGATGATGCTGTACAGGATGTTAACGATGAGGAAAATGCTTACCGGACTGCTAAAATAAAAGCACAAAAATTAAGCCTCAACGATTTCCAGTTATTCCGTCAAAAGCTGGGCAGCTACCTCCAAAGAAGAGGTTTTTCATATGGGGTGATAAACACAATAGTCAGAAGAATATGGCAAGAATTGACACAGGAGACCAACCCGGGACAGGATATTAATAATTAGTGGAATATCATCAAGCGAATAATCATTTTCATGGTAAATTATGTATCAGATGATAATATGTTGTCATGTAAAATTAATTAATAATATCTACCCCCGGGGAAGATATAGACAGAAAAAAGGGGGAACTAAAACAAATTGGAAAGTACTGTAATATTAGGAATTGCCGCCCTGGCTGCTTTCATCATCGGTATCGTCCTTGGCGGTGTGTTGATTATGGTCTTTAGAGGCGCCATTATGGGCAGAAGACAGCGAATTGCTGAAAGAAAAGCTGCTCGTATTGAAGCTGAAGCTCGCATTGCTGCTAAAAACATCACTGAGGAAGCCAAACAGGAGTTAGAAAAAATAAAACTGGCCGCTGAAACTGAGTACCGGCAGAGACGTTCTGAACTCCAGCGTCAGGAAAACCGCCTGAGTCAGAAAATTGATTCGCTTGACCGTAAACTGGAAAACCTGGACCACCGTGACCGCAATCTGAATAACCGCGAAAAAGAAATTGAAACTCTCAGGGCAAATATCATAGAAATTCGTGATAAACAATTAAAAAAGCTGGAGGAAATTTCCAATCTAAGCAGCGCTGACGCCAGAAAAATACTCCTTGAAAACATGGAAGCCGAAATGAAGGAGGAGACCGGGCGTCGTATCCGTGAATGGGAAGCTACCCTCCAGTTGCAGGCTAATGAAAAAGCCCAGGAAATACTTTCACAGGCCATCCAGAGGTCCGCCTCAGAGATTGTCTCTGAAACCACTGTTTCCGTTGTTCCTATCCCCAATGACGAAATGAAGGGCAGGCTTATCGGAAGAGAAGGCCGCAATATCCGGGCACTGGAACAGGCCACCGGCGTCGATCTTATAATTGATGATACACCGGAAGCTGTAACTTTATCCAGCTTCGATCCGGTAAGACGCGAAATTGCCCGGCTGGCTCTGACCCGTTTAATCCTGAACGGTCGTATACATCCTGCTCGTATTGAAGAGGTCGTCTCTAAAGCCAAAGAAGAAGTGGAAGCTACCATTTTCACCGCAGGAGAGCAGGCCGCCATTCAGGTAGGAGTTCAAGGATTACGCCCTGAATTGATCAAAGTTTTAGGACGTTTGAAATACCGCACCAGTTATGGTCAAAATGTTCTTAATCATAGTATTGAAACTGCTTTCATTGCAGGTATGATTGCAGGCGAACTGGGAGCCAACGTAACACAATCTAAAAAAGCCGGTTTATTGCATGATATAGGGAAAGCTATTGACCGGGAAGTTGAGGGCAGCCATGCCGCTATCGGTGCTGAGCTGGTACAGCGCTGGGACAAGTCACCTGAGATAGCTCAGGCGATCGGTGAACATCATAACGAAGCCCCTACTACCAGTATCCTGGGGTATATTATCTCCGCTGCAGATGCCATCAGTGGAGCCCGTCCCGGCGCCAGGCGAGAATCATTGGAAAACTATATCAAACGTTTGGAAACTCTGGAAAATATCGCTAACAGCTTTAAGGGGGTTGAGAAATCCTTTGCTATTCAGGCTGGACGTGAAATCCGTATTCTGGTGAAGCCGGAAGAGGTAGATGACCTTGAATCAGTCCGTCTGGCTCGCGATATTGTTAAAAAAATCGAGGAAGGTATGGAATACCCCGGACAGATAAAAGTAACCGTTATCCGTGAGACAAGGGCAGTAGATTTTGCTAAGTAAATTTATTCTTGTAGATAATTAAAAACTAAAATGAGCTCTTTTATCTTAATCTTTTTTATCTTTTCCCGTCTACGGGGTTAAGTATAAAGCTGATAGTTGGAAAAATGTTGAAAATTATTGATTAGCTGTCTGTGAATTTTTTAGCTTTATTTTTTTATTCTGGAAAGGCTATTTATTAATGTTAGTACTGGCAATTGGTGATATAATTGGAAAACCTGGCCGGCAGACAGTCCAAAAACTACTGCCCGGCTTAAAACAGCAATTTGACCTGGATCTGGTTATTGCCAATGCAGAAAATACTGCCGGAGGAATGGGTCTTACTGTGAGCACCGCCACAGAATTATTGGAGGCGGGTGTGGATATTCTGACCTCCGGAAACCATATTTGGGACCAAAAAGAAATCATTCCCTATCTTGACGGGAATTTGCCTGTCCTACGCCCTTTAAACTATCCTGCTGGCGTGCCTGGAAGGGGGTGTCTCATTCAAGAGCATATTGCTGTGGTTAATTTGATAGGACGTACCTTTATCGGTAGCTATGACTGTCCTTTTCGGGCTATGGACCAGTTGCTGGTTGGCCTTAAAAATAAGTGCTCTGTTGTCATCGTGGATTTCCATGCTGAAGCTACCTCTGAGAAGGTAGCAATGGGTCGTTACCTTGACGGACGTGTGAGTGCTGTGGTAGGGACTCATACCCATGTGGGCACTATTGATGCGCGCATATTTCCCAAGGGCACTGCCTATATCACTGATATAGGCATGACTGGCCCTCTCGAATCCATAATTGGTGATGATATTCAAACAGTTTTGAACCGTTTCCTGACTGCTATGCCGCACCGCCTGGCTGTGGGTAGCGGGAAAAACGGCTTCAACTCTGTTTTGATAAATATTGATGAAAAGTCCGGGCAGGCTTTAAGTATTGAGCGTATTGATCGGGAAGTAGAACCTTAAATGGGCAAGGTTGACCTGCATATTCATACTTCAGCATCTGATGGCAGATTTACCCCTTCAGAGATAGTCCGAAAAGCCTGGGAACAGGGATTGGTTTATATCGCTATTTGTGACCATGACTCTATTGAAGGTGTTATCCCTGCCCGTGAAACATCCTGGAACTTGCCAGGCATTACCGTTCTGGGCGGCGTTGAAATAAATACCGATATCCCTGATGGAGAGTTGCACATCTTAGGCTATCTTTTTGACCATGATAACCGGGAATTGAAATCTACCTTGCTGGATTTACGTAACTCACGGATAGACCGGGCAAAAAAGATGATAGAAAAACTCAAAGCCATGGGAATCAATATTACTTACCGCCGGGTTAGAGAAATTGCCGGCAAAGGTTCCGTAGGTAGACCGCACATTGCCCAGGCTATGCTGGAACAGGGGTATATCAGCACCTTAAGAGAAGCTTTTGTTAAATACATAAGTCGCGGTGGTCCTGCTTATGCAGAAAGGGATAAAGTAACCCCTGAGGATGCCATACGCCTGATTGTCAGGGCCGGCGGTATCCCAGTACTGGCCCATCCTCTCACTTATGAGAATCCAGAGCTATTTCTACCGGAACTTATCTCTTCCGGCCTGGCTGGTTTGGAGGTCTACTACGGCAGTTATTTACCGGACCAGGTCAACTTTCTGCTCAGCCTGGCTAATAAATACCATCTGATCCCTACCGGAGGTAGTGATTACCATGGACTGGAGGCATTGAGTGAACCTCCTCTGGGCACTGTTGAGGTGCCTCTGGATTGTGCGAAACGTCTTATAGAGCTTGCTCAGAAGACAGACATAGGAAGATAATCGTTGAAAAGCCTGAAGTAACTGAGGTATTATTGCATTGTTAAATTTCAGCCTGTTACTGATCGGAGCTTATCTTCTTGGTGCAATTCCCGTTTCTTACCTGGTGGTGAAAATATGGCGTGGAGCGGATATTCGCCGGTATGGCAGCGGTCAGGTAGGATCGAGTGCGGTCTTTCGTAGTTTTTCCAGATGGCTTGGCATTTCTGTTGGACTCTATGATTTCCTGAAAGGGGTACTGGTAGTCTGGATGGCTGATACCCTGGATATGAGTCTGGCACAGCAACTGGCTGTCGGTATAGCCGTAATAGTTGGCCATAACTGGCCGGTTTTTCTGAAATTTAATGCTGGCCGAGGCCTGGCTTCCACCGTCGGGGTTATACTTTACTTTCAATATGAATATGATATCTTAATCTGGGCTTTAATTGTATTTAGCTGTATAGCGGCTTTCACCCTTGTAATAGGGAGCTCTCCTCTTCCTACGTTATTGGCTGTGGCCTCTATGCCTGTCGTTTCCGCAGCTTTCCAGAAGCCCTTAATGCTGACACTTGGAATTACTGCTTTATGGTTTCTGTTAATCATACGGCGTCTTACCGCTCCAAAAACCAGTGATTCTTTAATCATTAACCGGCGTACGCTGTTTATTAACCGACTGTTATTTGACCGTGATATCAGGGACGGTAAATTTTGGGTTAAAAGGCAGCCAGGTGATTTTGGTTATAAAAATAATACTATTAAGCAAAGCAAGGATCGGTAAATGACCACATATTGCAAGCGGCATCGTAAAATTGAAACAAATCTTACCTGCGGTAAATGCGGCGACCCTATCTGCCCCAAATGCTTGATACAAACCCCGGTAGGTGCCAGATGTCCCTTATGTGCCAGGCTTTCCCGTGTTCCAACCTACCGTGTTTCAGGCCTTTATTATCTCAGGGCTGCCAGCGCCGGCCTGGGCATAGCACTGGCCTGCGGTATAGCCTGGGGATTCCTCCAGAGGCTGCTTTTTTCAGGTTTTTTTTCATTGCTTATTGCAGCAGCGGCCGGCTTTGTTATTGGTGAAGTTATCAGTCTTTCCGTAAACCGTAAATCCGGGACCGGTCTGGCAGTTATCGGCAGCGTATCTGTAATTTTATGTTATGCAATAGGCTCATTAACATTTTGGGGCTGGCACTTTCAACTTTTTGATATATTATCCCTGGCAGTCGGTATTTTTGTCTCAATAACCCGTTTGCGTTAAAATGGAGTATCGAGTGATTTATTATTAATTGGGAGCCTTTTATGTACGAACCATCCAGAGAAATCCTGTGGAACATCCCTTTAGGCGAAATAATTTATGCTATCGCGGTAATCGTAGTTGGTATTATGATTTACGCTGTTTACCGCCGTTACAGGATGTGGCATATTGGAAAAGCAGATCCACGCCTGAAAGGCAGCCTGGCCAACAGGTGGAAAGCCTTTATTAAAACCACTATTATCGATGGTATCATTCACCGGAAATTTATAGGAGTTGCAGATAATCTTGGACACCGGCCTTTGCGTTGGAGTGATCTTAACCCCAGAGAGCTTTATCCAGGGCTGGCTCATTTCCTGATTGCCATCGGTTGTGCACTCCTGCTGCTGGGAACCGCGCTGGATGTGATCAGTCATTATATTTACGATTTTATCCTGGGTAATTTTTATTTCGCTCATTCGCTTTTTTCGGATATTGGAGGCATCATGGCACTAATTGGTGTCATTTTGGCCTTCATCCGTCGCTACGGTCAACGGCCGGAAAGGTTGGATAATAAAACCGGCGATCTGATGGCGCTGCTAGCTATTCTCCTGATTGTTGTCACCGGTTTTATTGTCGAAGGATTGCGAGTAGCTGCCAACGAAATAGTGCCTAACCCATCCTGGTCTCCCTGGTCTCCCGGCGGTTATGTTCTGGCTCAAGCATTCCGCCATTTCAGCCATGATTCTTTGCTGATAGCTCACCGCACCATTTGGTGGATTCATTCCATTATTACCTTCGGCTTTCTGCTTTACATCGCCCTCTACTTTAACCGTCTCTGGCATATCATTCTCTCTCCTTTAAATGTATTCTGGCGTAACCTGGGGCCTCGCGGAGCTATGGAGCCGATTGATATAGAAAAAGCCGAGTCCTTTGGTGTTTCTAAAATAGAAGGTTTCACCTGGAAACATATTCTGGATCTGGATGCCTGCACTCGCTGCGGACGTTGTTCTGATAATTGTCCTGCTAACCTTAGCGGTAAACCCCTTAGCCCTAAGAAGGTTATTCAGGACCTAAAGGAGCACTGGCAGGTACAGGCGCCCGTTTTACTGGCTGCCGGAGCGCAAAGTAAAGCCTCAAAGAAAAAAGGAGGTATTTCTCAGGGAGATGATTCTGTTTCAAACGGTGACTCTAAGTCAGAAACCCCTTTAGAAACATCCGATGATTCTTCTCCAGCCGCAGAAACCCGGTTAATGATCGGCGATATCATCTCCACCGATGCTATCTGGAATTGCACTACCTGCTATGCCTGCCAGGAAGTCTGTCCTGTCTGGATTGAGCCCATGTCCAAAATTGTTGAGATGCGGCGCAATCTGGTCCTTGAGCAGGCTTCCATACCGGAAACAGCCGAAGGAGCCTTGCGCAGTATAGAAGACAGAGGCCACCCCTGGCGCGGAACCATGCTGGAACGTACTAACTGGTATGAAGGTATGGATCTTAAAACCCTTTCTGAAGATAATGAAGTGGACTTCCTTTACTGGGTAGGCTGCACCGAAGCCCTGGAAGACCGCAGCCTCAAGGTAGCTCAGGCCACGGCTAAATTATTCCGTCAGGCAGGTGTCAAATTCGGTATCCTGGGCAGCGAGGAGAGTTGCTGCGGCGATCCTGCACGCCGTCTCGGCAACGAATATCTTTATCAGATGCAGGCACAGAGAAATATCGAGGTTTTGAAAAACTATAATATAAAAAAGATTGTTACGGGCTGCGCCCACTGCTACAACACCCTGAAAAACGAGTATTCGCAATTCGGCGGCCGGTTTGAAGTGATTCACCATTCCGAGTTCCTGCTTCAATTGTTAAAAGAAGGAAAGCTTAAATTAAATGAAAGTATGCCTGGTCTGGTTACTTATCATGATGGCTGTTATCTCGGCCGCTTTAATAATATTTTTGAAGCACCCCGCCAGGTATTACAATCAATACCTGGTCTCAAACTGGCCGAAATGACTCGCAACCGTGAAAGAAATTTCTGCTGCGGTGCCGGCGGAGGACACCTTTGGCTGGAAGAACAAAAGACCGGTGAACGCATTAATGTTATGAGAACTGACCAGGCCATGAATACCGGCGCTAAGACCATCGCTACCGCCTGCCCTTATTGTCTTCAGATGTTCCAAGATGGTCTTAAGACCCGTGAAGCGGAAGAAACAGTCAGGGTCATGGATATCGCCGAAATCCTGGCAGGGGCTGTGTTACCTCAGAATAACCAGCCGCTTAAACCGGAGTAATCAATGCGGAGAGTTGCAGTAGTTGGGGTCGGCGAGACCAAATTCAGTGGGGCACAAACGCGAACCACCACGGAACTTTTTGCAGAAGCCGCCATGGATGCTCTTAACGAGGCCGGTCTAAAACCAGGGCAAATTCAGGCTTTGCTGGTGGGTAACGCCATGAGTGACTTTGAGGAAGGCCAGCAGATAGCCCACACTTTTATCGCTGAGAGCCTGGGACTTCCCCACGTTCCAGCTAATGTCTATGACGGCGCCTGTGCTTCTTCCAGCGTAGCCATCCGGGATGCTTTTATCTGGATAATGTCTGGTTTATATGACCTGGTTCTGGTGGGTGGAACAGAAAGGGCAGCTTCAATGGGTACCAAACTTGCCACTCAAATCTATTCAATGTATTGTGAGAGGTTTTCTGAATATTCCTGCGGCATCACTTTCCCAGGCGTCTTCGCTATGTTGACCCATCTATATGCACAGCGAAACCGCATTCCTCTATCCAGACTTAAAGAGCAGATGGCGCTGGTCTCAGTTAAAGCTCATAAATATGGTTTACTCAATCCAAAAGCACATTTACAGCGTGAGTTGACCGTTGAAAAAGTGCTGAAAAGCAACATGGTCTGTCAGCCTTTGCAGGTCTATGATTGCTGTCCTTTTTCAGACGGCGCTGCGGCGGTAGTGCTCGCCTCCGAAGAAATAGCTAAAAAACTGACCCCCAGACCGGTCTATATTACCGGCTGTGGCCAGGCATCGGCTGGTACCCTGGCCGGACAGAGGGAACACCTCCCCTGGTTAATCGCCCGCGAAAAGGCCTCCCGGCAGGCGTATGCCATGGCTGGAGTTGGCCCAGAAGACATCGATGTCTGTGAGCTTCATGACAGCTTCTCCATTGCTGAAATTATTGCCATCGAAAGTTTGGGCTTTTTTGAGCGCGGCCATGGAGGCGAAGCCGTAGCCCGTGGTGAGACCCTGATAGGTGGTAAGGTGGCAATTAATCCATCAGGTGGTTTGAAATCAAAAGGACACCCTGTTGGGGCAACTGGAGCCTCACAGGTGTATGAAATAGTCAGGCAGTTGCGTGGTGAATGCGGGCATACTCAGGTTGAGGGCGCCAGAACCGGACTTACTGATACTATGGGGGCCAGTGGCAGTATCCACTGTAACCTGGTTTTACAAAGGGGTTGGTAATGCAACCCAAATTGACCGTTAGAGAATATAGTTCAGCTTTAAAAGAAAACCGGCTTTTAGGATTGAAGTGTCTCGACTGTGGGGAAATCAATATACCTCCTCGTATGGTCTGCCGCAATTGCGGCAGTCTCAAAATGGATATAATCCAGCTTTCCGGCAGAGGTAAAATCGTTACCTTTACGTGCGTCCACGTACCGCCGGAAAGCCGTCATGGCCAGCCGCCCTATATCATCATAATGGTTGAGCTGGATGAAGGACCCTGGTTAATGGCAAATTTAAGCGGTATCGAGTCCGATACCGCTTCAATGGAATTGATAAATAAAAGGGTTAAAATGGTGGCCCCGCTGGTTGTACCCGAAAAACGCCCGGAAACCGGCGTAGCCCCACTTTTTGTTCTTGAAACCTAAAGACCCATTTCCTTCAAGTCTTTGGCAATAATCAGCTTGGGTTCAGTTACTGATTGCACGTCTTCTGCTGTCAAACCAGGAGCTACTTCTCTCAGAACCAGACCGGCGGGTGTGACGTCTATAACCGCAAGATTAGTAAAGATCTTTTTCACCACACCTTTAGCAGTTAGCGGATAATCACAGCGCTTGACTACTTTAAACTCACCGGTATTCGTAACATGCTCCATGGCAATAAAAAGATTTTTAGCGCCCACAGCCAGATCCATGGAACCTCCGATATTGCCCAGTTTGCCTCTGCCGGTCGAAGGAATATTCCAACCTGCGTAATCGCCGTTCTCGGCTACCTGTAAGGCACCCAGTACGGCATAATCCATGAATCCACCCCTGATCATGGCGAATGACTCTGCGCTGGAAAAATAACATGCTCCAGGTAATTCTGTTACCGGCTGGCAACTAGCATTGATACAGTCCTGGTCAATAGCTTCGTCAAAAGCCAGTGGACCGGTATTCAACATCCCAATCTCGGATTCCAGTACTATATCCCGTCCTTCAATCCAGTTGGAGACCAGGGTCGGGATTCCGATCCCCAGGTTGGCATAGCTGCCATCCGGAATCTCATTGGCTATTCTTAAAGCGATTAACTCTCGCGCGATACCTTCAAATTTCTTTGCGTTGGCCACCTAAAACCTCCTGAATAAGTGTTTATTATTTTATGATTTGGACGGTGTAGCTTCGATGGTGACATTGATTTTGGGCCGCTCGACCTTTACAACCCTTTTCACATAGATACTGGGTAAATGCACCAGATCGGGATCCAGATCGCCTGTTTCGACTATATTCTCAGCTTCAACAATGGTAATTCTGGCAGCTTTAGCCATTTCCTGATTGTAATTTCTGGCTGTCTTACGGAAAACTACATTGCCCATATGGTCAGCCTTATAAGCATGGATAAAGGCATAATCCAACTTCAAAGCATATTCCATTAGACATTCTTTCCCGTTAAAAGTCCGTACCTCTTTACCTTCAGCAACATAGGTGCCCACACCGGTAGGAGTATAAAAAGCCGGAATACCCGCACCAGCAGCCCTCATCTTTTCAATAAAGGTCCCCATAGGATACAAATCACATTCCACTTTTCCTTCCCGCACCAGTTGTTCAAATAAGGATTTCCGGCTGGCCGAACGGTAGAAAGGATAATTGCAGATAGCTTTTTTAACCTGGCCGTTCTGTAGAAGTTCGTTTATCTCCTCATTACCTACGCCCAGTTGCATCACTACAATGGTGAGATTTTTAGCCCCTTGTTTTGCCAGGGCTTTGGTAAGATACAGCGCATTACCGCAAGTGAAGAAGCCTGGGAAACCTATGGTTGCCCCATCTGGAATATCTTTGATTGCTTCTTCAAGGCTGGGAAATACCTTGTCCACTATTTTTCCTCCTGTGAAAATTTTTTCTTAACTTAAACTATAAATATCAAACGTAATCCAGCACAAAATATACGATAGGATATTCGACTGGGTCAATATTATACTTTATCTAAAATCGAAGTTAAAATCAAATATTCCACATGTGCGAATATCAAACGGAGTATCTCTTTCATCCTCATTAAATGCTGCCGGGCTGGTCCTATTATCTACTGCTTTAGTCCAGAAACGCTAAAAACCTGGCGGTAAAGGCAAGATGTCAATATATTGGTTGGAATCAATTCGGTAAACCGCAATTGAGCCTGCTTTTTTTGCCTCTTCCAGGCTGTTTACCTCTGTCCCGGAATCTAGACGTATATAAAAACAAAGGGAGGAAATTCCTCGGTAATTATACTCAGCTTAACGCCGGTTTTATTTCTGGTATTGCTACGGTTACCCGAACAGGCTGAAAACGTAGTTGTTTTAAAAACAGGCAAAATATAAGGATAGTTAAATACTTCATATTTCTAAAGTAAACCCTTTCCCAACCTTTGCTCTAATTTGAGTCCTTCTTCCAGGCTCATATCTAAACCCCTGGTAATAGCCTGTTTTACATGAGAAACCGCTAGAGGATTGCATACCTTGATCTTATTGGCTATCCTTTCGGCTTCAGGGTAAAGATCCTGACGCGGTACCACCCTGTTAATCAGTTTCATGCGCTTGGCTTCATCAGCCTTTATCCAGCGTCCACTCATTAAAATATCGTGCGCATTTGCTCTTCCTATTACCCTCGGTAACGTCTGGCTGCCTCCTGCTGCGGGTATGATACCCAGCCCAACTTCCGGCAGCCCGAAACTGGCATCCTCGGAACAAAGCCTGATATCGCAGCACAGAGACATTTCTATCCCGGATCCCAGTACGTAACCGTGCATGGCGGCAATAAAAGGTTTGTAAATACTGATAAAACGGCCCCATACGTCCCGCCCAAAACGGGCTTCCCGGGCAAACACCGGTGGAGGAGCAGAAAGAAATTCTGTTAAATCTGCCCCCGCGCAAAACGCCTTTTCCCCGGCGCCTTTCAGAATGGTCACTCTTATTTCGTCATCGTCTCGTATAGCCCCTAGAGCTTCAAACAGCTCATCCCTCATCCGGATATTATAGGCATTGAGCGCTTTTGGGCGGTTAAGTGTGATATACGCTACCTGGTCTTTTTTTTCATAAATTATGGCTTCAAAATCAGACATTTTATTTCTTTTTTTATTTTTAATCTTTATTTTTGATTTTTGAGATTTGATTTTTATCTGGTGATTGTTTTTCGGTTATTGTTTATCCCCGGCTATTCTCCCTTGTACTGCGGCGGCTTTTTACCCAGAAATGATTTAATACCTTCCGTGCGGTCGCTGGTAGTATGAATCAGAAAATACAGGTCAGCCTCCAGCCGCAGCCCTTGCTCCAGCGTCAAGTCCAGTCCTTTATTCACCGCTTCTTTAACGTAACGCAGGGCAATCGGCGCCTTCCCTGCTATAGTCACAGCCAGTCTATCTGCCTCTACTTGCAGCATATCCCGGCTGACCACCTTATTCACCAGGCCGATGTCTAGCGCAGTAACAGCATCGATACTTTCCCCTAAAAGTGTCATTTCCAGGGCTTTGCCCTTTCCCACTATGCGGGATAGTCTCTGTGTGCCCCCGTCCATCGGCAGCCTGCCCTGGGTTATCTGTGGCATCCCGAATCTGGCTGTATCCGCCGCCAGCCTTATGTCACAGGCCAGGGCTATCTCAAGACCCTCACCCAGGGCATCTCCGTTGATCACCCCTATCACCGGTTTATCAATGCTGGCTATGGCTTCCGCAGGGCTTTGTTGACCCGGGATATTTCCGCAAACTATTTCCTTTATATCCCCACCTGAGCAAAAGTCCTTACCCGCTCCAGTGACAACTGCAACATATACTTCGCTATCCCGGTTAATCTCCTTGCAAACCTCTGACAGTTCCTGTGCCATATTTAGATCAACAGCATTGCCTGTTTCCGGCTGGTTTAAGGTCATCTGCCCTATATGTCCTTTTTTTAAATAAATAACCGGGTTATCAGTCATAATTACACCTCGCTATTATATATTAATGCACCAGATGCCTGTTTGCATACCTTCCTCAGGCAGCATTCTTTACATTCCGGAGATCTCTTCCGGCAGATGTCTTTCCCCAGGGCTACCAGCAAAGCATGAAATTCATTAAAAAGCTGCACCTCAGTTGGTAGATTATCCATAAACAAAGCCTGAAAATGCCTGTATTTCTCATCCTCGGGTTGGATTCCCAGGCGGTCTACTATTCTCCTGGTATAGGCATCAATAACAAAGACCGGCATAACGCAGGCATATAACAAAATGGAGTCAGCCGTTTCTTCACCTATCCCGTATACTTTCAGTAATTCCTCCCTCAGTCCCTCCAGTCCCTCAGCACGCATTCTATCCGGATTGTCATGAAACCTTTCACCGAACCATTCAGCCAGAGCCTTGATTTTTTTAGCTTTAGCATTATAATAGCCGCACGGATATATAAGCTCTGCCAGATCCCTCTCTGAAATCTGCCTGATTCCCTGAGGATATAGAATATTCACCTTTTTTAAGTTGTTAATACACTTTTCCACATTGGTCCAGGCGGTAGATTGAGTTAAAACCGCCCCAACCATAACTTCAAAAGGCTCCTCGGCTGGCCACCAGTGCTGCGGACCGTAGTGCGCCAGCAGCCTCTCATATACATCCAGCAGTTTTTCCCCGGTATGATTGTTCTTCATAATTCCTTTTAAGTATATCCGGTATACAAATAGATTTTCTCTCTATACGCACTACCTGAAAGCCCTTTTATTATATATGAGTATCAGTCTTTGGCTTCATTCTATATTTTTTGATTTAAAAACCGGACAAATTTAACTTATTAATCGTTATGTATAACTTGAGTACTGTATCTAGATTTTAGGGCAGTCATTGTTATTACTTCCCTGTTCCCGCCAGTTTTTTCAAATATGGTAACCTTTCTTGGGGTTATTGCCCTCTGATTATGAGGTCTTATTTTTACACTTAAAGGGAAGAATACCCCTTCTTCCCTTTAAAAAAACCATATGCCGCCTTTTTTTGGCTATTCCAGCGGAGTCAAGGTTAGCAGCTTCTTAGCAATTCTGGGATAATTAGCGATGAACAAGAGTTCATCCTCAACCAGAGGTTTATGTGATTCCACGTTAGCATACCTCACTAGTTCCAGTACATCATTAGCTTCCTCTTTGGTGGCGAAGCAAACTGACATCTTTCCCATCAGATGGCTGAATCCGGAGATTCCGCTGTACTGGCCAGAGCAAATCTCCCTTCCCGTCTCAACAAACTCCGGTTCCCCCCGCCCCAGCTCTTCAAAACCGTATAATTCATAGTTTTGTGGGTCTTTTAAGACGCCGTCAGCATGTATTCCCGAAGCATGTGCAAAGGCATTGGAACCCACCCCAGGCTGGTTGATAGGAATAGGAATCCCGAATGCATAGCTGGCAAACTTGGCGATGCTGTAAGCCCTGGATAAAACAATTTTATCACCTATTTCATATTTTTCCGCAAAGCCCTTTGATTTCATCACTGCCAGAATCACAGCCACCAGATCTGCATTACCGGCCCGTTCTCCTATTCCATTGATGGTTGTATTTATATACACATCCTGTCCTCCGTCCAGTGCGCCTTTCGCACCGGCCAGCGAATTGGCCACTGCCATCCCCAGGTCGCCGTGGCAGTGTACCTCTATGGGCATCTGCGTAGCTTCAGCTAATCTTTTTACCGTTTCGTATATGGTAAACGGATTGTCGTATCCCAGCGTATCGCAATATCTTAATCTGTCTGCTCCATGCTCCCTGGCTGCCAGACCGAATTTGATCAAAAAATCCAGATCAGTCCGTGAGGCATCCTCGGCATTTACACCAATGCTCTCACAACCTGCAGCCTTGGCTGCATCTACCGCGTCTGTCATTTCCTTGATTACGTCATTATGTGTCATACGGCCCTGGAATTTGCCGTTGATCATTTGATCGGAAGTGGATATTGAAAGGTTCAAATGGCGGATTTCCGGTACCATTTTAAAAGTCAGCTCTACATCCGGAACAATCGCCCGTATCCAGCCGCTCAAACGGATGTTGTCCAATACCCCCATTTCAGCCAGCTCCAGATTTGCCCTGAGATATAGAGACTCATGCCGGGTAGTGGGAAACCCGAACTCAGATTGAAAAATTCCCATGTCATTTAAATACATGTTGATCAAGGTCTTTTCAATCTTGGATAGTCCCAGTTTAGCAGTCTGTACGCCGTCACGGTTGGTAACATCGATAAAATGTATCTTAGGCATCTTCAATTACTCCAAAGAGATCGGTCCGGTTGCAGAGGTTAGAGGTGACAGCAGGTTATATGAAAATCATAGCATGATTATCGGTTTTAAGCAAACACAGTATTGCTTTGTTATCCTTGTCTGAAAAAACCTGAGGGGAGCTTTTTAACTTGCTCCCCTCATGTTGGTATCAAATTCGAATCTGGCGATTACTTAGGGGTAAAGAGTACCGCATGCGGTTTCTTTTCCATTATTTTAGCTAATTCAGCCACCGTGCCGTAATACATCACTGAAGCCTGGCAATGTTTTACGCAGGCAGGAATCCCGTCTTTCTTTCTTGTCCGTGCTGCACATAGGTCGCAATATGCCGTCGGAAAGGGCAAATAGTCAATTCTAAGTCTTCCACTTTGAAGTGTGGTAGTGATCTCATTCAGGTGGATTCCGCCCTTACCTACGGGATAGTTGTGTTCCTGCTTACAGGCTACAACACAGGTCTGGCAGCCTGTGCAATACTCATAATCTATCATTAATCCTTTTCTTGGCATTTTATCTCCTTCCTTATTCCTTTATTTTTACTAGCCGGCAAATAGAGGTCTTGTATGCCCCACCGCCAAAACCCGAACGTGACTGGGTACCCATGGGCACCAGTTGATTGCAGTTGTGTTTCCATGTGCTGAAATAACTGGGTGCTTTACCATCAGTCTCTGGCAGCCACCAGCCATGACCTACGGATACTACTCTGGGTTGTGCGGTAGGAGTTATCTGCGCCTTAAAAATAGCGCTGCCGTGTGTGTTTTCAGCCCTTACCCATTCGCCGTCCACAATCCCCAGTTCCTTGGCTGTTTCAGGATTTATCTCCACTACCGGGTCTGGTACAATTTCTCTTAACCAGGGAATCATGCGGTGCTCGGAATGGAAGAAGACCGGCATACGGCGTCCACTGGCAAAAATTAGAGGATATTTTTTCCATAGTTCAGGAGTGGAAACCGGTCCCTCCGGAGGTTCCTCAAAATAAGGCAGAGGATCAAGCCCCCATTCTTCATAACGAGTGGCATAAAGTTCTACCTTACCTGTAGGTGTATTAAAGCCTGGCTGGCCGTCTTTCCTTAAAAATCCTTTTTCATAGCGGCGGTAGGGTACGCTGGGGCCGGGTTCCTGCGGCGCTATCCAGCTTCCCCTGGCTGCCAATTCGTCATAGGTTATGCCTGCTGGTTTTAGTCTGTCATTGATCAGGTCTTTAACTGTCTTATACGGAATGGGTCTTTCGCTGACCCGTTTGGCCATTTCCAGGTTGATTTCCCAGTCTGATTTGCACTCGCCTACCTGGCAGGCCGGCACAATATTGGTTAAAGGCCACCACCAGTTACGGAAGCTTTCCTTTTCAGATAAAGCTGCTGCCGGCAGGAAGATGTCCGCCAGCGCCATGCTGGTGGGTGTCTGGAAGGTATCTACTACCACTATAAAGTCAAGGTCTTTCATGGCTGCCAGGTGCCGCTTGGGATCTGCCGCCTGACCGCCAATGGGATTGGAGGTCTGGATCCAGGCGCCGTGAATTTTATAAGGTTTGCCCGTTTCTAACTGCTCTAACAATACGTCCGGTTGTCCCCACCCGCGGAAATTCTTGATCATTGGATACCGGTCACAGCCGATTCTCTTTTCATTCAGCCTCTTGACCAGATCTTCCCCATAAAGATCCAGCATTTCCTGGGAGCTGAACGGATAGGTGGTCACCCCATAAGCTGCTTTGGCTATTACATTGCCGCCGGGGATATCCACGTTGCCCGTGATGGACCACAGGTGTGCAATGGCCTGGGCTACTACGGTACCTTGAGGATTGCCGTCAATGGGCACTCCCCAGTGAATGGCTGAAGGCTTACTCTGGGCATAAAGCCTGGCTGCTCGTATAAGATCCTCAGTCTTGACCCAGGCGGCAGCCGCCATTTTTTCAGGTGGGTACTGCTGCACTCTCTCCTTGAGCTTATCAAAACCGTAGCACCATTTATCCACAAATTCTTTATCATAAAGCCCTTCGTTGATAATGACATTAAGCATACCCAGTGCTATGGCGCCGTCCGTGCCAGGCCGGTTTTGCAGATGGATTTCAGCCCGGCTGGCCAGCCAGGTGACACGGGGATCAATTACAATCAACTTGGATCCCAGTTTTAAGCAGTCAACGATCCAGTGACCGTAAAAGCCGTCAAAACACCCGTTTACCGGATTCTGTGCCCAGTTGATAATTACATTGGGTCTTACCCAGCGGGGATCTTTGTACCGCTTATCCAGGAATTGTGAACAATCGGCCATGGTGTAATCTCCGTTGGTCACAAACATAGCGCCCTGTCTGGGAGTATAGCAGGAATGACCGGCCAGTCCGATCTGTACCCAGTTCGGGCTGCCGTAGGCATAACACAGGTAGGTGATCGGCCCTCCGATATCCCTTCCTGTACCCTGGGCAAAAAGAACCGATTCTGCACCGTATTTTTCACGGATTTCCTTTAATCGTTTCTCGCAGGTATCAAAAGCTTCTTCCCAGGTGATCTGCTCCCATTTTCCTTCGCCTCTGGCGCCTACCCTCTTTAAGGGATGCAGCACCCGGTCCGGATGATGCACATACTGGGTTAAAGCCAGCCCCTTGGGACAGACCCTGCCCTGGTTCCAGGGATGGTCCTCATCCCCTTCAACTGCAGCAAGCTGGCCGTTCTCCACGATAAGCTTAAAACCGCATCCGCCGTGGGAACCGCAACCAGGGGACCAGGCTGTAGTCCTTACTACCTTTTTTTTGCCTTTTTCCATGGTTCTCCAAGCTCCTTATTAATTTATTTGACGTTGTTCAAGCATTACGTTTTCAGATTCAAGAAATGACAAGATTATAATACACCTTTATTTGCAATCGATGCAATTTGCATATAAGGATAATTAGTCATTTTTCGTTGTAATACACCACGCCATGCGTAAAAATTGCGTATTTGAAGCTGGTTCTAAGGGTATACCTTTCCAGGCCAGGACCACTGCTCGGCTTAAAAATGCTATACTTACAGCCTATTTCAGGGGATTCCCCTGGGTATACCCTCTTTCCATGGCTAATATGCCGCTATCAAAGGGTTTGTTTCTGAAAGGATTTAATATGAGGTTGCTGTTAGCTCAAATGCCGCTTTTATTAGAATAACTGCCTCTTGTAAAAAGAGAGAACCGTCAAACGTGGCTTGAGGAGCATCAGTTTTTAGCCGGACGGGTACAGAAAGATAACGCTTATCTGTTAGTTTACAATGGCGGGTCCTGGAATAACCAGTATCCGCCATTACTTGGTCCCTAATAGGCATGAGGTTTCTATACCGCAGCATGTTCTTAACAAATTTCCGCAGGTTCTAGATCAGTCTTAACTTATTTTCCGTTTTAAATTTTCCTGTTTTACTTCTTAAGCTCACCTTCCAGCCATGAAAGCCATGCATCTATGCCTTCGCCTGTTTTACTGGAAATGGGGAATATTCTGGCCTTTGGATTTAACCCGCTGACTGCTTTATCAAAATTATCGAAATTGAAATCAAAATAAGGCGCAACATCGCATTTGCTGACCAAAACCACATCAGCCTGAATGAACATCAAAGGATACTTGAAGGGTTTATCATCTCCCTCTGGTACGCTTAAAAGCATCACCCGTTTATGCTCACCCAGATTAAACTCAGCCGTACAGACCAGGTTGCCCACGTTTTCCACCAGAATTACGTCCAGCGCCTCCAGCGGCAGGCTGTTCAATCCCTTCTCAACCATATTGGCATCCAGATGGCATCCCCCGGCCGTATTGATCTGTATTACCGGCACGTCCTCTTGACTGACTTTTTCGGCATCTATGGAAGAAGCAATATCGCCCTCTATCACGCCGAAGCGGACAATGTCCTTTAATCCCTTGATTGTTTCCATAATAAGGCTGGTTTTACCGGCTCCTGGTGATGACATAATGTTTACCATCAGGATGTGATGCTTGTTTAATAATTCTTGATTCAACCTGGCTTTTTCATCATTGACCCCCAGGATGTCCTCTTTGATCGTCAATACTTTAATCGTCATTTCATTCTACCTCTATATTATCAATAAACAATTCGCGTCCTGATATTATTTCCACCTTGCGTTCTTTGCAATTGGGACAGGACAGGTTCAAATTTACAGGGGAATAAACCGTGCTGCAATTGCGGCAACGAACCTGGGTCGGCGGGTGCATAAAGAAAACCTTAGCCTCAGCCGCAATAGTATCTTTGGCCAGAAAACCAAAATAAAAATCTACGGAATCGTCAACCACGCCTGAAAGTTCTCCTACTACCAGGTATACCCTTAATACCTTGGTGGCTTTGGCTTCCTGCGCTTTTTCCAGCACCGTAGCCAGGATGGACTCAACTATACTCATTTCATGCATTTTATTACCTGCTCTTTATTACAGGAATTTTCCAGAAAACAATCCATTATTCCAGGCTCTTTTATCATCTGAGGGCGGCTCGCCGTTAATTTATGCCCTGCCGGGGATATATTAAAATACTATGTTTAACCTGTATAGTGGAGTGGACATCATATTATCATGTTTAATACACCCCGTCAATGCAAATCCTGCGAATTTATCTCAATTGACCGTTTCCTTTTATTAGGCTATAATTATATAGTCGCCTGATAAGGGAATCCAGGTTTAGGCAGGTAAACGTGCGCGAAGCTTGCGGCATTTTCGGAGTGTATGCGCCGGGTGAAGATGTATCCAGAATTACGTTTTTCGCCCTATTTGCCCTCCAACACCGCGGCCAGGAAAGTGCCGGTATTGCTACCTCCGATGGTAAAAAAATACAGGTTTTCGCCAGAATGGGTCTGGTCTCCCAGATATTCAGCGAAGAGTCGTTAAGTCAGCTCGTCGGGAATATCGGAATAGGTCATAACCGCTATTCCACTACCGGTTCCAGCCGTATCTGCAATGCTCAGCCCATAGTTGTAGGCAGCGGCGATAACTCCATCGCCATCGCTCATAATGGCAATATTGTCAACTCTGATCGTCTCCACCAGGAACTGTGTGAAAAAGGCTACGTTTTTCAAAGCTCCACTGATTCTGAGGTCATCGCCAAT
Organism: uncultured Dehalococcoidales bacterium; assembly: GCA_964386535.1. Taxonomy (GTDB): domain Bacteria; phylum Chloroflexota; class Dehalococcoidia; order Dehalococcoidales; family UBA3254; genus CAYLRY01. Next base: position 7,868 of record CAYLRY010000031.1, on the reverse strand, counting down.
CTTATCCATTCTGCTCCCGGCCAGAACTGGATAGAAAAAATCCGTTATGCTATGCGCCGTATTAAAGGGGCTTATTCACTGGTTATTATGACCCATGATCAGTTATTCGCTGTACGCGACCCCTTCGGCGTCAGGCCCCTCGCCCTGGGTAAAATTAACGGACACTGGGTGGTCGCCTCAGAAACCTGTGCTCTGGACCATATAGGCGCCTTTTTTGTCCGTGAAATTGAGCCGGGTGAAATTGTAAGTATCGATTTCTCCGGAGTAAAATCCCACCATGAAATTTCAGAAAGACAGGCTACCTGCATTTTCGAATATATTTATTTCGCCAGGCCGGATAGCGTTATCAACGGCCGCCTGGTTTATCTGGCCCGGCAGGCTATGGGCTCTCAACTGGCTGAAGAATATCCCGTTGATGCTGACCTGGTAATGGGAGTGCCGGATTCAGCCACTGTGGCCGGAATTGGATATGCCCAGAAATCAGGTATACCCCAGGGCGAAGGCCTCATTAAAAACCGTTATGTCGGGCGTACCTTTATTTCCCCTGATCAACGCATGAGAGATCTGGGTGTCAAAATGAAATTTAATACCCTGCCGGATGTCCTCCGAAATAAAAAGGTGGTTCTGGTGGACGATAGCATTGTCCGCGGCACTACTACACCTAAAGTTATTAACCTCCTTCGAAAAGCCGGAGCCAAAGAGGTACATATGCGCGTCTGCGCGCCTCCTATCCGCTTCCCCTGTTTCTTCGGCGTCGATATGGCCTCCCGCTGGGAATTGATCGCCGCCCATAAGACTGTAGAAGAGGTCCAGGACTTTATCGGGGCCGATTCGCTGGGCTATATCAGTATTGATGGGCTGGTAAAAGCCGTAGGTCTGCCGGCTAATAAGTTCTGTATGGCCTGTTTCACCGGTGACTATCCTATTCCGGTCCAGTTGCAGATGGATAAACTGGCCCTGGAAGCCAAATAAAGGAGTACCAGCCGTATGGAGAAATTGACCTATGCCGCCGCTGGGGTCAATATAGACGCCGGCTTAAAGCTAAAAAAGAACATCGCAGAACTGGCCCGGCCTACCTTTGGCCCAGAGGTCTTACGCGGTATTGGCTTTTTCGGCGGCCTGTACCAATTCCAGGGTTATAAGCAGCCTGTCCTGGTCTCCCATACGGATGGCGTGGGCACCAAAATGAAGATAGCCATTGCCCTGGATAAACACGACACTATTGGAATGGATATCGTCAATCATCTGGTCAATGATATCTTTGTAGGCGGCGCCAGACCTCTCTTCTTCCAGGATTATATCGCCATGGCCAAACTAAACCCTGCCAGGGTGGAGGCCATTATCTCAGGCCTGGCCGCAGCCTGCCAGGCAGTCGGCTGTGCCCTTATCGGAGGTGAAACCCCTGAAATGCCTGGTATTTATACCGGTGATGATTATGATCTGGTGGGTTTCATCGTAGGCGTTGTTGAAAAAGACCAGATGAAACTGGGGGATAATGTCAGGGCCGGGGATGTAATTCTGGGCCTTCCTTCCAGCGGCTTGCATACCAACGGTTATTCCCTGGTGCGCCGGATTTTCCCTCCTGAGTCTCAGGTCTTGAATACCCGCTATCCTGATCTGGGTAAAACCCTGGGAGAGGCTTTGCTCGAGCCGCACAGGTGTTATTATAATCTTCTTAAAGACCTGCTGCCTTCCATCAAAGCCCTGGCCCATATTACCGGCGGCAGCTTTTTTAAAAATATACCCCGCGTCCTTCCCGCAGGTCTGGCTGTGCATCTTGAAAAGCAGTCCTGGACCGTACCGCCTCTCTTTCGTCTGATCCAGCAAGCCGGTAACGTCGAAGAGGACGAAATGTACCATGTCTTTAACATGGGCATCGGTATGGCCGTCATCTGCTCTAAAGTAAATATTGATAAGCTGGTAAGGGCTGTACCCGGCGCCGTCATGATCGGGCATGTGGTAGAACAGGATGATGATAACCGTGTTATTTTCCGGTAATTTATCATAACGTTCTGTCCAGTTGACCCCAAAAACGGGTGGCCATGCTGTAGTCCGCCTTTACCCGTTTATTATGGTGATTCCGTTTTTCCGTTTTGATTATAATTTGTATTTTTGACTTTTGATCTTTGATTTTTCCGTTATTTCTGAAAGGAGGTCCAGCATGTCTGATGCCGTTATTGTCATTGATATGATCCGCGGGTTTATGGAGAAAGGCCACCCTCTTTACTGCGGCTCCAGGGCCGCCCGTATCATTCCTCAGATTTATAAACTCCTGAAATATGAGCTGTCCAGGGGTTCAAAAATCTTTTTCCTGAATGACTCTCATGCCCCTGACGACCCTGAATTTAGGATGTTCCCCCCGCATGCCGTTGCCGGCACCTCTGAGACTGAAATCATACCCGAGCTTGCCTCCTTTCCCGGAGAAATCATCTACAAATCCCGTTTCAGCATTTTCTGGGATACGCCTCTGGCCGATAGGTTGAAAGAGCTTAAACCCGGAAAGCTAATTATTTGCGGCGTCTGTACCGATATTTGTGTTTGCCATACTGTAGCTGATGCCCTGGGACATGATTACCAGGTAGAGGTGCCGGTAGATTGCGTGGCTTCTTTTGATGAAGAAGCCCACCGATTCGCCCTCAGGCATATGTCCCTGGTCCTGGGAGCCAGGTTGACCCATGTTGTGGGTATACCCTGGGCGCCGGACAGGTTTACCCCTGACCCCCGGGTATTGTCCGGGGAAACCACCGATGTTTATTTCAAGCATACCGCTGATATCCTTAAAGCAGAAAACATTAATCCCCTGGTAACCATGGAAATTTTTCCTAACTGGCCCGGTATTCTTTGCGGGATTGAAGAAGTAAAAGTGCTACTTCAGCGCATCCTGCCTGAAGACCGCTGCGAGGTTTGGGCTATGGGCGAAGGTGAACCCGTTGAGAGAAAAGATGTCGCACTGAGAATAACCGCTCCCTACCTCAGCTTCGGCCTCTATGAAACAGCCATTATCGGTATACTGGCCCACAGCACCGGTTGGGCTACTGCCGCCCGGGAGTGCGTTAAAGCCGCCGGAAAAATCCCTGTCATTAGCTTCGGAGCCCGTCATGTTCACCCTTCAGTAGCCGGTGTTATGGACTACTCTGCCGTTATCGGCGGCTGCGCAGGCTGTTCCACCATCCAGGGCGCCGGGTTACTCAATATCCAGCCCTCCGGCACCATGCCCCACGCCATGATTTTAATCATGGGAGATACTGTTAGAGCTACTCTGGCCTTTGACAAGCACATGCCTGCCGGCCTGCCTCGCATCTCCCTGGTTGATACCTTTAAGGACGAGGCTGAAGAAAGCCTGAGGGTGGCTGAAGCCCTGGGACAACGGCTGGACAGTGTACGCCTGGACACCCCTTCGGAAAGAGGACGGGTTACCGTTGACCTGGTTAAAGAGGTCAGAGCCAGATTGGACCAGGCTGGTTTCCCGCACGTGAAAATCTTCGTCAGCGGCGGCCTTGACCCCGAGCGCATCAGGTATTTCCTGGATAACGGCGCACCTGTTCATGGTTTCGGCGTGGGCAGCTACATCAGCGGCGCCAAACCTGTGGATTTTAAGGGCGATCTCAAAGAAATTGACGGCCGTCCCATTGCCAAGCGCGGCCGTATTCCCGGCCTTACCCCTAATCCCAGGTTAAAGCGGATAATATAAACCGTACCAGAAGCCGTCTCAATGGGTACAGTTAAAAGACGCCGGAGGCCGCCTCCTTGTATTCCTTTTTACCTTTTTCCAGGGCGGCCTTGCCGTTAAAAACACGTTTTCTGTACAGCCCTTCGCTCCCGCTTGTTTCCAGTACCACGAAGTATGAAAATAACATCACCGGTTGATTTGAAAAAACCCAGCGTCGCTTCCACCTAGAAAGCCCCCAGGTAAGCCTCCATACCTCTGGTTTGCAGCCGCTTCTGTATCTCTATTGCCTTTATTTCATCACGCATAAGAGCAAATAAAGTTGGACCTGACCCTGCCAGATGCACTTCCGGTGCCCCTGCCTCCAGGAATTTTTGCTGGTATTCCTTTAAACCGCTGTAGAAGCGCAACCCCGCTTCATCAAACACATTGAAAAGCCCTGTTTTAGGCCCCGCAGCCCGTCCTTCCAGCATGTTGATAAACCCCTCCGTGATTGACCCGCTCGTATAATGGCGCACACTCAGAAGCGCATACATATGCTGTGTCTTGTTTTCCGGTTTCTGTACCCTGGGCATTAGCAGGATTATATACATGTGCGGCATGGGCCTCAAAGGCCGTATTCTTTCACCCCGCCCTTCTACCAGCACCGTCCCCCCGTAAAGAAAAAGCGGCATATCTGATCCCAGTTGCGCCGCTATTTTCAGTAAATCAGCCTGCCCCAGCTTTAAATTCCACAACTGGTTCAGTGCCTTCATCACTGCGGCTGCGCCGCTGCTATCTCCGCCCAGCCCTGAGCTCAGCGGGATCTTCTTATCTATCTCAATTGTCACACCCTGCTTGGCAGCATAGGCGTTTCGCAGCAGGTCCACTGTCCTGGATATCAGGCTTTTAGCCGGCGACCATTGGGCCAAATTGCACTTGTATTCGATTTTGCTGCCGGCCTCCAGCCTTATTTTATCGCTGAAATCAAAGATCTGCACCACGCTGCGGATATCATGGAACCCGTCTGCCCGTTTTTTTAAGACTTCCAGGGTCAAATTTACTTTGGCCGGTGCTGTGATTGAAATCATCTTCTCCTCGCCTCACTGAATACTCTTTCCATCCGTGCCCATTCTTCCAGGGATACCGTTTCGGCCCTTCTCTGTGCCGCCACTCCCACTTTCTCCAATAAAGATAAAACTTCCGCCTTGGGTATATCCAGTCCCTGCGCCAGAGAATTGCCTATCTGCTTGCGTGCCGCGCAGAATCCGGCCCGTACAATCTCAAAAAAGCTCTCTTCCGCCGTTACCTCAAAAGGTGGTTTTTCATAAACAGAGACTTTCAATATCGCTGAATCCACTTTGGGCGCCGGGAAAAAATTACCTGCCGGCACATAGCCGGCTATCTGGGGTTTCCCATAGAACTGCACGCTTACAGCCAGTATACTTAGTTCTCCCGGCTCTGCCGTGATGTTTTTTGCCACTTCCTTTTGCACCATGATCACCATTTCCTGTGGCTTAAGCCGGGCTTCACAGAAATGCCTGATGATAGGAGCAGTGATATAGTAAGGCAGGTTTGCCACCAGCTTGTACTTCTCCACCTGGGCCAGAGCGGGTGGAAATCTGCTTCTCTCCTGCTGTATCAGCTCCGCCGGCTCAATCTCCAGTATGTCCCGGTTGATGATGGAGATATTCCGGAAAGCCGCCAGGTTTTTTTTCAGTATTTCACATAAACTATTGTCAAGCTCAACCGCCAGCACCCAGCCCGCCTGTTTGACCAGTTCCCGGGTTAGAACACCCAGCCCTGGCCCTATTTCCAGCACAATATCTTCAGGCGTCAATGCGGCAGCGCGGGTAATATTATGCAAAATACCTGGATTAATCAGAAAATGCTGCCCCAGTCTTTTGCGGGCATGTAGATTATACTGCTTCAGCCATTCCCTGGTCTGGGCCAGCAGGGATTTATCGGGGATTGCGGGCTCACTCATAGGTTCTTACTAACCGTCAAATAACCGAAAAGATATCTCTTAAAACTTGTCGGTCAATGGTTTCGGCTCATTCATCAGTTCTTTATTACCGTCAAATAACCATAGAATTTCCGCCGGTCACTCGAAACTGGTAAATCAAAACTCGTAACTTGTAACCCGAAACTGGAAGCTTGTAACTCTAAAGAGGCTGTGCCCTTCCTCTCGTTCCCGCTCTATAGCTTGCTCGAACCAGCCGGCTCCGGCCAGGTATTCCTGCGGCACCCAGAACGTACTATTTACCGGTGCTTCCTCTCGGACCTGGCGGATTTCATAGCTTTCTGCCGCGCAGGACCCAGCCTTCAACACTACTTAATGCAAACAGTCCTACAGATAAAGGATCTCAAGCAAGAAATCAACCCTGCTGGAGCGGATTGCAGGTACAGGGCACCGCTAGTTCCCCGTCTAGCACAGCCTCAGTCTCATGCTATCCTGTATACCTGTGTTTGTCAAGAAACCCTTCGCTCTTGCGTGTCTTCAGTCCCACAAAGCATGAAAATAACCTCACCGGATTTGTATTTGCGCTCAGTATCCTGTGCCACGGATCGTCGGGTGCAACTTGTTTTCTGTCAAGTGCAACTGGTTAAAGTAACCTGCTTTCAGTATCCTATACCACGGATCGTCGGGTGCAACAGTCCAGAATGTCGAGTACACCCACTTTGGCGAGTGCTTTCAGTATCCTATACCACGGATCGTCGGGTGCAACTATCTTTTTGCGAACTTCCGGACAACCAGTTTACAGCTTTCAGTATCCTATACCACGGATCGTCGGGTGCAACCTGGATGGCCTTCTGCAAGTCCTGGCGGGCTGTGATCTTTCAGTATCCTATACCACGGATCGTCGGGTGCACCAAATTTGAAATTGTAGTAGAATCCAAAATTGAAATGTCCTTTCAGTATCCTATACCACGGATCGTCGGGTGCAACAAAAGGAGCGCCGGAGGAGCCGCAGTCGGAGGAGTTACTTTCAGTATCCTATACCACGGATCGTCGGGTGCAACATAACTTTCATCATCAATGTCCTCAGTGCCATAAGCCTTTCAGTATCCTATACCACGGATCGTCGGGTGCAACACACGTGGCTACAGGCATTATTGGCTGGAAGGGGGGACTTTCAGTATCCTATACCACGGATCGTCGGGTGCAACAAAGTAGTCACTATGAAAAATAAGAGAAAGGCTATCAACTTTCAGTATCCTATACCACGGATCGTCGGGTGCAACAACGTCCTGATTGGCGTAGCGACATTATATTTCAAACTTTCAGTATCCTATACCACGGATCGTCGGGTGCAACTTCTGTAGATAAAGCCAGGGGTCACAGTCGACTAACCTTTCAGTATCCTATACCACGGATCGTCGGGTGCACCACAGGGTAAAATGAGACAATATATTGATTATTGCTTCTTTCAGTATCCTATACCACGGATCGTCGGGTGCACCCGTATAACAATCCCCTCTTACAGTATCCAATTGCCCCTTTCAGTATCCTATACCACGGATCGTCGGGTGCACCATGTGGAATCTCCTAACGTGTATCCAGCATAAGCATTCTTTCAGTATCCTATACCACGGATCGTCGGGTGCACCAATGACTAACGATGCTATAGCGCTCAGGATGAAGGAAATCTTTCAGTATCCTATACCACGGATCGTCGGGTGCACCTTAGAGATGGCTTTATTATCTTTAGGTGTTTTTATTTCCTTTCAGTATCCTATACCACGGATCGTCGGGTGCACCATCAAGTGTCTTATTAATATTTTTACCGCATGTTCACCTTTCAGTATCCTATACCACGGATCGTCGGGTGCACCGCCAACTGTGATTACGACCAATTGCGGGATAAATGACTTTCAGTATCCTATACCACGGATCGTCGGGTGCACCACAGATGGTCAAGGTCTCAAGCTGAATGGGGTACTATCTTTCAGTATCCTATACCACGGATCGTCGGGTGCACCATGTGACTTTAACTCAATATGGTGATACCCCAAAAATCTTTCAGTATCCTATACCACGGATCGTCGGGTGCACCCCTTTTCAGTGATCCGCCGGAAAGTGGTTGATAAGCCTTTCAGTATCCTATACCACGGATCGTCGGGTGCACCAGAAGCTATAGCCAGATTACAACTATATCATGATGGCTTTCAGTATCCTATACCACGGATCGTCGGGTGCACCGAAACGGAAGAACGGGGT
>CAYLRY010000030.1:0-35481 GCA_964386535.1 uncultured Dehalococcoidales bacterium | reverse complement strand
AGGGTTATATGCCGGGTTTACCCGTGATCATGCTGAGCTGTGTATCAAACAGGGTAATGAGGAGGAAGGGCAGTCACGCCTTTTTCGCTGCGCCTATTTAATTGGGCAGCATTTCAGGGCTACGCTATATATAAAAACTATGCGGGAAGTGATGCGCATGGGTACGGTCATCTATAAAATGCTCCATATTTCGTTTCAGGGTGATCCTGCGGGAAACATTATCATAAACCGCTGCTTTTTCAGCGCATATTACTCAGGCCGGGTCTGCCGGCTGGTTTCCTCCCTAGATGAAGGGTTGCTGGCAGGTCTGGCCGGCGGCGGTAAGCTCAGTTTTTCTCAACGCATAACCGAAGGACACCAGTGCTGCCGGGCTCACTTTAAGGCAGAGGCGCAGCCATCATGAAAAAAGCAGTTATTGTGGGAAGCGGCGCAGGAGGCGCCGCCATAGCCAGAGAATTACAGGGTAAATTCCAGGTCACAATACTGGAAGCCGGTAACTCGTTCCGCCCTTTGTCCGTTAATCTCAGTTTAATGGAAAAGGTTAAAAAGACCAGCCTGTTATTCGATGAAAGACAAATCCAGTGGATTTTCCCCGCAATGAAGATCAGAAAAGCCGGAGATAATATGGTGCTGGTAAACGGCGTGGGACAGGGTGGAACCACCACACTCAGTGCAGGCAATGCCGTTCGTCACGATCAGGACCTTAAAAACATCGGGATCGATCTTGAAGCTGAATTCCGTGAGCTTTACCGGCAAATACCAGTTTCATCAGAACACCACAAAAAATGGCGCCCGGCGACACAGGAAATCTACAGTATCTGTCAGGATTTGCATTTCCAGCCTCAACCAACCCCTAAACTGGTTCGCCTTGAACGCTGTACGAATTGCGGGAAATGCGTTTTAGGCTGTGCTTACGGGGCTAAATGGGACAGCCGGGAGTATTTGAACCAGGCAGTCAGGGCCGGCGCTGAACTGATTTCCGGCTGTAAGGTGCAAAAGGTAGTCATTGAGAAAGGAAAAGCTGCCGGTGCTGCGGCTGTTGTGGGCAAACAATATCGCTTTTACCCGGCGGATTTAGTTGTGCTGGCCGCCGGCGGCTTTGGGACTCCGGCAGTCCTGCAACAATCCGGCATACAATGCCGTGCCAGCCTCTTTGTGGACCCGGTGCTGTGTGTGGCCGTACTCTGGGAAAAGGCCAGACAGAACAGGGAAATAAGCATGCCCTTTTTTCTGCAAAAGGAAAATTTCATGATCTCTCCCTACTTCGATTTCCTCAGTTACTTCTTCAACCGTCGCTGGAAATATCCGGCCACTGATATCTTCAGCCTGATGATAAAACTGTCAGACGAAGGTTGCGGCACCTTATCAGGAAGTAAAGTCAAAAAAGCCCTTACGGAAAAAGATAAAGCCAGTCTGAAAGAAGGTGTCAGACTTTGCCGGGAAATATTCATCAAAGCCGGTAAAAAAGAGACTGATTTTTTCCTGGGTACCATCAACGCCGGTCATCCGGGAGGAATGCTGCCCTTAACAGAGAAGGAGTCGAAAACTTTGCACCATCACAGCCTGCCGCCGAATTTATATGTGTCTGATGCATCGCTTTTCCCTCATTCGCTGGGTAATCCACCTATTCTGACCATCATGGCCCTAGCCAAACGCATCGGTAAGGTTTGTTGCGAAATAGGAGGATAGTATAGACAGGTGCTAATAGCCAGGCTGTTTAACGGGAACGTTTTTTTACATCAAACAGGCTGAGCTGCTCAAACTCCGACGTTTTTCTTCCGGAAAAAGCCTTTTCCCTGGCTATGGCGTCTTCAGGCAGCCCGGCCAGGAATGGGGACCCTTCGCCTGAAGCCATTAGTATCAATTCGTCCTGGGCTCTGGTCATCCCAACATAAAACAGGCGCCTTTCTTCGTTTAGATCACAGTCTCCTCCACGGTTACGCAAAGGAATAAGCCCGTCCTTGATGCCGCACAGAAACACCACTGGAAATTCCAGGCCTTTGGCCCCATGCAGCGTCATAAGCGAGACCGCATCCGGGGTGTAGCTTTTCATGCCGCTCCGCATGATATCGCTTTCACGCCCCAGCAACAGGTTCTGCATAAAAGCAGGCATGCTCTGATGAAAAACAGCCATGCTGGAAAGCAATTCCATACTCCGGATATTTTTCTGCCCCGTGTCATCCATCCAGGATTCAATCAGCTTTTGCGGGGTTTCCCGGTAGATTTGCGTTTGGTATTTACGAACTATCTCAATAAACCTCTCTGAATTTTCCCAGGTCGAAGCGAGGTTATGTTTATGTAAAACTGATAAAAGCGATTCTGTATCTTTCTCAGATGCGGCGTAATCTGCCAGGACTTTGGATAAAAGGTCCATGCGGCAGACCACCAGTGCTCTCAGGCACAACCCCAGGGAGACAATATCTGCCGGATTCAGTATAAAACGGAAAAAGGCTATGGTCTTGCGTATTTCGGGGTCTGAGAGGAACTCATCACGCCCGGCAACCACATAAGGTATGCCTTCCTTCAGGAGACATTGTTCCAGGATTTCCGACTGATGATTGGTCCGGTATAATACAGCAATATCCGAAAAACCTCTGGCAGGCGCTGGCGCCGCATTCTTTTTGTCCCGGACAAGCGTGGCATGGGCATCCAGCATATCAATACCGCCTACCATGCGGTTGATTTCCCTGGCCACAAACAGCCCTTCTGAAAATTCATCATTTACTTCTACAAGACGTACCCTGGCCCCGCCTTCTCTCCCAGCCTCCAGAAAGCGGGCATTTGCCCCCTCATTTTTTTTCAAAATGACTGACTGCGCACAGCGGAGTATCTCTGGGGTGGAGCGGTAATTTAAAGTCAGCCGGACCTGCCGCGCATGTGGAAAATCTTGATCAAGCCGGCTGAAGCAGCGGGCGTCCGATCCCCTGAAACCATAGATGGACTGTTCTGGGTCCCCGATCACAAAAATTCCCGCACTATTTTTACCCCACTCTTTGATCAGGTGGTACTGGGTGGGGTTTATATCCTGAAACTCATCCACCAGGAGGTAAGAAAAAGAGTTACGCGGTGTTTGGTTTTTCAAGCTGTCCGGACTGCCGTCTTCCATCATTTTGAGCGCTTTCAAAAGAATATCGTCATAGTCCAAAACGCCATACCGCTCAAGTTCCTCACAAAACAAGTCATATACCCCCGGCGGAATCCCCGTTTTTTCCCCGGGGAAACGCACGCCGTTTTTTATCAAAGATATATTTTTCAAGATTTCCCTGGGAGAATCCTTCAAATGGAGGCTCTTTAAAATTCCTTCTAGTATGGAAAGCGCATCATGTTCATCAATAACTGTGACCTTCGGCCTGCCGTTTTGCCCGGATAGTAATTTCAGGCAAATTGAGTGAAAAGTCCCTATTGTCAGGTCTTTCAACGCCATCTGACTGCCGGACATTTTTGAAAGGCGGGCGCGCATTTCCTCCGCTGCCCTGTTGGTAAAGGTGACGGCAGTGATCTGAGATGCAGGCACACCGCATTGTTGCATAAGGTAAGCGATCCGGCTCACCAGAGTCCTGGTTTTACCCGTCCCCGGACCGGCTGTCACCGCGATAACCTGTTCTGAAGCTGAAACAGCCAGCCATTGCTCCCGGTTCAAGCCATACCTTTCTTCAGATAAAGCGGTAGTAAAAGTCTCAACTTTTCTAACCGGCAGTTGGCTATCCGCTCTATTCACTTCCGAAAGGACTTCAGGCTCTTGTTTTTTCAGTTTTTGCCGCTCTTTAGGGCGACGGGCTTCGGGTTTTTTTTCGATAAAGAAACCCATCTGGCCGGAAAGCCGGTCGATTTCAGCTTTATCCAGAATTTTTATCTTTCCATATTCACCATCATATCCCGGAAATAGTTCCACTTTTCCAGACCGGAGCCTCCGGATGCCTTCAGACACCAGGGGTCCAGCTTCAAGTTCAATATCGCTGATCTGAGCTTCCCGCAGGATGAAAAGCTCCGGCCCCAGGTGACGAATCATTTCATCATACTTTTCTTTGACCTTGACGCTGGCGGTTGTAAATCCGCTGGATGCCGCTATCACTTCCTGAAGCGGAATAAGGCTTTCGAAGCGTTTAGCCCCTGGAGGCACAAATCCCTCGCTGCGGTCAGCCAGCACCTCAGTCCGGTGCAGCACTCCCACTGTAACCTTGCCGCCGCATACCGGGCAGATACCCCCATTTGCCAGCGTATCTGCCGGTTTTAAGCACACTTTGCAATTACGGTGCCCATCATAATGGTATTTCCCTTCTTCAGGGAAAAATTCAATCGTACCGGAAAATTCCAGGGTATGGCGGTTTTGCAGGGCGCTGGATATATGAGGGTAAGAAAGGGCGGTATCAAATAGATTGGCTTCCCTGGCCAGGTTTGTTGGAGAATGGGCATCCGAGTTGGAAACCAGCGTAAAACTGTCCAGCGCGGAAAGGCGCCAGTTCATGGGAGGATCAGAGGAGAGCCCGGTTTCCAGCGCATGGATACAGCCTGTTAAATCCTCAAAGCATTCATGGATATCGTCAAAGCCCGAATAAGCGCCGAACAGGGAGAAATGAGGCGTCCAGATATGAGCTGGAATGAATATGGCTTTCCGGCAAACCTCCAGCGTGATCTCCAGCAGGTCCCTGCTGTCAAGGCCCAGAATAGGCCTTCCGTCTGAATGCAGATTGCCAACGGCTTCCAGCCGGCTGGACAGGGTTTCAGCCTCATCCAGACCGGGCAAAAGGATCAGGTTATGAACCTTCCGCACCTTCCCGTTCTTTTTATAAATGGAGCTGATTTCACCGGAAACGATAAACCGGGGCTTATTCTGTTTTCCTGCTATCTGGACTTCTTTCCGGAAATCATCCTTCAAGACATAAAGCCCTTCCTCAGCCGGGACCAGCTTTTCTTTCAACTCCTCCCGCCAGGCTGGATGGGTGAAGTCACCTGTTCCCACCAGCTCAAGCCCCTTGCGTCTCGCCCACAGGTCCAGCATTTCGGGTATACAGTCCCTGCTGGTAGCCCTGGAGTATCTGGAATGGATATGAAAATCCGCAATAAACATAGCTTACACCTGAAGTTTAACGCGTATATAATTTCTCAGTTGGACCGATCAAAGCTGTCTAATTGCTCTAATTCAGATTATGATATCATAATTGCTTCTTCCAGGGAATCTTTCAAAACAGCGGCTGTCTTTTTGATAGAATGGGACATTCTGGTTTGCCGGCGGCGACCGGAAGATGAAACGGAGATAAATGGAAATATCCCCTTTGATTGCCTATAATAATCATACCCTGCCTGTGATCTACATCAGATGGAAAATATTCATTTTACGCAAAAACCAATTATGAGTCTTATCAATCAAAGGAGGTTAGTATGTTCAAGGTCAAAGCTATAGTGGTGGATTTCCTTGGTGAAAAGGAAAGATATCCCTGCCATCACCAGTATCAATTGGGTGACGAATTCTCCTTTGATGGGGCTTCTTTCAGCGGAACTATATGCCCCAGTCTGGCGCTGACCGTAGTGCCCCGCATGATGGAAGTCCACGCAGCCGGGCCCAGGTTCAAGGACTATATCCATTATTACCCATTCCTGTACGCCCCCGATAGCATTGATGATCCGGAATCTAAAAAAACTGACGGGCTGGGTTATAAGAATATTTTCACCAGTAGTCCTTTGCCCAAATATCACGTTGCCAATCTGGCCACTTCCAGCCAGTATAAATGGCCGCCTGAACATAGAATAACCCATAGAGATATCAGGCTGATCTGCCCTGATTACCGCACTTCAGTGGTGGTTAAAATAGAGGCTTTCGATATTGCCGATCAAGGCCGCAATATTCCCTTTTTCCGCCGTGAAATGGCTCTCCTGGACAAAATCCTACAGCAGCCCGGTATCCCTGCCGACCGCCTGTTGGAACGGTTTTCCAGGCAACAGATTGAAGACATTTACCCGGCCTTAAGCCAGCCCATGGTGGATTCTCTTCTCGAAGAGCTGGAATTAATGGGTTACCTGGAAATACGTGAAGGTTGTGTATTTGCAGGGACAAAAGCTGAATTTAAGCTGAAGGCCTTTAAATCCGGACTTTCAGAGGAAGAAAAAGCGGCCCTGGGATGGTAAACCGGCAGCCTTCAGGATACCGCTCATCCTTTATTTAAGAAGGCTGTTAAGAATCGGGGCATAAATTGAAAAATACTTCGTCGTTTCTGCGCAAGAGCCTTGTTTGGAGTGTCTAAGGCGCCTTAGAGAAAATTTGCCATACAGGCACCTCCCCCATTTCAGGAGTTGTATCCGCCCCCTTTAAATATTCAGGCGGTTTTACCAGATCGAATTTCATGGCTTTCTGCTGGCAGCCGGTGACGCACAGTCCGCATCCCATGCACTGGTCGGTGTCAACAGAAGCCTTCACCTTCTTCGAGCCGGGGACCTTCTTCATTTCTATGGCCTCAAAGAAACAGCGTTCAGCGCAATTCTGGCAACCGGTACAGGTGCTTTCATCTACTCTGGCACGCCAGCGGCTGGGTGAACGCAGATCATGAGCGGTCCCGGTACGTATAGCGGCCCCATTACGTTACAGCGGCAATCGCAACAATGAGAGAGCACCCCTCCGTTTCTCCTGGGTATCCCTCCGCTCTTGAGCAGGCCGGCCCGCTCAGCATCGTCCGAAATAGCTATGGCTTCTTCCACAGGAATCACTTTCAAAACAGAGGACTGGCTAAGATTGAACTCAGCGTACTTGCCGAATTCAAAGCAGTTGTAAATAGGCCTGTCACATCTATACGCTCTCTGCCGGCAGCCGCAGCCGTATACCGCAATCACCTCTTTACTGCCCTTCTCCCTCAGCATGACATGGATATCCTCCTCCGGTAAAATGTCCTCTTCCTTGATATCAGGAAATGTTTCTGCTATCTGGCTGTATATTGCATTACTGGCCATACTTCCCTCGTTATAACATTAAAACTTTCCGGTCCTGCTTTTAAAATAAATCTAATATGATGCACAATATTCTCTGTTTCTGGAATATTACACAAGAAGATGATAAAGTCACTTTTGGCCACTAAATTAAATTAAATGATCTTGGTTATTTCACCGGATTGCTGCACTTAAATCCTGCCTATTTGAGACTATTTGACTGGAAATTTCGGTAAGGTTATCGATATGGTTAATCGACTGAAGGAAGTGTATAATAAGTCTAATATGGTTAAACCGGTAGTAATAGAAAAACGTAAAACCTGAAACTAAGCTTAAATGGTTAAGGTAATCTACTTCAATAAACAAACACGGGTATAGAAAAAGCCTGATTAATTAAGATAAAATATCAATTCCAGAATATAAAATTTACTTCGAATAAAACTGCATTTAGAATATAAAATAATAATCATATAATAAAATATATAAAAATAAAAAGGAGAGACATCAAGTTGAAGATTACCCATTTAGAATGTATTCCCCTCACTTTACCCCCCAAGGACCGTCCAGGCAGGATTCTGCTCGTAAAAATCCACACTGATGAAGGTATTACCGGTTTGGGTGATGCCGGCGGCGTCAATAATGAAGCCGCCATCATGATGTTCAAAGCCTGGTCGCGTGTGCTTATTGGCGCAGACCCGCTGGACAGGACCAGGATCATGTCCGTATTAAGGAACTCCCTGCATTCGATCTACGGCGTTTCGTATGCGGCAGCAGTGGCGACCATAGATTTCGCTCTATGGGACCTGGCGGGCAAGGCGCTGAAACAACCGGTCTACAATTTACTCGGCGGAAGGGCTCTGGAAAAGCTGCGCTATAGTATTTTTATTTCCAGCCACGGTAAGTTAACCACTGCCCAAATGGTAAAGAAAGCCGAAGAGGCGGTAGCCGGTGGGGTTAAAAGCATAGGCGTCAAAGCCAGTGGTTTTGGCGGAGGAGAACCGAACCGCGAACTGGATCTGGCCAATCTGAAAGCTATTAGAAAGGCGATAGGCGATAAGATTGAACTGGCTATTGACTTCAACGCCTCCCTCGATTACTGGCAGGCCTTGCAGTTTGGTAAGCAGATAGAAGACCTTAATCTATACAAGTACGAACAGCCCGTAGCCTGGTATGATATTGACGGGCTGGCCAATCTGCGCAGGGATCTGGAGGTGCCGATATGCTCCCACGAATCTTCGATGACCGTAACCGGACTGATGAATGTGATTAAAAAAGATGCTGTGGATATTCTGGGTACCAAGCTGTCTCCGGCAGGCGGGTTGACGGAAGGCCAGCAGTGGGTTAAAATCGCCAAAGCAACCAATCTACCCTTATATTGCGGCGCCATGAATGGACCGTGGGAAGCGGCTGCACAGGCACACTGGCTTTGCTCGGAGTCCGAGTTTGACAGCCAGGCGCACGCCGTATTTTTCCCGGTCACCATGTACGGCACTTATGACACCACCCAGCCGACCGATATTGATCTTATCAATAATCCCATGAAATACAAGGACGGCTACTTCTGGCCGCCGGAAGGTCCTGGACTCGGACTGGAGCTGAATGAGAAGGCGCTTCCCAAATACCTGACCAAAGGCATGAGCATAGTAACCATAGGGGAGAAAGAACGGGACGCAGCCCCATTTTTCATTTAGTAAATCCACATCAGCGGTAAAATTGCCTTGATAGAATAATTAATTAAACCGGACGCCTCCGCTTTGTGATACTCACAAATTCGGAGGCGTCCGGTTTTTATTTCACTGGAACTCATTTTGCCAGGCCATTTTTGCCCAAGTTTGCCATAATTTTTAAAAAATGAATTCAAAATAGTCTGAAATAGCTTTTTACAGTCGATACCTAACCCAGCGTTTGATACCCAGAGGATGGAGAGATACACCCAGAGCCTGATAGATTAGAAGATGGAATGGCTCAACAGCCCCCACTCATCTGGGATAGATCCGTTCTCCTTTTTGGTGGCTACAGATAGCAGTCTCCAGCATGTGATGGGCCGCCTGTATTCGGATAGTTTTCCAGTGATGGGTAATGCCTTTTTGATTAAGTTCTTTCTGGATACAAGCTAGTAAATGATACGCCATCACGCCAATAAAAAGGTGCCCTGCGATCCGGATATCCTTTTGATGATACTTTGGTCTCAGTCCCAACTTACTTTTTAGCCACCGGAAGGCTTCTTCCACATCAGTTAAAACGTATTTTGTGGTAAACCTGGGTTAATTGAATTGGACATTGAACTCCCAGTATCCCTCAAAGTTTGTCCCAGCTCGGCAATAAGTCCTTAAAATGATTTATTATTCCTGCCGATTAGCCAAGCATTCTTTCTGCAAAGTACTGTCAGCTTTAACCTTGTGGAATTTATCTCACCATTAAATCTGTCTTTAGGATTTTGTCTTCAATTGAAAGCAGTTCATTTACCATTTTTTAACTCATTGGTGCCAATAGAGCAGGCTATTTTTTCCATTTCCGCCTCGCCTAACGTTCCTGCTAGTGTCCCTGTCAGGGCATAGTAGATACTGTCCTTTTCCCATGCGATTGTAAGCTTGTCATAAGGCTGCCGGTTGGCCGGGTCGGCTTTGGAAAAAGCCCTCTCCCCTTGGGTGCCGCATATCTCCACCGGCTCACCGCCACCCACGCTTAACTTTTGTGGGGACTGTATCAGCGTAATGAAAACGTCCTTATCTTCCGGCTTTGTGTATACCCGCTGCACCTTGGTATTATTGAACTTGGAGGCCATTCCGGCCGGTAGGCCGGCTCCAGATATGTTTATCATGAATTTACCAGGCTGGAAACCCAGTGGGATGTAGGAAGGCTCAGCCACCTCGAATCCGGCGATTTTCGAGGCTACCTCCCCAGAGTCAACATTGGCGACGCCCCTTTCCTCCAGAAGCTTTATCTCATCTTCCGTTAAGCCCAGGCCCTCATAGCCGGTTTCCTTCGTTGATGCCGGCGTTGTCTGATTTACGGCGCTCTGCGTTGTTAATGCCGGCTCCGTCTCCTCTGGCCCGCAGGCAAATAAAACCAGTGATAAGGCCAGTAAAATAACGATCAGGTTCAAAGTCTTCCGGTTCATTATGTATTCCTCTCTTTATAAAACATTCTCTAAACAACAATAGCTTTCACAATGTACCACACGAGCGTGAATAGGCAAAGGACCATACCGACAGCAGGTATCCATCGCC
This sequence comes from uncultured Dehalococcoidales bacterium, assembly GCA_964386535.1. Lineage (GTDB taxonomy): Bacteria > Chloroflexota > Dehalococcoidia > Dehalococcoidales > UBA3254 > CAYLRY01. Next base: position 25,336 of record CAYLRY010000030.1, on the reverse strand, counting down.
CGTCAGTTCTCTTTTTAATGTCTGCGATACCAATAACCAGTCCTACTACGGGGACCAGCATTGCCATTATCTGATTTACACGCCCCAAAGGCTGCCCGTATAGGCTGCCGTACAAGGCCAAAGCACCGAGCACGAGGGTGAATATCCCGGCTACAATTCCGGCCATTTTGTTATTAATAATAAGACCGACGATAGCTAATATCCCGAGCAGCAGCATTAATGGATTAAGTAAACTGAAGATTGTTTCTCTTAAACTGGGCACAAGCATCCCCGCCGAAAGCTGGGCCAGACCGATAACCTTTCCCTTGGCGATATCAACCGTAACAAGCCACTTTTTGCCACCGGACTCTATCGGGACTTCACCGATTACTTCGACCACCCCTTCTTTAGTGACCTGACCATCCGGGCCGATAATCTTCTTAATGCTGAAGGAGTGATTAAGAGAAACTTTACCGAAAACACCTCCCTCAGCCAGTAACTTTTGAACATCCGGGGCAGTTTGGGCAATATCAACCGCCTTCTGTTCATCCATCGTGGTCAGTTCGGGAACATACACGCGCACTATATCCGTCACCACCTTCTTTTTCAAATCAACTTCGGCGGCGGCCATTCTCTTCTCTGTTTTGACGAGCACCACCAGCACATCTCCTTCGGTGCCGACAACCTTGGTCGTTACCCCAACTTCCTGGATTTGTTCATCGTCAAAAAATGCTTTGACTTCAGGGCTATTGCGGACAATGGATGCCGCTGAAGCCGTCGGAGTTGTGAAGTCCCACGGCTGTGTAATCAGCAAGACAGCGATGATGATTACCGCGGTACCAGCGGCTAAAAGAGGACGCAACCAGCGCCTGAAAGCTTTACCGGGTAACATGTTATTTGCCTTAATTTTTGAAAGCGTAGTTTCTCTTATATCTTTTATATTTGCCGCTACGGGTATTGCCCCGAGCGATGATAACAAACGGCCTGCCACTGTAAAGTCTTTCAAGGTTGCCCGGCAATCTGCGCAGAGGGCTAGGTGCTCTTCAATAAATTCCCTTTGCATCCTGGGGAGTTCTCCATCAGCATAAGCTGACAGCAGTTCTTCTAAATCACTGCATTTCATGCCTTGCCACCTCCTCCTCGGTTATACTGTTCAATAAACAGCTTTCTACCTCTGGTCACGCGCTTGCGCACAGCTTCTTCTGATATGCCGAGTATCTCAGCGATTTCCCTGTATTTGAACCCCTCAATAAAATTGAGCACAAGACAGACTCGCTGTTCTTTGGGCACTTTATGCAAGGCTTCCTGAATCGCCAGATTTTTTTCCGTCTCCACATGACAGTCTCTATCAAGGGTTTCCACATTTCTTATACTCGAAAAAGGAATAAAGGAAATAAGCCGTTTCCGGCGCTTGAACTGAAGTGCCTTGTTAGTGGCAATTCGGTAAAGCCACGCCTTGAGGGAGAGGTCAGCATTAGTTCTAATAATGCTTTGGTATGCTTGGAGAAATGTATCCTGTGCCAGGTCCCGCGCCATCTCGTAATCTCCGGTCATACGGTAAAGATAGCGGTGGATGGGCACCTGATAGTGCTCAACAATTTCGGCAAAGGCATCAACCTCACCGGCTTGCACCAGGGCTATCACCTGCGCCTCTTCCAACATCCAATGCTCCTTTGGTCCCTCTAATAGTTATAATGCACGAGAAGGCCAAAACCGGACAGCGTTAGCAAAATTGTTTGACAACTGTAAAGTACCCATACTAACTTGGTTGCCGGTACTTGCCTAGCCTATGTGCTGTAATGATATCATTTGGAATTGGTATCTTAAATTGGCGAAGCAGGTGGGCAAAACATATTTGACCAGAGGTACTATAGATAACTCCCGATCCGGGCTAAAGTCTTTTGGGCTTTAGGGAGCCCGCTTTCTCGTTCTACAATGTAAATAACCTAACCCAAGTCGATTAATAATTCATAACCATAATCCATCACATTACGCTTATAAAAATAAGTATTGCTGCTGGCGTATTATCCGGGTGTAATACCTGTCATCCCAGACATTCACTGCCACCGCCTCCGGCTGGTCTGCCTTTTTTCTGGCCAGTATCCGTGCGATGCCGCTATTCCACCATAGCCAGGCTATTTCCGTCGTACTTTCTTTGAAATCAGAGATCATTTGCGTATTTTTCACCATTTTGTCTTCAACCTGATATTCCGCCCAGTTGGGATAGCCAAGTAGAGCGGCATTCTGGTGAAACAGGCTTAACATTTGAGTATAAACGTCTGCCAGCTTTTGCCTGGTAGCCTTTTATCTACCGGCCCCGGCCCGGCAGTAGTTTAGAAGACTCTGTATTAAGAAACGCTGGGTCTCGCTATCCAATCCATCAGCGGGTACTTGCTTCAGGGCCTCGCATAAACGGCGGGCCATATTAATGTCATTAAAATATCCAGCGCTTTTCTTATATGCTATATCGGCTGCCCTCCTGACTGCCTCATAGGGATGAGCGTTCGCCATCAGCTCACTGGGGCTGGTCAGGCTCTCTATTTCGATCAAAAAATAATTATAAGGTGCCAGGGTATTTTCAACAGTCCTTTGGCCCTGGACCTGGATAATCTGCTGCCGGAAACCCTCGGAGGTTTTCAGATGCTGCTCGATTGAGGCATTTGCCTCGGCCGCGCTGTGCCAGAGGGCTGGTATCACCGGCTCCCTGCGCTCCGTTGGACCCTGGCAGCCGGCGGCGACTGTCATCAGCAACAAAATAATCTCCATTGCGCTGGCCCCGGCTTTTAACGCTCTAGTATACTTTAATTTATTATATACAATTAGGCTTTTTAATGATTAAAATTATATCACATTACCAAAAAACTTGACTCAATCTTTCATCTTCATAAATCAGATTTTATGATAAAATAGCTTTAGCTCAAATGCAAAAAGGTCTTAAAACCGTGTTTTGAGCAAATTTTCTAAGCTAAATTTCCGAATAAACGTTCAAATAATACCTTTTTGTAGTACGGTCAGCTTTGATTATGTATGAAATCTGGCTTCAGAAATATATCAGGGCGAATTTCCGGCAAATGGGCTTTTCTCAATTGCATGGGCCCTTCACCAGCGGTGCGGACTTCAGAGGCGTCTATGCCGGAAAACGTGTCAGAGTAGAAGCAGAATGGGATTACGCAGACTACATCAACCATCAACATCCGCTCAATTTTGCTGAGATTCTGGTGGTGGCCACGCAGGAACCGGTGCCTGAACACCTGAAAGCCAAATTGCCCTCCATTATTATTAATCTTAACCGCGACAGGGTTATAGAATGGGCGCAGCCGCGACTGGTTCAAAAAAACAATGATGATTATTATGCCTATGCCTGGAGAAGGCTTTCCAGGAATTTGCTCTACCTCTATGCTTATTACCGGAAAAAAGAGCGCAGGAGCCTGGATTTCGTGGGTTCCCACCTGGTATATACCATGTATAAGGCCCAAAAACCAGCAGGATTTCAATTTGGCGAAAATGGAAAAGAAGAAAGCTTTGAAGGTGCCCCGGAAGATAAGGAGGCCTGGGACTACTGGTTGCATGCCGCTCATGCAGTAGCCGGCCAGTTCCGCCTGAAACCTAAGCTTTTACGCCCCACCTGGATTGATATGGTGGCCTTATACCTCAATCATACCGGCAGGATAACTGATAACGATCTTAAGCGCCTCCAGGAAGTGGCGATATTTGTCAATGATCTTATTCTGAGGCAGGAGCAGCCGTAGCTCATCAGGATAGCCTTAACATACATTTCCCCAGTTCGAGTCTTTATGTCAAATTAAATCCTGATTCAGAGCCGGGATCGCCCCCTAATTGACAATGGTTATACCGGATGCTATATTTAAAAACCAGATTAAGCCGGTTTTTTCCCAAAAAAGGAGAGAAATGTCTGAGATAGCTTTCGTTACGGATACCATATCCTGCCTGCCGCCGCACTTGATTGACGATTTCGGAATAAAAATTGTCCCTACCTGTCTTATTATCAATGGAAAGTCCTACCGGGATGGAATTGATATCAATAATGATGATTTCTGGAAGCAATTTGATTCCATGCAGAATTTCTCCACCAATGCTGCCCTTCCCGGTGATTTTATCAAAACCTTTAAAGAAGCCGGCAAAAAAGCAGATAATATTATCTGTACCCTGGTCTCTAAAGCTTTGAGTGCCACCAATGCCGCGGCTGTACAGGCCCAGAAGCTGTTAAAAGTTGAAAATCCGGAGCTTAACATTGAGATCATCGACAGCCGCACCGGAACCGGCGCTGAGGGATTCATCGTTCTCGAAGGCGCGCGTGCTTACAGAGCCGGTAAAAACCTGTCGGAAGTCAAACAGGTTATGTATGATATGATCCCCCGGGTTAAATGGGTAAATGCCATGGAGACCACTAAATACCTGATTAAAATTGGGAGAGCGCCCAAAACCATCCCTGCTGAAGTGTTCCTTCAGGTCAAACCAATGATCGCCATGCTGCACAGCACCGGGCTGGTGGAAGATATAGGGGCTGCCAGAAGCAAGGAGGAGTCTTTCCAGAAAATGGTGGATATGATAGGCGAAAACACGGATCTGAGCAGGCCCCTGCACGTTAATGTCCATTATACCAATAATATTGAAGACGGCCGTCAGCTCGTTTCAATGGTTAAAGCCAGATACAATCCGGTTGAAATCTATCTGACACCTTATTCTGCTGTGATGTGCGGTACCACCGGCCCCTGTAACGCCATAGCTTTCTTTTCATAAATCCGGCAGCCTGTAGCCAAGAAAAGACAACTAAGCGAACCTGGGGGCCCGGCCGGAAGAGACCCAGAAGATGGGACGCCGGACGTTCCTGACGATGATGGGGCCGTGCTGAACTCCTGCCGGCACATAAGCGGCGAAACTCCTGTCCAGTATATTTTTTTCATTATCAATGATAATTTCGATCTCAGCACACAGATCCTGAATATTATCGTAGTTAAAGCCGTAAAAGCCGATCATCTCTCCAAATTGATGGGTATGCGAGTCGCATAGCTTGATCTCTCCTTCTGCGCCTGGCAATATCCATTTTGTATCCGCGTATAACCGAGCGCCTGGGACAACTTCATCATCCACCGTGATTACCGGCTTGACAATATCCGGGTCAATCAGGCTCTGGAAAGATGGATATTGAGGATTGATTTTGGCTTTATCTATACCGTATATGACATTTTTTCCCACTTTCATTACCTCTTTTTCTTAATAATCAAGATCAAATCCGCTCTCTATATGTATTTATCACCGGAACCCAGCGTCATGTGAAACATCGGGGCATCTATACGGCGGATGACCAGCGGGCAGTGCTCCATGCCTGCCGGGATATAGACCATGAAGCTCCTGGTGAAAACAAATTTCTCATCCTCCAACCAGAACTCAATCTCTCCGCAGAGGTCGGATGGATCCTCCATGTTGGTGCCGAAGTAGCTGAAAATTTCTATGAAGGGGTGGGAGTGGGGGGCAATGCCGGGCACTTTCCCGCTTTTAACCAGTTCCGGAGTTACCAGTGCGGGCGCCGGCATCCGCTGTATCTGGCGCTGGTCTTTCATGCCGGGAGGCCACTGCCAGGTATATTCGCCGTAAAAAGCACCTGGGAGCACCTCGTTATCCATCCATATCACATGCTCAAGCCCCAGGCGAAAGCCGTCAACATAGCCCTGCCGGATTTGCTGGGGGCCCTTATAGCCGGGCATGACCACATTCCTTTTCAACTCCGTAGTAATGTATTTGCCGTAATGCGAAGCCATTTGAGTATCTCCTTTCAGTATTATATTGTGATTTAATGGTTCAACCAGCAATGGTTTGATATTATTCTTTTGACTTTGGCAATAGTTTATGTATGTTGTATACCATTGTCAAATAAGATCACCCCGGAGGCGGGCAGCAGCTTGAAAACCTGGAACTGTAAATATCCCCTTGGTTTATTGTACAATGCTTATAATTGCTGCAAAAAAAATGGCATCTTAATGTAAAGTGATGGAGAAAAAGGTGGACGAGGAAAGATTAAAAAAAGAACTGATGCTGGCTGACCTGGAAACCCGGCGTCAGAAAATAATGGCCATGGGCGGACCGGACCGCATCGCCACACAACGCAAAAAAAACAAGCTGACAGCCCGCGAACGCATTGATCTTCTTATTGATAAAGGCACTTTCCAGGAAATCTGGATGTTCGGCGCCAGCCGCGGGGTTTTCCCGCCGGAGGATGTCCCGGCGGACGGCGTGGTTACCGGTTTTGGCCGCATCAACGGCCGTCCGGTCTATGTCTATGCACAGGACTTCACCTCTCAGGGGGGAACGCTGGCAGAGACCCATGCCAATAAAATCGGCCTGTGCCTGGATGAAGCCTTTAAGGCCGGCTGCCCGGTCATCGGCATTAATGATTCAGGCGGCGCCCGCATACAGGACGGCGTGGACGCCCTGGCTGGTTTCGGCACCATGTTCTACCGCAATACCCTGTATTCCGGTGTAATTCCCCAGATCTGCGCCATCATGGGGCCCTGCGCCGGAGGTGCGGTTTATTCTCCCGCATTGATGGACTTTATTTTCATGGTCAAGGGTTCCAGCTATGCTTATATCACCGGCCCCAGGGTGGTCAAGACTGCGCTGGGACAAGAGGTGACGGACGAAGAACTGGGCGGCGCTGTGGTTGCTCAAAAGAAAGCCGGGTTTTGTTGCCGTGTGGAAAATAGCGAGGCTGAATGCCTGGAAAATATCAAAACACTCCTGACCTTCCTGCCGCAAAACTGCCGGGAGAAACCGGCCCGGGTGCTCTGGGGCGACCAGCCCACCGGTAAAGATGAGACGCTTTTCGACCTGGTGCCGGCTAATCCTGCTAAACCGTATGATATGCGCAAGGTGATTGCCGCAGTCTTTGATAGAAAGGCGGATGGTTCCAGCAACACCTTTGAGCTTTACCCCGAATGGGCCACCAACATTATTACCTGCTTTTCCCGTTTGAACGGCTACAGTGTGGGCATTATTGCCAATCAGCCCTGGTTTAAAGCCGGCTGCCTGGATATTGACGCCAGCGATAAGGCCTCCCGCTTTATCCGCTTCTGTGATGCCTTCAATATCCCGCTGGTGACCTTTGTGGATGTCCCCGGCTATTTGCCCGGCACTGACCAGGAGTGGGGCGGCATCATCCGCCATGGCGCCAAGATGCTCTTCGCCTATGCCGAAGCTACTGTGCCCAAACTGACGGTCGTCTTGCGTAAGGCTTACGGCGGCGCATATATCGGTATGTGCAGCCGCGGTTTGGGCGCTGATCTGGTTATGAGCTGGCCTGGCGGCGAACTGGCAGTGATGGGGCCGGAAGGCGCCGCTCCCGTTATCTACCGCCGTGAACTGGAAAAGGCGGCAGATCCTGCCAGACTACTTCAGGAAAAGATGGACCAGTTCCGCAAGCAGTTTGCCAATCCTTACCTGGCAGCCGCCCATCTGCATGTGGATGACGTTATTGACCCCGCAGATACCCGCCTCAAGCTGGTGGCAGCCCTGGATGCCCATTCCAATAAGTTTGAAACCCGCCCGCAGAAAAAGCACGGCATAATGCCGGCCTAGCCTCCCCGGGAGGTTCCATCCCAGGCCTGGGATGGAACCTCCCGTACATATCATTTAAACGCCAATACAATGCCGTTTCAAGAACTAAACCGCTATCCGGGCATCAAGCCCTGCTTTACTTACTTAACCAGGCCGTCGTGATTCCCCAGCGGAACCCGGCCCCGGCCAGGCTATCGAAGTGGGTGTCATGCACATTTTTTTGTAAGACAAAGCTCGCGGGCGGGATATAGAGTGGGATAGCAGTAGCATCGTCTACGATCATTTTGACAGCCTGCTGGCAAAGATCTTTCTCAGTATTATAGTCCGGTGTAGCCAGAGCTTTGTTAATCAGGTCGTCCAGACCATCTGGCCTGGCCATGACCGGATACCGGACAGCGGTGGATGAAAAATACTGAGTAAGGTGGGAAACGTAGTTGGTAAAAGTAGCGCCCTGAAGACCGTAAAGCAATGCGTTATCCCAGCCTTTATTGACATAGTCATTCCAGGCAGCGAACTCCACCATTTTCAGCTCTACAGTAATGCCTATAGCAGCCAACTGGGCTTGAACCGCTATAAGAGCGTCCTTGCTGAAGGTGCTGGACGAGATAATACTGGTCTTAAAGCCATTGGGATATCCCGCGTCTTTCATCAGTTGTTTGGCTTTGGCCACATCATAGGTATAAGGAACGTTATCGATGTGACCGAACTGATAAGCAGCCGCTGGCTGGTATGCCGGTTCCCAGAGGCCGTATCCCAGGGTGTTGCAAATCCCCTGACGGTCGATGGCATACATGATGGCCTGGCGCACCTTGAGATTAGAAAAAGGAGAGCTGGTATGTTTGCTATCCGGGATCAGAACCGGCATGGCGCCGGGACGCCTCTCCAGTAAATAACCCTTTTTCACCAGATCGTTAACTATGATATCTGAAGAAATTCCGGCCACTTCACAGCCTCCGGACTGGAAGAATAGTTGAGCGGTCGTCGCGTCGGCGATGGGGAGCAATTGCAGGCCATCCAGGTAGGGCTTGCCGCCCCAGTAATCATTGAACCGGGTGTACTCGGTTTTTACATCCCGGGAAAAACTTTTAAACATATATGAACCGGTCCCGCACGAATTGGTTTTAACCCATTCAGCCCCATTTTTCTGGTAGGCGGTAGGTGAAATCATCATACCGGCGTTACCGTCAAGGCCGTTGATAACTGTATTCATGAAGGACTTAAGATTAAGTTTGACGGTATAATCATCTATAACCTCTATCCCGTTCCACTGATTGGTCGGGGAGGAGTTTTTAAAGGCTTGATAGTATCTATCCATGTTCCATTTGACAGCCTGGGCATTGAAATCGGTGCCATCATGGAACTTGACGCCCTTCCTGAGGAATAGTGTTATTGATTTGCCATCGGCCGCTATCTTCCAGTCAGTGGCCAGGACACCGTGAAACTGGCCGGAGTTGTCCGTATTCACCAGGGTTTCGATCGAAGGAACTTCAGCCCCAATTGAGTTGGAATCGGTCGCAAGAGTGGGATCGCCCAGGATTAGCGGACTTCCCATAGTAACCAGCCGCAGGATGCCACCATATTGCTGGGGGCCTGCCGGAGTAGCAGGAGGTTTAGAGGAGGTAACCGGCGCAACAGTGGCCGGCGCCGAAATCGCCGGTGCGGTGGTCCCTGCTGGAGCAGCGGAAGTAGTAACTACCGGAGCTTTGGTAATGGAGGTTGTTGTAGATTGCATGGTGGACGCAGGAGGCGTGGTAGATGTAGATGATGTACCGCAAGACGCCAGCACCAGGCTGGCTAATAGGACCACAGCTAATAGGATACCCAGTTTTTTACTCATTTGTAACTCCTTACTCTAATTACTTTTTCACCAGGAATAACTCCTTATAGCAGAGTTCTTTTTTGTTCCTATTTCGCGGCCAGGATGAATTTCAGATTCCTTCTGATGGCGAAGCTGCAGTCAATCATCTTGAGACCAAGAGAATATTTACCATTTTTACGGGTCTGGTGCAGAAATCTCCGTTTAACCAGAGTTGAAGTCAGCCTGTAAGTTGTGGCTCTATCCAGACCGGTCAGGCCAGCCAGTTCAGCCAGTCTGAGTTCCCCGTCTTTCTGTAGAAAGATTTCCAACACGTCCAGGGCTTTATTAACTGTTTTGGAAACATTCTCCATTCCATGCCACCTGAATTTCAATAATTGAAATTCTTCAAATGGTAGAAAGTGGCAGGATTTTAACAGAAACTTTAAGGCCTGTCAAATATTTTTTTTGCGTCTGTGGAAATATACACAGCGCTTGGCAGCCCTTAGAGTACCCGACAGATTTAGCCTGCTTTATGTGCCTCAGACGTCGCGGCTTCCTATTCAAAAGGAGAGAAAAGACCCATATACTATGCAATAACACTTACCGCAAACAACAGAAGGTACCGTGAAGAGCTTTGAACTGATTTCCAGGCTCCCCGACCAGAGCATTTTTTCAGCTCTGCTGCGTTTAGCTACCGCTTCGTAAAGTGTATTGCGTATGCTGTGCGGTGTTCAGACCCGTAACTTGCAGCGGAATCCCCTGGCGGCATAGTAAGATTCCGCACTGTTGTGATAAACAAACACGTGGTTGTAGCGCCGGTCGCAGAAGAGGGCGCCGCCGAGATTTCGAATAATAGAAGGTGTAGTTATCCAGCTAGATGTTTTGGTATCGAACTCCCCTGATTTCTGCAACCCTCGATACTCATCTTCCGTTAATAGTTCAATGCCCATAGCACGCGCTATATCAACAGCGCTATTCTGCGGTTTATGTTCTTTCCTCGACATCAGCGCTTCATGGTCGTAACAGACATTTCTACGGCCTTTGGGACTCTCTGCTGCACAATCATAGAATAAAAATTCGCCCGCTTTTTCGTCAACATTAACAATATCCGGTTCACCACCGGTTCTTTCCATTTCATGGAGCGACCATAATTTTTCCGCATTAGCTTCCAGCCTGGCTTGCACTGAAGCCCATTGAACACCTTGATGGCGGTTCATGTTTTTCTCAAAACGGGCTTTCAATGTCTTGAGGAATTCTCGGCGTTCTTCTGGTGATAGATCCTTTTTATTCAATGCACTTCCCTCCGGTTACCAAAAACAAGATTCTAACAAGTATGATAACTCCTCATAAAGGCTATTGTGCAATCCGGAAGGCAAGAAGAAAAAGGGTGAGTGAACAACTTTAATACTTTAAAGAAAGAAGAAATGGAGCCGGGGTATCAACAGGTAGTACTTTCGCAAAGATTTTTTTATTTCATATTTAGTAAAATTGAAACGTTATGACCAGAGAAAACGTAATCCGCGAATACGCGATAACTGATGGAGATATTGCTGCAGCCCTTGCGTATGCTGCTGACTTAGTCGAAGCCGATGAGTTTCATCCATTACCGGTGAGATAAGGTTATTGATGCCATTTCTTATTGATGAGGATTTGCACCGGTCAACGGCTGAAATCTTACGGCAGCATGGCCACGAAACATTGGATGTTCGTGACATAGGATTTCGCGGGGCAAGTGACGCTGACATTGCTGCTTACGCCAAGAAAATAATTTATGCTTGATTACTGGGGACTTCGGTTTTGCTGATATTCGGAATTATCCACCCGGAGAGTATTCCGGAGTAATTGTTTTGCACTTGCCAGCAAAAGCGACATCTGCGACATTGAAGGTGTCTTTTGCTGTTGACTTAACATTTGAGGTCCATTGGCAGGAGTCAAGAATTGGGGATAAAAACCGCAGGCCTTTGCCAGCACCCCCTTCTCTACTCCCCCTTACTGGAAAGCACTATATTCTCTTTAGTCAGCATGCGAGAGAGGTAAATAATGCCCGCCCAGGCCGCCGCTGTTCCAAGGAAATACCACAGCACGAAAAACCATGAGTCCAGATCGATGGCGCCTGTAGCCAGCCCCAGCGGCATGCCTACCATAATGCCGAAACCTATAATGAAGGAGGGTGTGATGGCGATATCCGGATTGTTGGCCAGGGAAAAAAGTATAATAAATGAGAGCAGGCCGAAGAAAAGCAGTACATTGACCGCAAATCCGGCCACCATGACGGGATCCGGCAGGGCGAAATATCCCGCAGCCGGCAGGATAGCCGCCAGGTTGATGATCAGCACCACCAGGACGGCAGCCGCCACTGAAATAACCAGACCCGGCAGGAAGATGGACAGGCTCTTGCCCATCCACAGTTCCACGGGTCTGAGCGGGGTAGCCAGCAGGCACTCCACGTTGCCGCTGACCTTCTCTTTAGTTACCGGTAGACTGCCGAACGCCCAGATGAAAGCCATCATTACCAGGACCGGTAGAAAGTAAAAGATTAATCCGATGATCAGGTCCAGCCAGGTCTGCGCGTCTTCCGCTCCCAGCCATCCCTGCCTTCTTAAAAGCACACTGATGCCGGCGGAAGCACCTGTCACAATAATAGCTGAAACAATCAGCATTATGCGGAAGGCGCCGCTCTTCCGAAGCTCATTGAAGTCACGGCGTATCACTGTCATCATCCGGTCTCTTCTCCTGTACAGAATGCTAAAAAAGTCTTGTTCAACCCCCTGAATCCCCCTTTTATGGGGAGACTACCTTCTCTTCAGCAGTCTCCTAACCTGAAAGCACGATCGTCTCGTTCTTCAGCCTGGACCTGAGGGAAAAGGCCGCAATCCCGATAGCCGCGGCTATGCCAAGGTTTATAAGCGTAAAGGTCCATGAACTGGCGTCCAGGATATCCCTCACGATCAGATTGATCATCAGCGTTACAAAAACCGGCAAAAAGACCTGGATTATCGCATTGGCTGTGGCCGGTTTGCCGGTTAACCCCACGATATGCACCAGAAAGCTGAGTGCCAGATAGACCAGCGGCGCACACAGGAAGGTGCTTAAGGCTATCCAGGGAGTCATAAGAAAACCTGTTTCCGCCACAAAATAGTAATAGTTGACGGCTATCATCACCACTACTGCAAAAATTTCGCCCATTACCAGGCCGGGGAGAAAAACCGCCAGGCTTTTTGCCGCCCAGATGTCTCCGGCTTTCAACGGAGTGGCCAGCAACGAGTTTATCACCCCACGGGACTTCTCCCTCACCAGGGACTGGAAGGCATAAGAGCTGAGATTGACCCCCACACTGATAACACAGGAGGAATACATGATCAGGCTCAGATAAAGCTGGAGTTTGGATCTGTCCGGTACATCCGCCCGCATTTCAGGGGCAATCATGAAGACCGATAAAGCCACAGCCAGGGCAATGACTATCATTAATATTACAGTCCAGGCTATGATCAAGGTGATTTTTGACCGCAGGTAGCTTTTAATTCCGGAGGCAGCTAAGAAGTAAATATTTCTCATTTCGGTTCCACCTCCTTCAGGATAGCGGCGTACATCTCCTCCAGTGAAGCTTCTTTGCGCATGACCTTTTCTATTTTAATGCCCTTTGCCACCACCGCGCTGATGATATCCGAGACCTCCACTCCTTTCTGCGCCGAGAAGACCAGGTTTTTGCCGTTTATTTCTTTAAATCCCAAAATGGCTAGACCAGACAATTCAGCCGGAATAGGCACGGGGCTTTCACCGGCAATTTCCACCACCACCTCGCCCCCGCCCATCTCCCGCCGCAGGTTTTCCAGTACGCCGTAGAGCCTTATCTCTCCCCGGTCGATTAAAGCAATACGGTTGCATATCCTCTGAACCTCATCCAGGTTATGGGAGCTTAAGAATACGGTCTTATTTTCCCTGTGGGCTATATCCAGCAGAATTTTTCTTATTTCAATCTGTCCGGAAGGATCAACCCCCGCGGTGGGCTCATCCAGCACCAGCACCTCCGGGTCATGCACCATGGCCCTGGCCAGGGACAGCCTCTGCCTCATGCCCTTGGAGTAGGTTCCCACCCTGTCTTTGCCCCTCTTGCCCAGCTCCACCGCCTCCAATAAAGAAGTTATTCTTGGTCCGAAATGGTTTACCTGGTAAATTCTGGCGTAAAAAGCCAGATTTTCTTCACCGGTCATGCTGTCATAAAGACCGTCCGGGTCCAGGGCGAAACCTATTTTCTGCCGGGTGGAGCTCAGGTTGATATCCTGTCCCAGAATATGCAACTGCCCTGCGCTGGCCTTGAATAATCCCAGCAAGATTCTGATGGTGGTAGTCTTGCCTGCCCCGTTGGGGCCCAGATAGCCGAAGATGTCCCCCCGGGATACTGTGAAGCTGATTCCCCTGAGTATTTCCCGGTCGCCCAGGGTCTTGCTGACCTTTTCCAGACTGATCGCTGGTTCCATTTTTTCACCCTCTAAATACCATTTCCTGAAAAAAATTTATCCCGGTTGCTCCTGGCTGGACCTTATAACCGTTCCAATTTCCCTGTATAAATCCATGGTTCCCTCCATGGTTTTTTGCATGATATCCACCGTTGCCAGAGCCAGTCCCCTCTCCAAATCTCCAAAAACCAGCAGCTTGTCACCGGTTTTGATGCCGAAGTCTTTCCTGGCGTCTGCCGGTATTACTATCTGGCCCCGCTCACTGACGGTAACTGATCCGTAAAATCGTTTTCCCTCCGGTGTCTCCATCCTTCCTCTCCCATTGCTGCTTTATTTACTGTGTATATCTTATTTACAAAGCAAATCATACTACACTCCCTCTGTTCTGTCAAATATCTTCATGACGCTGTCTTTAACCTTCGGCGCCAGACCCAGATTCCGGTATTCCCCGGGAGAGATCAAAACAGAAGATCAATTACTCGGATGGCGTTCAAGTTAATTACTCTAAATTCTAATCTCACGGATTTAATACTATAAATTTATTAAAAATACCTTGATATTCAAGATAGGGTTAGGTATTATATAATATTGTTTAAATTATATAGCGCAGTCAATGAGAAGGTATTTTTGCAGCTAAACCTTTATTCAGGAAAAAAAGAAGCTATGTCTCATATACCTTTTACTCAGCAGACAGAAAATACCGGAAGCACTCAAACTATTATCCTCAGGCCGCCGGAGCAACCCCCGGATATACCTCTTGTTTTCGTGCCCGGATTAATGGGCTCCAGATTATTTAAAAAATGGAGCAATGAACCCATCTGGCCCCCCCTGGGCTGGTGGGAAGGCGGGCATTTTAAACCCAAATCCCTCAGAGATCTTATTGAAATACCCGGGAAAGAAGTCTCTCTGAATGATCCGCTCTTTCCTCTGGTATACAGTGAACTGCTGCGTTATCTGGAAAACATGGGTTATATTCTGGGGCACAATTTCCGGATATTTGCCTATGACTGGACACAGAGCAACCGCCAGTCCGGCCGGCAACTGGCAGAGTTTATCAACAAACTACTGGCCGGCCATCCCCAATGTCATTCTGTAGATATTATCAATCATTCCATGGGCGGACTGGTCACCCGTGCTGCTGTCAAGATGTTCAATGCCCCGGTCAGGCGTGCCGTATATATCGCCTCACCCCATTATGGTTCCCCCAAAGCCTATTTTGCTATCCATCCTAAAATTGAATTTGCCGTTTTCCAGAATTTCTTCGGGACCATGTTAGGAGATCTGGTCTGGCGATGGTATTTGCACCGCTACGGGAACGCCATTTCCCTGGAAAAAGAGATAAACTGGCTGGCGCGTGAGATGGATTCGGTATATGAATTGCTGCCGGACCGCTTTTATCTGGATGCCGGTCATCCACTGGTGGTACGTAAAAACCTGTCCGAGGAAATTCCCGTTATTGGAGTCCAGGAGACCTATTTTAAAAACCGCTTCCGCTTCTTCTCGCAGGAAATGCTGGCCAAAATAAAAGCCGCCATGCAGTTTAAAGAAGAACTGGGGGCTGCCTTGCCTGGCCGGGAAAACCTGGTGATTTACTCTGATTCTGAAATTACACCTGACCGTGTCTATTTCAGGGAAACCATGAGTAAAAGCTTCAGTAAATCTTATGACAGCGGGCAAAAAGGAGACAGCCTCGTACCGGTTTTAAGCGCCTCTTTGAACTATTGTCCGGAAGCCAGGCGTGTCGCCGGAACGCACATAGGTATCCCCAACAGCCAGGAAACGAGTGCCATTATCAGGGATTTCCTTTTCGCTCCGCAATCCTTTTAAAGTTTTTTACCATGTAATAGCGTGTATGCCCATACTTAAAAAGCCGGTTCCAGCAACCACGAAAAAGGGTTTCATACGAAACAGAGCTTCTAAATTATTTCCATCCAATACCTGAACCGGCATCCAATAGGGAAGAGGTCAGAGGTCTGGACACCGTTTTCCCCTGAATGGTCTTCTGGACGTTTTCGAGGTAATTGTTTATTCTGGCTAGCCGCCGGCACTCCGAATGAAAAAAGTTTCTGTATCCGGGCGAAAACTGGAGTCTACCGCCTCTGTTAGAGAATTCTTAAAAGAATATTTGTTTATATTTGAGAAGCTACAAAATCCGCCTACCGGTTCGTCTTCTGTATACCTATCCTGGATCCTGCTTTGAGGTTATAGGCCTCAGAGAAATTCCCCAGGTTTATGGACAACTGCACCACTCCCAGATTACTGAGCACAAATACGATATTTTCCCCTTGGGGGACGTCGGAGTAGATGCTCCCGTATTTAGCTTCAACTATCTTTTCTGCAGTTTGCACCTTGAGGGAATCACCCGGTTTCAGGCCGTATTGGATAGCTGTATCCCTGGGAATATTGGTGATGCAGTTTCCAAAACTATCCACAAAAATCACTGTGCTCAGGATCTGGTTGTCTTTTATTACCGGCTTCTGGATGTCCATGAGGGCCGGCTGATCTACTACAGCCCCGATATCCTTCAATGGATAACCTGTAGAGACTCTGGCCGCAACGATGCCCTCTACCCGTTCGGATGATAAAGCTGAGAAGGGACCGTTAAATAACGCCTGGTTATCCACGCTGTAAAGGCTCTTGATGCCGCTTTCCTGGATCACGTATGTCAGCAGGCCGTTGTCCGGCGCCACAAAGACCTGGTCTCTATTGGTGGTCAATACCAGGTAACGAGGGTCTGGACGGTAATAAGTAGCTACCACTACCACAAACACCACTTTTTCCGGGAACTCCCTGGCTGCAACGGAAAGCATGAAAGCGCCGGTAGCTATATCAAAGGGAGGAATCTCCAGGGAAGCGTCAATAATAACTGCCTGGGGATTTTGAGACAGAATAGCACCTTTCAGTTGAAGTGTCCGGTAGTCGCCGCGTCCGTAGTCGCTAAAAAGCACTACCGGCATGTTGGTTTTCTCAGCCGTGCAGGCTAAAACACCTGCTGTCAGGGTTAAAATCATGAATAAGCTTAAAAAGGCCGCAGATAGCTTGTATCGGATTTTCATGCTAACAAACATCCTTACTTAATCCTGTTGCAGGGAGGATATATTTACTTTATGTTAAATTTAAGTTATAGTTCTTCCTGAATAGCAAATCCTTGATAAGATAACACCATGGAAACTGTTTAGTCAATAGGGGCAGTATTCCTTGATTCACCATCAAACAAAGCTAAACGAGAGTGGATTTTTTCACCAAATTAGTGCAGAAACCTTGTGCCTGTATGAAGCTATTTGATGGCGGATTCTGGTATTCCTGAAAAACTCCTCTGGCTGTCCGCCTCATTTAAACTCATGAGACAGATGCAGAACTGTCTTTCCAGAAAACGAATATCATTGTGCCTTTGCCCGCACCGCTTTCAAGTCTCAGCTCTGCGCCTATAGCCTCTGCTCGCTCTTTCATGATGGATAATCCCAGGCTGCCGGCCCGGACTGAACCGGTATCAAAACCCCGTCCGTTGTCCGAAATACGGAGTTCTACCCTGCCGGGCGCACAGATCAAAACTATTCCTGCTTCAGTCGCCCCTGAATGCTTGACAATGTTATTCAACGCCTCCTGGCACAGACGGTAAAGGGATATTTTTACCTCCGGCGGAATGGAGCACTCGCCCTGAATATCCAGGGACACCGGTATACGCGCCCTACCGATTACCGATTCGCCCAGTTGCTTTAAAAGGTCTCGCAATTCCACATCTCTGAGCGCTGACGGTCTCAATTCAAAAAGAAGGGTCCTCATTTCCGCCAGGGCGCCCCTGGTCAACTGGCGGACTTCCTCCAGACGCTTGCGTCCTTCTTCGGGGTTACGTTCCCACAGCCGCGGCAGTACCTCTGCTATCAGGCTGGTGGAAAACAGTGTCTGGCTAACGGCATCGTGCAGCTCTCGGGCAAGGCGTGTCCGCTCTGCCAGGGCAGCTTCCTCTTTGGCTTTCTGCGCCTCATTGATCCGCTCAATCATCTGATCAAAGGCCTGGCTGAGCTGCCCGATTTCATCTGTTCGCTCTATCATCCCGGTTTTCGCCAGGTAACCCGTACGGGCAATATTCCGGGCTGTATTTGTAAGCTCTTGGATGGGACGGGTGAAATTCCTTATTAAAAAGAAAATCAGGGCCGTCCCTGCCAGGCCCAGCGCCACCCAGATAATCCCTATCAATGTCCCTGCCCTGATAATCGGCGCATATGCCTCTGCTTCTTCCTGCTCTACCACAATGCCCCATCCTGTCGCACCGCCAACAGGGCTGTAGGATGCTATTATCCTGCTTTTCTTAAAGGACTCGTAATAGTCTGCCACGCCTTCATAGCTCTCCAGTACCGGGCGGATTTCAGAGGGGATCTGGCGTCCTATATAAGACGGTTCAGGATGGGAAATAATAGTCCCTTCCCTTGAAACAACATAGGTTATGCCCGTTTGCCCTACGCTAGTCATGGATATTCTCTGCCAGATATCGCTCAGGTCAACCTCGAATATCAAAACCCTGGTTTCACCAGTGGAAAAATTGACCGGCAGACCGATATAGAGTACAGGCAAATAGTCCATGGGCAGGTTATAAACTTCTGAAATATAGCTGTGGTTCTCTTTCACCTTATTGTAAGCCATTGATACTGCATCTGTGAGGGAAACGGCCGGACGGTTTACTATCTGGCCGGCGCTGGTCATCCCCATCAGACTTTGCAGGGCATCCGTCAGGTGCAGTAGTAACACCCCGTCTACCGAAAAATAATAGAGCGCCCGGTACCGGGGTGTAGACAGGCGTAATCCCAGCATGGCATCAGCCTGTACCTCCAGTTGAGGGTTCAACATTTCCAGCCGCTGGGTGAATATACGCGTGCTTTCTGAGATAACGCTCACCTGGGAGTTAACATCACGGCTGATCATCGAAGCCAGTTGTACATTGCGCTGGCGTGACTCGTTGAGCATCTGGTTCTGGCCTATCCATAAAAAAATAAAGCTAAGGGCAGATACCGATATCACCCAGAAGGCAATGCTCCAGAAAATCAGCCTGCGCTGGGTTGTTTCGTTAATCCAGTATTTTATTCTTTTCAAACCGCTGATCTTTTGCATAAATACTATTCGGCCTGGACCCTGATCTCACCATTAATGATTTTTTGTTTAAGTTCTTCCAAACGGTCCTCCATAGTTCTGCTAACTACGCTCCCGTCAAAAGGTCCCAGTTGAAGACCGTTTTCTTTTAGTCCCAGAGATCGGACGCCGGCTTTAAAAGCACCCAGACTGGTCTCTTCTATAATCATCTGTACTGCCGTATCCACCCGTTTGGGCCGGTTACCCAGCATGTTCCCCGGTGCCAGGCTGCGTTGGTCTCCGCTTGTCCCCGTAGTCCATTTGTTGACCTGCTGGGCAGCCTGGATTATGCCCAGGCCCGTCTTACTGGCAGCATTATGGATGATATCTATTCCCTGGTTGTACCGGTTGATAGCTATGGTATAACCAACCTGCGGATCAGAAAAAGTACCGGCAATATCGGTAAATACCTCTACGCTGCTGTCCTGGTAAGCTGCTCCCTGCTTGAAGCCGGAAATAATGCGCCTTATAGCCGGGATATCCGTTCCTCCGATCACCCCAACTTTACCGGTCCTGGTGACCATAGCTGCCAGGACTCCCATCAGGAAATCTGCTTCCTGCTCCCTGTAGACGACGGAGGCGATATTATCTCCGGCCAGTTCCACATCAATGGCTGCAAAACGTTTTTGGGGAAATTCGGCAGCCACCGTTTTTACAGTCTCCTGGTTCTCGTAGGCGATCCCGATGATCAGGTCATAATCACTCCTGGCAAAACGGCGCAGGGTATCCAGATTGGATTCCAGACTGGCAAAGTTGACAGTTTCAAAACGGATATTAAACCGCCTCTGAGCATCCAGCAGGCCTTTATACGCCGAATCATTAAAGGATCTATCGCCCATTCCTCCTGAGGCCAGGATCAGGCCAACATTCAGGACGCTTTTTTTGTCTCCCTCTTGGAGGTTATTCCCGCTGCAGGCGCTTAGAAAACAGGCAATTACCATACCTGTGATGAGTATAACCGGGACCAGGAGCCGGAAGAATTCGTAACCTGAACGTGAAATGAACCAAAGAACTCTATCATAATTAGCCTTGCTTTTTCCCCTGAACGGACTCAATATTAACCCCCGCTGATAATAGCCTGGAACAGTTGCTGGTAGCGATAATTTTTACCACTTTTCTGGTTACCTTATGTTACTCTCAGAAAATTTTACCGTCAAGGCAAATTCATTTAGTCTTCCAGCCAGGCTAAAAACTATCCAACCGTACAGTAGCAAATCCCCCCCTTGGATGAGCCTAAAATCCGTTTTTACGGGGTAATATGGATTCATATTAACGACAAAAACTGCGAAGGAGTAAACTATGAAACTTAACCTGGGAGTAGAATCTATAGCGCGAGCAGCCGCCCGGCGACCCTGGATTACTGCCGGCATCTGGGCCGGCATCCTGGTAGCCGCGGCAGTTATTATTTTTACCCTGCTGGGCGGGGCTCTGACTACCGATATGGAGGTAACCAATAACCCGGAGTCACAGCAAGCCCAGGCCATCCTTGATCAAAATCTGGGTAAAGACACTACCCTTGAGGAAATGATTATCATACGCTCAAAAACTCTTACAGTAGATGATCCGCAATACCGCCAGGCAGTTGAAGGGCTGTTCTCCGCCGTAATGGCTCTGGGACAGGATACCGTCCTGGGTGGTATGAACTATTACACCACCGGCGCTGAAGCCCTGGTTTCCACGGACCGCCATAGCACATTTATCACCCTTACCATGCCTGAAGGATCTGCGGAAAAGGTGGAACAAATTTACAGGGTAAGCAGTTCCTATACTGCCGGAGGCGAATTCGAAATTTTTCACACAGGGGATGCCTCCTTCACACAGGACACCACTCGCCTGGCTGAAAACACCATGCAGACCGGCGAGTCAATCGGCATTACCGTAGCACTGGTAGTGCTGGCTATTGTTTTCGGCGCCCTGGCTGCCGCTTTTTTTCCTATTGCCCTGGGCATCGTGGCCATCATAGCCGCCCTGGGACTGACTGCCCTTGTGGGCCAGTTCATGGACCTTACCTTCACCGTTACCAACATGATCACCATGATGGGGCTTGCAGTAGGTATTGACTATTCATTGTTCATCCTGACACGCTTCCGTGAGGAGCGGGCCAGAGGATTATCCAGGCTCGAAGCCATCGCCAGGACCGGGGCCACAGCCAATAAGGCCGTCCTGTTCAGCGGCATCACCGTCATGCTGGCCCTGGCCGGCCTGATCATCTTCCCCATGAGCATCTTTAAAACCATGGGCATCGGCGCTATCCTGGTCGTCTTTGTAGCTGTGGCTGCCTCAATCACCCTTCTGCCGGCCCTCCTGAGCATCTTTGGGGATAAGGTTAATGCCCTGCGGATACCTTTAATCCGGCGCAGGGCAGCAGCCTCTGCGGGTGATGAATCAAAAGGATTCTGGGTGCGCACCACCCGCATAGTAACCCGCCTGCCGGTGGTCAGCCTGGTACTGGCCATAGTCCTGCTGGGACTGGCCGCCTACCCCTACCTGGATAAAAATACCGGTATGTCCGGCATCAGCGGCATTCCGGATGATTTAAGGGCCAAACAGGGATTCCTGGTCCTGCAGCAGGAGTTTCACCTGGGCATGGATTCGCCGGCTCTGGTGGTGATACCGGGTGATGTGGATTCTTCAGGCATGCAAATTGCGTTGGCTGCACTTCAGGCCAGGGTTTCTGAGGATGCTTCTTTTACCCCCTCTGTTGTCTCTGCCTATCCTGAGAAAAACCTGATGGTGGTCCGCATCGGTATGGCTGGCGACCCCCTGAGTAAAGACGCCATGGATGCCGTAGAGCGCTTGCGGGCAATTTATATACCGGAGGCTTTCTCAGGTACCGGGATCAGTCCTCTGGTAACTGGAGAGACAGCCTTTATCCTGGACTTTAATGCTACCACTGACAGCTATACGCCCTTGATCTTTGCCTTTATCCTGTCACTCAGCTTTATCGTATTAACCCTGGCTTTCCGCTCCATAGTCATACCTGCCACCGCTATTGTCATGAACCTGCTTTCAGTAGCCGCGGCTTACGGCTTGATGGTGCTGGTCTTCCAGCACGGCGTGGGTGCTTCGCTCTTCGGATTCCAGCAGGTGGATGTGATTGAGACCTGGCTGCCGCTCTTCCTGTTTGCCATGCTCTTCGGCCTCTCTATGGACTACCAGGTCTTCCTGCTAAGCCGTATTCGCGAACGGTTCAGCCAGACCGGTAATAACTCTGAGGCTGTCTCCTACGGTCTGCTTTCTACCGGCAAACTGATTACCGGCGCAGCCCTGATCATGGTGGCGGTTTTCGGCGGCTTTGCCCTGGGCGATATGGTCATGTTCCAGCAAATGGGTTTTGGACTGGCTGTGGCGGTCCTTCTGGATGCCACCCTGGTCCGTTCTGTGCTGGTGCCGGCTACCATGAAACTCCTGGGCAGGTTCAACTGGTATATGCCCAAATGGCTGGCCTGGCTACCCAATATCAGTCTGGGGGAGAATGAGCAGAAGCCGGAAAAGCCCGCCAGGCCGGCGCTGCCTGCAGCCCGCAGACCCGTGGTGCGACCGGTACCTGTGCCTGTCCCTCTGAGAGTAAACCAGAGTATAAGGGTCACGCGGAAAAAGGATATGGAAATAAATTAACTCTGAAACCAGTGCAAATTAGTTATCCTGAGAAAAAGGCCAGTCCTGAACGGCTGGCCTTTCTGTTGGAGTGCTTTCCTCTTGTTTTCTCCAGATTATAACCCCAGGCTGACCTTGATTGCTTTATCTACCTGCGCCATTTTTTCAGGGCTTAATTCTCCGCATTTATCCTTTAGGCGACCTTTGTCCACGGTCTCCAGACTGGCCAGATCTATAATACTCCTCTGCGGTAGTCTGCCTTCCCCTGACGTGACCTTAACCTGAAAGGTATATAAGCGGTCTATTCTGGTAGTAAAACTGTTTAAGTATGCCGTTAGTAATACCATATTGCCACAACTGCCGCTGAATATTATTATTTTTATTTGTTCAAAGCTTGGAGCTTGGATTTCCAGATTTCTCCCTTCTCTCCTTTCTTTTTGTATGATCTGAAATAATACATAAAAAAAATTTCTTGCCGGCCTTTCAGAGTTATGTTATACTGGTAACTTAGTAACGAAATATAAAGCTAGAAAGGGGTAAAATTTGGCAGATACCAGTTCTATAAAACAATTGCTAGAAGCCGGTGCTCATTTCGGTCACCAGGCCAGCGGCTGGCATCCCAGGATGAAGAAGTATATCTTCACTAAACGCAACGGCATCCATATCATTGACCTGGAGCAAACGGTCAAGCTACTCGTTAAAGCCCAGGAAAAGGTAAGACAGACAGTAGCTGACGGCGGTACCATTCTCTTCGTCGGTACCAAGAAACAGGCCCAGGAATCAGTTGAATCAGAGGCCAAGCGCTGCGGTATGTATTATGTCAATCAACGCTGGCTGGGTGGCACCCTCACCAACTTCAGCACCATTCAGTCTCGTATTGATTACCTGGTGCGCCTGGAAGACCAGCGGGCCAAGGGAGAATTCACCCGTCTGCCCAAGAAGGAAGCCTCCAAGCTGGAAGAGGAAATCGTCCGTCTTAACCGGCAACTGGGCGGCATTAAAGAGATGACCAGGCTGCCCAGTATTCTCTTCATTGTAGATCCCACCAAGGATAAAATAGCCTTGATGGAGGCTAAAAGAGTGGATATACCCGTGGTCGCTATCTGCGATACCAACTGTAATCCGGACGATATGGAAACCATTATACCGGCTAATGATGATGCAATCCGAGCAGTTAAACTGATATGCAGTAAAATTGCGGATGCTGTCATTGAGGGTAAGGGTGTTCAGGTACTGGCTCCGAAGGAGGAGACAGAGGAAGAAACCACCGCTGCAGCTCCAGGTGGACCGGCAGTTATGAGTACTTACACTGCTATGCCGCCCGGCATTGATCTTCCGGATGACGCTGATTCAGATCTTCTTGATCAATAGAAAAATTGGGGGGAAATTTGGAAATTACAATTGAACAAATTAAGGATTTACGGCAAGAGAGCGGAGCCGGTATTATGGAATGCCGGAATGCGCTTAAAGAATGTAATGGTGATAAAGCTAAAGCGATTAAATTACTACAGGAACAGGGCATGGTAAAGGCCCAGAAGACCTCTAACCGTACGGTCAAACAGGGTCTCATTGTTTCCTATATTCATGCCGGCGGAAGAATTGGATCTCTGGTGGAATTGAATACTGAAACAGACTTCGTAGCCCGCACCACTGAATTCAAAGACCTGGCCTATAATATAGCCATGCAGGTGGCTGCCATGTCTCCCGAGTACATCTCAAAGGAAGATTGTCCCGCCGGAGTGGATATAGATTTCAAGAATGCCTGCCTTTTGCTCCAGCCTTATATTAAAGACCCTACCAAAACCATTCAGGATATCGTCACCGAGCTCATTGCCAAAACTGGTGAAAATATTAGAATAGGACGTTTTGTTAGATTTGAACTTGGAAAATAAATAGAACCATCCGTTTTTTAAGACCGCCTTCTCGCTTTTGTGGGAAAGCGGTCTTAACATTTACATTCGGGAGTATTCACAACTTGCCGGTTACCTTGCTTCTGTTTCCACCTTTTAAAGAAATCGAAGATTATCTGTATCCATTTATCCTCTCCCGCAGCGCCTTCCTGACAGTTAAAATTCAGGATAGCCTGACCAATATATTTTTATTGTCCTTTTTGTACCTGATCCGGGTTCCGGGGACTATTGGCAACTACAGCGCTTTTAGAGTAAACTTGATTCAAGTGAAAGTTCCTTTATAATTTATCTTCTTTGTGGGAAAAGACAAGAATTGTACATACTGGCCAGCCGGAAAAAAACACCATTTTCGGATTAATTCCTGATGGTGTTATGATACATTGCCTTTTGCTGGCAACCGGTTATAATTTATTTTTGGGATTTTTATTTGCGTTTATCCATTGAAGGATTTAAAAAGGATTAAAATTATATGCCAAGAGCTGCTTACAAACGGGTGCTTCTCAAGCTGAGCGGGGAAGCTTTTGCCGGTGAGGCCGGATTTGGTATTGATTTCCCCATCCTGAAATGCATTGCCCAGCAAATTAAAAATGTAGTTGATTCAGGAACACAGGTAGCTGTTGTCATCGGCAGCGGCAATTTCTGGAGAGGGGAGAGAATCTCCCGCTTTGGAATGGACCGGGTCACTGCTGATTATGCCGGTATGCTGGCTACCGTTATTAACGGTCTGGCTCTTCAGGATGCCCTGGAGAAGATCGGCGTAATTACCCGTACTCAGTCCGCTATTACTGTACAGCAGGTAGCCGAAATGTATATCCGCCGCCGGGCTATCCGCCACCTGGAAAAAGGCCGGGTAGTGATCTTTGCCGGAGGTACCGGCAACCCCTATATGACCACGGATA
>CAYLRY010000029.1:0-36333 GCA_964386535.1 uncultured Dehalococcoidales bacterium | reverse complement strand
ATAATGAGCGGTGACTGGAGTTCAGACGTGTGCTCTTCCGATCTGGTTAAGGAGATCTGGTTATGGGCGCCCACCGAGCCTAATTTCCGCTATGACATCAGTGACACTTTTGATATCAAGATGAAAGCCTTTGCCTGCCATAAGACCCAGCAGGGTGAACCCTTCTCTGAGTTTGAAAAAATGTTCACCGAACGGGCTATCGCCTCTGCTAAAGACACCGGCTTTAAAATGGCTGAATCTTTTCACCGTCTGGAGGTACTTCAGAGACTGTAGACTCATCAACCTGAAATTATCTGGATTTCAGCTACCGGCTTTCAGTAATAAGTAGAATATCTGAGTGTATAATTGCTGGTAACTGAAAGCTGATTTCTATATCTAAACGTACATCTTTCCATGATGGGTGGAGAAGTTGAAAATAGGCTTGTCCACCCTTCGGTAAATCAACGGGCAGTGCATGGTCCCTTTGGGAATAAAAATTATACAGCTTTTAGTCAGAATATTTTTTTCACCGCCCAGCCAGAATTCCACTTCACCGTTTAGTTCATAGGGGTTGTCTGTATCTGATCCGAACAGGGAGAGGACTTCATCAAAATCATGTTGATGTGCTTCGGCGATTATCCTGGGGGGATCGGTAGCTTTACGAGGGAAAGTCCAGGCAGTTTCCACATAAAAAGCCCCGGGTATAACTTCGTTGTCCAGGAACAGGACGCGCCCGCCTTTCCCCTTGCCGGCCTTTTGTATCGGATTTGTCCAATCCGCTTCAGTGATGTTTTCCTTAAGCTCTGTAATAATATATTTACTGTATTTAGATGATTCCATAGTTTTCTGCTCCCTTTTCTGGCTTCACTGGATTTGGGCTTATACTACCATAATAGTCACGAGTGAGGCAATGCTGATTCAACGATTCGGAGATTATTTTCCCAGTTGCCAGCCCACGAAGATCAGCGCCAGTCCCAGAATCAGCCCAACAACTATCAGGCCTATTAGGGTCCTGTTTACCAGGTGCTCAAGATGGTGGATATGTTTTTCTACTCCCGAAACATCGGTGCTGACGTGTATTTCACCCCTTTCCACTGTTTTCATCAGCCGGTTTATTCGCTGAGGAAGTTCCCCGGCCAGGCTGGTTAATTCAATAGCCATAGAAGGTAAATGGCTAAAGGCAGCGGATAAAGAATACTTCCGGCGGATTATCTGTTTGAGATGAGTATCCAGCATGGGAAACAGATCAAATTCAGGGTCCAGTCCTTTACCTATGGCCTGTGCCATTATTATGGTTTTCAACATCATGAAAGTGCTGGCGGGAAGCTGGATACGGTTCCGGCGCAGTAACGTAAAAAGCTGCCCCAGGCTGGTGTTGATGCCTTCTGCAGACCTGTCGAAGTGAATCGAAGGGAAATGCACCATCATATACTTCAAATCTTTCCTGAGGCAGGAACGGCATCCTTCTTCGCGGAGATTGACCGCGCCCAGCTCAATCAGAGAGTCTATAAGCAGGTCAGGATCGCGCTCCATGATAGATTTGAGAGTATTGACCAGATTCCAGCGGACCTCGTCGTCGATCATCCCAGCCATGCCAAAATCAACCAGGGCTAAACGTCCATCCGGCTCTACAAAAAGATTCCCGGGATGGGGGTCTGCATGGTAGGTTTCTCCTTCAAAGACCATTTTCAACCATAAATCCACGCTGCGTGTGGCCAGATCTTTACGGTTGAATCCTGACTGGTCCAGGGCCTGGATATCCAGGATTTTAATGCCCTGAATACGCTCCATAGTAAGCACTCTCTCAGAGGTGAATTCCCAGAAAATCCGGGGAATATGTATTCTTTTTTCATCCTGGAAAAAGCGGGAAAAATACTCGGCATTACGGCCTTCATTTACATAATCGGTTTCCATCTTGATAGTATCCGAAATTTCCTGGGCGATTCCCACCAGGTCATACTGCTCAGCCCCTTTCCAGCGTTTGGCCGCAGCCGTGGCCGCCCGGTTTAATATGAACATATCCTCCTCAATCAGTTCAGGCACTCCGGGCTTTTGTACCTTGACGACCGCCTCCGTACCATCCAATAAAGTGCAGGCATAGACCTGCCCGATGGAGGCTACTCCCACCGGTTCCGGATTAAAATTTTTAAAAAGTTCATCCGTGGACCGGCCAAGCTCGTCATAAATAACTTTTTGCATTACCTCCGCATGGAGAGGCTTCAAAGAGTTCTGGAGTTTTGATAGCTCCGCTGTATAGGGTGGCGGCAGCAGGTCGGTACGGGTTGAAAGAATCTGACCTAATTTCACGAAAAAAGTTCCCAGTTCTTCAATAGCCAGGCGTATGCTTTCAGGCCTGGTATGGGGAATTTTACGCCACGGATTACCACGTATGAGCCAGCGGAAAACCAGGAATTTTTCCAGGCCTATATAACGCAACACTTCCTCCAGTTTGTATTTCCCCAGTACCATTACTATCTGGCGGTATCTGGCAAAATGTCCTCTTGGTTTCAATTCTTCGGCGTTTTCATCAAACAAATTTGTGACTCCTGGTTTTAATTAGCCTGAAAAATAGTCCTGGAGTTTATTTTATCTGATTCCGGATTCCCATGTGCTTGCGCCAGGTTCTTTCCTTTAAGGTTGTCCTGATGCGTGTAAAAGATGAACTGATTACATCCCTTACAGCCGCATCTACCTCCCGGCTGTCAATTATTTCTACCACGGCATCGTAGGCTTTTTCTCCAGCGCGCTCCAGAGCTTTGTCCAGCCCTACCAGGTGTAGCGCACCTGGCAGGAGCCCTTCTTGAGGAGTGGCCCTGTATATGCGCTTTAAGACGGCGCTTTTATTGCGTTTGATCGCTTCAGCAATATTATGGCTGAATTCCGCACGGTCCAGGTCCGCCTGTATATTGGCCACAATTCGTTCGAGCACTCTATCTGTTATCTCTTCCTCGAAACCTTCAATGAGAGCCAGAATATTACGCTTTACAAATCCGTCCCCGAGAAAACGGTCCAGGACGCGCACGGTCCGTAAAATTAAAATTAACCATACCCAAAATCCTTCAAGGGGAAAGCCATGATTTACCAGTGCCAGAGCAGGTATGATAGCTATAAATTCAAAGAAACGAGAACGGATATACCCCACCCTGTCCCAGCGAAAACCACTGCGTGTAAAAAACTCAATGGCAAAAACCGCCGATAAACCAGCATCCAGCCACAGCCATACAGCGGGTACAGGTCCCTGGGAACTGAATACCCAGATCCCCAATAGAATCCACGATAGCAAAGATAAAATAAAGGCAGCCCAGTGAAGTAAGGGATTACGGCGGGGCAATTTTTCCAATTGCTCCAGGCGTTCCTCCAGTGTTGAATCGCTGCCGCTGCTTGCCTCCCAGGATGATTTTTCAGGACCATTAGATATCAAAGGGCTTTCAGATGGCTGGTTTTTATTTACATTCTTCTTTTGCGCAATCATATACCTGTCCTATGGTTTATCACCTCAGCAGTAGCTTTGAAAATAATCTTAAAGAGGGCATCAATATTATTGGAAAAACCAGTCTCCCCTGTCACATTCTGATTGGCTGGCCTGCTGGCGCCTGGGGGAATTTTTGTTATATAGATTTTCAGAATTAAAAATTTCAAGTTTTACGTCTTATCCTGCTCAGGATCCTCATTTTCTTTTTCCTTGGTCTCGTATTTTATTTCAACCAGGGGCTCCTTGCCTGTGCTCAGACTTAGCTCAACCTCTATATCTTCCTTAACTTCCAGGAGTTTGGCTGCCAGTTCTTTGGCAGTTTTCAGCGGCAGGGGAAAAGTAATGATATTATTGATCTTTAGCCATTTTGGTACCGCAGGTAAATGTGTGGTAATCCTTAAAATTTTTTTAGACATTTTCATTCCTCCTTAATTTGAACACTTCACAAGACCTCATCTTATATTTTAATGCAATATCATAGGATTGATGTTGAAATTCACAGGGATTATTGTTGTATATTAAGATATGATGAAAGTTGACAAAATGAACATTGAAGCAGAAATGCAAAGAAGAATACAAAGCCTCGAAGATATTGAAGCCATTAAGAAGTTGAAGGCCAGCTATTGGAATAGCCTGGACGTTAAACAGTGGGACAGTCTGGCAGAATGCCTGGCAGCGGATTTTGTTTTTGATACCCTCCATTTAGGCCGTATGGAAGGTGGGGACTATGTGGTGAAAGTCTTAAAACGGGCCATGAAGAACGTGGCTACTATTCATCATGGCCACAATCCGGAGATAGACATTTTCAGCGTCGCCACCGCCAGTGGCAGATGGGCTTTAAATGACCGGGTAGTAACGCCTGATAATAATGTATTAACCGGGTACGGCCATTATACCCTTTGCCCAGATCTGGGCCCTTTTTAGCCGCACAGGATCTGGCTGTCCAATAGTTGATGGACGTTGTTGAGCCCAGGCTGCCAGATTGAATCCTGGTTTAAATGCCAGTTTTTTTACTCTTCTATCGGCCAGTATCAAGGAGAACTCACATTGGCTGCGGCTGTCAGCAGTAGATACAACCGTGGGTAAAGCCGCGGTAAATATTCATGCCATTTTGAGTTGAAAGGATGGATTTATATATCTTATAGTGTCCAGGGTGAACCTCAGGATCTGCCCAGGCAGGACTTTTATGGCTATGGCTGTATTTCTAACGAGTGAAATACCTTCGTAAGACCGGCAAAAGGGTCAGTATAATTATAACAATGCCATAAACCGCAATGAACGGTTGCAGAAAGCTGATATATCCAAGTAAAAGGGTTTCAACACTGATCCAGATCAGCATGATAACACCGGCCGCCCAGGAAGCCGTCCATGCCCAGTGCATCTTTTTGGCAGGATTGATCACGTCAGGCCAGTGCCAGGCAGGTTGCTTCAATAGACCATAACCCACAAATACCGGGAAGATACCCACGAATATGAAAAGGATTATGCCCGGGATCAGATAATTTGAAAAAGGGGTTCCTGCCAGGTCATCAGTCGACCATTGCATCAAATGTCCATCGGGAGCCACAAAAAGCATAGCCCCGCTGATCAGAGCGCCGGCTCCAATAAAAAATAACATGACTATGAGCGCCCAGGCTGCGGCCGGATAAGTTCTGGTCTTCTTTTTCATAGCATTTTTTTCCTTACAGGCATTGGTCGAGATGGATTTCGTGTTATTTCGAAGAAAATCAGGGAAGGGTGGCTGTGAAGCGATTTTCCTGATTTCTGGGAATTACATCTCTCACTTTGCGGCCGGACAGAGCCTTATTGTGCTAAATACTATTATAAAATATGAGAATAGCGCCGTCCATCAAAAAAAATATACCAAAATCCGTTATCAAATAGCTTCAAATGAGGTGAGGTTTTTGCACCAATCCGGCGAAAGTACCCAGGCTTGTTCAGCTATTTTTGATGGTGAAACTGGGCTATAATGGTCTATGCGCGGGAAATTTAAGGCAAATTATGATTTTTATCACATTCAGAAGTTTGTAGAAGGCAATATTTAATCGATTGATCAAAGGCTATTATCGCTTTATTTACAGCTAATATTTAGTATAATAATCTGGACTTTATCTGAAATTTCCAGTAAATTAGTAGGTACTTACGGAAGGAGCATTACATTGCCGCCAATCAGCGTTCTGATTAAGCCTGCTTCAAGCAAATGTAATCTGAAGTGTGAGTACTGTTTTTATCATAATGTGGCTGATAACCGTATTGTAGCTGATTATGGTTTTATGTCTCTGGAAACACTTGAAGTAATTATCAAGAAAGTCCTTCAATTTGCCTCAGGATACGCCACCTTTTCTTTTCAGGGTGGAGAACCAACTTTATGCGGGATGGACTTTTTCCAGTCAGTGGTTAAAATACAGCACGCGTTTAACGTTAATAATGTCAGGATTAATAACTGTATTCAGACAAACGGTATTTTAATTAACCCTGAATGGGCCCAATTTTTACATGATCACAATTTTCTTGTAGGTCTTTCTTTGGACGGTACGCAGGATCTCCACGACCGGCACAGGGTGGATTCACAGGGGAAAGGAACTCACAGGAGGGTCATGCAAACGGTCGCACTTCTTAATGATAATAAGGTGGAGTACAATATTTTGTTTGTGGTTACCAATCTGACCGCCCGCCGCCCGGACGAACTATACAATTTTTTCAAAAGAAAAAATTTCAAGTTTCTTCAATTTATGCCCTGCATAGACCCTGAAGGTGATGAACGTGGAGTACACAGGTACTCTTTAAATCCGGAGCGGTATACATTTTTCTTAAAACACTTTTTTGACCAGTGGTATGCGGATTTTATGGCCGGCAGAGAAGTCAGTATCAGGTATTTCGATAATCTGGTTAGAATGGCAGCCGGCATGCCTCATGAAATGTGCAGCCTGCTTGGTTCATGCCAGTGCCAGTTTGTTATTGAAGCCGACGGCAGTGCATATCCCTGCGATTTTTATGTTTCCGATGAATGGAAACTGGGAAACATCCATGAAAATGAATTATCTGAGTTGTATGAAAGCGATAATTGTGCACGCTTTATAAAAAGCTCATCCTCCTTTGCTTCACTCTGCCGGACATGCACATGGAAATTTCTGTGCCGGGGCGGGTGCCGGCGGGATAGGGAGAATACCCTTAGCCGGGAACTTGAGCGGAATTATTTCTGTGAATCTTTTGCCGCCTTTTTACCGTATGCATATCCCCGTTTGATTGAGATAGCCGGCTATGTTAAGAAGCACCAATCAGAGCGAAGATCAGCCCGTAAAAATTAACTGATAGATTCATGATGGAGGGAAAATAAAATGGACAGTAAAGAACAGGAATTCCAGGGCG
The DNA here is from genome assembly GCA_964386535.1 of uncultured Dehalococcoidales bacterium. Taxonomy (GTDB): domain Bacteria; phylum Chloroflexota; class Dehalococcoidia; order Dehalococcoidales; family UBA3254; genus CAYLRY01. The sequence continues at coordinate 29,513 of CAYLRY010000029.1, read as the reverse complement.
TTATTAAAACATCCTATTTAGACTCAATACCCTGGTGGAGAGAGGAGGCTAAGGCGCCTATGGGCGCACCCAACGTACTGTACATTGTGCTGGATGATACCGGCTATTCACAGCTCGGGTGCTATGGGTCTCCCATAGCCACGCCATGCATTGATTCTATTGCGGCTGGCGGTTTGCGCTACAGAGACTTCCATGTCAACGCCATGTGCTCTCCAACCCGGGCCAGCCTGCTTACCGGATGCAACAATCACACTGTGGGTGTTGGCTACTTGACCAACAATGACCTGGGATTCCCGCCTTTATCGGGCAATGTTGATGCAAAGTACGGATACATCAGTGAAACTCTCCTGGAAAACGGTTATTCTACTTTCGCCATTGGTAAATGGCATCTCTGCAATCAAAAGCACATGAACGGCGCAGGACCTTTCAATCAGTGGCCGTTGGGCCGGGGTTTTGAGAAGTTTTACGGCTTTCTTGGCGCAGCTACCAGCCAGTTTTACCCGGACCTGGTATGCGATAACCATTATATAGACCCACCCGCAAGCCCGGAGGAGGGCTATCATCTGAGCAGTGACCTGGTGGATAAAGCTATCGAATATATTGGCGATCAAAAATCATGCTACCCGGAAAAGCCCTTTTTCTGTTATCTGGCATTTGGGGCAATGCATGCCCCCCACCATGCCCCCAGAGACTACATTGAAAAATACCGGGGTAAATTTGATGAAGGCTGGGACGTATACAGGCAAAATGTCTTCGCCAGGCAGAAAGAAATGGGACTTATCCCCGAAAATACTGAGCTAACCGGACACAACTACCTGGCTCCTGCCTGGGAAAGCCTGACAGAAAAACAAAAAAATATCTTTGCCAGGTTTATGGAGGTTTTTGCCGGCTTTTTAACTTACACTGATGAACAGATCGGACGCCTGATTGAGTTTCTTAAAAAAATCGGGCAGTATGAAAACACTTTGATCGTGCTTCTTTCCGATAACGGCGCCTCCGGAGAAGGCGGTCCCGAGGGCTGCTTCAGCGAATATACTCACCTCAGGTCAATGAGGTGGGGAGGTCTGGTTTCGGATGAAGAGCTTGAGCTTATAGGTTCTCCTGAGGCCTGCAACCATTACCCGCGCGGATGGGGATGGGCAGGTAATACACCGCTTAAAATGTATAAGACCTGGGTCCATGCCGGCGGCGTAAAAGTCCCGCTTATTATTAGTTATCCAGAGAAGATCAAGGATAAAGGTGGTATAAGGCCCCAGTACCACCATGCAATTGATATCAATAAGACAGTGCTTGAAGTTTGTGGTATAGAACAGCCCGAGATGATCAAAGGGGTCAAACAGGCGGAAAAGCCCGGTATAAGTATGACTTATACCTTTGATAATCCTGATGCACCGCGAAAACGAAAGGTACAATATTACGAAATGCTGGGCAACCGGGGTATCTGGGCGGACGGCTGGAAAGCAGTGGCTGACCATGTTCTGTATGACAGCTTTGAGGAAGATAAATGGGAGCTGTATCACACCGATGAGGATTTTTCCGAGGCGCATGATCTGGCTGATACCTTTCCGGAAAAGCTAAACGAACTAAAAGACCTCTGGTGGCATGAGGCTGGCAAATACGGGGTACTCCCCATGCTTGAAAGCTATTATAAGGAAAAGAACGGTTTTGATTTTAATAAGTCCCTGAAATTTGCTCCTTCCGAGTCCCGGAAGAAGTACGTGTTCTATCCTCAAATGTCTCCGAATTCTTTGTCCCCCCGCCTGGCCAATAAATCTTTTGTTATGAGTGCATATGTCAGACACAAAAAAGGGTGTGACGGCACTTTGATTGCCTCAGGCGACATCATGGGCGGATATACACTTTATATCAAAAATAATAAACTAACATTCGATTTCAACTATCTGGCTGAGAAGCATTTTCACTGCCAGTCAGATGCGGAAGTCCCTGAAGGAGATATTACCCTTGGTTTCGAGTTTATCTCAACCATGCCGGACCAGGGAGTGGGACGCCTCCTCGTTAATGGAACACCATCCGGGAGTGTAAACATTAAAGCCTACCCTCTGTTCTCAGGGGGCAAGTTTGCCATAGGCAGATATGCTCTTTCTCCTATAACTAAAGAGACGAAGTCAACAAATTTCTTCAGTTATGCAGGCATTATCGATCGCGTAGAAATTGATATGGAACGTCCGACCGATGACATGGACCTCATGCTGGAACTTGAGCAGGCGCACAACAATCAGTGATTAAAATCGGATAACTGTGTTTTTCAGAGAAATGGCCAATTTTCGATAATGAGTGCGTTCTCAACTTGGAGCAGGTGTAGAGAAACGGATTGATTTTTAACAATTTAGTCCTTAGCAATGCTAAAAGGATGGTTAGGTTACTCTGCTATCTATCAGTAAACCTCTGGTCACAATTCCCTGAAAAAAAGGAGGAAGGTCCTTTAGAATGAGTTAAATATGCCTTTGACATTTGATCCCATTCCTTGTTATCCATGTAAGACTAACTTCAAATAACGCAATATCTTTGTAAACATAAGTACTATTTTTTAAAGGAGACTTAAATTATGGAATTTTTTGACCTTATGAGTATCTCACACCGGTATATGGAGATACTGAATCCTTCCACGTCTGAAAAGATTATTAAATTCGGCAAACGACTCCAGTTGAAAAAAGGGAGCCGGGTCATCGATTTCGGTTGTGGTTGTGCCGAACCGCTCGCTCTCTGGGCTGAACAATTCGGCATCAATGGTATTGGGATAGATATTTCCGAAGATTTCTGTGACCGAGCCAGAAAAAAGCTGGTTAAGAGAGGGTTGTCGAACAGAATCGAAATCGTTTGCTCCAACGGGACTGATTATGTGTTCGAAGAAGGGGCTTTCGATGCTGCAACATGTATTGGGGCTACGTTTATTTTTGGCAGCTTTCAGAAGACAGTCCAGGTATTGAAGCGGGCGGTTAATAAGAATGGACGCCTGGGTATTGGTGAAACCCACTGGCTTAGCAATCGGGTTGATCCGCAATACGCCCAAAAACAAACAACTACCCACACAGAATCGGAACTGGCTCAATTTACCAGGGATGAAGGCTTTGAACTCGAATCCATCATCCGTTCCAGCTACGACGACTTTGACAGGTATATTTCAGATAGTTGGCATGGACTGTTGCGCTGGCTTGATGAAAATCCCAACCACCCTGACCATGAACAGGTATTCAAGTATTTTCGTACTGACCAGGATGAATATTTACAATTCCTGCACCAACATTTGGGCTGGGCAATGTACTGCCTCGTTCCTATGAAAACTCATTAGATTAGCATATTAGTCTCTCATGAATATATCAAGATTTATGGCAGGACGCCTATCAATACTCCGAAGGTGGTACTTAAATTCCCCTGATACAGCTTGCATACTCGGCATTGTAATTATAAAACTGTTAGTTCACAAATTTAGCGCTTAGATAATTTCTGTTTCTTTTTCTTGAAACCCGCTAGTGCTATTATTATCAGGTGGAATCCAGAGCTCCTTACAGGTTTGTTATACAGGCCTTAGTCTGTCTTATACGTTCCTGTAGCGGTATGATCTGGGCTTCCGCCGGGCCTCTTTTACCTCTCCTGATGCAAAACTACAGTATCAACCGGGGTACCGCCGGCTGGTTCGCCTCTGTAGCGCCTCTGACCATCGGTCTTCTGGCCATGCCTATAGGTATTATAGGGACGCGGTTCAGTCTTAAAAAGGTCTTTGCCCTGGGTGCTTTTTTAACAGCAGGAGGCCTTCTGACCCCTTTCTGCTCTGATTATACCCTGCTTTTGCTCACCAGAGTCAGTTTTGCCATGGGCACTGCCATTACCTTTTCTTTCGCCACTACCATTGCCGCTGAATGGTTTAGTCCCCGCGAGCTGCCCCTGGTCAACGGCATTACCATGAGCGTCAATAACATCGGAAATGCCGTATCCTTTGTAGCTACAGTGCCTCTGGCAGCCGCTTTCACCTGGCAAACGCCTATCATGATCTATGGAGCAGTGGCCTTAACCGGTGCGGTAGCCTGGGCCGTCTTCGGGAGAGACCGTCAAAGCCGTCAGGGAAAGAACGAGACCAGTAAAAAGTCCAGGGCGGATCCAGTGGTTGAACTCAGTATTAAGCAAATTCTTTTCAGACGCTCTACCATTCTACTGGGTTTGGCTACCATGGGATGCTGGTGTTTGGGTAATGCCGTGGGTTCCTGGCTGCCCGGCTATTACCATGAAGTATTTCAGATGTCGCTGGAAAAAGCCAGTTCGATAGTCGCCATAATCACGGTGGTGGGCACCCTTTCCTCTATTGCGGGCGGAGTACTTCCTTTACGCATCGGAAGACGCAGACCTTTTCTTATAATACCGGGGATATTTTTGGGGATTTCCGCATTGGGCGCTGTGCTGTTTAACAACCAGGCAATAATATATCTGGCTGTGGCTTGCTTCGGACTATTCGGCAATCTGCACAGCGCATCCCTTTTTACTATTCCCATAGAGTTGCATCCCAATTCACACCGTACCGGGACCATCGTTATATTTGTCATGCTTCTTATGGGAAATATAGGGAATTTCATCGGCCCCCTGGTAGTAGGCTACCTTGCCGATCTGACCGGCTCCTACCTGCCGGGATTCATTATCAGTGCTGTCATCTCGCTGGGTCTGCTGGTGGCTGGACTGCTGCTGCCTGAAACCGGACCCAAGGCTATAAAATTTTAATAAAAAGCTCCACGGGAACTTTCCCATGGAGCTTTTTTTCTAACGTTTTGAGGTCATTTGGCTTAGAATCCTCTTCCGGCCGCCCTTTCTTTTTCTCCTATAGTAACAATGCTCTTGCCTTTGGTAATATACCTGGGAATAGCCTTTTCATTCAGTTCAAGCCCCAGTCCGGGTCCTTCTGGCGGATAGAAGTAGCCATCCTTGTAAACCTGCGGGTTTTTAACAATGTCTATATTTGAAACCGGTTTGGTGGTATCAAATGAGTTATACATAAGTACAGGGAAAAAGACGTCATGGTCCTGCTTGCCGAACTCGGCGTCCGAGCAAAGCCAGTGGGCCTGGGCTGCCGCTTCACAGAGCCCGTTCATACCGCCGCAGTACATGGCCAGACCAGCCGCTTTGGCTATATTAGCCCATTTGACTCCCTCTGAAATGCCGCCGGCCGAAGCCAGCTTGGTGCCCACAATATCAGCAGCCTGCTTTTCAATGACCTGCATTAAGCCGGGAATGAGCACGCTGGACTCATGGGCACAGATGGGGGTTTTCAGGTTTTTACGCAGGTTGGCTAACCCGTTGATATCCCACTCCGGACAGAGCTGCTCATATTTAAAGAGATGGAAATCCTCCATAGCCCGGCCCAGCTTCAGGGCGTCAGTGTAAGTGTACCCTCCGTTGGCATCGAAAGAAATTTCAGCGCTGTCATCTATGGCTTTCCTGACTGCTCCTACGATTTCTGCATCCGCCTTCAGTGAACGGTTTCCCCCGCTGAAGCCGGTGGACTTCAAACCAATGCTGCGTACACCGGAAGCCACTGCCTTTTGCGCTTCTTCAGCCGCCAGTTTCTTACCCTTCGGCGAATTTTCTGTATGAATAAAGAAGTTAAACATCAGCTTGTCTACCACTTTGCCGCCCAGCAACTGGTATACCGGCTGATTGACGGCTTTGCCCGCCAGGTCCCACAGGGCAAAATCTATGGTGCAGACTGCGGCCGGGTAGGACCAGCCCCAAACAGAATGAATGGCCCCGTTAATTTTGGATAAGATCGAACCTCTATCCAGCGGGTTAGCGCCGATGAGGGCATAGGCCCAGGTCTTGATCATGAGAACAATGGCATCCTGGTTTACGATCCCGGCATCGCCGATTCCCACCAGGCCTTCATCCGTATGGACTTTTACCAGCAGCATGGGGCAGGAAGTGCCTTCACCGCGCATGGGAGTGGGCAGGCTGAGCGGGATACATTCTATTTCGGTAATTTTCACTGTTTTTCCTTCTCCTTTATCTTTAGAAAATATTGGCGTACCTGATTATCGTATCAGATAATTTCATTTTTGACAAACTCATGGCTGACGGTCTGCCGGAAAACAGAAGTGTTTGATCTGTGTTTTTCATACCAGGTGTTAAACACATAATTATCGCACTGGTTTTCAAAGAAGATACATCGATATTAAAAGGCTGGGTCTTTCAAATATAGCTGTACCGGATCAACGTATTTCATGGTTTCAACTTTGGTAAAAGTGCCGGACGCAATGTCCAGCACCATCTCCAGTAGCCTCTGGCCGGCCTCTTCAATGGTCTCTTTGCCTTCGATTACAGTCCCGGAATAGAAATCCACCGCAGTAGGAGCCATAGCCCTTGTTTTGGGATTAGCGGTGGTATACATCAAAGGAGAAACTACAGCAGTCGAGCTGTTTAAAAGATCGTTGCCTGACCAGCCTCCCCCACCTACCTGATGGATCACCAGTTGCGCCCCTGAGGCGGCATAACCGGCGAATATGGAGCTTATGCTCATCCAGTTATCAACAAAATAAAGTCCTTTGCCTCCAGGTCTTTCACCATATTGGAGAACCCCCTGGATAGGCGCTGATCCTGATTTATGGATGGCGCCCAGGGACTTTTCCTCCAAGGTGGAAATCCCGCCAGCTATATTAGCGGGGACCGGGTTGATAGTGCGGATATCTTCACCAGTGGATTTGGCCACTTCTTCGGTTTCCTCAGCCACTTCGAGAATACGTTTGCCAACCTGCGGATTTACTGCGCGTCTGGCCAGTACATGTTCCGCCCCTATTATCTCAGTATTTTCCCCGAAAAAGGCTGTGCCACCGCCAGCCACAATACGGTCGAAGAGGTTGCCGATTACCGGATTGCCGGCAATGCCGGAAGTAGCATCTGAAGCGCCGCATTTTACTCCTATAGATAGTTGGTCCAGGCCGCAGGGCTGGCGTCTCAGCCGGGAAGCTTCCTGAACCATCTCCCGGGCAAGCTGTACCCCCTGGGCCAGCGCCTGCAACGTGCCGCCTTCCGCGGCAACATCTACCAGCTCCACCCGTTTGCCTGACAGGGCAATTTCTTCTGCCATCCGGGAAGGTTTCAGTTCAGGATAAGCAGAACCGGCACTCAGTGAAAAAACGATAACTGAAGCAATATTGGGGTTCCTCCCCAGGCCTGTAAGGATCCGGAAAATAGTTTCGCGGTCGCGGCCTGTGCGGCCGCTTCCGCTGTCTGCGGTTACAATTGTTATGGCGCCTTCCACCATTTTACATACCTGGCTGGCCAAAAAACCACCGGGGATAATTAGCACATGATTGCGGATGCCTGCCGAACCGTCCGGTCGAACGAATCCCAGGAATTTCATCCGGCATCTCCTCTGGTCAGATCGCCTCTGCCTCTGGCACCTTCTATATTATGGATATGTACGAGCTGTCCCTGCTGGATATCCTGAGAAGCCAGACCGATGGTTTCTCCGTACTTGATTATCTTCGAGCCTTTCTTAAGGTTAGTGAGGGCCACCTTAAAACCAAAGGGTATCTTTTCACTGGATGTTAAACTGGTTACTTCTTTGCCCCATTTGACCCTTACTTCCATACCGGGCTCAATATCCGCCAGGCTGACGGCCACATTGTCTCTTTCTTCCAGCTTTAAAGCTTCTCCTGAGTCCATTCCTCACCTCGCTAATAAACCAAATGTGACAGTGTTTCTTGTAATCAAGTATTTGCCATATTATAACGCGATAAAAATTATAAAGAAATACTGGCTCTAACCTGATTTGGAATTGTTATACAAAATAAATGTTGGAGAAGCCTTAATTATGAAGAAAATAAGCCGGCGAGCTCCTGAGAAAGGTAGATTCCGGCCCGCGCTGGAATCTACCTTTCAACCCTATAATTTATAGTAAAGCCTCTACTTTTGGTTTAAGCGTTGCTTCCGGAACTGCGCCTATTGATTTGTCCTTTTGCTGGCCGTTTTTGAAGAATATCAGGGTGGGGATGCTCATTACACCGTATTTCATGGCTGTTTGTGGATTTTCATCCACATTTATCTTGCAAAATTTTACTTTGCCGGTATAGTCCTCAGCCATTTTCTCCGTTAGCGGCGCCAGCATCCGGCACGGACCGCACCAGGCAGCCCAGAAGTCTACCACCACCGGCGTGGCTGATTTGATGACTTCGTTTTCAAAATTTTGATCATTAATTTCGTTAACCATTCTTTTCTCCTTAATTTATTATTTATTAATATCCTCTATAAAATTGCTTTCGGATTTATAACGTTCTATTCGTTGTCTTCTGATTCAATGCCGGCTGTCCTATACTAATTAATTATGGTTTGCTTACTTTTGGGGCTATTTTTTCCTGCATGTTACTTTCCTTCTCAAGTTTAAAGCAGTCTGCGCAATAACCCTCAAAAAAGACCTCTGCTTTTATCACCGTAAAATTGTGTTCGTGCTTAACTTTTTCTACAATCTCAGTGAGCGGGCATTCAAAATCAATTACTTTGCCGCACCTGCTGCACGCCAGGTGCTGGTGTTGATAAGGCTGGCTGATTTCATAGCAGCAGTGAGTCCGGCCTAACCGTTTCTCGTCGATCAATCCCAGTTCCTTGAATAATTTCAGGCTTCTATACACCGTTGCCTGACTGATAGAGCTATCCCTGCTGACAGCCAGACGAAACAACTCCTTGGCATCTAAATGCCTGCCGGTTTCGCGTAAAACACTTAATAGCAGATTGCGCTGCCTGGTTTGCGGGTATCCATGCAATTGATCAGTATTGTTGCAATTGATTCTCATTCTCATATATTTATAGTAAATTATTGCCCCTCTCTCTGTCAATAGGGTATTTCCACCCGGTGAGGCTTAAAAGTGAATTTGATGTCTTCCAGTGAAATAAAAAATTTCTTTAATAAAAACGGAATATTGTGGCCGGGCAACAGGTTGTGTTAAAAACGTTCTACATCCTGGCTAGCTAGTTTTGAATACAATTCAGTCCCTTTTTAACAGGTGACGTGAATCAGGGCGGCTACTTTTTCCCCATCCTCCACATGCCGGTTGAATTTTTTTACTGCTTCCGGCGAAGGTTCCATTGTGATATCGAGGTTGGGCTCGAGTTTATAGAACTCGGCATCGCGGGCCAATCTGGCCATACCCTGAAAACCGGTCCCTATCAAGATTACATCCGGGCTGTCTTTTATCAGGGTTTCCATCTCACTGCGTGAAATGGTATGGCTGCCCAGACGTCCCTTGCCGGAACTACGCTCTTTAACCGTGCCGTCCGGCAATATTATGACATCATGGACGTATTGCTTTTCATCTACTACAATGAATCCGAAATTAAAACTATCTATCTTTGCCATTATACTTTCCCCTTCAGGTCATGAAACCCTCCTGTTGTTTAATGTTCGTTGACATAATCCCTTGATGAATTTACATTATATAACAAATATTGCCATGTTGAGTATTATTAATTTTGAAGGGCTTAAAAGGGAAAGGTGAAAAAATTATTAAATAAAAAAGAACAAATTCAACTCAATTTGAGTCTGAATTAAAAAGGCAAATGGCTATCTGGTGAAATAGACCCAGGCAAGATACCCTACTATCCCAAGAATTATCAGGCCTATAAGGATTTTGGGTAGACAGTTTTTAATAATCCTGATAATGATGAATAACAGGATTATTACCACTATAATTCCGGCGGCTACAGCGGCAATCGGGATTTCTGAAAACATTTTCTATCACCTTCTTTAATTATACTCAAATCATACTCAGTCGTTGTATGTTTATGAATTATCTCCGGTCTTCCCTACCTGACAAGCCGTCTGCCCTTCTTTTCACAGGATACCACCTGCGTGACCTGGCTTCCATATATATCTGTTAATAAAAAAAGGCCTGCTTGAGATGAAAAACAGGCCTTTTTTATAAAAATCCACTTATTCCTGCTTATTTAAAGGGCGGCCCGTAGACCGAATATTCAGAGAGCAGCAGGCAGTTATCATCCATCAGCGTACCGGGCAATTCCCAGGATCCTGAAGCTGGTTTGCGCTTTCCGAGTACTACAGGCAGAAGCAGATGAGACCGGTATTGTTTATTGCGATATATTTTATGCAGCGTAGCCCTGGCGCTGTTCAAATGCGGATGATAATGGATCTGAATCTCCGCATCCCGCGGCGATTCCAGGCTCTCAATCATTACTTTTATACGGTGTCCGGCCTTGAAAACATTGGATATCACCCCCAGACCAATGTTATATTCGTAAATTTCCCCTGGTTTGATGGTCTCCAGTCTTTCTTTCGTATGTGGATGGTAGGGCTCGCCGGGTTTGGATTTTTCAGGATCCAGAGCGCGGTGAGAGGCTTTCAGGTAGCCCTTGCCCAACCGGGTCTCTGTGCCGTCCGGCGCTACATCGAAAAGTTTGGGCATCCAATTAGCGTCATCCTGGTCTACCGAGGCGAAGAAATTGATGGAGGCAGGGCCTATCACCTGCATATCTTCATCCAGCGGCGGGCTGATATACTCCACCGTGTCTCTTTTATTGGAGATGTGCAGCGGTTGTTGGAAGTAGCCGTCCGGTTCATCCATATTAAGCTCCGGCAGAAAAGACAGCCCTTCCCAGCGGCGGAAGTAAAGCTCTTTATAAGTTGTATCCGGCAGTGGCCATTCCTTCACCTGTCGGAATTTATTTTCTCCCATTACAAAAAGGGTTATGGGCGGCTCTTCCATCATGCCTGTGTCATTGCCCTTCAGCCAGTGATCGTACCACCTGATAAGCACTTCAGTGTCTTCTCTCCATGGCCGCTCCTCGGGTCCGTTAGGCTTGACCAGCAGTTTCTTAGGCGTCTTCAATCCTTTGTACAGGTCCCAGTAGCCCATGTCTTCATGCGCGCATTTGCCTACCACGTGAACTGGTATCTTTATTTCATCGTAGTGCGAATAAGCTGACGCGGCCTGGTAATTAGGACCATCATAAGGGTTCATTAGAGTATCAAAAAACCAGGGGTTTTTCTGGGGATAAAGTAAAAGATGATAAACATTGGGATAATTTTTTATATCCGGATGGTTCAGGAGTTCTGCTCTGCGGCGCTCGAATTCCTCTCTGGGTAAGTTCTTTTGCATCATGGAGACCGCATTATTGGCGGCAAAACCGCTGGTTCCGTGTCTCCCGTACCAGACTCCGTAACCCATCAGGCTGAGTATGCCTCCGTGGTAGGCCATATCACGGTAACCGTCAGCAATGACATGGGATACAGCTATGCATTTGAGGTGCGGGGGCTGCTGGATGGCCGCCTGTATTTGCATCATGCTGAAATAAGAATAACCTACCATGCCTACATTACCATCGCACCAGGGCTGCTTCGCCACCCATTCTATCAGGTCATAACAGTCCTGGCCTTCTGGTCCAGGGTACTGGCCTTCTGAAGCTCCGGTTCCTCTGCAATCTCCTATGATATGTATATATCCCCTGGGTACATAATCATTAAAATCTCCTGCTTCTATATTCCCGTCCCAGACTGCGCTCCGGTTTAACGGCTGAGGCGGCATGAGCAACTCCATTTCTTCTTTGCCGTACCCTGACATGGCCAGCAGGGCCGGGAATTTCCCTCTGGCATCAGGACGAAAAACGTTAATCGAAAGGTGTACCCCGTCCCGCATGGCTACCGGGATGTTTCTTTCAACTTTTATACCATATTTTGGCTGACTGATAAGCTGACGCCAATCTTTTTTCATCTTTCTCTCCTTTAATTTTTTGCAACAGGTCATGCAGTTAATCAATTGCTAATACACTCACATGGTGCACCCCCTTTTTCTACGTCTATAACATCGCAATAAGATTGTCGCTTATGATATACTAATACAAATAATTTAATTTTTATAGCCTGAAATTTGACATTACTGCAATAAGGTGATATTAGAACTTTTTTTTAAGAAATTTAGCTTCGAAAATTTGCTGAAAATTTAGTATTAAGATCTTTTTGCACTTGAGCCAAATTTGTTTTATACAAGGAGAGGTTTATGAGAGTTTTCCAAACTGATAAAGTAAAGAAAGAGGATTCAGTCAGTTCCATGTTCACCGGTGCAGTAGATATGCAGAGTTTTGTTGGTCCGGAATTAAGCCCGAGATTCTTGATAAAGCAGGTTAATTTTGGCCGGGGCGTGAGAAATAAATTCCATACCCATAGCATTGAACAGATTCTAATCGTCACTAAGGGCAAAGGTATTGTCGCAACTGAGAGTGAAGAGATTACGGTTTATCCTGGAGATATCGTCTTTATTCCGGCAGGAGAAAAACACTGGCATGGAGCGGCTTCTGACTCAACCTTTTCTCATCTTTATGTAATGTCACCGGACAGCCAGACCACGCAGCTTGAGCCTTAGCAGACTGCTGAAAAAGCGGTCCCGGATACCTCCAGTCGGTAGTTTGGGGGTGTCCTCCAATTCAGCAATCCCTCAAGAATTGGGGGATTTAGGGGGTTGAAGGGACGTTTTTAAAATGCTCCTTAGCAGGCATAAACGAATCTCCGGTATGTCACAGGCGAGAATTACCAACGGCCTGGTAGTTTAAATTATTCGATTTAGGATTTTATTTGTTTTAGAGATTGGACATTTGAGTTCTCTGTATGTCAGGATTAAATGATTGAAGCCTGAAGATTCCGAAATCCGCTCATATTCAATAATAAATAAACAAGGAGTCATTCGAATGCAAAAACTGGTTAAGTTGTTCGAACCCGGTAAAATGGGCAAGTTAGAAGTAAAGAACAGGATTGTCATGGCGCCTTTAGGCCATGGTTTTACGCTGGCCACCAAAGACGGTTTTATTACAGACAAACTGATAGCCTTTCACGAAGCCAGGGCTAAAGGGGGAGTGGGATTGATCCAGCCCACCACTTCATCCCTGGGGCCGCCCTATGATACCGTGACAGCCTTTTCGCCGGGCGTCCTGACTATTACTGATGATGCACACGTGGAAAGCGCTAAACGCTGGACCGCTGCCATACATTCCCACGGGGCTAAAGCCTCTTTTTCACTTTCTCATCAGGGAGCTGCACTGGCTCGTATGGTTCAGATGCGCCCTTTTAAGGACCATCCCGAGTGGAACCGGGTGGTGACAGCCACAGGTTCCAGAGACCCGGTTACTGGCTTTGAGACCTATACCCTGACCATAGAAGAAATTCAGGACATTGTGGAAGCCTTCGGCCAGGCCGCCGTAAGGGGCAAGGCAGCCGGTTTTGACGTCGTCCGTATTCAGGGTTGCCACGCCTATCTATTAAGGCAATTCCTCTCACCCCGGACCAACAAAAGGACAGATGAATACGGCGGCAGCATCGAAAAAAGGGCCCGCTTCGCCTGCGAGGTAATCCGGCGGGTGCGAAAAGCTGTTGGGCCGGACTTTCCAATTTTATTCAGAATGAATGCCGGTGAACATTTTGAAGGCGGAATTACCCTGGATGAAGCCATAGAACATGCCAGGATGTTTGTGGATGCCGGAGTGGATGTGCTGGATGTTTCTTCCGGACCACCGGAAGCTGCACACTGGCAATATGTCACCATGTATCAGCAGTCCGGCTTGCTGGTTCCCGACGCAGCAGCCATTAAAAAAGCCACTGGGGCTACAGTAATTGTAGTGGGTAAAATTAATGCTGTGGTCGGTGAGCGCATTTTACAGGAAGGCTCAGCGGATTTTATACAAATGGGTCGCGCTTTGATGGCTGATCCTGAACTGCCTAACAAGGCCAGGGAAGGACGCTTGGACGAGATTCAACCCTGTATTTATTGCGGACACTGCCAGTCAGGCGGGACCATGGGCTCTATAGCCAACTGTACGGTTAATCCATCACTGGGGCGAGAGCTGGAATACCGCATAGAACCGGCTGCTAATAGTAAAAAGGTCATGGTTATCGGCGGCGGACCGGCCGGTATGGAAGCTGCCCGCAACCTGGCGCAGAGAGGTCACCGGGTCTCTCTGTATGAAAAGAGCGATAAGCTGGGCGGACAGTGGAAGGCTGTGGCTGGCCATCTGCCTGAACAGAACAGCCTGATCAATTATCTGTCCACCGGCCTGGACAGGGCAGGGGTCAGGGTCTATCTTAACCGGGAGGTTACCCCGCAATTAGTCCAGCAGGACCGGCCTGAAGCTGTTATTGTGGCAACAGGTTCCATTCCGGCGACCCTGGAGGTACCAGGTGCTGAAGGTAAAAACGTAGTACAGGCTGTGGATGTATTGGAGGGTAAGGTAAAAACCGGGCGGGAGGTAGTGGTGGTGGGCGGCCGCATCGTGGGATTGAGCGCTGCGCTTTTCCTGGCTGAGCAGGGCAAGAAAGTGTCCGTGGTTACCCGCAGCCAGATAGCCCGTGGTTTGGGCCGCAACCAGAAACTGGCCCTTCAGGAAAGATTGGTACAACTGGGGGTTTATTTCTATCCGTTTACTACGCCGGACAGCATTACCGAACATGGGATAAATCTCTGGTGGAACAGCGCTGGTCCAGCCGAGATAGATAATGTTTTCTTTTTCCTTAAGGCGGATACTGTAGTTCTGGCTGTAGGCGCTCAAAACGTCAACCACCTGGGCGAAGAATTGAAAGGCATTGCTCCCGAGGTTTATATGATAGGCGATGCCACGGGAAAAAGGACTATTTTCGGCGCCATGCGTGAGGCGGAGGTAATAGCAGGTAAAATTTAGATATAGGCCGTATTTGTACAATGGGTTTACCTGCAATATACCCAAACACTTCTTCAGGCTTTCAATTGAAAATGAGGTGAATATGAAACTGCTTTTTTTTAACGACTTCAGACTGGGTGTAATTAGAGGTGATAGTGTAATAGATGTTTCAGATGAATTGCTGGATTTGCCGCGCTCCAGGCCCGAGGACCTCATTAACGAGTTGATTCCGCGTTTTAATGAATTAAAAATCAGGCTGCATCAGGCAGCCGGTTTACGCAAGGGGATCCCGCTGAACAGTGTGGTAGTGCGGCCTCCGCTCCCGAAACCGTCAAATATTGTCTGCATGGCCGTCAACTACATGGAAAACGGGACGCGTAAAGAACCTGCTCCCATCAATGCTTTTCTTAAAAGCCCGAATGCTGTTATTGGGGATGGAGAAGTTATGATCCTGCCGGATATACCGGCCACTATTTTTGAAGGAGAAGCGGAACTGGCGCTGGTGATCGGCAGGCGGGCGTCTCATGTGGTCCAGGCTGAAGCCATGCAGTATGTCTTTGGCTATTTGAACTTTATTGATGGCTCGGCCCGTGGTCTGCCGCCTGAGAACAACTCCTTTTATCAGACCAAGTCACGGGATACCTTCGCTCCCATTGGTCCTTACCTGGTGACGGCTGATGAAGTGGTTGACCCGCACAGTCTTCAGGTGCGGCTCTGGAATAATGGTATTCTCATGCAGGACTATAACACCAGTGATATGGCAAACAAAATTCCCCGCTGCCTTGAGTGGATCAGTTCCATTCACACTCTGGAGCCTGGTGATGTCGTGGCGCTGGGTACCAACCACCGGGGACTCAATCCTTTTATGGATGGAGACAGCATAGAGATGGAAACGGAGGGGTTGGGGCGCCTGCATATTAAGGTGAAGGATGACCTGAAGCGTACCTGGGCCAGGGAGACTCGCGGTCAACGAAAGGAGAACCACCTACAGGGCACCACACCTCAATTGACGGGGAAGTATGCTGAAGGGAAATTATTGTAAGCCGGCTAGCTGCCGGCTTTTACCTGTATCTTTTCTGCTCTTTGAACAGGAATTTGCCTTGCAGCCTTTCGAAATTCCTTTATTTGAGGAACTAATAATATCACCGAAAGAACTACGGTCAGGAAATCAGTTAAAGGATAAACCGCCCAGACCCCATTCAGTTGCCAGAAACGTGGCAGTATGAAGAGCAAGGGAATCAGGAACAGGGCAGGCCGGGCCAGCGAGGTGATAAAAGATTTCAGGGCTTTACCCGTGGCCTGGAAAATAAGGGGGCCCGTAAAGGCGAATCCCAGTAAATACATGGCCAGGAAAATAATCCTGGAGGCATGTACACCTGTGTCTAATAGGATGGGATCGGTTGAGAAGACGCGGATAAATATTCCAGGAAAGGAATATACTAGAATAAAGGCTAGCAGGCACATCCCGGTAGCCCAGGTCAGGGATATCTTGATAGCCCTCAGCGCCAGATCATATCTTTTAGCTCCATAGTTGAATCCGAGTATGGGTTGCAGGCCCATACCCACCACCATTCCCGGCATGGTGGTAAACATCATAATGCGGTTCAGAATGCCGTAAGTAGAAACAGCATAATCTCCGCCGTAGTTTAATAGCACTTTGTTTACCAGCATGGCTGATAGGCTGCTTGCCAGTGTCATGGCTAGTGATGAGATTCCTATGGCAAAAACGGGCTTTAAAATATCCAGGTTCGGTATCAGATTACGCCAGCGAATCTTGAGAGGGCTCTTGTCTGATGTATAGTATCTGATATAATAGGCGCACGAGAAAAATTCCGCTATTACGGTCGCCATCGCTGAACCTTTAATTCCCATATGCAACTGTATTATGAAAATAGCACACAGGATAATGTTCAAAACTGCGCCAATTATCATGCCTGTCATAGAGACCTGGGCATTTCCTACCGCCCTGGTTAATCCGTTGCAGGCCATTCCGAAGGTCTGAAATACTAATCCAAAAAGGATAATGCTCATGAAATCCCTGGCATAAGGGAGAATGGACTCGGAGGCGCCGATAAACCGCAGCCATCCGTCTACGTTGGCCAGGCCGATTATCATAATGATCAATGTCAGTACCACAGTGGCCGCCAGTGAGTTGCCCAGGGTGTGTTCTGCCCTCTCTTTTTTTCCGGCGCCCAGCAGCCGCGAAATTACGGACGCCCCGCCCATGCCGGTCATCTGGCCTATACCCATGGCCAGCATTTGTACGGGGAAGACAATGGACAGGCCCGCAATCCCAAGCGACCCCACATAATGACCAATGAAAATGGTGTCCGTTACATTGTATAAAGTCATTACCAGCATGCCGAAAAAGGCCGGTAAGGTAAGCTTGAAAAGCAGGCGGCCGATGCGTTCGTCAGCTAGCACATTATACATTTTATTTTGCATCATGGAGATTTTTTCCCGTGTGAATTAGTTTTTCGAAGGTTGTGACCAGATATTTCAAAGCCTCAGCGGTTTTCTTTAATTCAAGATCAGAAAGCTGTGATAGGCTCTCTTTCATCCGTTCATTAATAATGGCATCCAGTTGGGCTACTGCGCTTCTGCCTTTCTCCGTCAATACGATACATATTTTTCTCCTATCATCAGGGTCCGGTTCGCGGGCTACCATGCCCAGCAGGATCAATTTATCAATAGAACTGGTCATTTGGGCTTTGGATATCTTGGAAAATTCGCTGATTTCACTGATATGCGGCCTGCCCTCTACCTCTACGAATTTCATGATTACCATGTGATGTTCCGCCAGCCCTTTATGATATGACGCCAGCGGCGGTTTAATGACGCCTTTTTGCAGGGATAGACGTATCACACGGGGCAAAGCGGGTAGTAATCTGATGATCTCTTCGATATATTTGGTTTTCATATCATACTCATTTATTCAATAATTAATAGTACATTAGTTAACTATTATAATAATAAAACCGCCTTCCTGTGTCAAATTGTGTCCGATATGCGGGAAAAACTGAACCTGTTAGATTCCTTGCATAAACTGGAGGTTCCGGAGTCCCATTTCCGATTTTCAATTAACGGGACTCCGGCATGGCTTTTTTAACAGCGGTAATGCAGCAAGTCTAAACCTGCATTAAAAAACCTGCATTAAAATAGAATATTGGCGAATACCTGCCAGGCTAACAAAGCCTTCGCTGTCAGACTCAGAATGATGTATACCTTCTCACCATACAAATAGTCCCGCCAGGGCCCTATCTTCTTGTATTGCAGTATCATGTTAACCGCAAAGCAGTTAAAGAAAACGAACAGCGAGACAATGATTCCGTAAACGAATCCGGGGGGCGATGCCTCTACCCCGGGCGCGACCACGTATATCACAATACCGATCCAGGGTATGATGCCTGCGAAACAGCCGAACCAGAAGGGCAGAAGGTTAGGTTTGCCCGGCTTTTCGTACTTCTCCTGAAGCGCCCCGAATAATATCATGCTGGCGTTAATGCCGAAAATGGCCAGTAAGGCGGCAATGTCGCTGATGCCGCATATCTGGGAGATTAAAACGATCATTATTGAAGAGCTGAAGAAGTATTCTATCCAGCGCCCGTAGTTGCGGCTCTGAAGCAGATTTCTTTTATACCAGGGAAAAACAGGAGGCGAGGCAATGGTCAGCAAAGCGCCGGCTGAGATTAACATAAATACAAACACCCCCCAGCCAGTGGAGATATTAAACCAGTGGTAAAGCTCAGATGGTGTTCCGGGAGGTCCGCTCATAAAGGTAGCAGTCACAGGCAGCGCAAAATCATTGGTCATAATCCCTATCAGGATAGCCTGTACCAGGAGAATCAGCCCTACTACGATGTTCCATGTACGCAGCCGGTTGATACGCCGTTCAATAGACTGGTCGATTGCCATATATAACCCCCTTTCCAAATAATTGATCAGAGATGCCCATGAAAAATTTTTCCGGAGTTTGTTTAATTCTGTATTTTCCTTTTTACGAATTGAAGCGGGTAATGCAACTCGTAAAATAATGGATGATTGCTCCTTTAAATATTATTATAGCCGTTAAAAAACGATTTATCTTTATGTGGGACGTAAGATTCTGTATATTTCAAGGTACTTTGGAAAATAGATCAATTCTTTAGTGGCCTGCTGCGCCCGGAAGTACTTCTAAAAAGCCAGTTCAGGGCCTGCGCCTGAATCCAGTGGGCAAAAAGCGACTGTTACCGGCTCTTGCCGGTATGAGATGCATTTAATGGGTTTCGTCGATATGGCTTTTTTGATCTGAAGTGTGTCGCCCGGTGTCTGGTTCCAGATGATTACTTCAATTCAATAAAAAGGTTTAAACCCGTTTATACTCCATCAGCTCTACCGGCGCTCCATTGTCCTCAATAAAGGCCACTGCCACACCGTCCGACGGACAATTGGGTTCAATAATAATTTTTTATCTTTAATGGCTCCCCACAAATCTTCCACTTCAAAGGCCACATGAGGGATGTTCTGTACAATTTCAGGCAGGGGACAACCTGGTTCGAAGCGCATCCATTCTATTCTGTAAGCGCTTTCTTCATAGCCGCTGACATACATTTTAAATTGAGGTAAATACCTTTCTCCAGGCATCTTAATTTTTGTAGGAATCCCCAGATGATTGTATTTAAGCATAATGAAATGATATCATAACCGGCCGTGGCAGGTATACAGTCACACTTTCCTGTATTTTCTTAAAGTAGGGAGATTAAACGGCATTTTCCTTGGTCGTCTGAATCCCGGCATAATCCACAGGTTAATACCCTTATAATGTGTTTATTGATATCATCGTATACCAACCACCCATACGATCTGCATATTGACTTTGACTTTTATGTATGCTAGAATCGCTATCACGATTAAACCTGAAACATAAAATATTATTTAATTTTGCACGTTCAAGTTGACCATCCTTTTAACTGGCTTTGCCGTATAAGCCTTTATATTATCTTTTTAAATATTTTTCAGGTCTCTGAAAAGACTTTAAAGCATCGTTCTTTGGAATCTGGGCTTTCCTTTATTGAAAGATTATTTTCATTTTTTAATAATTTTTCTTCCTCTGAAAAGGCCAATGAGAGTCATTAATATCCGCTGATAACAGGAGGTAAAAATGATCGAAAAAGAGAAGCTGGTAAACCTGGTTGGAGCTTCCAATGTAGTTGCTGATAAAGCCGGCCTGGCAAAATACTCTCGGGACATTAGCTTCGTCAATCCGGTAAAACCAGCCTGTCTGGTGAAGCCCCGGAATGCAGAAGAAATTAAACAACTGGTGAAATTGGCTAATGAGACCCTCACGCCGCTGGTGCCTGTGAGCTCAGGGGGTCCTCATTTCCGGGGTGATACTATTCCCGGCTTAGGGGGAGCCATTATAGTGGACTTGAGCAGCTTGAATAAGATCGTTAAAGTTGACCGGCCGCGCAGGGTGGCCATGGTGGAGCCGGGGGTAACCTTCGGGGAGCTAATCCCTGCGGCTGCAAGGGAGGGCATCAGGCTGAACATGCCTTTACTGCCCCGGAACACCAAGTCTGTGGTGGCCAGCATGCTGGAAAGAGAACCTGTGCTCATGCCCAAGTACCAGTGGGATATTTCTGATCCTCTGGCCTGTATTGAGATCATCTTTGGAAGTGGTGATGAGTTCAGAACAGGGCAGGCCGCCGGCCCTGGCAGTGTGGAGGAGCAGTGGGCTGTGGGAGGCATACAAAAAGCCCCTTACGGTCCCGGTATAGCTTCCCTGCACAGGATGGTACAGGGCTCCCAGGGAACGATGGGCATCGTGACCTGGGCTTCCCTGAGATGTGAATTGCTGCCCGCTTTGGAGGAACCTTTCCTGGTTACTTCAGGCAGCCTGTCACCACTGGTGGATATGGCAGCCTGGCTAATCAGGCTGAGAATGGTCAATGAATGTTTTATCCTTAACCACGCCGGCCTGGCAAATATTATGGCCCAAAAATGGCCCGGCGATTACCAGGCGGTGAATAATTCCCTACCTCAGTGGATCCTTTTCTACGTCATAGCCGGATATGAATATTATCCTGAAGAGCGTGTCGGTTCACATATCAAAAACATATCTGAGATTACCCAGCGTCTGGGGGTGGAAGCTGTAAAATCTGTTGGTGGTATTTCAGCTAACGCTGTTTTAAAAACAATCCAGCAGCCCTCTGCTGAGCCGTACTGGAAAATGCGCTATAAAGGGGCTTTCCAGGATATTTTCTTTTTAACTATTAATGATAAACTTGAAAATCAGATCAGCGTCATGAATAATCTGGCTGATAAAGCCGGATACCCCACCTCAGACCTGGGTGTCTATATACAACCGGTAGTCCAGGGCACCGGCGTTCACTGCGAGTTTTCTCTGTTCTATGATCCCCTTAATAAAAGCGATGTCAACCGGATCAGGGAACTAAACTCCGCGGCTGTAAAAGGATTGCTATCCCAGGGTGCTTTTTTCTCCAGACCTTATGGTGAAAACCCCGGGCTGATCATTAACAGGGATGCAGCCTCTCTGAATGTGGTAAAAAAGCTGAAAAATATGTTTGATCCCAATCATATCATGAATCCCGGCAAGTTGGGCTTTTAGTAGTTTGGAGTTGAAGGTTCGAAATTTAACGTTTTGAATTTATTTAGAGTTTAGAGATTAAGGTTTTGAGTTTCTTTAGGAGGTAGTGTATATGGGACTGGAGCAATACCAGGGCGATATGGGGATGTGCTGCCGGTGTTCGGCCTGTAAATTTATACCTATGCAGAAGGTAAAGAGCGCGGGTTATTCTTACGCCTGTCCCAGTATAGCCAGATACAATTTCCATGCCTACTCAGGCGGTGGCAGACTAAATATCGCTAATGTCATGTTGAAGAATGGTTTTAATTATTCCGATAAAATCATGGACGTGGTCCAGAATTGTCAAATGTGCGGCGCCTGCGGCGTTTCGTGTAATTATGCCATGGACATGGAGGTGCTGGAGCCTATCCAGGAATTCCGTAACAGGGCTGTTGCTGAAGGTCATACTGTGCCTGTTCTAGATAAAGTGATTGAAAACTTAAAGAAGACCGGCTCCATGGTGCCCGAAAAAGTAGTTGGCCGCGCTGATTGGGCTAAGGGATTAAACCTAAAGGATTTCACCAGAGAGAAGGTACAGGTGGTCTATTTTGCTGGCTGTTTGACCAGCTTTAATCAGGAACAGTGGAAGCTGGCGCAGAATACTGCCGGAATCCTGCAAAAAGCCGGAGTTGATTTCGGTATTGCAGGTGCGGCTGAGACCTGCTGCGGAGGCCGGGCTTACCAGATGGGCTATCAGCAGGAATTTCTGGAACAGGCCAAAAAGAGCATGGCACTGATCAGGAAGTCAGGAGCCGGGATACTGGTAACTGGATGCGCTGATTGCTACCAGGCCTTTAAGGTCCTTTATGACAGGTTCGGACTCAAGGGAGACCTGGAGGTGCTGCATACTACAGAGTATATTGCCAGATTGATGAAGGAAGGGAAGCTGAAACCGGCCAGGAAGGTCGATATGATAGTTACTTATCATGATCCCTGCCGCCTTGGCCGCCTGGGGGAACCCTGGATTCACTGGTCGGGGAAAAAGGTTCCCGGCGACCGGTTTGTATTTGATCCTCCCAAGACCTATCGCCGCGGAACTTACGGCATTTATGAACCGCCGCGAGAGGTGCTGAAAAGTCTCCCCGGTCTGAAACTGGTTGAAATGGAGCGTATTAAGGAATATGCCTGGTGCTGCGGTGCTGGCGGCGGCGTCAGTGATTCCAATCCCGAATTCGCCAGATGGACCGCCGGGAAAAGAATCGAAGAGGCGGTTTCAACCGGCGCTGAGGCCCTGGTTACAGCCTGTCCCTGGTGTGAAAAGACGTTCAATGAAACCGTTCATGAAAATGGCAACAGAATGAAGATATTCGATATCGTAGATCTGGTTGAAAAGGCCGTATAAGATTAAACTATCAAACCGGCTCCAGAGCTGGGCCCAGTTGGCGAACAAGGATCTACCGCCCGCTTTTGGCAATAACCATTTTGAGCGGGAGCATTTCTGGGAGGAAGACAAGTAGACTGCAGCTTGCTCTGGTATAACAGGTAAAGAGAATTTTCCCAGGCGTTACTGTTTGAGGCCAAAGTGGAGAATTATTTAATATTGGAAATTTGAGTTTTCGGTTCGAAAAGGGGGATAAAAACCATGGCTTTAAGTAAAGAGGTGTATCAGGAGTTCGAGGATGTGGTGGGTGAAGAGAATATTTGTGCCGATCCCGCCATTATGCCGGCCTATTTTAATGCTCAGTTCCTCGCCGTAATGCTGCCGGAAAATACAACCCAGGTACAGGCTATCGTCAGGCTGTGCAATAAACGTAAGCTCAAATTCAGACCCATTTGCACCGGTTGGACGGGAAGTTTTCCTCCAGGCCTGATTCTTCTGGACCTGAGAAGAATGAACCGTATCATTGAAATTAATGAAAAAAATATGTACGCCGTGGTGGAACCTTATGTGATATCAGCGGAACTTCAGGCTGAATTGATGAAAAGGGGCCTGAATTTTTGTATTAAAGGGGCCGGGACCAACTGCTCAGCCATGCTCAGGGGTCATGGTCATATGGACCAGACCACCAGTGGCGACGACCGTAATCATCTGGCCATTGAATGGGTGACTCCCGAAGGGGATATCGTCAGGACAGGGTCTCTGGGTTCATCGGATGAGTGGTTTTCCGGCGATGGGCCGGGTCCTTCTTTAAGGTCCATTCTGACCTCCGCAGTGCCGCCTGGAGTCACCCCCGGGGTTTTTACTAAAGCAGCAGTCAAGCTTTATCACTGGTCTGGACCAGCAGCCTATCCCATTGTAGGCAAATCGCCGCGCTATACTTTGAGCGAGATTCCGGCCAATATGATGGCGCGTTATTACAGCTTCCCCTCGGTAGAGAAGATGTGGCAGGCGGAGCTAAAGATCGGGGAGAGTGAAATCTGTTTTGAGTTGATGGGCTTCAACCCATCTATGGTCGCCGCCAATATCACCACCTGCAATGAAGAGGAGGAAGAAGTCTTCAAGCGCATGAGCCAGGAGGTCCAGGGTCCGGGTT
Source organism: uncultured Dehalococcoidales bacterium (assembly GCA_964386535.1). Classification (GTDB taxonomy): domain Bacteria; phylum Chloroflexota; class Dehalococcoidia; order Dehalococcoidales; family UBA3254; genus CAYLRY01. Next base: position 5,765 of record CAYLRY010000029.1, on the reverse strand, counting down.
TCTTTGTTATTGTGGCGGGAAACTCTCCAGAAGATTTTGCCTATAAAAAGAAAGTACTGGCTAAAATCATCAACGACAATGAAGGACAATCCCTGAAAATGGTGGAAGACCCTGAAATTGAAGGCATTTTAATGTGCCAGTGCACCCGTATCAGCGGCTCCATCAGGGAGACATTCCGGGCCGGTGGTGCCTTCAGTTCCATTCCTATCATGGGACAGAGAGACCTGACTATTAAATGGGCCATTGGAGCTGGTAAGGCTAAAGAGCCTTTGATTCAGAAGGGCCTGATTGTGGATGACGGCGGCGCCTTTTTCGGTTGGGGTGTGGAACAGGGGCATCTGGGTAAGACCGAGATTTTCTGCAAATTTGATCCTTCTAACGCAGAAGCCAAAAAAGCGGTGGAAACCTGGCAGAAAGAGCAAACGGCCAGGGCTTTCAAGGAGCGCTATTTCGCCTCCACCATGGGCGTTACACCTGAGATCAACCAGGCTTTATGCAATTATGATATGTGGTGGAAGAAAATAGCTCAGGCCTTAGACCCTAACGGGGTTGCGCCGCTGGGGGGTTCACTGGTATAAAAAAAGAATTCGTAAAAGCCTTAGCCCGGTTACCTTTTCCTGTCTGAATCTCTGACCTGATCCGGGAAAGAGAACAGGAAGGTCTTAATCCCGCATCAGGTCAGGGAAAAGCCTGCTGGGTGTGCGGCTGATTAAATATTGAACAGTTCATATTAGTCAGATGCTGTTTCCAGATTACTACGGACAATTAATACGCTTGTTATGATGGAATAGTTGAGAACCTGTTTCTCATTCAAAAATCGTTCACCATTGGCCATTCATGCAGAACGGTCAAACCATCTCTGACACCGTTGAAAGGAGTTTAATCATGGTCGACACTGAACTGCTGAAAATCCTGGGACGGGATCACGTCCTGGACAGTTATGAGATACTAAAGGAATACTCCTCAGATAATAGCTTTGCTCCTTCCCGCACTCCTGCCTGTGTGGTGAGACCGGCTGGCCTGGAAGAGCTTCAGGGAGTGGTTAAATGGGCTAATGAGAAAAATGTCCCTCTTGTGCCGGTCAGTTCCGGAGCGCCTCATTTTCGGGGTGATACCATCCCCTGCGCAGAAGGATCGGTCATAGTAGACCTGCGGCGTATGAATAAGATTATCCGGGTTAATCGCTCCAACCGGGTGGCTATTGTAGAGCCGGGAGTTACCTTCGGCCAATTACAGTTCGAACTGGCAAAAGAAGGGTTGTCCGCTTACCTGCCGCTGCTGCCCCGCAGCTCAAAATCAGTCTTAACCAGTGTTCTGGAGAGAGAACCTATCACTATGCCGGGAATTCATTTTGACAGCACAGACCCCATGCTCTGTGTTGAAATTGTATTCGGAACCGGGGACCGCATGAGGACAGGTGAGGCCGCTGGGCCGGATACCCTGGAACAGCAGTGGGAAATAGGAAAAGCCCAGATAAGTCCCTTCGGGCCTACCCAGATGGACCCCCAGAGGTTGGTATCCGGGGCTCAGGGTACCATAGGCATCGTGACCTGGATGTCCCTGAAATGCCGCTTTTTATCTGAGCTGAGCCGGGCTTTCCTGGTTCCGGGCTCTTCCCTGGATTCCCTGATCCAGTTGAGCTACCGTCTGACCTTTATCCGTTTTACCGGCCATATTTTTATACTGAACAATGTCAACCTGGCCTGCCTTCTGAAAAAAACCCCGCAGGAAATTGCTGCTTTATATGCGGAACTGCCGCCCTGGGTCATGTTCGTCAGTTGTGAAGGCTACGGCCCCCTACCGGAAGAAAAAGTTGAGTATCTGGAGACAGACTTAAAGGAGCTGGCTGCTTCATTCGGTCTTAAGGTGGAGACAGCTCTGGGTGGAGCCCGGGCACAGGATCTGGCTTCTCTATTAGCCGCTCCTTCGCATGAACCGTATTGGAAACTGCGCCTTAAGAATGGTTTGGCGGAGCTCTTTTTCCTGACTACCCAGGGTAAAACCCCGGAGTTTGCCAGGATGATGGCCGCCCTGGCGCAGGAGCAAGGATATCCAGTTAATAATATAGGTTTCTATATGCAGCCGGTAGCGCAGGGCACCGGTTGTCATTGTGAATTTGATTTTTATTACGATCCGGCTAACCCTGCGGAAACAGAATTAGCACGCCGCACGTTGACGGAAGCGGCTGATAAAATGGAAACCGCAGGGGCTTTCTTCTCCAGGCCCTATCCATTATGGGCAGAGACGGCTTACCGGCGTTCCTGCGATACTGCCGGGATGCAAAAAAAGGTAAAAGCCATTTTTGATCCCAATAGCATCCTGAACCCGGGGAAGCTGTGTTTTTAATAGAGAAAAGGTGAGTTTCCGGCGGCTGTTTTTCTGTGTCATATTAAGAAAAGGATAGTCTCCAGTCCCCGGTTCCCCGCGGGGGATGTACTGGACACTCGTAACTTGTAACTCGAAACTCGTGACAAGGAGGTCATCTGTGAGCTGGGAAGAATATGAGCACGATATGATCAGGTGCACCCGCTGTTCATATTGCAAGACCATACCCTGGCGGTATATCCGGAATTTTAGTTTTGTAGAGGGCTGTCCCTCTGCTGCCAGGTATCACTGGCATGCCTATGCTTCCGGTGGAAAATTTAATATGGGCTATTCCCTTTTAAAGGGCCATATCAGCATAGACGATACATTCCTGGAAGTGCTTTACAGGTGTATGATGGACGGCTCCTGTGATATATCCTGCAAGGTAGGCAACGATATTGAGCCTCTTCAGCATATGCAGGAACTCAGGATTAAATGTGTGGATGAAGGGTACCTCCTGCCCCAGCATCAGCCCTTTATCCGCAGCCTGCGTAAAGAAGACAATATGATGTTGAAACCCCGCGTCGAAAGAGGAGATTGGGCCAGGGGACTGAAAGTAAAACGGGCCGCCGAAGAAAAAACAGAAGTCCTTTACCATGCCGGCTGCCGCTACTCTTATGATCAGGAACTCTGGCCAATAGCCAGGGCCGGCCTCGCCCTGTTACAGAAAGCCGGTGTGGATGTGGGTATTATGGGGGAGGACGAAGCCTGCTGCGGCGGCCGGGCTTATGAATTAGGGTATGTCACTGAAATGGACAAATTCGCCGATCATCAGAGAGAGACTTTTCAGACTGCCGGGATTAAAACACTGGTCACTCCTTGCGCCGATTGTTATGCCGCTTACCAGGTCCTTTACGATAAGGTGGGTAAGAAACTGGGAATTGAGGTTTACCATATCACTCAATACCTGGAGAAGCTGGTTCGCCAAGGAAGATTGCAGCTTAGAAAATCGTTGCCCTTAAAAGTCACCTATCATGATCCCTGCCACCTGGGGCGTCTGGGTGAGCCCTGGATTCACTGGAAAGGCAGGGAGTATAAACCGCCGGGCAGTATGATTTATTTACATGATCCCCCCAAAAAATACCGCCGGGGTACCCATGGAGTATATGACCCTCCCCGGAACCTGCTGAAAAGCATCCCGGGCCTGGACCTGGTGGAAATGTACCGTATACGTGAGTACGCCTGGTGCTGTGGGGCCGGCGGAGGGGTGATAGACGCCTACCCGGACTTTGCTAAATGGACCGGGGCCGAAAGACTGCGTGAAGCCAGGGCAGTGGGGGCAGAGGCCATTGTAAGCGCTTGCCCCTGGTGCAAGCGGGTCTTTCTGGATGCTGCCGCCAGAACCGGCGACCGGATCCAGGTACTGGATATTATTGAGCTGATAGAGCAATCCGTGTAAGGGGCGGCCCTGTTTGAATCTGCTTGGAGATTAAAAATTAGAGATTTAGCTTTGCTTTAAGGATTTCTCCTTTAGGAGGTATCTATGGCGCTTACAGATGAAGAATTTAAGGCTCTTGAAGAGATAGTTGGCCCGGAGTACATCACCCGGGAGCCGGTGATTATGGAAAGCTATAACCAGATCTGGGGGAACAAGCTAGCTTTTGGCGATAAACGTCATAATCCGCCGGCTGCGGTCCTTTTGCCGGCTAATACCCAGGAGGTTCAGGCCATTATTAAATATTGCAATAAGACCGGCATCCGTTTCAAGGCTTCTGCCCGCGCCTTTGAATATGTGGCCACCAAGCTTTCCACTGACCGCGGCATACTTCTTGAATTGAAGCGTATGAATAGAATTTTGGAAATAGATGTTAAGAACATGCATGCCGTGGTGGAGCCCTTTGTAACGGTCTGGGAACTGCAAAATGCCGCCGGCAAAGTTGGCCTTTACACCGGGAAACCGGGTGTGGGATATACGGCCTCGGTCATTTCACTGGCCTGCTGCCACCAGGAGATGACTATTTCTCAACTGTATACCAGCGGTTACGGCCGTAACGTACTAGGCTGCGAATGGGTCCTGCCCACGGGGGAGATTCTGAACCTGGGCACCGCTAACCGGGAAGAAGGCTGGTTCTCCGGAGACGGTCCCGGATTTAGCCTGAGGGGCATCCTAAGAGGCCGCGCCGGCGCTAACGGCGGCAACGGGGTGATCACCAAGTGCTCAGTTAAGCTTTATCCCTGGTACGCTGATACGCCTATTAACTATGAAATGAAGCGGCAGCCCGGTGAAGCCTTATCTGCCGGTATGCTGGAGAAGGTGCCGGAAAATTACTATGCTGTAGTTCTCACCTTCCCCACCACTGAACAGATGATGAAAGCCTCTACAGAAATAGGTCAGGCTGAACTGGCCTGTGTGGTGGCTCCCGCGTACCTGGCTGACGGCGTTTCGGCGGAAGGCAATGATGAACAATGGGCCAAAATGCAGGCTGATAAACAGAAGCCGCAGGACCCCACCAAAGCTATGCGTTCAGTCCCGGTCTTTGTTAACGGTCATTCCGCCCGGGAGCTGGAATACCGTAAAAAGGCCGTCATGGCCGTCATGCAGAAGTGGGACGGCTATCTGGATCCTGAGTACAATGACCCCAAAGCGCTGGCGCACCGCTTTCAGTACCAGATGTGGTCAGTGGGCACTTCCCTGCGCGCCACCGGTGATTTTATGGTCTCCATCCAGGGAGCTGATGGCTCTACGGAGATGCAGTTAAACTACCGCAAATACGAGTTTGACGCCTTTAAACCCTTTACCAGGCGTGGTGATATTGTTCAGCCCAACATGGGCATGTCCTACCGCCCTATGGAGCATTATTCACTGGGTTCTTCAGGCGGTATTGCCACCATGTATGACCCCTGGGACCCGGGATCTCTGGCAGCCGCCAGGGAATATATGGATCTGGTATATGATGTAAATAGCCCCTTCAAACGTTTTAGCTATACCAACCGGGGAGCCATGATGCAGGTGGAGGATATTGAGCACGTTCACCAGCGTTGGGGGCCTATATATGACCACGCTGACCTCTGGCTTCAGAAGGTCAGGAATATGCTGGACCCAAACCGGGTGGCTGACTGGTCCGGCTATATTCCGCCGGAATACGCTAACCAAAGAGAAAAGGAGAAAGATTCTAAACTCTGATATCTAAATCCGAAAAAATTCTAAGCTAAACCTGATCAGGGATACATATTTTTTAGTTTTTCTTCAGTCCTCAAAGGAGGTAGATCATGTTACTTCAGGATAAGGTTGCCATTGTTACCGGCGGGGCCAAGGGCATGGGCTGCGGAATAGCCCTTAAATTCGCCGCTGAAGGGTGCTCTGTAGCTGTGGTGGATATTGATATTAAGGAGGCTGATAACACCGTGGCAGCCATCAGGAAAGAGGGCGGCTTGGCCATGGCCATTCAGTGCGATGTCAC
>CAYLRY010000028.1:0-38334 GCA_964386535.1 uncultured Dehalococcoidales bacterium | reverse complement strand
CCCGTTCCTATAATGGCCTGGACGCGGTAATGGCCGCCGGTGCGGTCCAGGATCTGCCCGGAAACAAAGCTGCCGAACACAATGCCCAGCGTCATTGGGATAAGGAAATTACCGCTGCGGGTGGCGCTGGCGCCCAGCACACCCTGGAAAAAGAGGGGTATAAAAGTGATGCCGCCGAACATGCCCACGCTGGTAAGGAAAGTAATCATGACGGACATGGTGATGATCCGGTTTCTGAATAAAGATAAAGGTAATATGGGTTCCACAGCCCGCCTTTCACAGCGGATAAACAGGGCTAACATAACTGCGGAGAAGGCGAACATACCTGTGATCTGGGGAGACGCCCAGGCATATTTAGATCCTGCCCAGGAAAAGGCCAGTAAAGCGGGGATGACAGTCAGTATCAGCAGGGAAACCCCTGCATAATCAATACTATGCCGGGCATTATCCGGTTTCATATTCGGGAAGAATTTGAGAAAAAGGCCGATTATCAGCAGACCAAAGGGAACATTAATAAAAAAGACCCAGTGCCATGAAAGAGAGTCCGTGAGAAAGCCGCCGATAGTAGGGCCCACTACTGAAGAGAGACCAAAGACCGCGCCTATATAACCCTGGTATTTACCGCGGTCAGCCGGTGGGAAAAGGTCTGCAATAGCGGTAAAGGCATTAGCCATCATAATACCGGCGCCTATACCCTGAATACCGCGGAAGGCTATTATCTGCGTCATGGTACTGCTGAAGCCGCAAGCGATAGAGGACGACACGAAAATCACCAGGCCGGCAATATAAAAATACTTGCGGCCATACATGTCGATCAATTTCCCAACTATCGGCACTACCACCGCAGAGGTAATAATATATATAGTAGTTACCCAGGTGTATTGATTAAACCCGCCCAGGTCGGTGATTATGCGCGGCATGGCGGTATTGACCACTGTTTGATCCAATGCCCCCAGGAACATGGCTAGCATGACACCTGCAAAGGTTAAAAAGACCTGTTTACGGGGTAATATACTCAGGCTTCCTATCTGTGTTTTCTGGTTTTTCATAAAGCAGTTGCTCTTTTTTCCAGCCTGGATCCCAGGTCCTTAAGTCTGGCCAGAATAAAGGCCAGTTCTTCCAGTTCAGCGCGGTTAAAAGAGGCCAGACGTTGACGCAGGGTGCGCTTTAATGCGGACTCGCTTTTATCCAGTGTGTTCATACCCTGGTGGGTCAGTGAAACCAGCTTTACCCTGCGATCATTCCAGTTGGGTTGACGTTCGACCAATCCGGTAGCAAACAGATGGTTGATCAGGCGGGTCATTTGCGGTTTGGGTATCAAAAGCCTTTGCGCTATTTCAGAAATAGGCAGTCTTTTTTCTTCCCGGAGAACCAGTAAAACACCCACTTGCGCCCGTGATAAATTACCATCAGATTCGATTTCCTGTGGTTCAACCTTCAGTAATCGCTTGTGGATCAAGGGAAGAATGTAGAAGAGACTCTCAATAATACTGTCTATATTATCAGGCATGGCGGTCTATCTGTTAATTTCCCAATTTTTTGCTCTTCTCATAGGCAGCTTCTATGGCGTTTGCCACCAGGCCGGCAAAGTCGCCCTTTTCAAAGGTGGCAATGGCTTCTGCTGTGGTTCCGCCGGGTGATGTAACCATACGGCGCAGGTCCTGAGGCGCCTTACCGGATTTTTGCAAAAGATGGGCCGCACCCAGCAGCGTTTGCATGACCAGTGTCTGAGATATTTCCGGTGAAAAACCCAGCTTTACAGCACCATTAATCATAGATTCAACAAAAAGGAATACGTAAGCCGGGCCGCTGCCGCTGACGGCTGTAGCCATATCCAGGTATTTTTCATCATCAACATATATTTCAGCACCCATCACACCCAGTATAGCGGCAGCCCATTTTTTATGCTGAGCAGAGACCTGAGGCGTTGCGGTCCAAACCGTCATGCCCTCACCTATTTGTGCCGGGGTATTTGGCATAGAGCGTACTATACACTGGTGGTCCAGCCCGCTGCTGATAGCGGCTATGCTTTTACCTGCCACGATTGAAATCAAAAGCTGATCCTCTTTCAATTTGCCTTTCATAGCGGCCAGCACCCCGGCCAGCACCTGTGGTTTTACTGCCAGAATGACCACATCTTTGCCGGCGGCAGCTTCGCTGTTATTTTCAGTTACGTTAACTTCATAAGCTTTATCCAGGTAAACACGCCGCGCAGACAGGATATCACTGACTGAGATATCCTGTGCTGCTGCCAGGTTTTTTCTTAAAATAGCGGACAGAATTGCTTCAGCCATGTTACCGCCGCCGATAATACCGATTTTCATATGCTGCTCCTTATTCCAAATAAAGATCTTCGTTTCGAACTCTCTACACTCGTTCCCCGAAAATCGCTCTACCGATTCTAATCATGGTAGACCCTTCTTCAATAGCTACTTCAAAATCGTCAGTCATTCCCATTGAGAGCTCTGGCAACCCCAGAGAGTCCCGCAAAGAGCGCAGCCGCCGGAAGAGCGGGCGAACTTTGTCAGCATCCTGTACCAGCGGTGCTACAGTCATCAAACCCTGGATGTCAAGATTGGGTAAAGAAGCAATAGCAGACATGGCTGCGTTTAACTCTGACTCCCTGAAGCCGAATTTGGAAGCTTCGCCGGCTACGTTTACTTCTAATAATACCGGTATTTTATGCAGAGCGCGCCGGTTGATATGCTGTGCTAGATCGATGGAGTCCAAACTATGAATTGCATCGAATAGTTCTAGGGCGGTTTTTACTTTATTGGATTGCAAATGACCGATCAGGTGCCAGGTAGGTTGGGGATCAAGATGTACCAGCGATTTTATCTTGGGTTGAGCTTCCTGAACCCGGTTTTCACCGAAATGCCGTACTCCTGCCATGAAAGCCGTTTCCACGGCCGCTGCATCCACTGTCTTACACACGGCGATTAAGGTGATCTCTTCAGTATTCCTGCCGGCTCTAAGGCAAGCAGCGGATATTCTCCTCTGGACTGTCTCAAGGTTAGCTTTGATGTCTGCCGGATCCAAGCCTTCCTCCTACTTAACAACCAGGTTGACCAGCTTGCCCGGTACGTAAATGGCATTGACTATCTGCTTTCCTTCTACATGCGGTTTGACCCTGGAACTCTCAAAGGCCAGCTTCTTGGCTTCTTCTTCGCTGATGGATACCGGGACCGGTATACGGTCTCTTAACTTCCCGTTGACCTGTATTACCAGAGTTACCTGCTCCACCTGTATTAGATTTTGCTGCCACTGCGGCCATTTTTGATTGTGGATGCTGTAAGCGTGTCCTGTCAATGCCCATAATTCCTCTGCCATGTGGGGCACGGAAGGTGCAATTAGCAACATCAAATTTTCAATTGCCGTCTGCCAGGCAGCAGAGCTGACATCTCCCCGGGTTTTCAGATCATCCAAAAAATTGGTATATTCCATCAAAGCCGAGATCATGGTATTAAAGCGTATTTTTTCTATATCTTCCGTAACAGTCCTGATAGTCTGATGAGTAAAACGGATGAGTTCTTGCTCGGACTTCTGGCGAATGGCATCCGGTGTTGCCTGGCTGGACTTGTATTCTTCTAATACCAGATTCCAGATGCGGTTTAACCAGCGATAAACCCCGCTGATCCCGCTGTCATTCCAATCTCCACCACGCTCCCAGGGGGCGATAAACATCAAGTATGCGCGTACAGTATCCGCTCCCATCTGGGATACGTAGGCGTCCGGATTGACTACATTGCCGCGTGACTTGCTCATTTTCATGTGTTGGGAAATAATAGTTCCCTGGTTGAAAAGGCGTAAAAACGGCTCATCAAAGTTGATCAACCCTATATCACGGATAGCTTTGGTAAAGAAGCGGGCATAGAAAAGATGCATAACGGCATGTTCGGCGCCGCCGGTATAAAGATCAACAGGCAGCCAGTACTTGACTTTCTGAGGGTCGAAGGCCTCGTGATCATCATGCGGGCTGGTATACCGAAGGTAATACCAGGATGAACACATAAAGGTATCCAGCGTATCCGTTTCCCTCCTGGCTGGTCTATTGCAGTAAGGGCAGGTGGTATTTACGAACTTTGGGTTGTATTTTAAGGGGGATTCACCTGATGGTTTAAATTCCGCATCCTCCGGCAGTTTTACAGGCAGGTCTTTTTCCGGCACTGGGACAATACCGCATTTGTCACAGTAGATTATGGGGATGGGTGCGCCCCAGTAGCGCTGGCGTGATATCAGCCAGTCACGTAGTTTATAACTTATTTTGCCTGTACCCCAGCCTTTCTGCTCCAGATACTCCGTGACGGCTTTTATCCCTTTCATGTTAGGCGTGCCGTTGAAATGGCCAGAATTAACCATGGTTCCCTCGTCAACATAAGCTTCGGTTAATTCTTCACCCTGCCAGCCGGGCGGTGAAATGACCACTTTTATCGGGAGATTATATTTTTTAGCAAAAGCAAAATCACGGGTATCATGGGCCGGCACTGCCATAACAGCTCCTGTACCGTAGCTGGTCAGGACGTAATCTGCGATCCAGATGGGGATTTTATCACCTGTTAAACGATTGACGGCATAAGCCCCGGTAAAAACACCGTCCTTTTCTTTTTCAGTTGACAAACGTTCTATTTCATTTTGACGGCGGGCTTTATTTATATACTCTTCTACCGCTACTTTCTGATTGAGCGTGGTAATTTTTTCTACCAGCGGGTGCTCAGGGGCAAGCACCATAAAAGTGACTCCGTAAACGGTATCGGCACGGGTGGTAAAAACTCTGATTTCCTTGTTTGGTACGCCGGGGCGGTCCAGCTCAAAAGAGATTTCTGTCCCTTCGCTTCTACCCACCCAGTTTCTTTGCATGATTTTAATCCGGTCCGGCCAGTCCAGTTTATCATGCTGCATCAATTCATCAGCATATTTGGTTATGCGGAAAAACCATTGCTCCAGGTCGCGCCGGGTAACCGCTGAATCGCACCTTTCGCAGAAGCCTTCAACAACCTGCTCATTGGCCAGGACGGTCTGGCAACTGGGGCACCAGTTAACCGGCGCCTTGGCCCTGTAAGCCAGACCTGCTTCATAAAGCTTTATGAAAAACCATTGTGTCCACTTATAATATTCCGGCAGGCAGGTTATGACTTCACGGCTCCATTCATGTATGGCGCCCATGGTTTTCAACTGGCGGCGCATGTTTTCAATATTTTTCATTGTCCAGGCAGCGGGGTGAATTCCCCTCTTTATGGCCGCATTTTCCGCCGGTAAACCAAAGGAGTCAAAACCGATAGGATGCAAAACATTAAAACCCTGCATCCTTTTAAAACGGGCGTGTACGTCTGAAGGCGCCATGGCATACCAGTGTCCTATATGCAGGTCTCCTGATGTGTAAGGAAACATTGTTAGGGCATACCACTTGGGTTTGCTGCTGTCTTCCCTGACCTCGTAGAGTTTATCGGCAGCCCATTTAGCCTGCCACTTTTTTTCTATTTCTTGTGGGTTATATTTATCCACCATCACGTTCAAATCTCCTGTTATGCAAAAGCCCTTCGCCGGTTGCGAAGAGGCTGTGATTATTGTATCAATAAAGGTTTGCAGGCGCAACCGTAAGGGCTTTTTACTAATTGAATATAAGCAAATTTGGTAAGCCTGATACAATAAAGGTCAAATGGCTGTGTATTTATCCATCCGGAGTGATATTTCTAATTGAGGTTCATTAAGCCCATATAGAGCGAGGCCTGGGCGGAATAAACTCGGAGGTATTACCTGTTCGAAAGTCAGGGTTTTGGCTCTATATTCCAGAATACAGGCGCCGCAACCCATGCATTTTTCAACATCAATTATAGCCTTTATTCTTCAGGAGTCGTCAATGTCTCCGGGATTTCTCGTAAATGAGCATCACCCATTTGACGCTATTTTTCCTCAATTACAGTTTACATTACTTTTTCAACGTGATATAATTCGATATATCGAATAATAACTCGATAATATATCTGGGAAATATTATCATGATAAATAAATATTCTTTTCCGCAACAAATACGTCAGGAGGTGCCCTTCCGTAGAGGTCTTTTTAAATACATAGTCCTGCAATACTTACAAGATAAACCATGTCATGGGTATGAAATAATACGTGCACTGGGGCACCGCTTTCATGGTTTTTATGTACCCAGTCCGGGGACAGTCTATCCCAGGCTGGGAAGGCTGGAAAAAATGGGATATGTAACCTGTGTGGAAAGGGATGGCCGTAAAGTCTATACCATTACTGAAGAGGGCCGTCTATTTCTGGCAGAAAACGCATCTCTGGAGAAAGAAATCAATGAACGTTTGAATGATTTTGAAAATCCTGAAAATGCGGAAGAAATACGGAAAACCATGCGGGAATTGGCCCGGCTTTCAGAATTACTGAACTGGGAGATGCGCCGCCTTAAGCCGGAAAAGTTGAAACGTATACAGGCATTGCTAGTACACGCTCAGGAAGAGATGGAGAATATTCTTGGGAATGAGGGTGTTGAGAAAGGGCAGTAACCTGTGACTCTGTGCCTGTAAGACGCAAATATTATATGAAAATAGTTTTTCGCTTATTACCTTTTGTAAAAAAATATTGGGTGGGAATGCTGCTAGCTTTCATTTGCCTGCTCATCAGCATGGCGGCTACCCTGCTGGTGCCCCGTTTTTTAGGGCAAGGTATTGATACCGTGCTTTCTTCCGGTTCGCAAACCGCCGTTATTATTACGGCAGTTGGCATTGTAGTGGCCAGTATTGTTAACGGCCTGGCTGGTTACGGTAATACGTATCTTACCCAGGTGGTTTCACAGCAGGCATCTTATGATATAAGAAATGCCATGTATGACCGCTTACAACGTCTAAGTTTTGCCTACCATGATAAAAACCAGACAGGGCAATTGATGTCCCGGGCAACGGTGGATGTAGAAGCAGTGAGGATGTTCCTGGCTATGGGGTTGTTGGGGCTGGCCGGGATCGTCTTACAGGTAGGCAGCATCACAGTTCTTTTAATTATACTTAATTGGAAACTGGCATTAATGACTCTGGCTTTTGTACCGCTGGTGGCCTGGAGGACCATTGATGTCAGCGCCCGGCTGAGGCCGGTCTGGCTTAAAGTACAGCAATTGATGGGCACCATGGGTAATATACTTCAGGAAAGTTTGATGGGTATCCGGGTGATCAAAGCCTTTTCCCGTCAGAATGAGGAAAGCCGTAAATTTTCGGTTGATGCTCAGAAACTGTATGACGCACAGGTGCAAGCAGCCAGGTTAACTGCCTTTAATATGCCTTTAATGGTGTTTTTATTAAGTGTTCCCACAGCCTTGATTTTATGGTACGGTGGCCGTGAAGTTATCAACGGAGACCTTACTTTAGGGGGGGTTACTCAGTTTATACTATACCTGGGCAGCCTGGCCATGCCCATCCGGCGGTTGGGTATGATTACCAATCTTTATTCCCGTACGGTCTCTGCAGGGCAGCGCATTTTGGAAGTGCTGGATGCTGAATCAACCGTCAAGGACAGGCCGGATGCCAGGGAGATCGGCAGACTGCAAGGTGCTGTGACCTTTGATAATGTAAGCTTCGGATACAACTCAGTAAGCCCGGCACTAAAGGGGATCAGCTTTAAAGTCATGCCTGGCCAGACCGTAGCTTTGCTGGGAGGATCAGGCAGCGGCAAAAGTACCCTGGCCAATCTGATTTCCCGTTTTTATGATGTCACCGGAGGTAGGGTACTGGTGGACGGGATTGATGTAAGAGATTTAACTGTTGCATCTTTACGACGCAATGTCGGCATCGCTCAGCAAGATGTCTTCCTGTTTTCCAATACTATTCGCAGTAATATAGCCTACGGCATGCCTCAGGCTACTCAGGAACAGATTATAACCGCAGCCAAGGCGGCGCAGATTCATGATTTTATTCAAAGTTTGCCGCAGGGCTATGAAACCTGGGTTGGAGAACGAGGTTTAACTCTTTCGGGTGGAGAAAAACAAAGAATTGTTATTGCCCGGGCTTTGCTGATGGATCCGGCTATATTAATCCTGGATGACTCTATGTCCAGCGTGGACGCAGAAACAGAACACCTGATCCGTATGGCGCTGGACAGGCTTATTAAAGGACGCACTACTTTTATTATTACCCACCGGCTGCCTATTATTAAAAATGCAGACCTCATTCTCATGTTAAAGGACGGAAGGATTGTGGAACAGGGAAAACATGACGAGTTGATGGCGTTGAATGGGTTGTACAGGCAAACTTATTTAACACAATTGGAAGCAACAGAAGAAGAAAATAATTCAGCAAAGTTGAAAATTTGAAAAAATCAACATCAAATATATGGCAGTAAACCTTGAAGTGATCGGCGACGACCGATGACTGAAGGCTGATTGCCGGACTTTTTATCATCTTTTGGAGTAATAAGTATGTTTCATGGTGGTGGACCGGGGGGCTTCGGTGGCGGAGGACACGGCGGTCAGGGTGGTCCTGGATCTCGTTTACGCGGAGCTATCGATGCCGGTGATGATGATTCACTAGGAAAAATATACGACGCTAAGGTAATGCGCCGGTTGCCTGTTTATATGAAATGGGTAAAAGGCCATATTGCCCTGGGCGTGGCTGGCACAATTATCCGCACAGGAATGACTCTGGGCATGCCGTATCTGGTGGCTATGGCTACCAATGATTATATTCTGAACAAGAATTTTAACGGACTCACAGTAATTTGCCTTATTTACGTAGCTTTTTCACTACTTATGTGGTTCGGCACCTACCTTGAGACCCTGCATCTAACTTTTGCTGGCCAGGGTATTATCTATAAATTGCGTACCCAGCTTTTCGACCATCTTCAGGGTCTATCCATGAGCTTTTTTGACCGTAACAAAGTGGGGAAATTGATGTCCCGCGTCCAGAACGATGTAGACCAGTTACAAACGCTGATGACTCAGGATATCGTTAGCCTGGCTGCCAACTTGTTGCTGTTAATAGCCATCGCCGTAGTCATGATGTTGATGAATCTGGAGCTGGCCTTAATAGCTCTGACTGTAGTACCGGTTTTAGGAATAATATTATATTTCTGGCAATGGCATGCCAGACGGGCTTTTATAAAGGTGCGCCAGGCTATTTCAGTGGTTAATGATAACCTTCAGGAGAGTATTTCCGGTGTACGGGTGACTCAGAGCATGTCTCGCGAAAAAGAAAACCTGAAACAGTTTGATAAAGTTAATAGAGTTCATCTGGACGCCAATAAAGAGGCTGCCCGGCTGCAGGCTTTTATGATGCCCACTGTTACTATTCTGACCAATATCGCTTTTGCCTTGGTGCTTGTCTTTGGTGGTTTCCGCATACAGAGTGGGACCATGCAGGTCGGCGTATTGATGGCTTTTTTACTGTATATACAGCGTTTTTTTGCTCCGGTCATGGAAATAATAATGATGTATACAGAAATCCAGCGGGCTACGGCATCCGGCTCCCGCGTCCTGGAATTATTGGATGTGAAACCTGAGATGGAAGATAAAACTCAGGCAGTAAAACTACCGCCTATCAAGGGAGACATCTCTTTTCGCGATGTCTCTTTCTCCTACGAACCCGGAAAAGAAATTTTACACAATATTAACCTTGAGATCCATTCTGGGGAGACTGTGGCAATCGCTGGGAGGACAGGGGCCGGGAAAAGCAGCCTTACCGGTCTGATAGCGCGTTATTATGATATTGACTCCGGAGAACTCCTGGTGGATGGCTACCGGGTATCGGATGTAACACAGGATTCTCTAAGAAGCCAGATTGGCATTGTGCCTCAGGATCCATTCCTGTTTTCTGGCACTGTGGAAGAGAATATACGCTACGGACGCCTGGAGGCAACGCATGAAGAAATTGTCACGGCAGCAAAAGCAGCCGGAGCTCATGAATTGATAATGCGTCTGGAGAAAGGCTACGATACTCCTGTTGGAGAAAGAGGCTCCAGCCTCAGCGCCGGCCAGCGTCAGCTTATTTGTTTGGCCCGGGCCATCCTCTGTAATCCTCCAATTATGATTCTGGATGAAGCCACTTCCAGTGTGGATACCAATACGGAACGGATTATGCAGGCATCCTTGCGTAATTTATCCAGAGGGAGGACCGTAGTGGTAATCGCCCATAGATTATCCACAATAACCCATGCAGACCGTATAGTGATCCTGGAACACGGCGACATTATTGAGTCAGGTAATCACCATGATCTAATGGCTAAACGTGGCCTCTATTACCGGATGTTCCAGACTCTAAGTGCTTCAGCAGAAGAACAGGACAAATTCTGGAAAAACAACGGTAACTAATCTTCATGAGCCTGCTGTTTCCTGTTTTGCGAGACCACTGCCATTACCGCAGCTATGGCTGCCGCTCTTTTCTTCGGTTCAAAAATAGCGGACAGTTTCTCTTCCAGAGCCTGCTCACGGGACATAATATTTTTCATATCCTCCAGCAAGGTGGTCTCTTTTTCGATGAAGGATGTACTCAGGTCTCCTGCAAAAAAACGGGGATTCTCCATAACCGCTTTATGGAAGGGAATGTTGGTCTTAACTCCCACGATAATATACTCGTACAGTGCTCGCTGCATCCGGGCAATGGCTTCAGTGCGGTCACGACCCCAGGCTACCAGTTTAGATATCATAGGATCGTAGTAGGGAGGTATGACATAGCGGTTATAGACACCGCTGTCAACGCGTATACCTATCCCGCCTGGAGAGCGGTACCCGCTGAGCTTACCGGGAGATGGGGCAAAGTTATGCAAAGGGTCTTCTGCATTGATCCGGCATTCAATAGCCCATCCGCGGGGCTTAATATCGTCCTGTTTTATGCTCAAAGGCTCTCCCATTGCAATACGCAATTGCTCTTTAACAATATCCACGCCTGTCACCATCTCAGTAACGGGGTGTTCCACTTGAATACGGGTATTGGCTTCTACAAAATAATATTGGCCGCCTGCAAAAAGGAATTCCATGGTCCCAGGGCCTTCATAATTGATAGATTTGCCTATTTTTACCGCATTTTCGCCCATTTCATGGCGTAACTCAGGGGTCAGAGCTGGTGAGGGTGATTCCTCGATCAATTTCTGATGCCTTCTCTGGATAGAGCATTCGCGTTCGCCCAGATGGATTACATTACCGTAAGCATCGCCCAATATTTGAAATTCAATATGCCTTGGATTAACCAGATACTTTTCGATATACAAATCGCCATCGCCAAAAGTCTTAAGGGCAATAGCGCGTGAAGATTCCACGGCCTGTTTCAGTTCTTCTTCCGAATTGGCCCGTGCCATACCGATGCCGCCTCCTCCGGAAGATGGTTTGACCAGAAGGGGAAATCCGTATTTACGGGCGACTTCTCGCGCCTGTTCGAAGTCTTTGATGCAGTCTTCTGTCCCTGGAATAACAGGAACATTAATCCTTCTCATTTCCTGTTTGGCAATGATCTTATTCCCCATCAGTTCAATGACTTTACTGGAGGGGCCTACGAATTTTATCCCCGCTCTTTCACAGGCATAAGCGAAATTGGGGTTCTCCGCCAGGAAGCCGTAGCCGGGATGAATGGCCTGCGCACCGCACTTCTGGGCTACTTCGATCAGTTTCTTGATGTTTAAATAACTTTCAGTGGCTGGGGCAGCGCCGATATAATATGCTTCTGAAGCGTATTTGGCAAAAAGGGCATTTTCATCAGCAGCCGAATATACTGCAACAGAAGTCAGCCCTAGTTCCCGGCAAGCGCGCATTATGCGGATGGCAATTTCCCCCCGGTTAGCTACCAGAACCTTGGAAATTTCATTTTTCATCAGGCTCCACCACCATTAGAGTATCTCCTGTGCTGACAACTTCACTTCCAAAGGACATAATTTCTTTAACTACACCGTTATAAGGTGAGCGTACTTCATTCTGCATTTTCATGGCTTCGATCATGGCTACCAGGTCGCCTTCTTTTATCCGGTCGCCGACTTTTACCTTGATGGAAAGTACCATGCCGGACATGGGTGAAATGATGGCACCTTTGACCATCTCACCCTGCTTTTTGGTTGATTTGGAGACTTCGACCGGCTGTCCCATCACAGAGGCAATTTTAACATTAAAAACTTCACCGTCCACGTCTACACTGAATTCAGACGGGAAAGCAGAAATCGTGGAATCTGAAGGCTGTGGCCTGCTAATCTGCTGAAGCGATTCTTCTTTCACTTCGCCGCGCAGGAACTTCACGGCTACCTGCGGATTCAGGGCATATGTGATCAGGTCTTCTTCCTGGTGTAATATACCCAGCTTATGTGCATCAGAGCGTAACTTTTCCAGCTCGGGCGGCAGCAGCTCGGCTGGCCGTACGCCTATCGCTGAGGCATCTCCGATGATCATGCTGCGTATTTCTTCATTGACTGGCCCCGGAGCCCGGCCATAGTAGCCCAGTAGATAGTCTTTTACTTCTTTGGTTACCCTTTTATAACGCCCTCCGGCCAGAACATTAAGCACTGCCTGAATTCCTACTACCTGTGATGTAGGAGTCACCAGAGGCGGATACCCCAGATCAGCCCGCACCCTTGGCACTTCCTCCAGCACTTCACCCAGCTTGTTCAGGGCATTCTGTTCACGTAGCTGGCTGACGAGGTTGGAAAGCATACCACCGGGTATCTGGTGTAAAAGTACGTTGACGCTGGGACGGGTAGCCTCGGAGGTCAGCAACATACGGTATTTTTCACTAATAGAGGCAAATTGCTCACCTATCTCATATAAAAGTTGTAGATTCAGCCCGGTCGCGTAAGGAGTATCCTGAAGCGCCGCAGCCATGCTTTCGGTAGGCGGCTGAGAGGTGCCCCAGGCAAAGGGAGAAAAAGCGGTATCCAGGATATCAACACCGGCCTGCGCAGCCGTGTAATAAGCCATAGGGGCCATACCGCTGGAGCAATGAGAATGGAGATCCAGGGGTATATGCACACGGCTCTTGATAGCCTTAACCAGTTCGGCGGCTACTTCGGGTGCGATCAGCCCGGCCATATCTTTAATGCAAATGGAATCACACCCTAGATTTTCCAGTTCCATCGCCATCTGAGCAAAGCTTTCATTGGAATGGACAGGGCTAATTGTGTAACAGATAGTGCCCTGTACATGTGCCCGGTACTTCTTACCGGCCCGGATGGACGGTTCCATGTTACGGATGTCATTCAGAGCATCAAAAATACGAAAAATATCAATGCCGTTTTTTACGGACAGACGTACAAATTCATCTACCACGTCATCAGCATAATGACGGTAACCTACCAGGTTCTGCCCTCGCAGCAGCATCTGCAAACTGGTATTGGGGATTTTTTCCCGTAGTAAACGTAATCTTTCCCAGGGATCTTCATTCAGAAACCGAATGCAGGTATCGAAGGTGGCGCCACCCCAGACCTCAAGGGAAAAGAAGCCTACTTTATCCAGCTTGGCAGCCACGGGGAGCATGTCCCGTGTGCGCATGCGGGTAGCGATCAATGACTGATGAGCATCCCGCAGAGTGGTATCCGTCAAATATACACGCATATTATCTCCATATTATTACACGGACAAACCGGAAATTTGAAACATAGGTTAAAGAGAGGTATATACTTTAATAAAACATCCTGAACGTTTAACTCCAAATACCTGAACCATCACCTGTAACACGCTGTCCATTATTTATGCGGCTGCATAATCCAGGTGGGGATATTGAAATCATATCATATTTAGCTTAAAGGTCAAAATTTGCCCAAAATCCACCATCTGACTGAGTTCATTGAGTCTGCGTTATTTCTACTGGTCCTACATAAACTTTCATTCATTAACGGCTACTAATTGGTGGATTCAGATAAGTCATGTTTTAATAACATTAAGAGTTGCCTGATCCTGCTTTTTTTACCAAACCAGAGTTATAGCCTCGTGCCTGCTCGTGATTATTTGATAGAGATTTATCAGGCGTACAGGATTGCTTTCAACCATCACCGATGATATGATTGATCAATAAACATTCAACCCCCAAAAAGCTGTCTAATTACAAAAAAGGAGGCAGATCATGCAAAAGCTTAAGGGTAAGGTGGCTATGGTAACCGGCGCCAGCCGGGGCATAGGAAAAGCCATCTCTATCGGTCTGGCCGAAGAAGGAGCTGATCTGGTGCTGGCAGCTCGCAGCGTGGAACACCTTCAGAAGACGCAGGCCGAGGTAATGGCTAAAGGAGTAAAAGCGGAAGTTGTACCTACCGATGTAACTCGAGAAGATCAAATTATCAATCTGTTCGCAAAAACAATGGAATGCTTTGGCAGGTTGGATATTCTGGTTAACAATGCCGGCGTTTTTATGCTGGAACCTATTGAAACTCTCTCTACTGAATTATGGGATAACGTTTTAGCCATAGAACTGCGGGCGCCTTTTATCTGTACCAGGGAGGCGTTTCGCATAATGAAAAAACAGGGCGGAGGGCGCATTATTAATATAGGCAGTATTTCAGCTTCACGGGTTCGGCCTTTTACCGCTCCTTATAATGCCGCCAAGTTCGGATTGATCGGTTTAACCCATACCACGGCCCTTGAAGGCAGGGATTTCGGCATCACCTGTGGGTGTTTGCATCCGGGCATTACAGGCGACCTGGTTAAGAATGCGGCCAAGGCGAAACCGGACCCCATGATGGCTTATTCTGATACCGCTGCTACAGCAGTTTATATGGCCTGTTTACCACCTAATATTAATATTCTTGATCTAATTCAGATACCCATCAACCAGCCCTATCTGGGCAGGGGTTAGACTGTAAAATTTCATAACAGGGTGTTCAGCAGTCAATAACCCGTTACCTCCTGGGTTATGGACAATAGCTTTGCAGCCTGGACTTCTATTTGTCGAGGCCGCTGGAAATTGCTGTTATTGGTTCACACTGCCACCCGCATACAACCGGACTAATATGGGTCATCTTTAATATCTGGATTCCCTGTAAGGTCCTGGCAGCCAGTGACCCGGACGATCCAGAACCGGAGACAGGCCTGGCTTTGCTGGAAAATAAGACCCTGATTAATGGCCATCCGGCTGCTTATGTCTGCCGGAATCACACCTGCCGCCTGCCTTTTACTGAAGCGGATTTACTAAAGATGGAGTTGGCTGAAGCCTGATCAGGAGTCCAAGATGTGTCTTGAAGGGCATATTATAATTTTTATTACTTTGAGTTAGTAGAAGGATGAGTCCGAGTATAATTAGCAAATTATATAATAATTATCACTGGCTTTTAATCTCCCAGCATCGCACCCCATGACCCTTCTGTATTTCTTTTAATTCAGGCAAATCCTGGGTACACACGGTTGTCCTGTGGGGGCAGTTGGCAGCAAAAAAGCAACCGCCAGGAAAACCAGCGGCCGGGTGATGTAGGTCATGTTCACCTGAATCAGAAAAGCTTATTTCGGATCCCTTCTTTAGATATTCGGTATAAGGATGACAGGCTTTTTTCTCGAATTCTGACCCATCCAGATATTCTACTATCTGACCACGGTAAAATACGATAATATGGCTACAGACTGCCGCAGCTATTTCCAGATCATGAGTAATCAGCAGGTAGGTCAGTCCAAGTTCTTTTTTCAATTCAAGCAATAATCGCAGGATTTGCATCCGAATTATGCTGTCAAGACCGGCCAGCGGCTCATCAGCTACAATTACTCGAGGATTTAGAAGCAGCGCCCTGGCCACAGCTAACCGCTGGCGCTGCCCGCCTGATAATTCTGAAGGGTAACGGTTGAAAAAGGATTCAGCCAGGTTGACCTGTGACATTACCCTTTTTATTTGCTCCTTTCGCTGCTTTTGATTGCCTATTTTTTGTATCTTGAGAGGCTCTTCCAGCAGCATTATGGCCGTCATTCTGGGGTCCAGGGTCGAATCGGAGTCCTGAAAAATCATTTGCACTTCCCTGCGGAATTGACGGTATTTATCTTTTTCCAGTAAAGAAATATCGCTCTTTTCGTAGAGAATACGGCCGGAAGTTGGACGATATAATCCAACCAGGGTTTTCGCCAGCGTGGTTTTACCGGAGCCGCTTTCTCCGATCAGCCCGGTTAGATCTCCCGGAGACAACTCTAAAGAAACGCCGTCTACTGCCTTGATCAGGTGGTCGTGATGACCCAGCCTGATTAACGGATGGTGATGTATAATAAAATTTTTGCTGACTTTTTCAGCTTTTAACATGGAGACACCTCGTGGTTAAATAAATGGCAGGAAACTGCTGTCTGCCCCGCAGCATATTCGCCCGGAATGATCTTAGAACAGATAGATCTGGCCTGAGGACAGAATGGATGGAAAGCACAACCTTCCGGTAGATGGATCAGGTCCTGGGAATCAACCAGTAGTTCAGGTAAACCGGTATCGCGAGATATCTTCCGAAAGGAGACCAGCAGCCGTGTATATGGATGAAGTGGACGCTCAAGGATATCCCTGGCCAGACCACGCTCGATTATGCGGCCGCCATACATTACCGCTATTGTTTCGCATACTGCGGTCACGGTTTCGATATCGTGACTCACCAGCAGCAGCGTGGTATGTTGTTTCACCTCTTTAAGCATTTTCAGAGAAAGATTCCGGCTGGCGCGGTCCAGGGCCGTTGTCGGCTCATCGGCAATCAGCAATAGCGGATTTTGCAGTAAAGCCATGGCGGTTAATATCCGCTGCCGCATACCTCCGGATAGCTGGTGTGGATAACTTTTTAACAATTTGCTGCTCTGTCCGAAATCGCCCAACCCGAATTCTGCCAGCAATTTCTCAACCATGTCATAGTTTGCTTTCCGTAGTTTACCTCCGGAAATGATGTTTTGCCAGAAACCCGGTCCTCGTTCTCGCAAGTTAAGGGTTTCAGCCAGGTGCTGTTCAATAGTATAAGCCGGATTCAGAGCTGTGGCCTGATTCTGGGGGATAAAACCGATCTGGTGTCCGCGAATACGGCACATTGACTTTTCATCAGCTTTAACGATTTCAGTCCCGTTAAATAGAATGGAGCCGCTGACGATTTTTCCCGGTTCCTGGAGACGTAAAATAGAGAGGAAGAGTACAGTCTTGCCGCAGCCGCTCTCTCCCATAATGCCGGTGGCCTGGCCTGCCTCGATGTTCAGGTTAATGCCATAGTTAGCCTTCACCGTACCGGCCGGGGTATTGAAATGTACCTGTAAATTGGTGATTTTCAGCAGCGCAGTCATCTTTCCAGCGCCTTTTTCAATCGGGGATCGCTTTTGCCTTCCACTCCGAAACTGATTAGTGTCATGGCCAGTATAGAGAGCGCTATGCACAACCCCGGCGGCAAATACCACCACCATAGATTACGGAAAAACCCGCCCCGGCTGTAAGCATAATGCAGCATGGTGCCCCAGCTTTTCTGCGCCGGATCGCCCAGTCCCAGAAAACTCACGGAGGCTTCCATTAACATAGCGGCGGCCATAGTCAATACGAATTTGGCTAGAATCACAGGGAGAATGTTGGGAAAGACATGCCTCCATATCAGCCAGGCGCTGCTGGCTCCCATCATCCTGGCGGATTCAATATATCCAGACTCTCTGACGCTCAGAGCCTGTGAGCGGACCACCCGGGCGGTACTGGGCCACAGTACCAGTCCAATAATCAGGATGGTATTCCATATACTGGCGCCCAGGTAAACTGAGAAAAGTATAATCAGCGGTAAAGCCGGTATTACCAGCACCATATCAGTGAAGCCCATTAAAAACTCATCAATAAACCCGCGGCGGAACCCCGCTACCACGCCGATAATGGTTCCCAGCGACATGGCCAGCAGGGTTGAAAGTACACCAACTATTAGAGAGGTACGGCCGGCGTATAAAAGTTCAGATAAAATATCCTGACCAATATCATTGGTGCCCAGCCAGTGTTGTTGAGAAGGGGATTGAAAGGAAGAATAATACTGCCAGGGATCATAAGGACTGGTCCAGGGCGCCAGGAAAGCCGCCAGCCCGATTACCAGTAAAACGGCAAGACCAGTTATAGCCAGATTATCCTGTTTCAAAACTCTTATCAGCAAAAAATATCACCTTGTCCTGGGATCCAGGCGGGTATATAGTACATCAGCTATAAAATTAGCCAGCAAGACGCAGATGGTAATGATAAGTAGTGCGGCCTGCAGCAGGGGATAATCCCTGGCGGCAATGGCTTCATAAATCAGTGTACCCATTCCTGGCCAGGAGAAAACTACCTCTACCAGTAAAACTCCGGCAAAAAGCATACCGAACTGGATAGCAGTAACCGTGGCCAGAGGCGCCAGGGCATTCCTCAGGGCGTGTTTGAACAGTACCGCCATTTCCGAAAGGCCGCGAGCACGGGCAAAAAGAAGGTAGTCTTCTCCATAGATCGATACCACTGCATTACGTACAATCAGAAAGTCATACCCAGCCTTGAATAGAGTAACCACACATAAAGGCAGCAACAAATGCCAGCCGGCGTCCAACAAAAAAGCGCCCCCACTCAGCCCTCCGGTAACGGCCCTGCCCAGGGGAAACCAGCCTAATACAAAGCTGAAAATGGTAAGGAATAGCATAGCCAGCCAGTAATGGGGCATGGAGTAAAATAATAAAAAGATGGACGATAGTCCCATATCCAGTTTAGACTTGCGGTACCAGGCAGCAAGCGACCCGAAGATAGCCGCCAGGAAGGCCCCCAGTACCACCGCCGGTAATATTAGCACCAGCGTCCACTTAAGATGAACTGCTGCTGATTCCAGTACCGGCTGCATATACAGATAGGAAAAGCCCCAATCTCCGGTGAAGATCCCTCCCAGGTATCTGATATATTGCTGATATAGTGGGGCATCCAGCCCTAACTTGGCGCGCAAAATATCCAGCGCTTCAGGCGATATATAGAAGGCCTGTTCTCCCAGCAAGTTTTTCACAGGGTCTCCCGGCATCAGGCGGGGAAGCATGAAGTTCAGAGTAATGATAACCAGAAAGACGGCTGCATAACGTGCCGTCTTGGAAATCCACCTGGCATAACGGTGTTCATGTCTTTCCATATGATATAAACAAGATAAAACAAACGGGCAGGTCTTACAACACCTGCCCGTTTGCGGTTACAGCACTATTTAATCGGCCTGGCGGTGAACCAGGAGAAGCTATTGACCACACCGCCAAAAATATGGTCCACTTTCCAGTTTTCCCATTTTTTACTATAAGGATAGACGCTGTCTATCCAGGCCAGCGGGATGGCGGGCAATAGCTGGGCCTGAAGTTGCTGAATTTTCAGATCCTGTTTGGCCTGCTCCTGAGGACTACCGCTGCTCAACCGGGCGTCACAGGCCGCCAGATAATCCGGATTATTCAAATTATGCAACACACCGGAACCCGTGCGGCGTGAATCAAAATACCCAGATCCGTGGCCTGCATGCATAAGCGTGCCCCAGGGGGTGGCCCGGAAAAATACCAGGTCATAGTCCATTTTATCCTTGGTAGCAATCCAGGTGGAACTGTCAGCCATTTTAATCTGTAAGGCAATACCCACATTTTTCAAGTACCCGGTTACCATTTCCGCACAGCGCGTATTGCTGGCATTCCCTGTCTGTACTAGCAGGGATAAAGTGATAGGTTTCCCTTCAAGATTTTCGCGTATACCATCGTTATTGATATCCTTCAATCCCATAGAATCCAGTAGCTTCTTTGCTTCGTCTGGTTTGGTCTCCATTTTGGGTAATGAAGTATCGAAATTGGGGTGTGTGGAAGGTACAAAACCTGGTGTGGGGGTAGTTCCGTAACTGGAAAAGACCTGCTCTACAATTTGCGCATAATTGATAGACAGGGAGATAGCTTTACGAAAATCCAGTTTGTCCATAGGACTGCGGTCCAGATTAAAACCTATTGCGGCTGGTACACCCAGGAAACCGGCTGAGGCAAACTCGATTTTTCCTGATTTGATCAGGTTGGGTATATAAGTGTAAGGAAATTCACCTGAATAGTCCCACCAGGTATCTATTTCACCGCGAGATAGAGCCATGACCAGGGCGTCCATGTTACTGAAGACATTCACTTCCAGCCGGTCGATAACTGGTTTTCCCTGGAAGTAGTCCGGATTGGCCGTGAATACGAATTTACCCGCAGCAGGATCCCAGCTCTGAAATTTATACGGGCCGGAACCCATTACTCTGTCTTCACCTTCATATTTCAGGGGTTCTTCGGTTTTCTCCCAAACCTGTTTGGGCAGTACTGAATAGGTCATAAATTCGGTAAGCAGATTGCCGTAAGGCCTTGACAGATTGAGGATTACGTTATTCCCTTTGACGTCGATACTCTGGATCACGTCTTTCATCCAGGCGGATGATGTATCGCGGTCGCGGTAATATTCTATTGAGAACCGTACGTCATCCGCTGTCAAAGGTTGGCCGTCATGCCATTTCACGTTACTGGCTATGGTAAAGGTAAAGGTTCTGGCATCTGGAGAAACCTCCCAGGACCTGGCCAGCCAGGGCTGTGGTAGCATGTCTGCACCCAGCTTGATCAGACTGTCATGGGTTGTTAGGTTGGTTAACACGCCATACCAGTAATCGGCAAAACGGTTGGTGGTCTTGAAGCCTTTAGTAGAGCCTATTCTAAGGGTCACAGGAGTAGCAGATGTGGTAGTCACATCAGGGGATGATGAAGTGATTGCGGCAGAAGTTGCAGGTAAGGTAGGGGTAGCCGTACCTCCGCTACAGCTAACCAGTAAAATAGCTGAAGCCAGTATTACCAGAAAAACGATTTTACGAATGGGCCTGTTTCTCATAGGCTTGGATTAAACCTCCTTTTCCAGCCAGATCATTGCGTCTTTATGCCGGCGTTTGACCCAAATTTCACCGTTATGGTTTTCTAATCTTCCGGTTAATTCGAGGTAATGATACAGCTCCCGTTGTTGCTCGCCGGTTAAGCCGGGATTCATCGCAAACATGCTCATCTGCTGTTCTAAAGGCAGACTGTAAGATCTTGAAATGATCTCTACATTCGGACGGTATCCCTCTTCGTAAAGGATATTATAAAGATAGATATAATCCGGCCCTGATGGTACACCCAATTGCTCGCGGAGCAGTATAGTGAGATCGTGCCCGGCCGTATGAATAAAAAAGCAATATTTTTCAGCTACCTGTACCATTTTTTGCAGGGCTGCTCTAATATCCTGCATTTCAAAGGAATAGGCCGCCAGAACAATGTCCTGCCTTCCGATCTCCTCCAGACTGACCTCCTCCCAGCGTTTGTTTATCAGTACCGGTTCCCGGATATTGTTTTGCCTGAGGTTGTTATTCAAACGGTTGAACTGGCCAGCGGAAGGCTCTACCGCCGTAACCCGCCGGCAGACTTTAGCCAGCGCTACCAGGTAAGCCCCGGCGCCAGCGCCAATATCCAGCAGGGTGTTCTCCGGCCTGATAAAAGTCTTCAGCCGCTCTAAAATGAGCCCAGGATACTGGCTGCGGTTTTGCCATTCCATCCATCCATTATAGTTGTCCCAGAATTGCTCCGGCGCTACTCCCTTGCGGTTTAAATTAGCCCGCAAGCCGCTACAGCTTAATCGCTCAGCCCAATCTCTGGCCCAGTCAAAGCGGTTGTTTTGACAGGACATAACGTCTCCTTAAAACGTTTGTGTTTATCGCTAAAGAATTTATTTAATCTTTATTTATGTTAAAAACTGATTGAACAGGAAACTCTCTGAATGCAACTTGTAATATTTGCATCATGTTGCAGAAATTAAAGATAAAAAAATATAGGATATACTATGGGTTATTTTTACTGCATTCCTGACATAAACCGCTGATCACAAGGTGCTTGAAGGAGGCTTTGAACCCGTATTTTTCCTTCAGTATTTTTTCCAGGGGAGCAAAGAGGTCTTCATCACATTCAATAGTTTTATGACATGAGGCACATAAAAGATGATGGTGATGTCCTTCTTCAGCCGGATGAAAAATGAAATGATCGCCGGCGCCACTTTTCACAATACAGCCGGTTTTTTCCAGCGTTTCCAGGGTACGGTAGATGGTGGATTTGTTAACCCCGGGCATTTCACTTTTTACCCGTGTGATGATTTCCTCAGCAGTGACGTGGTCACCAGATCCATGAATAATATCAACAATAAGACGCCGCTGCGGAGTCAGCTTAAAGCCCCTGGCTTTTAGTTTAATCAAACAGCTCATAGTTGTTGCACCTGGTTGCAATTATATAGTTCAATTTAAAATGTGTCAAGGCTTAAAGCCATTTAAATAACGACGTGCATCCGCCTCAAGGGTTCTGGACACCTCTCTGAGAGGTAACCCCAGCTTCATAGAAATGCGGCGGCAGTCCTCGTACTCCGGAGAAATATCCGTAAAGTCTCTGCCCCATCTTTTTACTTTAACTCTGGCCGGACCCAGGCTGGACTCAAATTCAATCATTTCGCGTTGTGCTATATGGCGGGCGACCTTCCTGGCTCGAACCCCCAGTGTTGTAGTCTCCCTTAATATTATTTCAGTCAGCTCAATTTCTAAATGTGCTGGTCCCAGGACGCTTAACATAACAGCCGGGCGGTTTTTCTTCATCTGGATAGGGGTAAACCACACATCAGCCGCTCCGGCAGCCAGTAGCCTGTCCATCAAATAGCCGTAGACCTGGGGGCTCATATCATCTATATTGGTTTCCAGCAGCACCAGTTCGCTGTTTTCTTCCCGTTGTGTTTCTTCTCCCAGCCATAGGCGTAGAACGTTAGGCCAGTTTTGAAAATTTTTACTGCCGGTCCCATAACCCACGCGGCTGATTTGCATCTCTGGTAGCTTGAAAACGGCCAGGGAGGTGAGTAAAACAGCTCCGGTGGGTGTTACCAGCTCACCTGGATTAGTTGACCCTGGGAATGGGACGATTGGGGCTCTGGCATCTGCTAAAATTTGCAGGGTTGACGGAGCAGGAACAGGTAATAGCCCGTGAGAAGTATTAACCGCGCCCCCCCCGGCAGGAAGCGGTGAAGCGTACACGTGAGTTATTTGCATTGAGTCCAATGCAAATACTGTACCTATTATATCTATTATGGTGTCTATCGCACCCAGTTCGTGGAAGTGGACCTGATCTAATCTTTGTTTATGAATCCCCGCTTCAACTTCGCCTAGACGGCGAAAAACAGAGCAACTTTGATCTTTCACCTTACCTGCGAGATGACTGCAGTTAATGATTTCAAGTATTTCGGTTAAAGATCGGTGGTGTTGCTCTATTTCGGGGTCCATGATAACGCGGAATTGCGTGGCCAGGATGGAAGAACGCAGGACCTTCTCCTCGGCCAGTTCATAACCGCTGATATTTAGTCCAGCCAGACCTTCACGTAACTTTTCCAGTTTCAGCCCGGCATCCAGCAATGCCCCCAGAATCATATCCCCGCTGCAACCGGAAAAACAGTCGAAATAGGCTATTTTAGTCATTTTATCCCTTTAAACCATATAAAGAATTTTATTTTTAACAATTTTTGTTATAGCATATGGGAGTTAAAAAGGGGTTCCCTTTGCTTTCCTTTCAGGGAACACAATTGTTCTTAGTATTTTTCATTATGCTGGCGTTCAGGCTACCCGTGCGGTATCCAGTCAAATCCAGGGTAATGTATTTGTAACCCAGCTCTTTTAAATGGTTTACAATATCCAGCCTTGTCCTGTCCTGCGCCAGCCGTGCTATGTCCTTTTGATCCACCTCTATACGGGCTATTTCTCCATGATGGCGCAGCCTGAGATTTGGTAACCCCAGTTGGTGCAGATAATTTTCACCCGCGGCAATTTTAGAGAGCGTTTCAAAGGTCACTGGCAAACCATAGGAGATTCTTGAAGCCAGGCAGGGAGAAGCGGGTTTATCCCAGGTAGGCAGCCCCTCTTCCCTGGAAAGCTGGCGTATCTCCTCCTTGGTCAATTTCACTTCCATGAGAGGGCTGCGGACCCCAGCTTCAGCGGAGGCCTTTCTTCCCGGCCGGTAGTCTTTCTGATCGTCCCAATTGGTCCCCTCTACTATCCAGGCCAGTCCTTCTTTTTCAGCCATGGATTTTAGTTCATGAAAGAGGTCTTTTTTACAAATATAGCAGCGGTCGGGTGTGTTGGCTGTAAAAGCCGGATTTTCCATCTCATGGCTCTCGATCATTTGAAAACGCAGATTTAACTGGCGGGCCAGGGAAACAGCCTGCTCTCTATCACCGGGAGGAGCCAAGTGCGAATCAGCATATACTGCCAGAGCCTGTGACCCCAGGATTTCAACGGCAGTTGCGGCCAGGAAGGTGCTGTCCACTCCGCCTGAGAAAGCTATTAACACCTTACCCATTTCCTGTAAAATATCTTTCAGCCTGGCCAGTTTTTTTTCTGCTGTCATATCCAGCTTTCTTACCCGCCCTTATTAATCAATCCGGCCAGGTATCCGGCGCCGAAACCATTATCGATGTTGACCACGGCTATACCCGGGGCGCAGCTATTCAGCATGGTTAAAAGAGGTGCCAGACCGTTGAAGCTGGATCCATAGCCTGTGCTGGTAGGTACTGCAATGATGGGAATGGAAACCAGCCCGCCTATAACGCTGGGTAAAGCGCCTTCCATTCCAGCCACCACCACCAGCACTCTAGACTCCCGCAGCAAAGGCAGCTTATCCAGCAGCCTGTGAATTCCAGCCACGCCTATATCGAAGACTTTTTCTACCCGGTTGCCCATAAGCTCTGCTGTAATACCTGCCTCTTCAGCTACCGGTATATCAACAGTACCGCCGGTAACTACTGTTATACCCGGTTTCAGGTCATTTTCCCGAGAACGGTTAATTACAACAGCCCTGGAATCAGGGTGATATACGGCATCCTTTATCCGGGTTTTTATCAAGGCATAAGCTTCGGTACTGGCGCGGGTGATAAGTATTTTATCCGAACGTTCAGCCATTCTTTCTGCTATATCTGTAATTTGTTCACCAGTTTTACCCTGCCCGAAAATGACCTCAGGGAATCCCAAACGCAGGTTCCGGTGGTGGTCCACTTTAGCAAAACTAAGTTCTTCATAAGGCAGCAGTCTCAGCTCCTGTTCTGCTTCAGCTACTGATATTTTGCCGGATTTTACTTTCTCCAGTATGACCGATAACCAGTGAGATGTCACATCCTCTACTTCCGGGAAACCGGTCCGCGGGGTAGTCTCTTTTTCCATTTACTATCACTCATTCATCATTCAGGTCACTTGATGCGAATATTTTAACCGAACGGTTGCATTAAAACAAACATGCTCCGGGAGCTTTTGGCTGGAATCAGTTTTATTTGCTTGCGTTGTGGTTGATGATTCGGCTATATTATTTAAAAGTACTTCTTATAAGTATATTTCTATAAATATAATGAAGTAAATAATATTGAGCGCCTGTTTTTTAACAAAGACAGCGGTTTCATCTCAGTGAGAATTAAGTGCAGGCCTATCTGAAATATAACAGATTAATGGCGAAAGGAGGTCTATGTCTTACAAAAAAATATTATTAAACAGGGAAAACGGGATCGCGACCATAACTCTTAACCGTCCTGAGGTTCTCAATGCCCTAGACCATGAAATAGAAGTAGAGCTTGGCCAGGCGATCAGGGAAGCCGGTGATGATGAAGGGGTAAGAGTTCTGGTAATTACAGGTGCAGGGCGCGCTTTCTGTGCAGGAAGAGACCAGAAATCAGTGGCCGGTTCTTCACAAAAGCAGTACCGACCTCCTCCCGGCGAAGCTATACCCTGGGACAACGATATTGCAATATGGCAATTGTCCAAGCCTGTAATTGCAGCCGTAAATGGTGTGGCTGTTGGCGGAGGGCTCAGCATCGCTTTGTCCTGCGATCTGATTATAGCTTCTGATACTGCCACCTTTGGTGAGTTTTTTATCAAAAGAGCCATGATTGCTTCCGGCTGTACTACCTGGCTTCTGCCGCGTATTGTTGGACCACATATGGCTAAAAAATTATTATTCCTGGGAGATATGATTGATGCCAGGGAGGCTGAGCGCATTGGCCTGGTGCAATTTGTATATCCTGCATCCGAGTTCCAGGGACATGTCAGAAACCTGGCGCAAAAACTGGCCTCTTGCCCGGCCAAAGCTTTGAGCATGATGAAAAAGCTGGTTAATGATGGAATGGCCATGGACATAGTAAGCGCCGCCCGTTCGGAAAAGTTTATTGATGATGAGGTTTTGATACCATCATATCCTGAAGATATTAATGAAGGACGTGCATCTTTTATTGAAGGTAGACCGGCTGCTTTCAAATAAGTTTCTCCAGACTCTCTAATGAACAGGACGCCAGGTAGGAGATTAAGTAACGCCAGGATCAGCATGTGTTTTAATCAGGCCCTGAAGGATTGCACTTATAAATAATCCTTGAAAAGGGCGATATGCTGGTCATCAATTTCAGTAGCCAGGATATTTTGCCATGTTTGAGTTTTGTACTAACCGTGAACTGGCGGGAAAACACCTGATGTTCTAAACAAAGGTTTAGAGAATCGCAAAATAGAAGTTTATTCAGGAAGAACTTTCATAAGTGATGAAGTTCTTTTGGAGGGCATAGCGTATCAGATCTGCATAAGAGTGCAGGCCCAATTTTCGCATGGCATTGGTTTTATGGGTTTCCACAGTACGTGGACTGATTAAGAGACGTCCGGCAATTTCAGAACAACACAAACCCTGGATTACCAGTAAAAATATCTCCTTTTCTCTTTTGCTCAATAGATCAAAACCGTCTGCCGGACTGATATCATCTTTTCGCCCATATGCTTTAATTGCCTGTTCTAAAAGAGAACGGCTCAAATAATATCGGCCGCGGTTAACATCCCTGATGGCTGGTATCAGGTCTTCGTCAGTATTTTCTTTTAAAATATAGGCCCTGGCTCCGTATTTAAGCGCATCCCTCACATAATTTTCGTTATTATATATCGAAAGGATTATTATATGAGTGGCTGATTGGTCTTTAACAAGCTGGCGGGTTACCTCCAGGCCATTGAGTCCTTTCATGGATAAATCTAGCAAAAGAACATCCGGCTTTAATTTGTCCACGATATTCAGGGCTTCTATTCCATCTCCAGCTTCGCCGATGATTTCTATGTCAGGCTCAATACTGAGTATGGCTTGGATTCCTTTCCTGACCACGGGGTGATCATCGGCCAGTACAATCCTGATCATTTTTATTGCCTCTCTTCCTCGCAGTTATTACACCAGTTTTGATCTTGATTGCGTGTAGAGCAGGCTGCAATCTCCGGTTTTTTACTAACTCTTGTCCCCATGACAGCCGGATATCCGTGTTGATAATTTCATTGTAGTAAACTTCCTGGCTTTTGTGTCAATTAAAAGCCTTTGATTTTGGTCAGGTTGACAGGCGATCAGTCAGATGCTAGATTTAAAAAAGTTCTAATACCATATGAGGAAAGGTCCATTCAAGATGAATGTTTTTGATGAGTTTAAATGGCGCGGTCTGATATTCGATTCTACGGAAGGTTTGAGCGAAGCTTTTTCCACTGAAAAGGTGACGGCATATATTGGGTTTGATCCATCTGCATCCAGTCTGCATGCTGGAAATCTTTTAACCATCATGGGTTTGGTCCGTCTTCAACGTTTCGGGCATATACCCATTGCTGTGGCCGGCGGCGGAACCGGGCTCATTGGCGATCCCAGTGGTAAAACACAGGAAAGACGTATGCTGTCCAAAGATGAAGTCCAGGCTAATTTAGAGGGCATCAAAGAACAACTCCGTAGGTTCCTTGATTTTGATAGTAAACTCAATCCGGCGATATTGGTTAATAACGCTGACTGGCTGACCACGGTAAGTTTGACTGATTTCCTGCGTGATATTGGTAAGCATTTTTCTGTAAATACCATGATAGCCAAAGAATCGGTAAAGCGGCGGTTAGAATCAGAAGGGATTTCTTATACTGAGTTCAGCTATCTGTTACTACAGGCTTTTGACTACCTGACCCTTTTTGAGAGGCATCACTGTACCCTTCAGATGGGCGGCAGTGATCAATGGGGAAATATCACTGCCGGAGTGGATTTAATTCGGAAAATTCATGGAGCAAGGGCGCATGCACTGGTTTTTCCGTTATTGACTACGTCTACCGGGGCCAAGTTCGGCAAGACTGAAAACGGAGCTGTCTGGCTGGACTCAGCCCGTACTTCTCCCTATCGTTTTTACCAGTTCTGGTTTAATACAGATGATAAAGACGTTATATCTTACCTGAAATATTTTACCCTTCTCTCTCAGGAAGAAATCAATTCGCTGGCAGCCTCGTTATCCAGCAGTCCGGAAAAGCGGGAAGCACCCAGAAAACTGGCTCAGGAAGTTACTCGTATAGTACATGGAGCAGATGCATTGAAAAAAGCGGAACAGGCTTCCAGGATACTTTTCGGTGATGAGATCTGCAATGTTACTTTGCAGGATGTGATGGATATCTTTTCTGATGTTCCTTCAATTCAAGCTGATAAAAATGCTTTAGCTGGAGAAGGCATGCCTTTGATAGACCTGGTGGCTACTGCCGGCCTTGCTCAGTCCAGGGGTGAAGCCAGGCGGTTAATACAGAGCGGTGGCGTTTATTTGAATAATGTAAGAGTAAATGATATAAAGCGTTCGGTTACTCTAATGGATACAATCGAAGGGCAGGCGCTTATACTGCGTAAGGGACAAAAGGAATACCGGCTGGTACACACAGCCTAAAAAACAGCCACACTTCCGGTATAATGTTCTCCTTAACCGAAACGCTCCATTAGGTGTCTCCTGGCATCAGTTACCATCGGCAATGGACCTGATCTCAGATTGATACCCAGATTCTCTGCTAACGGCTTTAGAAGAGCTTTCACCGGTTTGGAATTAACCCAGATAGTGGCCGGCATGGGTAGGGACTCTTTTAGAATATTTATTAGTTCATCCTGCTTATTTTCAGCCGAAAGATTGGGCTCTATCAATCTGGTATTGACTATTAAGCCCTGTTTTTTATCTATTACCAGAATGCAAATGGGATAAAAGGGCCGTCCGTTGTCAGATTTAACTGGAGAAGGCAAAGAAAACATGTCCAGTTCCCATTCTCCTTCAAGTGGACCGGCGGAATTCTTTAATAAAAGGAGTTGGGCTTCTTTTACTGCTCCGATAATTACATTCTCCTTAGTTGCTACAACAGGCTTTGGCGACTGGCGCCACTCATCTATCCACTTGCCTTCATGTAAGCGGCGTGTCAGAACTTTATTCCCAATCTCTCTGCTGTTAAGAACCAGATCATTTCCCTTGATCCTATCTGAAATAATAAGGATCTGTTGCAGGACGTCAATAAAATACAGTACCTCGTCTTTATTCAAAAACCAGGGGAAATACCCGGGCAGCACACTGCGGAATAACGGCCAGGCTTTTTTACCCCTGAACTGTACCCTGGTCCTGTGTATTATTTCCAGATCTTTCTTCTGCATGGTTTCCCGGTCAACTAATAGCATAGAAAACATGGGGAAACTGGCATTTGAGAAAAAATTTTCCGGCTCAATTTTTCCGGATACCACTTTAAGGAACCCCTGGTAACCTTCATCCCCCATATAAATCCCCACACCGTATTCCTGGCGTCCGGAACCCAGGATGGAACAAAATCCTATTTCGCTATTCAGCTGATTTTCAATGGCCACCACTTCTTCGCTACTAATCCAATCCCAGGGAGCAGCTAACTTGAATTCCAGGGCTGTACGGTAGAGGCTATCCCAGTCTTTTTGATCTGGTTCAAGAGTTTTTAATATATCTTCCATATGAAATACTCCCGGAGTTTAAATTATCCTGGCAGATGTTTTTCATGAATCAATATTACCCTGATAAGTCTGAATAAGCAAGGGACAAATCGGGCTAGTATTAAGGCTGGCCTAAATAGCCCGAATCCGTATATAATAATTACATTAAAATATGAAAGGTGGAATATGAAACTTAGACTGTTATTTATGATTTTTCTCTGTCTCTCTTTAGTAATGCTGGGAGCAGCCTGTAGTAATGGCGAAGCTACAACGACAACCCGGAGCTCGCCTGCTGCTCAAACCTCCCCCACTCCTAAGACTACAACCCCTTTGCTGACTAGCACTGCTACTAAGACTACCGCGCCTCCGCAGACCACAGCATCTCCGGTGACCAGCAGTACAGTTTCAGTAAAACAATGGACCCAGGCTCCTGCCATGCAGATTGATACCTCAAAACAGTATATTGCCACCATCGAGACTAGTTTGGGCAGTTTTAAAATAGAGCTTTACGCTAAGGAATCACCCAAAACGGTGAACAACTTTGTGTTTCTTTCCAGAGAAGGATTTTATAACGGGATAATCTTTCACCGCATTATCAAGGATTTCATGATTCAGACCGGTGATCCTAAGGGCAACGGAACCGGAGGTCCTGGCTATAAATTCGCCGATGAGTTACCGCCCAAACATAAATATGATCCGGGTATAGTGGCCATGGCTAATTCCGGCGCCAATACTAACGGCAGTCAATTTTTTATTTGTACCGGCGCCAGGGCCAGCAACCTTAATCAGATGCCCAATTATACCCAGTTTGGCAAAGTGATCGAAGGGATGGATGTGGTTATGAAGATTGCCTCGGTTGAGGTGGTACTGGGTGCGGATGGAGCCATGAGTAAGCCGGTCAATCCACCCGTGATAAAAAGCATTACTATTAACGAATCCTAAGAATCGGTTCTAAAACCACCAGAAGCTAAATACCCCATCCTGGCTTTCGCCAGGATGGGATTAAACTCGCCAGAAGTTTATTGCTTTTTACTCCTCTTTTTCTTTAAATATTATTTTGAATAATTTTTAGTTACTATTGACTAACCAAAATCCTGGTGTACTTACCTATCATTTGATCTTGAATTAATCATCCTGAATTCGTCTTAATAATACCCGTTGACAATCGATTATGACAGGTCTATACTCTTTTCATATTTCAGGAGGAAAAAAATGAAAAATAAAGGTTCACAGCCGGTATATGGTATTAAGACAGAAAAGAATATATTTGTTGCCATGAGTGACGGTGTCCGTATTGCCCTGGACGTTTACCGTCCTGATGCTCCTGGAAAATTTCCAGCCCTCCTGGGCATGTCTGCATATGGTAAGGACTTGCAAGTGTTGCCGTTAAGGACTCAGAGTAAAGGCAATGGATCACAACTCTGGGACGGACCTATAGAGGCCGGTGATCCGCGGTATATAGTACCTAGGGGTTATATTCATGTAATAGGCGATTTTCGCGGCAGCGGGGATTCTGAAGGAGAGCTTTTAAGCGGTGATCCTCGCCAGGCCCGTGACGGCTATGAGGTGATCGAATGGATTGCACAGCAGCCCTGGTGTGACGGCAATGTAGGCATGTTGGGAATATCCGCCTACGCCATGTTCCAAATCAAAGTCGCTGTTGAACAGCCTCCGCACCTGAAAGCAATTTTCCCCTGGGAACCTCATATTGAAGCTGAACCCTGTGGTGTGGTTGGTTCAGGTACCTGGCGTATCTTCAGTGGACGTCCCA
The DNA here is from genome assembly GCA_964386535.1 of uncultured Dehalococcoidales bacterium. Classification (GTDB taxonomy): domain Bacteria; phylum Chloroflexota; class Dehalococcoidia; order Dehalococcoidales; family UBA3254; genus CAYLRY01. The sequence continues at coordinate 6,898 of CAYLRY010000028.1, read as the reverse complement.
TGGATGCCGGAGGGAATAACGGCAGCGGAATGGCGCCCAGAAACCCTGTGTCAGCATTGATGAAAAAGCTGGGCAAAGAAGGTTTTGAGAAGCTTCAAGAAGAACGGCTCAAAGACCCGGATTTGATCCAGTATAGTTATTTCTGGAGTGTTGCCCGTTACTGGTTTAAAAATCCTCCGTTCGCCGATCAATTGTTGGATCCTTACGGAAAATATTTGCAAGCCAAGGCGATCGAACTGGAGAAAATAAAGGTTCCCTGCTTTACCGGAGGACCCTGGTTGGCCGGCTGGGCAGGTGACGCCTTTGAGGTTTACAACCGGGTTAATATGCCAAGGAAGGTTTTGATGGGACCTCCAGGGGACGACGTTCGACCCTGGCGGGCGCAGAATGAGGAACTGATCCGGTGGATGGATCACTGGCTGAAAGGTATAGATACCGGATATCTTGATGAGCCGCCGATCAAATTATATGTCACTGGTGCAGGCAGATGGCAGTATGAGAACGAATGGCCTTTAGCCAGAACACAATGGACCAAATTTTACCTGCGAAGCTGGGGCCGACTGATGACGGATGAACCTAACAACCGGGATGATGGCGAGCCTGACGGATTTGTACAGGAACCCCTCTCGGTAACCAGCGAGGTTAAATCCCTGAAATATACCACCCCGGCTCTATCTGAGGACACTGCTGTGATTGGGCCTGTAGCCATATACTGGTATGCGGCTATTGATCAGGAGGACACCACCTGGAACGTTCGGTTGAGAGATCTGGATGAGCATGGCCAGGTGGTGCCGGTCTGCCCACCGCAGCAGTATGATCTTTCTGATCGAAGCTGGATCCGTGCTTCATACCGTACATTAGACCAGGAAAGATCAAAGCCCTGGAAACCATGGCATCTGAACATCAGGGAGCTATGCAACCCCGGACAGATTTACCCGAATGCCCTCTCGCTAGATGCCATTTCCCATGTTTTTAAAGCTGGCCACCGTATACAGATAGAATTCTGTTGTATGGACGCTGTGCCCGGTTATTTGCACATATGCAACAGTAAAACGACCCTGCACAAGATTTACCATGACCAGGACCATCCTTCCTATCTTCTTTTACCGTTGGTTCCGAAATAAACAATTATTGGAATGGATGACCAGTCAGATGTTACCTGCCGTGGGAACATCTCTATCCGCAGTTCGCATCTGAGGAAAGGTCTGTACCATTGCCTTAAGGTTTGACGGGGAGATACTTTCAAATGTGTTAGAGATTTTCATTTAAACACAGGATTTCAGAGGAGGGAATCATGGGCATAAAAGAACTGGAAGCAAGGATCGCCTATCTGGAGAACAAAATCAGGCGGTTGGAAGATATCGAAGCCATTAAGAAGTTACAGAGAGCATACGGATATTATCTGGAGCACTGGATGGCCGAAGACCTGGTAGACCTTTTTGCCGAAGGTCCTGACACAACCCTCATGGTAGCAGCGGGTCAATACCGGGGGAAAGAAGCTATCAGGCGTTTCTTCCACCATGGGAAGGAGACAGAATTGAAATATGCACCTAATCCTGAATTCCTGCACCAGGTAATGCAACTTTCAGGGGTGGTAGATGTAGACCAGGATGGTAAAACTGCCAAAGGAAGGTGGTACGGATTCGGCGCCAATGCCTTTCCGGGTGAGGGAGGGAAAGTCAATCCAGGCTGGATGAATGGCGTTTATGAGGTGGATTATATCAAAGAAGATGATGTTTGGAAGTTAAAAAACGTACATTGGTGTATGACTTTCCATGCACCATGGGCAGTAGGTTTTGTAGATCCATCTAGGCGCGAAGATAAAAAAATAGACCGTCCATATCAAAGAAACCCGGATTTAAGACCTACTGGTGCTCCTGAGGAAACGCTGTATCCCTCAGGTTTTATTTGTCCTTTTCATTTTAAAAATCCGGTTAGCGGCAGGAAGACAGTGTAATACATGTGGCTTGGAAATTCTTTCTAGAAAAGTATTTTTTCTGGTAAAAGGAGGAAAAGATGGAGCTGGGTTTAAAGGGTAAAGTCGCCATCGTCACCGGGGCCGGAAGCCAGATTGGATTCGGTAAGGCCATCTCTTTGGCACTGGCAAAAGAGGGTTGCCATGTAGTGGTAAACGATATTGATTTTGAAGGAGCCAGACAAACCGCCAGGGAAGTGGAGAAAATGGGACAAAAAGCACTGGCAATTAAAGCTGATGTTACTTCCAGTGCTGAAGTGGCAGAAATGTTAAAAAAAGCACTGGCCGCCTTTGATCATATTGATATATTGGTCAATAATGCCGGAGGCTGTACGCCGCCAAAACCTTTTCTTAAGATGACTGATGAAGAATGGCAACGGGATATCAATGTCAATCTCAATGGGACTATGAATTGCACCAAAGCTGTTCTTCCTCATATGATGGAGCGTAAGAGCGGTAAAATCGTCAATATTACTTCGGGAGCAGGTATCAATGGTGGACTATATACCGCCGGTTACTCTGCCGCGAAAGCCGGGATTATCGCTTTTAGCATGGGAATAGCCAAGGAAGCAGCTCCCTTCAAGATCAATATTAACCTGGTTTCTCCGGGTATAGCTAACACCGGGTTCGCACGCAATGCCCCTCCCGGTCTACTGGAAAACGCCCTTAAAGCAGTCCCCATCGGAAAACTTACTGAACCGCAGGACATAGCAAATGCGGTGGTTTTCCTGGCTTCAGATGCGGCCAGGCAGATCGTGGGACAGACTCTGGTGGTTACAGGGAGTGTCAGTCCATAAAAAATGGTTTTGGTCTGTAGAATTATTCGAAAATAAATGAAATGAGCCGTATTCTGAAGTTTCACGAATAAGTAATAATTTCCCTTTTTGTAAAAAACAACAAGGCTGGGCCGGATATCCCGCGTATTTTATTAGAAAAGGAAAATTGGAGGAATCATATATGGCATATCCTGTTAATGAGGAGCATTTGGATGAAAATCTACGCATGCTCCGAGCTGAAATTAAACAGAAGACCGGCAAAACGCCGGAAGAGCTTTATGAGGAAAGAGAAAACAGGATCAGAGATGCCATTGAGTTAAGAGAACCTGACCGGGTGCCGGTGTTCCTGCTTATGTCTGGTCAGTATTTTGATTTGCCTCCAAAAGAGGCTGGCAGAAGGGCAGCCCTTTTTTTCGAGCCTGATATGACCATGGGTACAGGTTTTTTAAACGCCGGAGCTGCCTGGGAAATACTGGATGTAAAAAACAGGGTCTGGCCAGGTCACGGACTCCCTGAAAATGCAACTGGCTTTCAAGCTATTGAGGGTGAATACATGAAAGCCGATGAATACGATTTATTCCTCAGGGATCCGGCAGATTTCAGTATTCGCTGTTATTTACCGCGGATTTATGGCGCCTTACAGCCGCTTTCCAGGCTGCCTTCTCTCAGCATGCTTTATATTAATGGGGTTGAGAGCATTGCAGCTCAATTTGCCACCCCTGAATTTGAACAAATGGCTAAAGCCCTGGCCAAAACAGGACATGTATTGAATAAAAAAAGGGGTGGCTTCGTTGACTCACAGGAAGAAATGGCTTTATTGGGTTTCCCTGCCTTTTCTCATCCCGGCGGGCCCCGGGGGGCACCCTTTGATGTCATATCAGCTCATCTAAGAGGAATGACAGGCTCGATATTGGACATGTACCAGCGGCCAGAAAAACTGCTCAAAGCCTGCGATATGATTGCCGATATGTTGATTTCATCTGCCGTCCCGGCTGATCCTACCAGGAGGGGTAATCCCAAAAGAGCTGCTATGCCTCTTTGGCGTGGTGATAAGATGTTTATGTCTCAGAAACAGTTCGAAACCTTTTACTGGCCTGGATTGAAGAAAGTTATGCTGGCTGCTATTGATCTAGGGTATATCCCAATGCCGTTTTTCGAAGATGAATTTGGCGACCGTCTGGAGTGCCTGCTGGAGTTGCCTAAGGGGAAAGTAATCGCCTCTGTTGAATATATGGAAGTGGAGCGAGCGAAAGAGATACTCAAGGGCCATTGTTGCGTTATGGGGCACGGTCCGCCTTCATTGAGGTATTGTTCCCTTCGAGAAGTGGGCGAATACTATCGAAATTTGGTCAGGGTCTGTGGGAAAGGTGGTGGTTTTATGCTCTGGATGGCGCTCCCTGCTCAGGGTAAATTGGAGGACATCAAGGCCATGGTAGACTCGGTTAAGGAGGCTGGCCGGTTTTAGCAGCAGGGCCGGCTTTTAACTGAAGCTGGATTCAGGTTGTTTTCCAAAGAATGTCAATATTCCAGTGAAGTGGAAACAACTCTTATATCAAAAAATAGGGTTGGTTCAAGCGGTTATCTATAAGTACTGCCGTTAAGTACTTCTATGTTAGACAGATTTGATTGTCTGCTTCCTGGTGCAGTAAACTCATTTCTAAGGGTTAAACCTGGTTTAATCCAGCCAGTGTTATTTTGCTTTTCACCCTGGTAAATTCTTCTTTAAGAATACCCAGCACATCCATCTCAACGAATCTTTTCATTTCGCCGATGGTGCTGGCTACCTGGGCGTGTTTGGAACGGCCGTGAGCCTTGTAGACAACCCCATTGATAGCCCACAATGGACCTCCCCCCTGACTATCTGCCGGTACCGTTAATCTGAGTAATTTATCAGAAAGTCCATTTATCACTGGTTCCGGTAACTGTCCCTGTAACACTTTTTTCAGCCAGATGCTGATAGCCGTACCCAGTCCTTCGCTATACTTGGCCACTACGTTCCCTATTGAGGCGTCACAAACTACCACATTAACCTTACCGGCCGCTATATCATCACCCTCAATGTTGCCGATAAAATTCAAACCGCTTTGTTTCAACAAAGGATAGGCTTCCCTGGTAACAGCATTGCCTTTACCTTCCTCTTTCCCCATACTGACCAGACCAACTGTGGGGTTAGGAATGCCCATCAATGTTTTAACATAAACGGTACCGATCACCGCAAAGTCAAGATATTGCTGCGGTTTGGCATCCACGTTGCCACCCATGTCCATCAGGACTGTTTCAGGCGTCAGCCCGCAAAAATTACCGCCTATGATGGGTCGAGAGATGCCCTCCAGCGTCCCCAAATACATCAAGGCTGAAGTTAAGACTCCTCCGGTGGGTCCAACACCTAACACCGCCTGAGCGGCTCCTTCTTTAACGAGTCTGGTTGCCAGAGCAACAGAGGCGTTTCGTTTCGTTCGGAGTGCATAAGCCGGCGGTTCACCCTCTATCAGGTACTCTTCTGTATGAATAATCTCGATATCCAGGCCTGTGGTGTCATATTTAGCCAGTTCCTGTTCAATCCGGTTTCGAGGTCCAACCAGTATGATTCCTACCTCGTATTTCCTGGCCCCAATGATCGAACCCTTTACAATCTCTTCAGGGGCATAATCGCCGCCCATGGCATCTATTGATATTTTAATTTTCGCCATCCTAAAGCCTCACACGAAATAATATCTATTGACGTTTATAGTAAACAGCTTTCTGTAAACTCGAATAACAGAAAAAATGTCTTGGCTGGGTTTGCAACAACAATCATGCATCACTTGAGAATGTCACACCAGGTTCTTGCCATGATAAAGCTGTGATTAAAACCCCGTTGTCTAGGCCAGATCAACGACAGTTTCCTGCCCCATCTAAATCATCATCCTGTTTTTTAGCTTCTAAAAAAAGAGTATACCTAGAGCCTCTAGGTACTTAGTTTATAACATTATATAGAGAAACTGTCAACGATGGAGGCCACTCCTAATTAATCAACTTATGGAACTAGTACTTACTTGATTAAATCAGCGTAACGTTTGGTAAGGTTTTTAGGATGCACGATTTCTTTAGTCCATTCAAATGGATGGGCGGCCGGATTATAAGCGGCAACGAAACGATCAATAGCTTGCCTCAGTTCTCGAATAGAGTAAAAGGTAGCGCCTCTCAAGGCCGATCGCGACAAAATGGAAAACCACACTTCCACCTGGTTCAACCAACTGGCGTGGGTGGGAATGAAATGAAAATGCACGTTCTTATGCCGGGCCAGCCACAGGTCCCGCTTCGGCTTATGGGTACTGAGGTTATCCAAAATAACATGAAGCTCCTTCTCCGGATAGGCATCGACGATACGGTTCATGAAATCCAGAAACTCGACCCTTCTTCGCCGATGATAATGGCCGCTGATGACTTGACCAGTAGCCGTTTCCAGAGCCGTAAAGAGAGTGCTGGTTCCATGGCGCTTGTATTCGTGAGAGAAACCCCGCACGGCTTCGCCATTGGGCAGCTTCAAATAGCCTTGGGCTCGCTCCAAAGCCTGAATGTGAGGTTTCTCATCCACGCAAAGCACCAGGGCATTCTCCGGGGGATTCAGATACAGTCCTACCACATCCGCGGCCTTCTCGGCGAACTGGGGATCGGTGCTAATACACCAGCTACGCCGGCGCTGCAGTTGAATACCATGAACACGCAGGACCTTCCACACGAAGTCCGCCGACAACGACAGCGCCTGGGCCAGCAAGCGTCCATTCCACTGAGCATATCCCGAAGGAGAGGGCTGATCCAGCATCTGCAAGACCCGTTTCTCATCTTCCGCCAGGTAGCGGCGCTTTTTTCCGGGCCGAGGAGTATCTACCAAACCTTCTAGCCCCATCCGGGCAAAGCGCAGGCGCCACTTGGTAACCGTAGCGGGGCGCACCTCGAGCTTGCGGGCAATGGTATTGGTGCCCAGTCCTTCATCCGCCAGCAGAATGATCCGTGCACGGAACACCTGCCGGTTTTCGGCTGTAGTACAACGTATCCAGGATTCCAGAATTGCTTTTTGTTCAGACTCCAATTTTATTGGTGTTGATTTATAACTCATAAACAGAGTCTATAACATTACGCTTAATAAGTCAAGTTAGTACTAGAC